>CBDUXP010000017.1:0-74328 GCA_965371225.1 uncultured bacterium | reverse complement strand
GTCGAGGGTTTCAAGTATCCCGCGATCCTGGCCACTACGTCAGCAACACTTATTTGCAGCGCGTGTATGACTGAGCCGCGCGTGCGGTTCGGGTTGGAAGCCTGGCTGACAGGCGGCGACATCGCGGCGGCCGGGCGGCTGGCCTACGTGGGAACGCGCGCGAGCGTGGCGGCGGACGGGCGCACGCCGGGCCTCAGCCTCCTGCGCAACGCCGGCGCCCGGGTGGCGGCTATCTGGGCGCCCGAGCATGGCTATGCAGCCGATGCGCCCGCCGGCGCCCCGGTTGCGGACGCTCCGACCGCGGGGGAGATCCCCATCTCCAGCCTCTACGGCACGCGCGCCGCGCCCGACGCGCGAATGCTCGACGCCATCGACACCATCGTGTTCGACCTGCAGGACGTGGGCGCGCGGTACTACACGTTTTGGCATGTCCTGAAGCAGTGTCTCCGCGCAGCCACCGCGGCGCACAAGCAGATCATCGTGTGCGACCGCCCGAACCCGCTCGGCGCCGCACGGTGGGGGAACGTGCTTCCGGCGGACTGCGACGCGCCCGTCGGATGCTGGCCCCTGCCCATGCAGCACGGGCTGACCACCGGTGACATCGCCACCGGCTGGCAGCGCGCGCACCCGGACGTGCGCGTGACACGCGCGTGCATGAGCGGCTGGCGGCGGACACAGGCGTGGACCGACCTGAACCTGCCGTGGACACCGCCCTCACCCAACCTGCCGGATCTGGAATCGGTCGCCGCCTATCCCGGCACCTGTCTGGGCGAGGGGCTCACCCTGTCCGTCGGGCGGGGAACACCGTGGCCGTTTCGATGGCTTGGCGCGCCGTGGTTGCAGGCGGAGGCCGTCGCCGACGCCGTGAACGTCCTCGAGGGCGGGTGGCACGCGGATCCCGACGGCTGCGTCCCCGAGTCCGAGTCGTTTTTGGGGGAGCATTGCAACGGCGTTCGACTCACGCGCACGCGGCCGGACGCCGATCCGCTGCCGCCTGTCCTGACGGTGTTCGCCACCGCCCTGCAGCGACATCCGGAGTGTTGTCGCTTTCACGCGAGCCACTTCGATGCGTTGGCCGGCGGACCGCAACTTCGCGAGGGCTTGCTGGCAGGGCATCCGGCGCCCACACTGATGGACACCTGGGCGGCGGACCGCGCTGCCGCCCCGCTCCAGCCCACCGATGCCTACGGATAAACCCACCGCGCCGGACATCCCCATCGCCACGCAAGTGGGCGATGCGTTGATCGTCGGCTTTGACGGGCTGGAGCCCACGGCCAACGTGCTGGAACGCATTCGCGCGGGGCGCGCGGGCGGCATCATCCTTTTCGCGCGGAACGTGCACGCCCCCGATCAGGTGCGCGACCTGTGCGTGCGCTTGCAGGAGGCGCGGGCGGCCGAGCACGATTCGCCACTGCTCATCGCCATCGATCAAGAGGGGGGAACGGTAGCGCGGCTCCGCGACCCCTGGCCCGAACTCCCAGGCAACATGGCGCTCGGCGCCGCCGACGACGAGGCTTTGGCCTACGACACGGGCCGCTGCTTGGCGGCCATGTTGCGCGACGTGGGAATCACCTTGAATTGCGCGCCCGTGCTGGACCTGGCCAGTACGCCGGACAACCCCGGGATCGGCGTGCGGAGCTTCGGCGCGAATCCCGACCGGGTCGCGGCGCTCGGCTGCGCGACGATCCGCGGCATACAGGAGGGCGGGGTGGCAGCCACCGCGAAACACTTCCCCGGCATGGGCGACGCCCGCCAGGACGCGCACGACGACCTGCCCATCGTGCAGACCTCCCTGCGGGACCTGCAGCTCCACCACATGCCACCCTTCATCGCGGCGATGGAGGCGGGGGTGGCGGCCATCATGACCGCGCACTGCGCGTACCCGCACCTGGAGCGCATGACCCGGTTGCCGGCCACTGTGAACCGCCGGCTCTTCCAGCACATCGTGCGGCGCGAAATCGGGTACGACGGGGCGATCATCAGCGACTGCATGGAGATGAAGGCGTTCACCAAGTGGTTGTCGCCTGAGGCGGGCGCGACCAACGCCATCATGGCCGGCGTGGACCTGCTTCTGGTGTGCCACACCCCCGCCGTGCAGGACGCGGTGTACGACGCTCTAGTCGACGCGATCGGGCGCGGCCTCATCGCCGACCAGATCCTCCAGGATGCGGCAACCCGGAGTGCGGCACTGCGACGCTTCGGCGCGCATGCACCATCTCCGCCGCCGGACGCCCACGCCGTCGCGGCAACTGTCGCGGCGCGCGCCGTCACCCTCCTGCGTGGTGGGGACTGGGCGCCCATCACCGGCGGGCGGGTGACGCTCCTTGTGCCCGAGGCGTTTCTCCAGACAGCCGTGGAGACGGATACGCTGGGGCGGCTGGACCCGCTCGTGGCCGCCCTGGAGCAGGGGGGCTGCACGGTAGCGGTCTGTCCCCTGCACAGTGAGGTGGCCCTGCCCCCGGCCGAGGCGGTGCTCCTCGCGACGGCGAACGCGCACCTGCGGCCGCCGCAGGCGACGGCGGCGCGGGACCTGGTGCAGCGCGCGGACTGCCCCGTGCTGGTCGCGGCTCTGCGCAATCCCTTCGACGCCGACCTCTTTCCGGACTACCCGGTCGCCCTCACCTACAGCGACACGCCGGCGGCACAGGAGGCGCTGGCCGCGGTGCTGCTGGGGCAGGCGGAGGCGACCGGCCGCGCGCCGGTTCCGTTACAATCGGCAACGTGACGCCGCTGGTGGAGTTGCGCGAGCCTGACGCCCCGCTGCACATCATTGGTCTGATGAGCGGCACGTCTGCTGACGGTATCGACGCGGCCGTGTGCCGCTTCAGGGGATGCGGGCGCGACACGGAGTGGGCCCTGCTCGGCTGGACGACCGTGCCGTTCACCGCGGCGGAACGGGAGCGCATCCTCGCCGCCCAACACGCCACGGCCGCGGAGTGCAGCGCGTTGCACTTCTGGCTGGGCGAACGGTTCGCCGCCGCGGCGGACGCCGGCGCGCAGGCCGCGGGACTCACGCTGGCCGAGTGCCACGCCATCGGGTCGCACGGGCAGACCGTGTATCACGGGACGGCCACGGACCCGGCGGACCGGCACACGCTCCAACTGGGCGCACCGGCGGTGATCGCCGAACGGACGGGCCTGCCCGTGGTCAGCGATTTCCGCACGCGCGATATCGCGGCCGGTGGGCAGGGCGCACCGCTAATGCCGTACGCGGACGCGGTGCTTTTCGGCCGGGAAGATGCAACGCGGTGGCTGTTGAATATTGGCGGCATCGCGAACGTGACGGTGCTGCCCCCTGGGGAGCAACCGACGGTCGGGTGGGACACGGGTCCGGGGAACGTGCTCATCGACGCGGCCGTCGCGGCGGCCACGAACGGTGCGCAGCGGTTCGACGAGGGGGGAGCCCTCGCGGGCGCAGGCACGGTCGATGAGGATCTGCTCGCGAGCCTGCTCGCGCATCCCTATCTGGGCTGTCCGCCGCCCAAGAGCACTGGCCGCGAGATGTTCGGCCCCGCCCTCGCCGAGCAGGTATTGCAGGGCATCGCCGGCGGCGCCCTTCCCGACGTGGTGGCGACGTTGACCGCGTTCACCGCCGACTCGATCGCCGCCAGTCTCGAACAGTTCGCCGCTCCCTACGGTGCGCCCGTGGATTGCCTCCTGAGCGGCGGCGGGGCGCACAACCCGGTCCTGCGCGAGCGGCTCGCCGCGCGGCTGGCGCCGGTCCCCCTGCGGGATACGGCGGACGAGGGCTTACCCGGCGACGCGAAAGAAGCGGTCGGCTTCGCCCTGCTCGCGAACGATACGCTGCACGCGCACCACAACTCTTGCCCGTCCGTGACGGGGGCACGCCATGCGGTGGTTCTCGGGTCCATCACTCTCTAGGCCAGCGGCGCTATTGCTGCTTGGCCTGATGGCCGGGTGCGCCGGCCGGCCGGGGCGACCCGTGCGCATCACGGATCACCGCGCTTACCTGCTGGCGGAAGTGCCGGAGCAGTTCGATATCGGCGCGCTCGAAGGGCGGCACATCGTCATTGATCCGGGGCATGGGGGACCGTGGCCCGGGGCGGTGGGGCCCAATGGCGTCCGTGAAGCGGACGTCAACCTGGGGGTCGGGCTGCACCTGTGGGGGCTGCTGACGGAAGCCGGGGCGCACGTGGAGATGACCCGGACGGCGGACTCTCAGGCATCGCCGTTGCCCAAGCCCACCTTGAAGCAAGACCTGCAGGCCCGCGCGGAATTTGCGACTGCGCGCGATCCGGATGTGTTTCTGTCGCTGCACCACAACGCGGACATTATTCCGGGCTCGCAGAAGAACGATCTCGAAACCTACTATCAACTGCGCGGCGGCGCCCCGAGCCTCGACCTGGCGCAAGCGGTGCACCGGCATCATGCGCGCAATCTCGGTGAGCGCGCCAACGCGATCCTGCCCGGAAATTTCCACGTGTTGCGTGAGACGGCCGTGCCCGCAATTCTGGGGGAAGCATCCTACGTATCGGCGGAAGCGAACGCCGAGCACCTGGCATTCGCGGCCATGCAACGGCTGGAGGCCGAAGCGTACTTCCTGGGGTTGGTCGAATACTTCTCCCGCGGCGTACCGCGAGTCGTGCGCGTGACCCCGGCGGACGGCGAGCGGCACGCGGCGCTCGATGCCATCACGATCGAATTCGCACTGGACCGCGGCGTGCCCATGGATCCTGCAACGATTCGCGTCACGCTCAATAACGAGACCCTGCCCGTGACCTACGACGTGGCGGCGCGCACGGCGCACGCGACAGTGGCGCACCCACTGCCGAGCGGGACCTACACCGTGGAAGCGTGGGGACGCAACGTGCGCGGCAACGCCACCCGGCCGCTGCGTAGTGCGTTCACGATCGATGCTGCGCCGCATTTTCTCACGGTGCACGCCGCGCCCGAGGCGGTCCATCCGGACAGCCAGGCCACGGCGCTCGTCTCCGTCCGAGTGCTTGACGCGCAAGGCTACCCCGTACTCGATGGCACGCGCGTCACGTTTGCGGTCGTGACCGGCGAACTGTCCCGCGCCGAAGCGACCACTGCGGACGGGATGGCGAGTGCGTATTGGCAGGCCGGTCAGACGCGGATGAGTACCCGCGTCACGGCGCGGTGCGGTGACCTGTCGGCCCAGGTGGCCGTGCAGGTGGACGACCTGGCGGCGCCGTGGCTCCTCGCCCGGGTCCTGCACGCCGACACGGGCGACCCCATCGCTGGCGCGCGGGCGGCCGCGGGGGAGCATGTCGGAACGACGAACGGGGACGGGCTGGTGATGCTGCCCGACACGTATGACGCACCGATACGGGTGAGTGCGCGCGGCTACTGGGGGACCGCAAGGCGGGCGGATACGCGACCGCTGCCGACTCCGTACCAAATACCCCTGGTGCCCGTGGCAGGCGGCGCATTACACGGGCAGGTCATCGCCATCGACGCGGCGGACGGCGGTGCAGCGGCGGGGGCGCGCGGGCCCACCGGGCTCCGGGCGGCGGACGTGAACTTGCGCGTCGCGCGTTACCTTGCCGCGTACCTGGAATCGGCGGGCGCCGTGCCGGTGCTCACCCGGATGGGGGATGCCACGACCTCACCGTTCCAGCGGGTGGAAACCAGCGAGGCGGCCGCGGCAGCGCGCTTCGTGTCCATTCGCCACGGTGGGGGGGCGGCGCCCGAGCGGGTGTTGGACGAGACGGGGCACGCGACCACGGCCGATCTGTCCAGCGGCGTGGTCATCGAGCATTACCCCACGAGCGCGGACGGGAAACGGCTCGCCGGGTTCATACGCGAGGCACTCGCCGACGTGCTGCACCGGCCGCGCGGTCGCGTGCTGCAGAGCGTCGCCTACGAGCTGACGCACACGGGATGCCCGGCCGTTCGCGTGCAGGCGTTGTCGCCGGTGGATCCCGAGACGGAAATCCTGCTGTCGACGCCGGGCGCGCAGCGGCGCGTGGCGTACGCCCTGTTTCAGGCGCTCGCGCGGGATTTCGGCGCGGACCCGACCACGTTCGGCGCGATTGCGGGCCGCGTTGAGAACGAGGCGGGGAAGGCGGTAGCTGGCGCCACCGTGACCGTCAACAGGCTCTGGTTGGCCGTCACCGACGGCGAAGGCCGGTTCGCGTTCGCGTTCCTGCCGCCCGGGGAAGCGGACGTGCAGCTTACGGATGTCGGCGGGACCGCGGGCGGGCAACGCGCGCTCGTACACGCCGGCGCAGTGCGGTCCGTGGTGCTGCATGTCCCCGCGGCGACCGCGGCGGAGTAACCTCGGCCGCTAGCCCATCCACTCCTTGTCCAACGTCTTCTCGGGTTGCCGCGGCCCTTCGCTTCCGAGGGCACTCGCCGCCGTCTCACCGTATTTTGCCTTCATATAGTGCGCGTTGGTGTGGCGCAGACGACTGGCCAGAATCGCGATGAGGTTGACGAGGAACTTGCTCGGGATCTTCTTCTCGACCAATCGCTCGAGTTTCTCCTCGTCCAACACCAGGAGCGTCCCGGGTTCCTGGCAGAGGATATTCGCCGACCGCTTGACCTTGGAGAACAGCGCCATCTCGCCGAAGCAATCGCCCGTCGAGAGTTCGGCGATAGTCTTCTTTTTGCCGTGGTAGTCGTCGACGATTGCCACTTTGCCGTTGATGATGACGAACAGCTCGCTGCCTACTTCGCCCTTGCGGAAGATGATGTCGCCCCGGCCCATATTCTGCATGACGCCGGAGTTGTAAATCTTCGTGACTTGCCCCTTGGCCAACCCGCTAAATAGATTCCGTGCCATCGCGTACCCCCCGCAGCCGCCGTTTGCGCCGGCTCAGGCGAAGTATAGCACGCAGGCGGGGATACGCTGCGGACAGCTAGGCGATAGGCGTGGGCGTCTTGGCGGGCCAGCAGTGTGCGGCGATGACTTCCAGAAGGGGCTGGAAGGTGGTGCGGTTCAGCGCAGAGAGCGGCACCCCTTCGGTCCCCACCGCAAGGTCCGTGCGCAATTCCGGCGTCAGTAAATCGATCTTGTTGAGCACGAGCACGCGCGGGATGTCTGCCAAGTGCAGGTCGCCCAGCGTCTGCTCGACCACCTCGATGTGTTGCTCGACGGCCGGGTGAGCCGTGTTCACCACGTGCAGCAGCAGGTCCGCGTCGCGCAGCTCTTCGAGCGTCGTGGCAAAAGCCTTCAGCAGCTCTTTCGGCAACGCGCGAATAAACCCGACCGTGTCCGTGATGATCACCTCCCGCTCGTCGGGAAACCGCAAGCGCCGGCTCGCCGTATCCAGCGTGGCGAACAGCTGGTCCTCCACCGTGACGCTGCTGTTGGTCAGAGCATTCAGCAGGGTGGATTTTCCCGCGTTCGTATAGCCGACGATGGAGACGATGGGGACATGCCGTGCCTGGCGCCGGTGCCGGCGCTGATCCCGCCGCCGGCCCGCGCGCTTGAGTTGCTTGTCCAGATGCGCAATGCGATCGCGCGCCCGGCGGCGCCCGATTTCGAGTTTCGTCTCGCCGGGGCCGCGTCCGCCGATACCGCCCGCCAGCCGCGACATCGCCGTGCCGTGTCCCACCAGGCGCGGCAGGATGTAACGCAACTGCGCCAGCTCCACCTGGAGCTTGCCGTCCACCGTGTGCGCATGTTGCGCGAAGATGTCCAGGATCAACTGCGTCCGGTCGACGATCTTCAGCTCGGTCAGCTCTCCCAGGTTACGCAGTTGACCTGGGGTGAGGTCGCGGTTGAACAGCAGGATATCCGCCCCCAGTTGCATGGCGCGGATCACCACCTCCTGCACCTTCCCGCGGCCGAGCACGAACCGCGCGTCGATCTGGGACCGCCGCTGCTTGACCACATCGACCACCTCGACCCCGCAGGTCTGGGCCAGGTCCAGCAACTCCGCCACGCTGTCCTCGGCCCGCGCCAGGGATTCGGTGGTGACATGCACCACCACCGCCCGCGGCAGCGCCAGGCGCTGCAACCGCCCATTGGTCTGCCGGGCGACCTCCTCCTCGAGCGCTTGGACGAGTGCGGCGAAGTCGGTGGTCTCCTGCGCCGGATGCTGCGGGTCGAGCAGGGTCCAGGGCTGGGGGCCCACGTCGCCCGGCCGGAGGTGCGCGCTGTGCATGGTGACGGGCAGCCCGTCCTCGGCCACCACGATGGCGGAGACCAGGTCCAAGCGCAGCAAGGCCAAGTCGGTGAAATCGTCATTCGTCAGCGCTTCACCCCGGAGGTGCGTGTGCACGAGCCGCACCCCGCGCATGCGCCCCGCGCCCGCCCGGTGGCGCGTCAGGTCGGGCAGTTCCACACTGCTCGCCGTGCCGACAATGACATGGACCACGTGCCCGCGCCGGTCAAGTATCAAACCGAGCTGCCGGCCCGTCTCGCGCGAGAGTTCGCACAGACTGCGGGCCAGCTCGGGCGAGACGATGCGGTCGCCGGGCACACGCCGATTCGCCAGCTTGTCGATGCGGCGGCGCTGGTCGGGCTTCAGCCCGCGCAGATTCCCGGTGGTACTCATGGGGGGCACAACAAGCTCAAGGCGCTAGCTCTTGAAGAGATCGTCAAATCGCTGCCGGCCATCGGCCGCGGCGGTGTCGCCCTCGCCGGAAGCGGCGTCGCCCTGCGCAAACTCGAAGTAGTCACAGAAGTTCGCCTTCTCCTTGTCCAGAACGCGTTCGGCGTTGGGTTCGGCGCAATCGTTCGGCGCCCCGGGGCTGTAGAAGCGGCAGTTGTGGCAGCAGGACAGGTCCGCGCCGCATTCCGCGCAGGGCTCCGTGCGGCCCGGGCGGGGGTGCGGCGATTCCCACACCGTCTGGCACCGGAAGCAGCGAGACGCGGGCACCCAACAATTATATATGACCGCGCGCGCGGACGTGTCGAGCACGATTGCCCGACGCGCGGCGCACTGGTAGAATAGCGGCCCCACCTGCCGCGCAGGTGGAGATGCCCAGTGGAGCCCCGCCACTCCCCACCGATCCAACTCGAGAACGTCACCTTCGGCTACAACGCCACCGCCACGTTGCAGGACGTGAACGTGTTGGCGGACGGAGGCGAGGCCACCGTCATCTTGGGGCCGAGTGGGGTCGGCAAGAGCACCTTTCTCCGCCTCATCGTCGGGCTCGAGCGGCCGCGGGCCGGCCGCGTCCTGGTGGGAGACCAGGATCTGGCCACGTTGAAGCGGCAGGAGCTGCACGCTCTGCGCCGGCGCATGGGCTTCTGCTTTCAGAGCGGCGCGTTGCTCAACTCTATGACGGTGGGCCAGAACGTCGCGTTCCCGCTGGTGCGCGAAGGCGCACGCCCGCGCACGGAGATGGCAGCCCGCGTCGAGGCGGCGTTGGCGACCGTCGGTCTCGCGGGGAAGGGCGACGTGATGCCGAGCGAACTGAGCGGCGGCATGCGCAAGCGCGCCGGCCTCGCGCGGGCGCTGGTCTTGGACCCGGCCATCCTCCTGTTTGACGAGCCGACGACGGGACTCGATCCCATCCTCGCGGGCAGCATCCGCGACCTGGTCCTCCGGCTTAAGGATGCGCACCGCACCATGGTGATCGTGACCCACGACTTGGACATCGCGTTCGCGGTGGCGGACCACATGGTCATCTTCGAGGCGGGGCGCGTGCGGGTCAGCGGTGCGCCGGAGGAGATTCGCACCAGCGATGATCCCTTCGTGCGCCAGTTCCTCGAGGGGCGATCCGACCCGTGAGCCGGGCCGGCGTCGTGCTGGCCGCCGCCTGCTGCCTGGGGATAGGTGCCCGCGCGTGGGCGCAGGATGCCGAGTCCGGCGCACCCGTGCCGAATCTCTTTGGCTTTACCCGGCCGACGACCGCGCCCGCCGTCCCCGAGCCCCAGGCAGCGCCGGAGCCCTTGGTCGGCATGGAGCTGGAAGCGGAGATGCACGAGCGGGTGGTGCGGCCGTTCTACACGCGCCGGGCGTCGGCAGACGGCACCTACCTGCGCACCCAGGTGCTCTGGCCCCTGTGGCTCTACGAACGGAAAGACGAGCGGCGCCGGATCCAACTCCTACCGCTCTACTACTATTTCCGCGACGTACATCGGTACGGGGACGTGGTGGACGACGAATCTGATTGGTCGCTGTTCCCCGTGGTCTGGGGGGGCCGCAGCACGCGCGACGGGGGTTACTTCGCGATCTTCCCCCTCGGCGGGCAGATGAAGGGGCTGATCGCCCGGGACGAGATCCGGTTCGCCTTGTTCCCGCTTTGGTTTCAGATACGCGACAAAGGCCACGTGGCCACCTCTTGGCTCTGGCCGATCTTTACGCGCGGCCACGGCGGCGGCATGGACACCTTCCGCCTGTGGCCGCTTTACGGGCGCCGCGTGAAGCATGGGAAGTACGACCGGCGATTCTATGCGTGGCCATTCGTGTACCGGGAAGAGTTCGATCTCCACCGCGCCCAGCCGGGCCGCCGCGGCATGACCTGGCCCTTCTGGACCTACGAACATTCCGCCAGGCGGGACTATCGCTCAGTGCTGTGGCCCTTCTTCAGCGTGCTGGACCACCATCAGGGCAACTACCGCGAAGTGGCCGCGCCGTGGCCGTTCTTCGTCCGGCGGGACGGCGCCAGCCGCAAGCGCCAGGTTTGGCCCCTGTTCACCGGGTTCACGAGCGGGGGACGCGAGACGCACCACGTCGCGTGGCCGTTCATCTTCTACTCGAAGGACACGAGCGAGGTGGGGGTGACGCGGTCGCAAACGTCCGTCGCGCTGTTCCTGCGCGAGGAACGTATCGTGTGGCACGAACGGGACGAGCAGTACCTCTACTCCCGCGTCTGGCCCTTTTTCAACTACGAGCAGTGGCCGGACGGGTCCTCCCGCACGAATCTGCTCTCCCCCCTGTGGTTCCGGGACCCCCAGGGCTTCGATTATCAGTACGCGCCCGTCTTCACGCTGTATCATCACGAGCGGCACCCTGACGGCAGCAAGTTGTCCTGGGCCCTGTGGAATTTGTACCGGCACGAGCGCACGGCGGAGCGCAACGAATGGCGGGTGGGGCCGCTGGTGCGGTACGCCGCCGACGCCACAGCCGATACGCGGCGGTTCGACCTGCTCGGTGGGCTGCTGGGCATCGGCCGCGAGCAGGGCGTGCGGTCGCTGCGCTTGGCGTGGATAATAAAGATCCCACTCGGGCGACGGCGGGCCGAGCCGGCGCGCGTGGCCGGCCAGGAGGACGGGCTGCCGTCGCACGTGGGCACCTAGGCATGTTCAGCTTCATCGGCCGCCACTTGATCGCCCTCTTCGCCCTGCTGGGCGCCCTGTTGTACCTGGCCCGCGATGCGTTTCTCGCGCTCCGGTTCTTGCCGCGCGAATTCCGCCTCTGGACGCGGCAGATGCAGTTCATCGGCGTAGAGACCCTGCCCATCGGGTTGCTCATGGGGTTGTTCGTCGGGATGGTGGTTGCGCTGCAGACCGGGTACCAGCTCCTGCAGTTCAACCTGCAGGAGATCGTCGGCGCAATCGTGGGCCTGAGCATGGCCAAGGAAATGGCGCCGGTGCTGACGGGCTATCTCGTCGCCGGCCGGGTAGGCGCCGCCATCAGCGCGGAACTGGGTACGATGGCGGTGTCCGAAGAGATCGACGCGCTGCGGGTGATGGGCATCGATCCGGTGGAATACCTGGTCATGCCGCGGATTCTGGCAGCCCTGGTGATGGTGCCGGCCCTGACCATGTACGTGATGGCCGTCGGGTGTCTCGGCGGCGGGCTGATCGCCACGTCGTATATTGGGGTCGGCTGGCAGCAGTACTGGGACAACCTGTTCCAGACCCTGAGCCGGACCGAAATACTGCACGGGCTGATCAAGGCGGTCGTCTTTGGCGGGATCGTGGCCACCGTGGGCTGCCATAAGGGCCTGACCACGCGCCATGGGGCCGAGGGAGTCGGCCGCAGCACGACGCAGGCGGTCGTGCTGGGGTTTATCCTGATCATCGTCGCCAACTATTTCCTCTCACACATCATGGTCCTCCAACCAACCGTATAGGGAGATCCCCATGGGACGAGAAGCCGTCGTGGGATTCATGTTCAGCGTGGCCGTGGTGCTGTTCGCCGCCTTCGTGCTGTACTCCGAAGACTGGCGACCGGGGCGACAGTCCGTGCACATACTCGAGACCACGTTCGACAATGTGGCCGGCCTGGAAGTGGAGGATGACGTCAGCTTGGCCGGCGTGGTCATCGGCCGCGTACAGGAAATTGTGGTGCAAGACGCCCGCGTGCGCGTGCGTATGCGCGTTCGCGCCGACGAGCCGGTACGTACGGACTCCATCGCGCGGCTCGAGACGGAGAGCCTGCTCGGCGGGCGGATCATCGACCTCACCCTGGGCACGGCCGACGCCCCCCTCGCGGGGCCCGGCACTACGCTGGACAGCCGCCGGTCCGCCGACCTGGATCAGCTCGTGGACAGTGTCAGCGCCATGACCGACGACGTCCGGGTGCTGGTGCAGCGGTTCGACGCAAACCAGGACGACCTCTTCGTGCGCCTGGGCGCCACGGTGGACGAGGCGAAGGAAACCTTCAGCACGGTCAACCGCATCCTCGGCCAGAACGAGAAGGAACTCAGCCAGATGATGGCGAGCCTGGGCGACATTGGGCCCCGCCTCAACTCGACCCTGGAGCGGCTGGACTCGATCGCCGCCCAGGTGCAGGGTGGCGAGGGGACGATCGGCAAGTTGGTGTACGATTCCGCGCTGCACGACGATTTACTGGCCCTGATTCGGAGCATGAAAAACTCGTCGGACAAATTGGGCGACTTCCTGGGCGACGGGGAAGGCAGCATGGGCGGAGCGCTCGGGGCGCTCGCCGACGCCGGCCCGCAGATTCAGAACACCATCGCCCGTATCGATCGCATCACCGCGCGTCTGGAGGCGGGGGAGGGCACCATCGGCAAACTGCTGACGGACGACCAACTGTACGTCGAAGCCACCCGCGCCATGCAGGCGGTGGGCGATGCGGCGGAGAACGCGCGCGAGCAGGGCCCCATCGCCACCTTCACCGGCGCCCTGGTGGGCGCGGCCTCCGCCTTCAACTAGTTCCGGCCAGGAGTTCCCCCCCGCCGTGGACCGATTTGCCGTTGTCATCCCCACCTACAACGAGGCGGGGAATATCGAGCGCATGGTGACCGCCGTCCGCGCCGTCGTCCCCCAAGCGAACGTGTTGGTGGTGGACGATAATTCGCCGGACGGGACCGGCGACATCGTGCGGCGCCTGGCGGAGGCCGACGACCGGGTGGCGCTGTACCCGCGCGCGGGCAAGCTCGGCCTGGGCACCGCCTACATCGAAGGCTTCCGCCACGTGCTCCAGGACCCCGCCATCGAGGCCGTCATCGGGATGGATGCCGACTTCTCCCACGACCCCAGCTTCTTGCCGGCGATGGTCGCGAAACTGGACGAGGTGGATCTGGTGGTGGGCTCGCGGTACATGCAGGGGATCAGCGTGGTCAACTGGCCGCTGCACCGGCTCGCGCTCTCCTATTTCGCCAATCGGTACGCGCGCGCCGTGACGGGCTTGCGCATCAGCGATTGCACCAGCGGCTTCTGCGGCTATCGGCGAACCGTGCTCGAGACCATTGATTACGCCAGCATCGCCCTGCGCGGGTACGCCTTCCTCATCGGCATGAAGTATCGGGCCCAGCGCGCCGGATTCCGGCTGGGCGAATGCCCGATCATCTTCTATGAACGCCGCGACGGGCAGACGAAGATGTCCCGCGCCATCATGCTCGAAGCCGCCACGGCCGTGTGGAAGCTTCGGCTATGGGGGTAGCGCCCGCTCGCGCATCCCGCGCCGAAGCGGCCATCGCCCCGGCGGCTCACGGCCCCGTTCGGACCCTACCGCGGCGCCGCGGAACGGGTGCGGCCCCTGTGATAGACTGCTGCTCCGCGGCGGGCTGTAGCGAAGTAGGACGCGACCTGAGGGGTGGACCATGACGTCCGGTACGGGTAGTTCGAACGGGACCAACGGCAAGCTCCAAATCTTCTCGGGCACCGCGCACGAGGAGTTGGCGCAAGAGATCTGCGCCATTCTCGGCGTATCGCTCGGGAACCTCTACGTCCACAAGTTCGCGAACGACAACCTAAAGATCAAGATCGAGGAGAACGTCCGGAACGCGGACGTGTACGTGATCCAGCCCTCCTGTGAACCGGTCAATGAGGGGTTCATGGAGATGCTGATCACGATCGATGCGCTGAAGCACGCCTCCGCCGAGCACGTCACCGCCGTCTGCCCCTATTACCCGTACGTCCGGTCCGACAAAAAGGACGAACCGCGCATTTCCATCACCGCGCGCCTGATTGCCGATCTCCTCGAAACCGCCGGCGCGAACCGCATCATGTCCATGAATCTGCACGCGCCGCAGATTCAGGGGTTCGCGCGCATCCCCGCGGACCAGCTTCTCGCTCTTCCCTTGTTCTGCGACTACTTCGGCCAGCGCGACCTTTCGGACACGGTGGCCGTGGCGACGGACGCGGGCGGCGCCAAGATGGCGGCCTCGTACGCCAAGCGCCTGAAGCTCCCCTTGGCCATCATCGATAAGCGCCGCTCGGCCGACGACGATCACGCGGAAGTGCGCAACGTGATCGGTGAGGTGCAAGGGAAGGACTGCATCGTGTTTGATGATGAAGTCAGCACGGCGGGCTCCCTGGTGGAAGGGGTCCGCCTCCTGAAGGAATTCGGCGCCCAGGACATCCGGGCCGGCATCGTCCACGGGGTACTCGTGGGCGAAGCGATCGAGCGCATCGAAAAGAGCGACTTGGCGGAGTTGGTCGTCACGAACACCCTGCCCATCCCGCCGGAGAAACGCCTGGACAAGATCACGGTCCTCTCCGTCGCCCAGTTGTTCGCCGAAGCGATTCGCCGCAACCACGAAGGCGAATCCATCAGCGCCATGTTCCGGTAAGCCCGGCGTGCGCGGCCTCGTCTGCGGATCGGACGGCGCAACGCTGCAGGATGTATCGCCCGCCGCGCCCGGTCCCGGCGAAGTCGCGGTCCGCGTGCGCATGGCGGGCATCTGCCGCACGGACCTGGAACTGATTCGCGGCTACATGACTTTCCGCGGCACGCTCGGGCACGAGTTCGTCGGCCACGTCCCGGCGGAAGCGGACACGCCGCTCGCCGGGCGCCGCGTCGCCGGCGAGATCAACGCCGCGTGCGGGGCGTGCGCCTGGTGTACGCGCGGGCTGGGCCGCCATTGCCCCCAGCGGACCGTACTGGGCATCCTGGGCCGCGACGGCGCGTTCGCCGACTGGGTCGCGCTGCCGGCCGAGAACCTGCACCCCATCCCCGAGACGCTCTCCGACCGGGCGGCGACGTTCATTGAACCCGTGGCGGCCGCGTTCGAAATTCGCGAGCAGGTGCCCGTGCCACCCGGCCTCCCCACTACGATCCTCGGCGACGGCAAGCTCGGCCTCCTGTGCGCGCAGGCTCTCCGCGACGCGGGCGCGGAGGTGACCCTCATCGGCCGGCATGCGGACAAGCTGGCCCTGGCGGAAGACTGGGGCATACGCGTGCTGCGCGATACGGACCCCGCACCGCCCCAGGCGCCGCTCGTGGTGGAAGCCACGGGGCGCGCCGCCGGCTGCCGGCGCGCCGTGGAGTTGGTCGAGCCACGCGGTACGCTCGTCGTCAAGTCGACCGTGGCCGAAGCCGACGCCCTGCCGCTCGTCCCCGTCGTGGTAAACGAAATCACCGTCGTCGGTTCCCGTTGTGGGCCTTTCGCCCCGGCCATCACGGCCCTGGCGGAGGGCCGCATCCAGGTGGAACCGCTCATCCACGCGGTGTACCCGCTCGATGAGGCGGAAGACGCCCTCGAGCATGCCGCACGCCCCGGAACCCTGAAGGTGCTCCTCGATATGGAAGCGACCGGCTGATGGACGCCGCCCTCGCGCAACGGGCGCTCGACACCGCCGCAGCCCGGGGGGCGGCGTACGCGGACGTCCGCGTGCGGACCGACCGGCATGAGACTATCGACACGCGGAACGGACACATCGACGCGATGGGGGATACAACCTCCATCGGCTTCGGCGTCCGCGTGCTTAAGGATGGCGCGTGGGGGTTTGCCGCGTCGGATGACCTGAGCGCGCACGAGGTGGACCGCGTCGCCGCGCTCGCGGTCGCGGTCGCCGAGGCGAGCGCCACAGCGATGGGCCGCCGAGTCGAGCTGGCGCCCGCAGTTGCGGTGACAGACGAGTGGGCGACGCCGTTTACAGAAGATCCGTTCACCGTCAGCCTCGCCACCAAAGCGGACTTGTTGCTCGCCGCGGACGAAGGCCTCGGCACCGTGGCCGGCGTGACCATGCGCAAAGCCCACTACTCCGCGTGGGCCACGGACCAACTGTTCACCAGCAGCGAGGGGGCGAACATTCGCCAGCGCATCCTGCACTGCGGGGCGGGCATGACGGCGACGGCCGTCCTGAACGGGGAAGTGCAGGTCCGCTCGTACCCCAACTCCTTCCGCGGCCAGTTCCTCAGCGGGGGCTTTGAAGTCGTGCGCGCGCTCGACCTGGCCGCCCATGCCCCGCGCGTCGCGGAAGAGGCGGTCGCCTTGCACCGGGCGAAGCAGTGTCCGCGCGAAGAAACCACCGTGGTCCTGGACGGGTCCCAACTGGCGTTGCAAGTGCACGAATCCTGCGGGCATCCCATCGAACTCGATCGCGTGCTCGGCGACGAGGCCAATTTTGCGGGCACCAGCTTCCTGACCCTCGACCAGCATCATGCGCTCCAGTACGGATCCGACCTGGTGAACCTCGTAGCCGATGCCACGTGGGACGGGCACCCGCGCGGCCTCGGCTCCTTCGCGTACGACGATGAGGGCGTGCCCGCCCAGTGCACCCCAGTCGTCACCGCCGGCCGGTTCGTGGGCTACATGACCTCGCGCGAAACGGCAACCGTCCTCGGCGAACCGTCGACCGGCGCCATGCGCGCGTCCGGCTGGGACCGGTTTCCGCTCATCCGCATGACGAACGTGAGCCTGCTGCCGGGCACCAGTTCGCTGGAGGAACTGATCGGCGGCGTGGACGACGGCGTCTACATGGAGACGAACCGCAGTTGGAGCATCGACGACCGCCGTCTCAACTTTCAATTCGGTACGGAGATCGGCTGGGAGATCAAGCGGGGGAAACGCGGCGCCATGCTCAAGAACCCGACCTACGGGGGCGTGACCCCCACGTTCTGGAACGGGTGCGATGGGATCGCCGGCCCCGCCGAGTGGGCGATCTGGGGCACCCCGAACTGCGGCAAGGGGCAGCCCATGCAGATCGCGCATACCGGCCACGGGGCCGCGCCCGCGCGCTTCCGCAACGTGCAGGTGGGGGTGGGCTATGGCTGAGGCGCAACTGCCCGACTGGATGGGCACCGCGTTGCGCGACACCGGGGACGCTACCGAGTGCGTCGTGCGCCACCGGGAAGGCGGCCTCACTCGGTTCGCGAATAATGGGGTGCACCAACACGCCGAAGTCTCGCGGACGCATCACACCGTGCGGGTCTGCGCGGACGGACGATGCGGCGTGGCCTCCCTAACCGGCCGCGGAGAAGGGGATGCGCGAGAAGCGTTCGACCGCGTCTGTGCGCAGGCGCTGGCCGGGTCCGCCTTCGGACCGGGCGCCCCCAGCGGCCTGCCCGGACCGGGTGGTGCCCCCCTCCCCATGGACAACTACTGCGCCCAGACTGCGAGTACGCAGCCTGATGATCGGGTCCGGGCGGTGCGGCGCTTTACGGAAGCCGCTACCCAACGGGGACTGACGGCGGCGGGAGCGTTCGCCACCGACACGTTCAGTCTCACCGTCGCGAACTCCCAGGGGATCGCGACCGAGCATCGCTGGACCGATGCCCACTTCAGCGCGACGCTCATGCGGCCCGAGGGTGGGTCCGCGTGGGTGGAACGCCGCGCGGTGGATGTGGCGACTCTGGACCTGGACGGCGCGCACGCGACCGTGTTCGACAAGGCGGAGCGCGCGGCCCAGGTGGAAACGCTGCCCCCCGGGAAGTACATGGTGTTGCTGGAGCCCGCGGCGGTGGGCGAACTCCTCCAGTTCCTCGTGTGGCTAGGGTTGGGCGCGCGCCAATATCTGGACGGCACGAGTTTCATGACGGACAAGCTCGGCACGCGCATCACCGGCGACGCGGTCACCATCGTCGACGACTGTCACCATCCGGGCATGCCGGGGGCGCCGTGCGATTATGAGGGCGTGCCGCGGCACCGGTTGCCGTTGATCGAGAACGGCATCGCCCGAGCAGTGGCCTACGACACGACCACCGGGGCCGAAGCGCAAGCGCCCTCCACCGGCCACGCCCTCCCCCAACCGAACAGCATTGGCCCGCTCCCGTTGCACCTGGTCATGGCGCCCGGCGACACCCCGCGCGACGAGCTACTCGCACAGGTGGACGATGGCATTCTCGTCACGCGCCTGTGGTACAACCGGGTGGTGGACCCGGGCCGGACACTCATCACGGGCTTGACGCGGGACGGCACCTTTCGGATCCGCAACGGCGCGCTCGGCCCACGGGTGCAGGATTTCCGCTATAACGAAAGCATTCTGGAAGCATTCACGCGCATCGCGGCGATGTCGGACACGCTCGAACGGGTCGAGCGGGGATTCGTGCCCGCCATGGTCATTGAGGACTTCACCTTCTCGAGCGTGTCTGGAACCACGTGACCGGCGTCCGCCATCCCTGGCCCACCACCACGCACGACGCGATCACCCTGCAAAAGCGCCTGCGCGCCCAGGTGCGGGTGTCGCGGTACCGGGGCCGGGTGCGCACCGTGGCGGGAGTGGACGTGTCCTACACCCGCGGCGATATCCGCGGCTACGGGGGCGTGGCCGTGCTGACCTTTCCCGACCTCCACCTCCTCGAAGAAGCGGGGGCGTGCGTCGACATGCCGTTCCCGTACGTGCCCGGCCTGCTGAGCTTCCGCGAGCTGCCCGTGGTGCTCGAAGCCTTCGCGCGCCTGCGCACCTCGCCGGACCTGATCATTTGCGACGGCCAGGGGATCGCGCACCCGCGCGGCCTGGGCATCGCGTCGCATCTGGGACTCTGGCTGGACCGGCCCACGGTGGGTTGCGCCAAAAGCCGGCTGGTGGGGGAGGCAGCCGAACCCGCAGCCGAACGCGGCGCCGCGAGCGTCTTGACCTACGCGGGGAAACGGGTGGGGTACCTGCTGCGAACCCGCCGGAACGTCAAACCGCTCTACGTCTCCCCCGGCCATCGCGTCAGTCCCGCCCAAGCGCGCGACTTCGTCTTGCGGTGCGCCCGCGGCTACCGCTTGCCGGAGACGACGCGACGGGCCCATGCGCTGGTGAATCGTTTGCGCCGCGCCGACCAGGGGTTGGCGTGAGCAGGCGCATCGTGGCCGTCGACACGGGGGGCACGTTCACCGACGTGGTGCTCGACCGGGGCGGGACGCTGACGCTCCACAAGCTGTTGTCCACCCCCGCCGATCCCAGCCGCGCGGTGACCGCGGGCCTCGCCGCAGTGCTCGACGGCCCGCCGGCCGATGAGGTCATCCACGGGTCGACAGTCGCAACCAACGCCCTGCTAGAACGGCGCGGCGCGCGCACGGCGTTTATCACGACGGTGGGGTTCGAGGACCTGCTCCTGATCGGGCGGCAGACCCGTCCGGAGCTGTACAACCTGTTCACGGAGCGGCCGCCACCGCTGGTCAGGCGCGCGCTGGTGTACGGGCTGCCCGAACGGATCCTGGCGGACGGCACGGTGCAACGCCCGCTGACGCGGACCGCGTTGCGCGACCTGCGGCATTGGCTGGAGCGGAAGGGCCCGGCGGCGGTGGCGGTCTGTTTGTTGCACGCCTACGCCAACGGGGCGCACGAGGAGGCGGTGGGGCGGCTCTTGGCGGGGCTGCGCATTCCCACATCCCTCTCGTCGCGCGTACACCCCGAGTTTCGCGAAGTGGAGCGGGGCAGCACCACCGTGGTGAACGCCTACGTGATGCCGAAGATGTCCACTTATCTCGGCACCCTGGCGCGGGCGCTGCCCAAGTCGCGGCTCAGCATCATGCAATCCAACGGCGGCCGCCTGGGCGCGCGCCAGGCGCGGGAGGAACCGGTCCACACCATCCTGAGCGGCCCGGCCGGCGGGGTCGTCGGCGCGTTCACCGTCGCCGCGCGCGCCGGATTCTCCAAGGTCGTCACGTTCGACATGGGGGGCACCTCCACGGACGTGGCGCTCTGCGACGGGGGGGTGCCCACGGCGGCGGGCACGCAAGTGGGGGGCTTGCCGGTGAGCGTGCCCATGCTCGATATTCATACGGTGGGCGCCGGGGGCGGGTCCGTGGCCCGGCTGGATGCCGGGGGGGCGCTCCGCGTCGGTCCCGAAAGCGCGGGGGCCGACCCGGGCCCCGTCTGTTACGGCAGGGGGACGCGGTTGACCGTCACGGACGCGCACGTGTTCCTCGGGCGCTTGGACCCCGCGCGCTTCCTGGGCGGCCGCATGCAGTTGAGCCCGGACCGCATCCCGAAAGTGCTGGCCCCGCTGGCGCGCCAGGCGCGACTGGCCCCGCCGCGGCTGGCCGAAGGAGTGGTCAGTGTCGCCAACGCGAACATGGAGCGGGCGATCCGCGTCATCAGCGTCGAGCGTGGCTTCGACCCGCGGGAGTTCGCGCTCGTAGCCTTCGGCGGCGCCGGCGGCCTGCACGCCTGCGACTTGGCGCGCGCGCTGCACTTTCGCACGGTAGTGGTGCCGCGCCAGCCCGGTTTGCTCTCGGCCTTCGGCATGCTCTGCGCGGACAGTGTGAAGGATTTTTCCCGCACGATTCTGACGCCGCACGACCGGTTCACTGCCGCGGCCCGCCGGAGCGCCTTCGCGCCGTTGGAACGGACGGCGCGCGAGGCAATGGTGCGCGAGGGGTTCCTACCGAAAGCAGTCTCGCTCGAGCGCCTCCTGGATATGCGCTACGTGGGCCAGGCATACGAACTGTCCGTCCCCGCCGGCCCGCGGGCGGCGGCGCACTTCCACGCCGCGCACGAGCGGCGGTACGGACACGCGGATCCGTCGCGTCCCGTCGAGGTGGTCACTGTCCGGGTGCGGGTCCGCGGGCGGGTCCGGCCACCGCGGGTCCGAAAGCTGCCTGTGCGGACGCAACCAATCCGCACCGCGCGCGTTGGCGAGCAACGCATGTGGTTCGATGGCAGAGCGCGCGCGGGGGTGGTATACGAACGGGACCGGTTGCAGCCGGGGCACCGCTTCCCGGGGCCGGCCATCGTGGCGGAAATGAGCGCGACCACCGTGGTGCCGCCGGATTTCACGTGTCGCGTCGATGCGTACGGCAACCTCTTGCTGGAACGCCGGGGACGCTGAGCATGGCTACGGCGCGCGTCGATCCCATTTTGCTTGAGCTGTACAAGCACCGCTTCGCCTCCATCTGCGAGGAGATGGGCGTCACCCTGCAACGCACGGCCTTCAGCCCGAACATCAAGGAGCGGTTGGACTTCTCGTGCGCGCTGTTCGACGGGGCGGGCGAGATGGTGTCGCAGGCGGCGCACATTCCCGTCCACCTGGGGTCCATGCCACTCACCGTTCAGCGGACGATTGAGGAACTGAAGTTGGCGCCGGGCGACGTCGCCATGGTCAACGACCCGTATCGCGGCGGGACGCACCTGCCGGACCTGACCGTGGTGGCGCCGGTGCATCTCCAGCGCCGCCGCCGGCCAGACTTCTACGTGGCCAACCGCGCGCATCACGCCGACATCGGGGGGAGCGCGCCGGGCTCCATGGCGCCCACGGAGGAGCTGTACCAGGAAGGCCTCATCATTCCGCCCGTGCGGATCGTCCGCGGCGGGACGCTCGATGCGGACATGCTCAACTTGGTGTTGGCGAACCTCCGCGCTCCCGAGGAGCGGCGGGGGGACTTGGCCGCCCAGATTGCAGCCATCAACACCGGCATCGCCCGCGTGCGCGCGCTGGTCGCCGAGCGATCGCGGCCGCGGGCCGTGCTGTGCGCCCGTGCGCTGATGGCGTATGCCGAACAGCTCATGCGCACCACCCTGCGGGGAATTCCCGATGGGGCGTACACCTTCAGCGACGAGATGGACGATGACGGCGCGGGGGGGCCGGGACCGACGATCGCCGTGCGCATCATCATCCGCGGGGGCGCGGCGACGATTGATTTCACAGGCACCGCGGATCAGGTGCTGGGCAACATCAACGCGGTATACGCGATTACCGTCTCCGCCGTGTACTACGTGTTCCGGTGCCTCGCCCCGCCGGAGGTGCCGTCCAACGCCGGGATCGGCCGGCCCCTCACCATCGTCGCCCCCGAGGGAAGCCTCGTAAACGCCCGGTTCCCCGCCGGTGTGGCGGGAGGCAACGTGGAAACGTCGCAACGAATCGTGGACGTCCTGCTCGGGGCGCTCGCCCAGGCGTGCCCCGACCGTGTGCCCGCCGCCAGCGCCGGCACGATGACGAACTTCGCCTTCGGCGGCGTGCACCCAGGCGGGCGGCCGTTTACGTACTATGAGACTGTAGCGGGCGGCCTCGGGGCCCGGCCGGATCGCCCGGGGGTCGACGGGATCCAGACGCACATGACGAATACGATGAACACCCCCATCGAGGCGCTGGAGCATACCTTCCCCGTGCTGGTCGAACGGTATGGGGTGCGGCGCGGGTCCGGCGGGCGCGGGAAATACCGGGGCGGGGCCGGCCTCGTGCGTACGATGCGGTTTACGGCGCCCGCGACGGTCAGCCTGCTTGCCGACCGGCATCGCACGGCGCCTTACGGGCTGCGCGGCGGGGGCGCGGGAAAGCCGGGTGCCGCCTTTCTGCTGCGTGACGGCCGGAAGCGCCGCCTCCCTAGCAAGTGCCAGTTCCACGTGTACCCCGGCGATGCGGTGGAGCTGCACACCCCCGGCGGCGGCGGATGGGGCAGGCGCCGCAAGCGCCCGCGGTGAGCGACCACCTCCGCACGAAAGCCGCCGCGGGTTTCCACGCACGCTACGGCGGCGACCCGACCGCGACAGCGGTGGCGCCCGGCCGGGTCAATCTCCTGGGCGGCCACGTGGATTACAACGACGGCTGTGTGCTCCCGGTGGCCATCGACCGGGCCATCGCCGTGGCCGGTGCACCGACGGGGGACGACGTGGTGACCCTGTCTTCGGCCACCATGCCTGGGGACGTGACGTTCCGGCTGGAGCGCATCGAACGCGGGCACGACTGGGGCGACTATCCCAAGGGCATCGTCCGGGCGCACCGGGAGCGCGGCGAGCCGGTCGGCGGGTTTCGCGCCCACTTCGTCAGCAACCTGCCGCTGGGCGGCGGGGTCAGCAGTTCGGCCGCAGTCGACGTGGCGGTGGCCGCCTTGCTGCAAGCGCTGTTCGACTTCCGCTTGCCCGGCCCCGAGGTGGCCCGGCTCGCGCAGGAGGCGGATAATACCTTCGTCGGGATCCGCTGCGGCATCATGGACCAGTTCGCTTCCGCCATGGGGCGGGCCGACCACGTGCTGCATCTGGACTGCCGGACGCTGGCCTACGAGCACGTGCCGCTCGACTTGGAGCGCCAGCGAATCGTGGTAGTTCAGTCGGGGGTGCAGCGCGGGCTGGTGGATTCGGAATACAATGCGCGCCGCGCCGAGTGTGAGCGGGGGAGGGATGTGATGCGCACACGGCACCCCTCCGTTCGCGCGTTGCGAGACGTGTGCCCGCAGATGTTGGAGGAATGTAGAGACGTGCTGCCGGAGACAACGTACAAGCGCTGTAAGCACGTAGTCGATGAACTCGTGCGCGTGGAGGCGGGGATCGCGGCCTTGCGGCAGGGTGACCTGCGCACCTTCGGCCAGCAGGTGAACGGGTCCCACCCGAGCCTCCGCGATCTCTACGAGGTGTCCTGCCCCGAACTAGACCTGCTCGTCGAAACCGCACAGGCCACCCCCGGCTGTCTGGGTGCCCGCATTACGGGCGCGGGATTCGGCGGCTGCACGGCCAATCTCGTCGAGACCGATCGCGTGGACGCCTTCCTGGCGCAGGTGGGGGACGCGTTCGCCTCCCGATTCGGCCGGCGGCCCGAGGCGATGGTCTGCCAATCGCGCGACGGCGCGTTCGCTCACGTGGCCTAAGCGATGCGCGCGCGCCACCTGCTGCTGCTCATCGCGCTCGCGGGCGCGGGATGTGCCCGTATCGCGCCCGCGTCGCGCGACGTGGCGCCGATCGTCCTGCCCGCCTCCGGGGCGGACCCGGCGCCCTTCGAGGCCGCCATCGGGCGCCGCCTGACCGGGGTGCAGTCGTTCCGCGCTCGGGGCATCCTGCAATTCGAGCAGACGGACGAACCGATCCGGCGGATGGATTTCCTCTTCATCAGTCGCGGCCAAGCCGCCCTGCGCCTCCGGGGTACGCGAGTGATTGGGCCCGTGCTCTTCGAACTGATCGCGGATGAAGAGGCGTTCGCGTTCTCGATCCCGACGCGGCGCCAGTGGTACGCGGGCCAGCGCGGGCCGGAAGAGGCCGGCTCGAAGCTTTTGGTCCCCAGCAGCGTGCTCGACCCGCTGCGGGTGGGCCTCCAGCCCGGCGGGGTCCGCTACGTGGCCCATCACGCGGACGGGACGCATCTGGTGGAAGTGGTACGCACGTCAGCGGCGGGACCCTGGCGGATACGGCAACGCATCGAGTTCACGGGGGCGACGGGACGACCGAGTCGCGTGCTCGCCTACGGTGACGACGGCGGCTTGGAACAGATCACGACCTTCGCCGACTACCGCCAACTAGAGACGCTCGGCCCGGAGGACGCGTTCCCGTTCCACGTGCAAGTCGCGCGGCCCGGCGCGGAGATGCTCGTGACGTTCACCTTTCGCGACGTAGTGCCCAACGTCTCCATCCCCGACGGCGCGTTTGATCTCACTCCGCCGCGGGGGTACACCGTGTTGTCGGTCGCTGATTTCGATCCGGGCCGTTTAGCGCGAAACGCGGAAGACGATACCGCCGACTGATCGGACTCCCGTGATATGCTCCTGGGGGGATCGGGGAGCTGGGGGTCGTATGAAAACCACCCAAGAGGCGATCCTGGACGTATACAACTACGCCTGGGGCGTCTTGGCGGGGGCCGTCTCCGATGACAGTTGGAAGGTCCGGGCCGCCGCTTTGTGGAACCTTAGCCTCGTCGGTCGGCCCGAGGCGCGTGACATCGCGCTCAACGCGCTGGGCGACCCCGAGAGCTTCGTGCGCTTCTGGGCCATCGAGGTTCTGGAGCAATCGACGGACCCAGAGGTGGTCGCCGCGGTGCTGGCGCTCACGTCCGACCCCAACATGTACGTCCGGATTTCGGCAGGCCGCGCCCTGGCCCGGTGGCAGCACGAGGCCGGTCCGCCGGTCCTCGAAGCGTTCCTGAAGGACGAAGACCCGAAGCTCCGGGTCGTGGCGCTCGAAGCCCTGGGTGAGCTGGGGGATCCGAACACCGTCCCCTTCCTCCTGACCGGGCTCCAAGATACGTCGTGGGAGGTGCGGGCGGCGGCCGTGTGGGCCCTGGGCAAGGCCGGCGACGGGAACGTGAAGATCGTCCTCAAAGCAAAACTGCAGGACGCGAGCGTCCACGTGCGCATCAGCGCGGCGGAAGCGCTGCACAGGGTGGAGGACCACTCGGGGGTGCCGCTGCTGGAAGAGCAGTTGGAGAGCGCCTCCACGCCCATGCGCCTCCGTGCGGCCGAGGCGCTGGGCAAAATGGGCTACGGCTCGGTCATGAAGACTCTGTTCGAGTTGCTGAAGGATGAGGACGCCACGGTCCGGGAACAGACGGCCGCGCTCCTGGGCAAAGTGGGGGATGAAATGGTGGTGCCGCTGCTGCGGGAGGCGTTGGCGGACCCTGAGGCTGGGGTGCGGGCCGACGCGGCGGCATCCCTGGGACGGTTGGGGGGCTCCACGGCCGTGCCGGCGTTGCGGGACGTGCTCGGGACGGACGAATCCCCGTACGTCCGGGTGGCCGCGGCGGCGGCCATCGTGAATATACTGAAGCATCAAGTGCAGCTCACCACCTGAACCTCGGTGAGCGGGCCATCCGATGCTGGATCATTGAATATTTCTTATCTGATATATCAATATGGAGTTATAAGTGCTACCTTCATTCACTACATGAAGCGTGATTCCCCATCGTTGGCCGGGCGGTGGCTTCTGCTTGGCGCCCTCCTGGTCCTCCACCCAGGCTGCCAGACCGAGACGGTCATCCCTGTGGTGGACTCGTCTGCGTTCACTCAGCCGCTCCCCAAAGTCGCCAAACCGGACCTGACCGACGACGCGACGGCCCGCCTCGTGGTGCAGCCCGGAAGCCGGTACCCGACTCTCTTCACCCCCGAGAGCTTTGCGGTGCTGCTCAGCGCGGACCTCTTGCTGGAGCGCCTGGAGGCCGATGCGAAGGCCTACCGGTATCCGCCGGTGCAGGTGGAATTCGAGGCGGGGCGCATCCGAAATCTCGCCGCGCAATTCATCATCTGTGAGGTGCATCTGACCAGCGATTTCGAAGACGTGGGGATGGCCCACGATGCGGTGTCGCTGCGGAATATGCAGATTGCCCTGGGGAATGACACGGGGGGGAGGGTGCGGTCCGCCGCGGTCCAGCTCGGCGGGAGCGACGAGATCGATTACGTAGAGAGCACGCAGGTGCGGCGCACGAGCATCATCCTGTTTCCGAAGGTGCCGACCCCGGAGGGCCCGGAGCTCATCCAGCCGACCACGCAGGCACTGAGGCTGGAGCTAACCAGCACGAGTTCCACGTTCACCGCCCAGTGGGTCCTGAACCCCACCTTCCTCCCCTGATTCCCGGTGGCGTATCCAGCGGTAGCCGTGGCCGAGGGCACGTGGTAAAATCGCTTGCTATTGTTGGACTTACCGCTCCTGCCCGTGTAGCCGTAGCCGCTGCGCCCCCCATCATGCCCGGCCTTCCCATTCGGAACTTCTGCATCATCGCGCATATCGACCACGGCAAGACCACCCTGTCCGACCGCCTCTTGGAAGCGACTGAGACCGTGAGCAGCCGCGAGCTGCGTGCGCAGATGCTGGACAGCATGGACCTGGAGCGCGAGCGGGGCATCACGATCAAGGCCCAGGCCGTGCGCATGGCCTACACGGCCGCGGACGGGGAGGTCTACCAATTAAACCTGATCGACACCCCCGGGCACGTGGATTTCTCCTACGAGGTCAGCCGGTCCCTGGCGGCCTGCGAGGGGGCCGTGCTCGTCGTGGATGCGGTCCAGGGGGTGCAGGCGCAGACGCTGGCGAACGTCTATCTCGCCCTCCAGCACGACCTGGAAATCGTGCCGGTCATCAACAAGATCGACCTGCCGGCCGCGCGGCCGGAGTTCGTCACCGAGCAACTCCGGGACATCGTGGGCCTGGATCCCAGCGAGGTGCTGCTGGCCAGCGCCAAGCAAGGGGAGGGTATCGCCGCGATCCTGGAGGCCGTGATCACCCGCATTCCGCCGCCGCCCGACCACAGCGAGCGGCCGGTGCGGGCCCTGATCTTTGACTCCATGTACGATCAGTTTCGCGGCGTGGTCACGTACGTCCGGGTGTTCGACGGCATCCTCGCGTCCGGAATGCGGATCCGGGCGATGGGCACCCAGGCGGAGTACGAGATCGACGAGGTCGGCGTCCTCCGGCCGGCAGCGGAGCCCCTCCCCACCTTAAGAGCGGGGGAGGTCGGCTATGTGATCGCGAATATCAAGTCCGTTCACGAGATCACCGTCGGCGATACGCTCACCCTGGCCAAAGACGGGGCGACCGAGCCGTTGGCGCCCTACGCCCCCGTAAAGCCGATGGTCTTCTGCGGCCTGTACCCCACGGTGAGCGACGAATTCCCGCAGTTGCGCGAGGCGCTGGACAAGCTGCAGCTGAATGACAGCTCCCTGGTCTACGAGCCCGAAACGTCCCGGGCGCTGGGGTTCGGGTTTCGGTGCGGCTTCTTGGGCATGCTGCACATGGAAATCGTGCAGGAACGGCTCGAGCGGGAGTTCGGCCTCTCCCTGGTCACCACCGCGCCGTCCGTGGCCTATCAGATCGTGACGACCAACGGCGACGTGTCCGAGGTGGACAACCCGGCCGCCCTGCCCGATCCCACGTTTTTGGAAGAGTTCCGTGAGCCGTTCATCCGGGCCCAAATCCTCGTCCCCGCGGATCATCTCGGCGCCGTGCTCGAGCTGTGCCAGAACCGGCGCGGCACCCAGATCGACCTGACGTTTTACGATACGAGCAATGCCCTGGTGGTCTATGAACTGCCCCTGGCGGAGATCGTGACCGATTTCTTCGATAAGCTGAAGTCGGTGACGCGGGGCTATGGCTCCCTGGACTACGAGTTCATCGAGTTCCGGAAAGCGCCACTCGTGAAACTGGACGTGCTGCTGAACGGGTCGCCGGTGGACGCCCTGTCCAGCATTGTGCACAAGGAGCGGGCCTACCAGCGCGGCCGCGTGCTGTGCGAGAAGCTCAAGAAGATCATTCCGCGGCAGCTCTTCGAGGTCGTCATTCAGGCCGCCATCGGGTCCCGGGTCATCGCGCGCGAGCGCATCGCCCCAATGCGCAAGAACGTCACGGCGAAGTGCTACGGCGGGGATATCACCCGTAAGCGGAAGTTGCTCGAGAAACAGAAAGCCGGGAAGCGCCGGATGAAGCAGGTGGGGAACGTCGAGGTGCCGCAGGACGCCTTCATGGCCGTCTTCCAGGTGGGCGACCCATGAGCGCGGCCGCCGAGCCGGCCCGGGCGGACGACGCGCAGACCAAACCCTCCCTGCGGCAGCACGCCCTGGAATGGGCCCGCACGCTCATCTACGCCATCGCCCTGGCCGTTTTCCTCCGCGCGTTCTTCATCGGCGTGTTCTGGATTCCGTCCAGCAGCATGGAACCCACGTTGCACGGGGCCGACCGCCACCGCTTCAGCGACCGGGTGCTCGTCCTGCGGTGCAGCTATGGGCTGCGCCTCCCTATCATCGGCAAGTACGTGGCCCGGTGGGGCCAACCGCGGCGCGGCGATGTGGTGGTGTTCACGTCCGGCGATATTCCGCAATTGCAGCCGCCTCGCGATCTGATCAAGCGCGTGGTCGCCGTCCCGGGCGACACGGTGTCCATCGTCCCCAACGGGACGGACAGCGACCGGGGCGTGCTGTACATCAATGGGGAGCCGGCGGGGGAGACGGAGCTGGCCGGGCGGGAATACTCCCGGCGCGGCGGGTTTGGTACGCAGGCGATCCACCTGCAAGAAGGCCAGTACTTCGCCTTTGGAGACAATACGGACCACAGCAACGACAGCCGGTTCTGGGGCCCCGTGCCGGAGGACTACTTGCTGGGGAAAGCGGTGTGCATCTACTGGCCCCCAAACCGGATCCAGTGGCTGTAGCGCCCGCGCCGCGCCCGCGCGCGCTCTACATCCACGTTCCGTTTTGCACGAGCACCTGCCCGTATTGCGACTTCACGTCCGTGACCGTGCACGACCGGGTGGACGATTATGTGGACGCCCTTTGCACGGAACTCGAAGCGCAGGCGCCGCGCGCGGACGCGCTCGATACGGTCTTCATCGGTGGCGGCACCCCGTCCGTGCTGACCCCGGAGCAGATCGCCCGCGTGTGCGACACAGTACGCGCCGCCTATCGCCGCACGCCGGAGTGCGAATGGACCATCGAGGCGAATCCCGGCACCACGACTTTAGCCACGGCAGAGGCGTGGCGGGCGGGAGGGATCACGCGTGTCTCCATCGGCGCACAGAGCTTCGATCCCGCCGTGTTGCGGACGCTGGGCCGCCGCCATGCGCCGGAAACGATCGTGCAGGCGGTTCACACGGTGCGCGCGGCAGGATTCGCCAATGTCAATCTCGATCTCATCTATGGCATACCCGAGCAGTCCGTGCAGTCGCTCCGGGACACGCTGGATGCCGCGGTGGCGCTGGAGCCGGAGCACGTGTCCGCGTATACCCTGACACTGGAACCGGCCACCCCCTTCGGCGTTGCCGCCGCGGCGGGCAAGTTTCACCTGCCGGAGGATGAGCTGGTGCTGGAGCAGCGCAACGCGGTCGAGCACACGCTGGCCCGGGCGGGGATGGAGCGCTATGAAATTTCCAACTACGCGCGCCCCGGGTTCGCGTGCCGCCACAACCTGGTCTACTGGCGCCACGAGCCGCACCTGGCCTGTGGCACGGCGGCCGTGGCCTTCGACGGCCAAAGCCGCACGCGGAACGCGGACACTGTCGATGGCTACATTGCCGCCGTGGCCGCGACCGGGAGCGGCGTCGCATCGCGGGAGATCCTGAGCGGGGACGAACTCATGTTCGAGGCGATCTTCAGCGGCCTGCGCCTCCGGGGCGGGGTGGACGATGCGCGGTTCGCCGCGCGGTTCGGCGCCCCGCTGGCCGAGTGGCATGCTGCGACGGTGGCCATGCTCCGGGACGGCGGCCTGCTCGAGGCGGCCGACGGCCGGTGGCGCTTGACCGAACGCGCCGTGCCCGTGGCCAATGAAGTCGCCCTGCGGTTTCTCCGGTGACTGATGGGGGGAGCGTGGCGACGGCTGCGGGAGGAAGAAGGGCTGCTCGTTGTCGTCGTGCTGATCGGCAACGTGGGCAATTTCGTCTTTCACATCTACATGAGCCGGAATCTGGGCGCGGACGGCTATGGGGCGCTGACCGCGCTGGTGTCCCTGCTGTGGCTGCTGTCGATCCCGACGATGACGATCCAGGCCAGCCTCGCGCAGTTCATCGCGGCTGAGACAGCGGTGGGGGCGCACGCCACCGCTCACGCGTTCTTTACGGGTGGGTTGCGCCGCGTTACCGTCTTCGCCGGGCTGGCCGGGCTGGGGGTGGTGGCCGCCACGCGACCGTTGGCGGCGTACTTGCACCTGGACGATGCCCGGCCGGTGGTGGTGCTCGCCGGGCTGGTCGCGCTCTCGCTCATGGCGCCCGTGTTCTGGGCGGGGCTGCAAGGGTTGCGCCTCTTCCGCGCCCTGGGGGGCACCATCCTGGTTTCCTTGGCGATCAAGTGCGGGCTGGGCATCGGCCTGGTCCTGCTCGGCGGCGCAGTTTCAAGCGCCATGCTCGCGCTGCTCGCTGCCGCCGCCGCCGCGCTCGTCCTGGCGCACCTGTTCCTCCGGCGGGCGTGGGTTACCGGAGCAGCGGCGGGACCGGCACCGGACTTTCGGCCCGTGTGGCAATATGCCGTGCCCGTCTCGCTGGGCTTCATCGCCCTGGCCCCGTACGCGAATCTCGACATCATCCTGGCGCGGCATTACCTGTCCACCGCGGAAGCGGGCCACTACGCGAGCACGATGATTCTCGGCAAGGCCTTTCTGTTCTTACCCGTCGGGATCGTCCTCGCCCTGTTCCCGAATGTGGCGCACGCCGTCGCCCGCGCGGAAGACCCCCGGGCGTACCTGTGGCCCGCACTCGGATTCGGCGCGGCCCTCTCGCTCGCCGGGGCGATCGTTTGCCTCCTCGCGCCGGGCTTGCTCGCGCGGGTGTTGGTGCGCTCCCCGGAGCCGGCCATCCTGCCGCTCATTCGGGCCATTGGGTTCGTGATGACCCCCGCGGGCCTGGCCACAATCCTCCTGCAGTATCACTTGGCCCGCCGGCACTGGGCCTGCCTCCCCGGGATTCTGTGCGTGGCGCTGGGGTTTCTCCTCGCCGTCGCCCGCTGGCACGCATCCGCCCCCCAAGTGCTCACGGTGGTGGGCCTCTGCAGTGCCGCGGCGTTCGCGATACTCTTGCTCACCGTCTGGTGGCCGGCGCCACGGGCCGCGCAGACCGCCCAGGTGTAACGCCCGCGGCCCATGCACCCCATCGCGGAAGGGCTCTCCGTACTGATGCCGGCGCACAATGAGGGCATGCGGCTGTACGAGAACATTCGCGAAACGCATCGCGTGCTGTCGGAGGTGTGCACCGCGCATGAGATTGTCGTGATCGACGACGGCAGCACCGACCACACCCGCAGCGAAGCCGAGCGCGCGGCCGCCGAGTGGCCGGAGGTGCGGGTCCACCCGCTCGACACGAACGTCGGCAAGGGGGGCGCGTTGCGCGAAGGCTTCGCCCACACCACCCACGACCTGGTGGTGTTCCTCGACTCCGACCTGGACCTGCATCCGCGGCAGTTGGGCACCTTCGCCACGGTGATGCAGGACACCGGCGCCGACGTGGTGATCGGGTCAAAGCGCCATCCCGACTCGGTGCTGCAGTACCCCGTGCATCGCCGCGTCATCAGCGCCGTGTACTTCCTACTCGTACGCGTGTTGTTTCGGCTGCCCCTGCACGATACGCAGACCGGGCTGAAGCTCTTTCGGCGGGCGGTGCTCGCGCGCGTATTCCCGCAGATGCTCATCAAGAAGTTCGCGTTCGACCTGGAACTACTCCTGCTCGCGCACCGGGCGGGCTATGCCATTGCCGAGGCGCCGGTGGTCATCGAATTCAACGAACCCATCGCGGCCGGACTCCAAACCGCGTTCCGCTGGGAACATATCTGGACCACGTGGTGGGACACTATGGCCTTGTTCTATCGGCTGTACCTCCTCCGCCACTACGATCGGCAGGCATCGCCCACCGGGGAGGGGGACGCCCCGTGAGACTGCCGAGCGTCTCCATCGTCATTCCGTTGCACGTGGACGGGGAGACGTTTCGCCGCGACCTGGCAGCGTACGGGCAACTGGAGTATCCCGGGGACGTGCAGCTCATCATCGTGTCGGACCGGGCTGTCGCGTTCGACGGGCTGGGCGCGGACGTGGTGCTCACCGGCAAAGAGCTGACAGGGCCCGGGGAGAAGCGGGACGCCGCGCTCTCCGTAGCGCGCGGGCAGATCCTCGCCTACATAGACGATGATGCCCGCCCCCATCCCCAGTGGCTGCTCCGCGGGATGCGGCACTTCGACAACCCGAAGGTGGGGGCGGTCGGGGGCCCGGGCCTGACGCCGCCGGAGGACGATTTCTGGCAGCGGGCGGGCGGCGCCGTGTACGAATCATTCCTGGGGAGCGGGCCGCTCCGGTACCGGTTCGCGCCGCACGCGCCGCGCCTGGTCGACGACTATCCCGCCTACAATCTGCTGGTGCGGCGGGCGGCCTTGGAGCAGGTGGGTGGGTGGGATTCCACATTCTACGGCGGGGAAGATACCAAGCTGTGCCTGGCCCTCGTGCAAGGGGGCTGGCATATCTGCTACGACCCCGAGGCGATCGTCTACCACCACCGCCGGCCCCTGTTCCGCGGCCACCTGAAGCAGATCGGCAACGTGGGCGTCCATCGGGGCTACTTCGTCAATGCGTTTCCGGAAACTTCGCGCCGGCTGTCCTATTTTCTGCCGGCGGCCGTCATCATCGGTGCGCTGGCGGGGGGGCTCCTCGCGCTCCTCACCGGCACGCTCACCGTCGCCCAGGCGGGCGTGCTGGCCCTGCTCCTGTGGGCGCTCGCCACCCTGAGCGCGTGGCGCACGGCACCCGCCTCGCTGCCCATCGCCCTCGTGGCGGGTCTGGGCATCTGGACGACGCATCTCGTCTACGCCGCCGGGTTTCTGCGCGGGCTCACGGTGAAGGAGATGACGCGGTGAGCGAGCCCCGCGTCACCTTCGTCATTCCCACCCTCAACTCGGGCCGCGTGTTGCGCGCGTGCCTCGAGAGCATCCTGGCCCAAGACGTGGCGCGCGACACCTACCGCATCTACATCGTCGACGCCGGCTCCAACGACGACACCGTGCGCGTCGCCGAAGCGCAGGGCGTCGACCGCGTGCTGGCCAATCCGGGCATCACGGGCGAGGCGGGGAAGAGTATCGGCCTCGCGGCGGTGGAGACCGAACTGGTGGCGTTCATTGATTCGGACAACCTGCTGGAACACCCTGGCTGGCTGCGGACCATGCTCGCACCGTTCGACGATCCGGACATCTGCGCCGCCGAGACGGACCGCTTCACGTATCGCCGCGAGGATTCGGCTGTGGACCGCTACTGCGCGCTCATGGGTTTGAACGACCCCATCCACCTCTTCCTGGGGAACTACGGCCGATGGTGCACCTTGACCGGGCGCTGGACGGGCCAGCCGATTACCATCGTCGAGCGCCGCGCCGGTTACACGAAGGTGCGGCTGCACGGTGGCGCAGTCCCGACCCTGGGCGCGAACGGCTACATCGTGCGGCGATCGGCCCTGGCCGACGTCACTACGCAGCCGCACTACTTCGACATCGATGTGGTGCAGGCCCTCGTGGAAGCCGGCCACGACACGTTCGGCTCGGTGCCCATCGGCGTCGTCCACCTGTTCTGTCCGGACCTGCGCACCTACGTGCGCAAGCAACGCCGCCGCATTCGCGACTACCTGTACTACAAGTCGCAAGGGCAGCGCACCTTCCGGCACCGCACCAACCCGCTGGGCTACCTGCTCTTTATCCTTGCCACGGTCACGGTAGTCCCGGTGCTCGTGCAGGCGTGCCTCGGGTACGTGCGGAAGCCGGATCGCGCGTGGTTCCTCCACCTCGCCGTGTGTTGGATCACCCTGGTGGTCTACGGGCGGGCGACACTCAGCGCGTTGGTACGGCCGCAAGCGGAGGCGCGGCACGGGTGGAGCCAGTAGCGCGCGGGGGAGCGGCCGACGGGTTGCGGCCCCTCAGCATCGCCATCGTCAAGCACGCGCACACGCCCACCGGCGGCGCGGAAGACAACCTGCGCGACTACTTGGAGGCGCGGGCGGACTGCTGCGCCACGCTCGCCCACCCGTTCAAGGGGGCGCGGGGGGTGGGTCCGCGCAGTCGCTGGCGGGTGTCCAGCCGCACGGAGGGGATCCACGAAACCACGGGCTGGCGCGGCTATGGGCTCGCGCTGAGCTACTACCTGCGGGACGTCGGCGAAACGCTACGGCGGTTCCTCTTCGGCCCGCAACGCTGGGACGTCTACGTGGGCGTGGACAATCTCAACGCCGCGGTCGGCATTCTCCTGCGCTGGCTTGGCCGGACGCGCACGGTCATCTTCTACGTGATCGACTACGTGCCGCGCCGCTTCCGCAACCCCCTCATGAACGCGCTCTATCACGCGCTCGACCGGTTCGCGGCACGCCGGGCCGACTGCGTCTGGAACGTGGGCGCACGCATGGCCGCCGCGCGGGCGGAACGCGGGCTGCCGGTGGATCGGGCCGCGCCGCAGTTCACGGTGCCGGTGGGAGCGCCCCTGGCGGCCGACCCCGCCGAGAAGGCGGCGCAACCTACCGCCGTGTTCGTGGGGCATCTGGTCCCGGAGCAGGGCGTCGACTTGCTGCTCGAAGCGTGGCCCACCGTGCTTGAAACAGTACCGGGCGCCACCCTGTGGATCATCGGTTCGGGCCAGGAACGCACGCGACTCGGCAAAGAAGCGGACCGGCGCGGGCTTGCGGAATTCGTCCAATGGTTGGGCTTCGTGCCCGACGCCCGGTTGCACGAGGTCCTCGGTCCCGCGTGGGTGGCCGTGGCGCCGTACGCCCGGACCAGCGACGGGTACAAACAGTACGCCGACCCGGCCAAACTGCGGTGGTACGCCGCGGCGGGCCTGCCGACGGTCATCACCGATGTGCCCGTGGCCGCCGCCGAAGCGTTGGCGCGCGCGAACGCGGGGATGGTGTGTGAGTCCTCCGCGAAGAGTCTCGCGGCCGCCCTGTGCGAGCTGCTCAACGGCACCGCCCAACGCGAAGATATGAGCAGCGCGGCTCGGCGCCTGGCGGAGGAGTACACCTGGGAGGCCATCTTCGATGCGGCCTGGACGGCATCGTGGCCGCATCTGGAGGCGCGGTGGCGGAACCGATGACACCGCGCTTCGGCCGTGTGGACCTGGTGGGGGGCGCGATCGCGGTCGGCATCGCCCTGTGCATGTTCGGGCCGGCGCTCTGGTCCGGACTGACGCTTCGCGGCGGCGACTTGGTCGTGTGGGTGCCGCAATTCATCCAAACGTTTCGCGAGGGGCTGTTCTTCCCGCGCTGGTTCCCGTACTACTACGCCGGCCTCGCGCAACAGTTCCAGTTCCTCAGTCATGCGGGCTTCACCATGGTGCTCGTGCCGCCGTTCGCGTTCCACGCCGCGCAGTTCACCCTCGACGTGGCCATCGCCAGTCTCGGGATGTGGTTCCTGTTGCGCACGTGGCGCCTGCGGCTCGGCGCGTGCGCCGTCGGCGCGGTGGCATACCCCCTGTCGAATCACTTGCTCACCTGGGTGCAGGCTGGCCATCTCTGGAAGTACGACACCACGTGCTGGACGCCCTGGCTCCTGTTGGCGTTGTGGCGCGCGCAGGACACGGGGAAACTCACGTGGTTCGCGTGGGCCGGGGCGTTCTTGGGTTTGCACCTCTTGGGCGGGGACGTGCAGCTCGCGTATTACGTCGGGTTGGTGGTCGCAACGCTGACCGTTGCCCGAGCGTTGAACTGGTATTTCGGGCGCGGCGCGGAGGGGCGGCCGCCGCTCGCGTTGCCGACCGTGGGGCGCCAGGTCATCGGTCATGCAATGTGCGTGGCGCTCGCGGCCGGATTCGGCGCCGAGGTCATCCACCACTACGCGCATCTGCTCGCCACCCAGGAAGTCGTGGCGGGCCCGACGGAAGTGGAGCAGTGGCGGTTCGCCACGGAATTCTCCCTGCCGCCGGAGGAAACGCTCGCCCTGGTCGCGGGCGGCGGCATCTTTGGTCATTCGATGGACGGCCCCCACTACTGGGGCCGGGCGCGGGGACGAGGCACGGACGATTACCTGGGCGTCGTGGCGTTGTGTTTCGCGCTCTGCGCCGTGTACGTGCGGCGGGACCGGATGGCCCTCGCGTGGGCTGGTCTGGCGCTCGGCGCGCTCCTGCTCGCGTACGGCCGGTATCTTCCGGCCGTGTACCACACGGTGTACGCCCTCCCGTTCATGTCGGCCCTGCGCAATCCCAACCGGTGGCTGTTCGTGACCGCGTGGGCCACATCCATACTCGCCGCGCTCGGCGCAGACGCGTGGCTCCGGGCGGACGAGGCCGCCCAGCTCCGGCGCCGGCTCGCGCACGTCGCGGTGGTACTGGGAGGCATCGGCGTGATGGCGCTCGGGGTAGTGGCCTGGCAGCGGGTAGCTCCCATCTGGTGGCGCGATGGGCTGTACGCGACGCTCGGCGGGAGGCAGGCGACGGTGGAAGAAGTCGAATTCCGGTTCGGCGTCCTGCACGCCGAAGCGTTTCGCGCGGCGCTGCTCTTCATCGCCTGGGCCCTGCTGACGGGGGCCCGGTGGCTCGGCCGGCCGACGCGGCCGCGCGTGGGTACCGGCCTGCTCGGCGCTTGTGGCGTGCTGCTCGTGGGCGCCGACCTGGGCACGCACGCGCAACCCTTCATTCGCACCTACGACGCCGCGACGACATTTGCGCGCACTCCGTTCATGGAAGCGTTGCGCTCCCCGCCGCTTGGGGGGCGGGTCAAACTGTGGGAAGAGTCGCCCGCGCTGCGGCGCGCGGTCACGCATCAGTTCCCATATTTCGGCGTGCCGACGCTGGATGTCATCTCCTCGCGCCGGCCGCCGGAGTACACCACCATCTTGGATGCCTGGCGCCGTGGCGACCTACCGACAGGGCGGGTGCTGCAACTGTTCCACGTGACCACGCTCGTGTCCGCACAGCCCCTGCCGCCCGGGGCACCGCCGCACGATCCGGTGGGGGTCTTCGGTGACGCGTACGTAGCCGCCGTGCGCAACCCGACGCCGCGCGCCCAAGTGGTCGGCGATTTCAACGTGATCGGTGAGGCCGCTATACTACGACGTATGACCGAGCCGGATTTTGATCCGGCGGCCGAAATACTGTTGGAAGAGCGGCCGCCGGTGCGGCTTGCAGTGTTCGACCGGCCGGCGGAGGGGACGGCACAGCTCCAGCACGAATCCCCGCATCGGCTCGTGTTTAGCGTGAGCGCTTCCCGGGACGCGATGCTCTTGGTACACGACCTGTACGATCGGTATTGGCAAGCGACGGTAAACGGTGAGCGGGTGCCCGTGTTACGGGCGGACGGTTTTTTGCGCGCTGTCCCGCTGGCGCGGGGCACCGACATGCGCGTGGAAATGTGGTACGCGCCGCCGCGCTGGCCCTGGGCCTTGACGCTCGGGGGGTGGCTCGCGCTCGCCGGCGGCGCGGGGGCTGCCGCTGCGCGCTGGTGGCGCCGGGGCGGGGCCCGCGCAGCACAGGAGGCCGCGTGACTCGCCGCATTCTCGTCTGCAACTGGCGCGACCGGGAGAACCCGGACGCGGGCGGCGCGGAGGTGAACATCCACGCGGTGTTTGGCCGGATGGTGGCCCGGGGCGACGAGGTGACGCTGCTCTGCTCTCGGCACGACGCGTCGCAGCCCCCCGAAGCGGAACTGGACGGTATCCGCGTGTTGCGCCGGGGGACCAACTGGACGTTCAATTTCACGGTGCCGCGCATTCTGTTGACGGAACTCCGGGGGGAGCGATTCGACCTGGTGGTGGACGAGATCACGAAAATCCCGTTTTACACGCCCCTGTACGCGCCGGCCCCGGTCCTGACCCGCGTGCACCACGTCCACGGAACCTCGGTGCGCGACGACTTCGGCCTCGTGACGACGGCGTACGTCGTCGCCACCGAAGCGCTGGTGCCGTGGGCCTACCGCCGGTCGCAGTTTGTGGCGGTCAGTGAAGGCACCAAGAGCGACCTGATGCACCTGGGCGTCCCGGGAGAGCAGATTACCGTTATCCACAACGGGCTGGACCACGCCCTGTACCGGCTGCCGGCGACCGTCGCGAAAGACGATCTCCTGGTGCTCTACGTGGGGCGGTTGCGCCGCTACAAGGGCGCTCACGAATTGCTGGATGCGCTGGCGCTTGTGGTGCGGGAGGTGCCGGACGTGCGCTGCGCCATTGTCGGCAAAGGGGAAGAGGAGCGGGCGTTGCATGCGCACGCGGACCGGCTGGGCTTGGGGGGCCGCGTAGAGTTTCTGGGATTCGTGGATGGCGAGCGCAAAGTGCAACTCATGCAGCAAGCCCGCGTCCTGGTCAACCCGTCGCGCAAGGAGGGCTGGGGCCTGACCGTTCTGGAAGCGAACGCGTGCGGCACCGCCGCCATCGGCGCTGCGGGGACCGGCCTCTCCGAAGCGATCCAGCACGGGCAGACCGGGCTGCTGTACGACCCGGACGACGTTCCCCAACTGGCACGCCATATCGTACAGCTCCTGACGCAGGACGCGGACCGGCGCGCCATGGAGCGGGAAGCGGTGGCGTGGGCGGACCGGTTCACGTGGGACCGCACCGTGGAGGAGCATGAAACCCTCATCGACCGGCTGCTGGCGGAGTCGCCCGTGAAGCGGGCCGTGGCCTCATGACCGACGCCAAGCTGGCGGCGACGGCCGAACGCACCGACCCGTCGAATCCCGCGGAGGCGCCCATCCTCGCGCGCCAGATGGCCGCGTATGTCAATGCGCTGGACCTAGTGGTGGGCCGGACCGTGGCGGAAGTGGGCTGCGGCCGCGGCGCCGGCACCGCGCTGCTCGCGGAAGTCGCGACCAAAGTTATCGCCATCGACTACGACGCGCGCTGCATCGAGGCGAACCGGGCCGAACGCGATGACGACGTGGTGACGTTCGTGGTGGCCGAGGTGCCGCCCCTCCCGCCCGTGGCGCTGCGGATGGATGTGCTGGTGTGCTTCCAAATGATCGAACACGTGGCGGATCCCCGTCCGCTGCTGGAAGCGATGCGCGAGGCCGTCCTGCCGGGCGGGGCCGTGCTGCTCAGTACGCCGAACGCCGAGGAATCCCTGTCGCCGAATCCGTACCACTTGCACGAGTATCGCGGTCCTGAGTTACAGGCGGTGCTCGAGAGCATCTTCGACCGGGTCACCCTGTACAGCGTGGTCGGCGATACCGTATTCCAGCGATACTGGATGGCGAACAAGGAGCGGGTGCGGCGCGTCTTGCGGTGGGACCCGCTCGGCGTCAACCGCTACCTGCCCGCGCGTCTCAAGCGCCGGCTGTACGATCTCGCCTCCCGCCGCATGCGCGCCCGGCTGCAGGAAGACCACACGACTCGCGCGGCGGACATCACCCCCGAGAACTTCCAGTTCGTGCCGGGCCTGGTCCCCGGGGCACTCGATTTCTACGCGGTCTGTATACGCGAGACCGCATGAACGTTGAAACGCTGATCGTGATGCCTACGATCGACGAGCGGCCGAATCTCGAAACGCTCCTGCCGGCCACCCTGGATTGCGGCATCGATTGCGGCATCCTCGTGGTGGACGACGGTTCGACCGACGGGACGCCGGAGTACGCGGAACGCCTGGGCGAGGAGACGGGCCGGGTGGCCGTCATCCGCCGGCCGGAGCGCCTGGGGCTCGGCAGCGCGTACGTGCGGGGGTTCCAGTACGCGCTAACGGAAACGTCGGCCGCGTTCGTCGTGGAGATGGACGGAGATTGGTCGCACCATCCGCAGTATGTGCCCGCGCTGGTGGCCGCGGCGCGGGAGGGCGCGGATGTGGTGATCGGGTCGCGCTACCTGACGGGCATCAGTGTTATCAATTGGGACCTGACGCGCCTGATCCTGTCCCGGTTCGGCTCCTGGTACGCGCACCGGATCACGGGGCTCCCGCAATCCGACGCGACCGCCGGCTTCAAATGTTTCCGGCGTGAGGTGCTGGAGACCCTCGAACTGGGCTCCGTTCATTCCAACGGGTATGCGTTCCAGATCGAACTGTCTTACCGCGCGTGGGTAGCGGGGTTCCGGCTCCAGGAAATACCCATCGTATTCACGGACCGGACGCAGGGCGAGTCGAAAATCACGTACGCCATCGTGCGTGAGGCCGTCTGGCGCTGTTGGGAGCTCCGCATTCGGCACTTGCTCGGCCTGTACCGGAAGGAACGGCGCGCGTGATGGGGACGGCGATCTTCGTCCTGTGCGCCGCATACATGGTCTGGCTGACCGTCGGATATCCGCAGGTCATCCGCCGCATGGCCGCAGGGAAGACTCTGCCCGGCGACTCCCCGCTCCCGGATATTACCGTGGTGGTCCCCGCGTACAACGAGGAACGCAATATCGCGGCGAAGATGGACGACTTGGAAAAGCAGGACTACCCGGTGGACAGGCGCACCATCCTCGTCGTGAACAACGGGTCCACGGATCGCACGGCGGAGATTGCCGAGATGTGCCACGCCATCGTGCTGGACTCGCCGCGGGGGAAGATCGCGGCGATCAACACCGCCTGCGCGCAATGCGAGACTGATGTCATCGTCGTGACGGATGCGGACACCACGCTTGAGCGCGATGCCCTGCGCCGCCTGGTGCAACCGCTCGCCGACCCGGGGATCGCCGCCGTCGGAGGCTGGGCGGCCATCGATGGGGACCCGACGTGGTGGTTGCCGAGCAAGCTCGCCTATCACCGGCTCGACTGGGAACTGCGCACCGCGGAGGGCCTCGTGGATACCGCGATCAGTCTCGATGGGAAGCTGATGGCCTGGCGCCTGTCGGACATCGCGGGCCTGCCGAAACAGTCAACGGTGGATGACCTCGTGCTGCCGTTGCTGCTGCGGCAGATGGGCCTGCGGGCGGTGATCGCGCGGGACGCTATCGTGCACGAGCGCGGCGCGAGCACGTGGCGGGGGGAACTCACGCAGATTCGACGGCGGGCCGCCATTTCGATCCCCCCCGTCTTTCAGTACACGGGACCCATGCTGTTCAAGAACGGCGGCTGGTACGGACGCCTCATCTTTCCCACCCGGCGGCTCTTTGCGATCTTCGTTCCGTTCATGTTGCTGTACTGCTGGGGGTACGTGCTCGTTCTGTCGTGGCCGCTCTGGCTGCTGTGCACCGGGGCGGGCGTCGGCCTCATCCTGTGGACGCGGGCGTACTTTCCGCTCCTGCAGCAGCTCGGCATCCTGCTCGCCTGGACGGATGTCATGCGGGGCAAGGTGCAGCCCGCCGCCACGTGGGAGACCGGCCCATAGGCCGCGCGGCCCCGCCCGCGTGGTTGGCACCGGGCGTGGCCGGGGTGGCGTTCGCGGCGTACGCGATCACGCTGCGCACCGGCATCGGATTCGGCGACAGCGGCGAATTAGTCGCGGCGGCTGTCGAGCTGGGGGTGCCCCATCCACCGGGGTATCCGGTGTGGACCGTGTTGTCGCACCTGTGGACCCTCCTGCCGGGCGCGGATGCGGCATGGAAGATTGCCCTGAGCAGTGCGGTGTATATGGCGTGCGCCGCCGGCGGTGTGGCGTGGCTCCTGTGGAAAGCGATCGACCTGGATAACGCGCGGGAACCCACGCGCGCACGGTCGGCGCTGGCCGGGGGAGGCGCACTGCTGTTTGCCTTCAGTACCGAAGCGTGGCGCGCGGCGATTGCGACGGAGGTCTACGCGCTGCACGTCCTGCTGGCCGTCATTGCGTGGGTCGCGATGTTGAGCTGGGGGCGGGGTGCCGCGCCGATGCTCATGGCGGGGCTGGTAGGGCTCGCGTTGGGACTCGGACTCGCAAACCACCAGACGCTCCTGCTCGCCGTGCCCGGGTACCTGGCGTTTGCCCTCGTGTGGGACTGGCGGCGTGCGCTCCGCCCGCGCCTGCTCTTGACACTCGGCGACGCGGCACTGGTAGGGATTGCCGCGTACGCGCTGCTCCCGCTCCTGTCCGCGCGGGATCCGGTCGTCGACTGGAGCAATACGGAGACGTGGGAAGGATTCTGGGCGCATCTGTCGCGCCAGCAGTACCGGAGCCTCGGTCTGCGACGGGAGTGGGGCACGGTGGTCGCGCAACTGCGGTTCTTCGGCACGTGGCTGACGATCGAATATTTGGGTCTGGTGCTAGCCGGGGTGGCGGCACTCCTCGCGACTTGGCGGCGCGAGACGCCGGCCGGCCGGGCCTGGGTCGCGGGGCACAGCCTCGTGTTCGCCGGCGCGGGGGTGTTCTTCACGTACCTGGCGAACACGGAGCTGGACAACAGCAACCGGGCCGTGCTCTCCGTGTACTTCATGCTGCCCGGGCTGGCCGCGGTGTTGCTCGCGGTACCGGCCATCGCGTGGTGGGTGGAGAGTGGCTCGCCCATGCGGTCCCGGCAGGGCGGCAACGTGGCCGGCGCGGTGCTCGCGCTGGCGTGCATTCAGGCCGTCGTCGTAGCGCCGCGCGTGTCCCGCCGGGCGAACGTGCTGGGCGAACATTTCGTACAACACATCGTCACGGACCTGTCCGAGAACGCAGTGGTGGTGGCGGGCACGGGCGCGGTGCACTTCGGCATGCTTTACGCCAAAGTGACCGGCGACCATCCGGACCTCGTGGCCGTCTCATTCAACCGGCTCGCCAGCCCGGCGTACGCGGCGGAAGTGGAGAACCAGCGCCCCGGGCTGACGTGGCCGACGGACGCGGACTACCTGGCCGCGTACAACGAAGTGGCGCCCGGGGCGACGGCCGTGTACGGCCACGAACCGCTGGCCCAGGTGAACGGCTACCTCTTCGGGAAGCTGTTACAGAAGAACCCGGAGCGCGCGTTCTTCTACGACGAAGGGATTCCCGTGCCGTGGGTGTACGCCAACGCGCAGCCGCACGGGATGCTGTTGCGCGTCTTCCCGCGCCCCGTCAGCGGTGTGGACCCGGCCATTGCCGCGCGGGATCGGGAGTTCTGGGATGCGATCGCGCACAAACTGCTCCGGCGCCACGACTACCCGACGGACTACCAGGCGCGGCAGGCGTTCAGTCGCCGCCGCAGCACCATCGGCGCCTGGTACGCGTGGCATCGGGATTGGGCGAACGCCGAGTACGCGCTCGACCAAGCCATTACGTTGTCGGTCGACAACGTAGACGCCTATGCCAAACTTGCCATGGTCCACGCCGCGCGTGGCGACGTCGCGAAAGGCGAAGCCATCCTGCGCGCCGCCCTCGACCGCGATCCGCAGAACCGAACGCTCCGCCGGCTGCTGGTGAACTATCAACAGGGATCGGCTCGCTGGTATGGAAACTAGGGCCTAGGCGCAATTCATAGCGGCCCACAAGGATTAGCTGACGATGTAGGGGCGGACCGGCGCGTCCGCGGACATCTGCCTATTCCCGAGCTTCCGCAAATTGAAGCGGGAGGTCAGCCTCCGCAGTCGTCTACAGCGCGCCACGGCCAAACTACCGATGTACCATCTTGCAGGCAGTCCATTGTGTCCTGTAGGACGCGGGCAGTTTCGACATCCTTGTGATTTCCGGTCTTCCTCAAGCCTATGGCAAGACCGTAGCCTATGTCACGAATCAGCTCCGGCCGAACGCCGTTTAAATTCCTTGCGACAAAGGCTCTAGCCAGCAAACCGACGCCACGCTCCACGTCTTTCGCCTCAGGAGTTGCTCGTGGATGCAAGACCCTCAATAAACCTTTCAATGAGGCCAAAAGTGGGCCGCTCGAGGCAAACCACCCAGTAGTTACATCAGAGCTCCAGTAAAGCTTCTCTGCATGCTTCAAGGCTTGCGATGCATCTTCGCCGTTACCTAGCTTCAAATGAATCTGCACCTGATGAAACGCGCAATTGAATATCCAGCCGCCTCCATGTGGCCCGGGGTATCGCTCGGCGATCTCACGTGATTGTGCGAGAAGCGATTGCCACTTGGCTATGTCGGAAGCAGTAGGGTTTTCCGTATTGGCAAGCAAGGACAGGAGTTGATTGACTTGAGCCGGAACCTTCGCAAGCGGATTGCATTCGCTGAGGGTCGCACTTCGCTTCATGGACTTTGCTGCAAGTTGATGCTCCCCAAGCAGCCGAAGCACGTAGCCGTGTTCGTAGTAGTAATGAGCGAGATCTTCATTTCGAATCGTCTCCGTAGGGAGGCCTATGAGTATATTACGTGCGGTGACCAAGCCGTCGTACGCTGAGCGACATCGGCTATAGCCTGCCTTCTGGATAAGCAAATATGATTTCGTGGTCTCTGACCATCTTTTGCGATTTAGTAGGGCATCTATTCGACTCGTCGCTTTCCGATTGTGCCCGATTCGGGCTAACTCTTTTATCCCATCGATGTCTTCGGCAACTTCCTGGGGGGGTTGGGTAATTGTAGGGGACAATGTCGATCGTTGTTTCTTGCCTGCTGGGCGCGGGGATCGGCGTCCCTGTTTCTGGTGTTGAGCGATCCTGCGCATGTTCTCCACGGATACGCAGCCCTTTTCGAACCAGTTCCTATGGCAGTCTTTACACAGCAGCAGCACATTACACTGCTCCGTTCTTCCACCGCTGTGCACCGGCACGAGATGCGCCAGCTCAAGGGGCGCAGTTACGCGGCCACTCGGGTGACACGCATCTTCTATAGCGCAGGCTGCTCCGCATTCTGTCCGCAGTGTGCTCTTGAGGGCTGCATCCTTGGCGCGCTCCCTACTTCTGGGATCAAGGTCTTCTTTGATCCTTGTGTAGTGCCCCCCCAACTGATCCCTCACAGCATTCATTGAGCGAAGAGGGTGACCCATCGTGGCGCTCCCAATCCTAGCCGAACAATTCCCGCGGAAGATGTGACGTGATGTCAGGCCTCTTATTTCGTACCGTACTGGTCGCGGAGTTCGCGTTTGAGGATCTTGCCGGTGCTGCCTTTGGGCAGGTCGTCGAGGAACTGCACGTGGCGCGGATACTTGTATTTGGCCAGGTGCTCCTTGCAGTAGTCGATGATGTCCTGCGCGCTGACCTGCTGATCGGGTTTGAGCACGACGCAGGCCTTGACCTCTTCGCCGAGCGACTCGTCGGGCACGCCGATGACCGCGGCCTCGGCAACGGCGGGGTGCGCGAAGAGCACCTCCTCCAGCTCGCGCGGGTAGACGTTGTACCCGCCGCGGATGATCATGTCCTTTTTCCGGTCGGTGATGAAGAAGAAGCCCTCGTCGTCCTGGTAGCCGATGTCGCCGCTGTGGAACCAGCCGTTCTTCATGGCTTCGGCGGTGGCCTCGGGCTTGTTGTAGTAGCCCTTCATGATGTTGTGCCCGCGAATAACGATCTCGCCCGGCTCTCCGCGCGGAAGTTCCGCATCATTATCGTCCACGATCTTCGATTCAACTCCCCAGATCGGGAGGCCGATGCTGCCGTACTTCCGTTGCTCCTTGGACTTGTTGAAGATGGCGATGGGGGAGGTCTCGCTCAGGCCGAATCCCTCGAGGATGGTCACATCGAACTTCTCCTCGAATCCCTTCAGCACCTGGACGGGAATCGCCGCGCCACCGGAGAGGCACACGCGCAGCGAGCTGACGTCGTACTTGTCCGTATCCGGCGCGTTCAGCATGTACGTGTACATGGTGGGCACGCCGGCAAAGACGGTGATCGCATCGCGCTGAATGGTCTCGAGCACCACATACGGATCGAAGCGGGGTACGAGCGAGATCCCAGCGCCCACCGAAAACGCCGTGTTCTGGAGGCAGGACTGGCCGAAGCTGTGGAACAGGGGGAGCGCCACCAGCGAGCGGTCGTCGGGCCCGATCTGCATCAGGTCGCGCGCCCCGTTGTAGCAGTTAAAGAAGAGGTTGAAGTGGGACAGCTCGGCGCCCTTCGGCTTGCCCGTGGTCCCCGAGGTGTAAAGAATCACCGCCGTGTCGTCCGGCATGGTCTGCTCGACGTCCTCGGTCACTGTACCGAGGTTCGCGAGCGCATCCTCGAATGCTACCGCGCCCTCCGGCGGCGCCGCGCCATTCGCGCCGGCCACGAACAACTGCTCACACGAGTCGGACCGCCGGAAACCCTCCAGCCCGGCCTCAAGGAATCCATGCCAACACACCAGCGCCACCGACCCGGAATCATCCAGGTGATACTGCACTTCGTCGGCGGTGAGCAGAACGCTTAAGGGGACTACGGTCGCCCCGGCCGTCAGGATGCCGAAATACGCCGCGCAGAACTGCGGCGCGTTGGGCAGGAGGACGGCGACTTTCCGGTCGGGCCCGATACCGGCCTCACGAAGGACGGTAGCGAAGCGATACGCGGATTGCTGGACCTGCGTGTACGTCAAGTGAACGTCCCCCGCCCGGATTGCTGTCTGGTCGGGGTGCGTCGCGGCGCTCTGGTGCAGGATCGTGCTCAAATTCAGACTCATGCGGGGCTCCCTCTGGTCCCGGCTCGCCGGCGATGCGCAGCGGCGCGGGCACAAACGTGAGGATGAATATACACAAACTGGCCAGGGCGACCCAGCGCCGACCCCGCGTCATGGGCACGTACGGGTCCAGCGGCGGGGGGTGGTTCAACGCAAACACGCTGACCAGCAGCGCCCAGAACAGCCACACGATGTGCGGATCATCGAAGTCGATGGAGATGGGGAGCGCGCTTCCAGCCCCGGCCCCGATGACGATCGCGCGGCTGCCTAGCAGGACCATGCCGATGGCGGTGAGAACGGACAGGCGCCGGTGATGCCGCCAGAAGAACGCGTAACTGATGTGCCCGCCGTCCAAGTTGCCCGCGGGCAGAAGGTTGATCGCGGTGAGAATGAGGCCGACCCATCCCGCGATCGCCAGCGGGTGCGCAATGATAATGGCGTCGGTGCCCAACCCGGGGAAGAACCACTGCGCCGTAATCCACGTGATGAGCGAATCCCCAAACTCGATCGAAAGGCCCGTCGCCGCGCGTGCCTCGAACGCCGCCCGGGGTTCCGTCGTGGACAGGGCCATCCCGACGATCCAGGCGGGCAATGCGACCACGAACCCCGCGATGGGGCCGGCAACGCCCACGTCGAATATCTCCCGGCGCGTGGGAAACGGGGAGCGCGCCACGATGATCGCGCCGAACGTGCCGAGAATGCTCAGCGGCATGGGGATGAAGAACGGCAGGGAGGTGCGCACGCGATGTATGCGCGCGAGCGTGTAGTGGCCCATTTCGTGGCAGAGCAAGATGGTCATGAGCGCCGCGGCGTACGCAGGGCCCTGCACGGCCCAAGTGGAGAGGCACGTGAGTACGAACAGCACCGCGTTGATGCGCGGCTCGCGTCGCCAGCTCCGCGATGGAGACGGGGGGGCGGGTGCAGCTTCCGGAAGGGACGGGCCGGGGGAGAGGGGGGACTGGGTCATGGGCGGAAAGGGAGCGCGATTCTACGCTACACTCCCCGGAAGCATCACCATCATGCCGCGGCAGAGGAGGGTCACGCTAGGGGATGAGTGTAGCAGCGGTAGTGGGGACCTGTGGAGCCACGGGTGCGGCCGTCCTGGGCACCTACGCCTATTACGTCGAACCGCGCTGGTTCGAACTGCAGCACGTGGAGCTGCGGCCCGTACGCCGGCCGCCGCGGCCGTTTCGCGTCCTGCAAATTTCCGACGCGCACTTCACCGGCACGCACGGATGGAAGGAGCGCTTCCTGGCCAGCCTCGCGGCCCATCCCGTGGATTTCGTCTTGCTCTGCGGCGATTTGATCGAGACCACCGGCGGAATCGCCCGCCTCATCCGTGCGCTGCGGGCCCTGCGCCCGAAGTACGGGATCTACTGCGTGCTTGGCGCGCACGATCTCCTCTATCCCGGTTTCGCGGCCATCGCGCGGGACGTGCTGCTCGGCGGGCGCCACCACACGGCGCGCACGGATGGTAAGCGGCTCATTCAGGAACTGTGGGCCGCGGGCGTCCACATCTTCCGCAATGACGGACTCGTGCTGGAACCCGGCGCGCGGTCGCCGTTTCCCGAACCGGTGTACCTCTGCGGCATCAATGACGCCTATTCCGGCTGGCACGACGTGGAGCGCGCCATGCGCCAGCGGCAGGACGGCATGTTCACGCTCATGCTGAGTCATGCGCTGCATGACTACGATGACGTGCTCGCGGCCGCGCCCGATCTGTGTTTCGGCGGGCATACACACGGCGGGCAGGTGCGGCTGCCATTCCTGGGCGCCGTGCTCACGCGCAGCAGCCTGCCTCGGAAGTTTGCGCGGGGCCCGTTTCGCCAGGGACGTACCACGTTTCACATCAATCACGGCCTCGGTTCCGGCCGCTGGACGCCGTGGCGCTTCAATTGCCGGCCACAGGCCACGCTGGTGGATATTCGCTGACCGGCGGGGGGGCAGCCCAGATGCTGGAGGGAGGTGCTGAGGATGTCCTCGCTGATATCGTAGAGGGTGACGGCAAGGTGGTGTGGCGGCCACCTGGGCTATCCCAAGGCCCATGAGGCCCGCCCCGGCCACGAGTAGCCGTTCGATTGGGGTGAGGCTTGGGGCAGGGTAGTGGTCGTGTACGGTCCGCGGACAGGCCGGGATGGCGGCGCAGTCTCGCTACGCCCGGAGTAGCAAGTCTAGCACTGCCAGCCCTTTATGCGTTGCATGTGACGGACGGAAGTTGTATCCTGCCATTACTGCTACCCCCAGGCGGTATACAAGGCAGGCCAGGGGCGAGGCGGGGGGCCCATCGTGGTGCCCCAAGGGAGACAGAAGCGGAAGCCCGGCGCTGAGAGGAACGTGAGCGGGTGCCCAGTCGTATGCGGCTCGCTCACGCGTGGTACCGGGTGAAGGAGGCCAAGGTGAGAAACGCAAAACGACAGGGCATACGACGATGGGCTGCGGCCTGGGTGTTCGCCGCACTGGTGGGCGCCGGCCCCGGCATAGCCTGGGCAGGCGACGAACTGGAGGGCCTGCTCGATCTCGACGCGTTGGGAGGGGAGGCGGGCGAACTCAGTCCGGAGCTGCTGCTCTTTCAGGACATCCCCACGGTCACGCTGGCGACGAAGCACGAACAACCGATCACGTTGGCGCCTGCCAGCATCAGCGTGATCACGGCGGCGGACATCAAGCGCCAGGGCGCGCGCACGATCACGGACGTGCTGCGCAACGTACCGGGCATCAATGTCAACCGCATCAGCAACTCGGACGTGAACGTGGCCGCCCGCTTTCCGGCCGACGCCGCCAACGCGGAGATGCTCGTGCTGATCGACGGGCGCACGGTGTACCTCGACTTTTTCGGCGTGGTGTTGTGGGATGCGCTGCCGGTGGTGATGGAGGACATCGAGCGTATCGAGATCATCCGCGGTCCGGCCAGCCCACTCTACGGCGCCAACGCGTACGCGGGCATCGTGAACATCATCACCAAGGATCCGGACGCCCATCCGGCGAACACGCTGTCGACGACCTTCGGCACACAGGACCGGTACGTCGCAACCTACATTCACGCCGGCAGCCAGGACAAATGGCGCTACAAGGTGGTGGCGAGCTGGGACGAGATCAACGAGTTCGACCCACGGAGGAGGAACGCGCGCGAAAACCTCAAGGTCTACTCGACGCACGTCTACGAGTTCGCCGAGGACGAGCGCATTCGCATCAGCGCCGGAGTTGACGATTCCGACGGCAACATCTTCACCGGGCTGGGCAGGTTCGAGCACGAACAGCAGCAGGCGTTTTTTCAGAGCGTACTCACGTACGGCGATTGGGAAGCGCAGCTCTTCTACAATCGCTTCGATGGCCACGTGTCGAACGCGTTGCTCGACCCGTTCCCGAACGGTGCGATCTTTGTGCTTGTGCCGGCGCCCGGCGTGGTGGCGACCCCCGTCAACCCGCAGGGGCGCACCCAGCTCGTAAACAATGTGTTCAACGTCGAGCTCCAGCACACGCTCGAGCTGTTCGACCGCCACACGATCACCTGGGGCGGCGGCTACCGCTACAACCAAATCCGCGGCCGCAACATTTTCGGCAAGAACGAGCACCTGGACATCTTCAACGCGTTCCTCCAGGACGAATGGGCGCTGACGGATGATCTGACGCTCACCGGCAGCGTGCGAGTCGACCACCGGCAGCTGACGGGCGTGACGGTGTCGCCGCGCCTGGCGGCGGTGTACCAGTGGCGGGCCAACCACGTGTTCCGGGCGGCCGTCAGCCAGGCGTTTCGCGATCCCACGCAGGTGGAGAACTTCATCAGCATCAGCGGCGGCCAACCGACCGGGGGGCTGCCCGTACCGCTCCAAGTCATCGCGAACGGCAACCGCAACCTCGATCCCCAGGAAATCACCTCCTTCGAAGTCGGCTACGACGGCCGATACTTGGACGGCACGCTCCACGTAAAGACTGACGTCTTCTACAACGCTCTGGAAGACGTCATCGAGTTCGTCTCACCGGCGCCGGGCCTGTTCGGGTTCGATAACGTTGGCGACGCCGACCAGGTCGGTGGCGAGATTGAGGTGGAGTACTACTGGAGGCCGTGGCTGCGTCCGTACATCAACTATTCGTTGCTGTACTTCCGCGCGCAGAACGACGACGTCCTGGGCGGGCATCAGGATCGCGGCGACAAGATCCGATCGGCGCCGTTGCACAAGGTGAACGCCGGCGTGTTCGCCGACTGGAACACGGGCTGGTCCGCCATGGTGCAGGTCCACTACGTGGACAACCTCCGCGAGGATGCGTTGAACCCCGCCCCCAGTCTTGCCCCGCCGGTCAGCCCCGCGACGTTGGTGGTGGATGTGGACGGCTACGTCCGCTGGGACGCGCGCCTGGCCTACCGCCTGGAAGAGCCGGACCTGGAGCTGTCAGTAACGGCGTTCAACCTCTTCAACGATCGGCATCGTGAGCATCCGCTCGGCCTGCCGCTGGAGCGCTCCGTATTCGTCAACGGGTTGTGGAAGTTCTAGGAACCTGACCGGATGACCCGACAGGTAAGCCCATGTCCCACCGTGCGCCGACACGCCATCGCGGCGCTGTGCGCGGCGGCGTGCGTGTTCGGGTTCGTCGGTCGCGCACCGGCCGCCGATACCGAGCCGCGGGTCGTGGTGCTCCGGCAGAACCTCGCGCCGTTCCGGCAGGCCGGTCGAGGCGTGAAGGAGGCCATACGCAGCTCAGGCATGCGCCTGAAGCTACGGGAAGTCGTGTTGGACGGGGAAGAGCGCGGGCGGGAAGCGGCCATGGCGGAAATCCGGGCCTACGAGCCCGCCCTGGTGGTCGCGATCGGGTCCGAAGCCACCCGCTTTTCCAAACGCGCGTTCCCCAATATCCCCATCGTGTTCGCGATGGTGCTGAATCCCGTCCGCACGGGCATCATCCCCCGGCTGACCCGCCATGGGGGGAACGTAACCGGCGCGGCGATCGATATTCCGTTCGACCTGCAATTTCGCAAGTTCAAGGAGGTGGTCCCCGACGCCCGGCGTCTCGGCGTGCTCAGTAATCCGGACCAGACCGGCGGCCTCGTGGCCGAAGCAAAAGCCGCCGCCAAATCGCTCGGCCTCACCCTGGAGGTGGCCGCCGTGTCCGAGCCGCAGGACGTGCCGGCCGCGCTGGAACGGCTGCTGGCCGCCGACGTGGACGGTCTCTGGACCGTCGCGGATCCCACCGTGCTGAACCCCGCCACCACGACCATCATTCTGAAGGCCAGCCTGCGGGCCCGCCTGCCGACCATGGGACTGTCCCGGAGACACTGCAAGGCAGGCTTCCTGTTCGCGCTGGCCGTGGACTATGACGCGAACGGGCGCCAGGCGGGCGCCCTGGCCGCCCGCGTCATCAGCGGGACCGCGCCCGCCGATATCGCCGTGGCCGTGCCTGAGGAGGTGCAACTCATCCTCAACGCCCGCATCGCGCAGCATATCGGCCACACGTTTACGCCTGCCGTCCTAAAGAGCGCGACAACCGTCTTCGAGTAGCGCGCGGGCCGATGACCGCGTTACGCCACGCCACGGCGGTCGCGGCGGTGCGCGCTGCTGTACGCCAGCCCGAACACGAACAGCGCCATCCCCGAAGTGAACAGCCCGATGCGAATCGACGGGGGCGCGTAGCGGAGCACGACGGTCGAGATGCCGTCCGGCACCGGCACCGCCTGGAAGAGGTAATTCGCACGCAGGACCGGTTGCGCCTCACCGTCGACGGTCGCCGACCAGTGGGGGAACCACGTGTCCGCAATCACGAGGTACCCGGGGCCGTCCGCCTGCACGTGGAGCCGGCGTTCCGCAGCCGTCTCGCTTGCGACCTGCACCGTCCCCCCGGCGCCCAGCGCGCGCGGTGTCGGCGGCGGCGCCCCCTCAAGCAGCACCGGACTCGTACGGGGATCCCAATCGTTCGATTGCATATGTTCCCACAGGGGCCCATCCGTCGGGAACCACCGCCCGACGCCCCGCACGTCGTACCGCGCCACCGGGTCGCCTTTGACGATGCGGACTTCCACATCCTTGGCCGCGCGGATCGGCGGCCCGAGGGACCCATCGGTCCGAGGCAGGTAGGTCAGGACGTAGCGGGTCTGCGTCAAGTGCAGCAGCCGCGTGTCCGTCAGCGACAGCGCCTGGGCGAAGGTAGCCGCGCGGCGCAGCGGAACCTGCTGGTGCCCGGCCACGCTAGGGATGCCGAACTGGGCGAAGTAATTGGCCGCGGGTGTCCCGCGCAGCCACACGCGATAGAACGCATCCTGCTCCCGTTCGTTGAGCTGCGCCACGGTCGCATCTGCGCTGAAGGCGGCCGTGTCCTGGGGGCGCCAGTACTGCGCGAGATGCACCGCCCAATCCAGTGGCGCCAACGCCAGCAGACCCGCCAGGACCCACACGCGCGGCCGCCGCAGCAATGCGGCCAGCGCCACGCCAGTCAGGCCCCACATCACCGCGGTCGGCAGCGCGTCCGCCCATTGGCCGAAGAACGCCGACCGCGGCCACCACACCAGCGTGCAGAGGACCAGGCCAATCAGCACGGCGGCGGTTTGGCGCGCGCCCAGGGCCCAACGCGCCACGTGCCGCTGGTGTTCAATCCGGTCGAGCGTGGCAGAGATCCCACCCGCCGCAAGGCGCACAAGCATCAAGTTGGCGATCAGCGCAATCCGGAACGGGCCCCGGAGGTTGCGCAGAATCGGTAGCGAGTTCAGCCATCCCGAGATCCACCAGTCCGACCCGATACAGAGCACCAGGGACGCCACCAGCAGCCCCACGTACCACCAGCGGCGCGGGTGCCGCCACGCCACCACGCCAATCCCGGCGAACGCCAGCGGGGCGATACCCCAGTACACCAGCATGGAATCCTCAGGGTTTATGAATGGTGCCACGTAACTCAGCAAGAGGCCCGGATGGATCCCCCAGACCTCCGACCACACCATGTCCGTGCCGCCGCGCACGCTGTGGGCCGCATACTCGAGGCCCGGCAGCAACTGCACCATGGGCAGCGTGAGCGCCAGCGCCGTTCCGATGAGCCACCACCGCAAGCGCGCGGAATAGGTGCGGTGCGGTTCGCGGCCGCGCCGGTGCAGGAACGTGCCCGCTGCTGTCAAGCCACCCACGACGCCCGTGTAAAACGCAAACTGCCACCCGCCCGTCAGGAACTGCAGGGCCTGGAGCGCGCCGTACACGAGCCACACACGGTGGAAACGCCCGCGGTCCAACCCCCGTTCGAGCGCCGCCAGGATCGCGGGCGCCAGCAACAGGGCGCGGATGTTGTTGCTGTCGCCGATGACGATCGAGTTCAAGACGAACGGATTCCAGATCCAACACGCGGCCAACGCCGCCGGCAACCGGCGCAGCGAGTCTTGCCGCACCCAGACGTACGCCCCCACCTGCCCGATGATCAGGTGCAGCAGCAGGCCCACGTTGAAGATGACCGGGATGGGCAGGTTCGCCAACCCGGCCACCAAGTCCCACGGGTGGAAGGACGTGTCCAGCAGCGATCCCAACAGCGGGACGCCACAGAACACCGTCGGGAGCCACAGGGGCAGCCGCCCCGCCTGCAGCTCCGCCACCGCTGCCAGCTTGCCCAAATAGAACTGGCGCGTGATGTCCCCCCCGCCGTAGATCACGTTGGCGGACGTCAGGAGCGGCCAGAAGTACAGCAGGGTGATCGCCAACAGGGGGGCGAGGACGACCCCATCGCGCTGCAATCGCGCGAGCCACCGCCGGAGCGTGTCGCCGTTCGCCCCGGCCCGGGCCGTTCCCATCGCGCCATGGTAGCGCACGCGCGGGCGCGCCGGTACTGATGCGAACGGGGTACTCGTAAACGGACTCGATGGCGCGTTCGCTGGTTCGGGCGGAGCGACCGGCGCCTCCGCCGGCGGGGCGGGCGGCGCCACGACCGGCTGCCAGCGCAGCGGCTGTACCGGAACGTTCGCGTCCGGCAGCGCGGCCTCTGCGGTCAGCGGCCAGTCCAGCGGTTCCTCGGCAAGTGGTTCGGGCGGAGCAACCGGCGCGGCAGTGCCGCCCTCTGCGCGCACATCACCGGTGCGCCAGCGGCCCAGGCGCCGAAAATCCCAGGGGTTTCGCACCATTAATGAACCGTACCCCTGGTCCGCGGGCCCCCGCCAAGGCGATAGGCCAAAAGTGCTTGCCCAAGAGGCCAAAAATGGAGAATCTGCCCCTCAGAATATGCCTCGGATAAGATCAAGGCCCTCTATGCCCAGCAATACGAGAGCGCCCCGCACCACCATCGAAGGCGCGGTCGAGCGATTGACGTTCGCCAACGAGGACACGCGGTACGTGGTGCTCCGGCTCCGGGAGGCGGGGAAGAGCGGCCTGACGACCGTCGTGGGCAAACTCTGGCCCATCAACCAGGGCGAAAACCTGCGCGTGCGCGGCCGCTGGGTGACGCACAAGAAGTTCGGCGACCAGTTCGAGGCGGACCACTGCGAGGCGACGGCGCCGAGCACGATCGAAGGCATCGAAGGCTACCTGGGCTCGGGCATGATCAAGGGCATCGGGCCCGTCATGGCCAAGCGGCTGGTGGCCGCGTTCGGCGAGGACACGCTGGACGTGATCACCAACCACGCCCACCGCTTGGCGGAGGTGGGCGGCATCGGCCCTAAACGCCGGCGGCAAATCGCCGAGGCCTGGCGCGAGCAGCAGGGCATCCGCGAAGTCATGGTCTTTCTCCAAGGGCACGGCGTGAACCCGGGCCTCGCCGCGCGCATCTACAAGCTCTACGGCACGCAGGCGGCGCACATCGTGCAGCGCGACCCCTACCGCCTGGTGAGCGACATCTACGGCATCGGCTTCAGGACGGCCGACGGCATCGCGTCGCGACTGGGCATAGGGCACGACGCGCCGGAGCGGCGCCGCGCCGGACTGTTGCACGCGCTGGTCACCGCCGCGGAGCAGGGCCACACGCACGTGCCCGAGGACCACCTCCTCGCGCAGGCGCACGAACTCCTGGGAGAGGACAGCGGCGATCCGCGCGGGGAACTGGAGACGCTCATCGACGAACAACGCATCTTGCGTGAAGGGGAAGCCCTGGAGGACGGCACGGTGGGCCCGGGACGCCGCTGCTACCTGCCCGAGCTGCACGCCGCGGAAGTGCGGTTGACCTGCGCGCTCGAGTCCCTGCGGTTCGGGCGCTCGCGCCTGCCGGAGATCAAGGTGGAGCGCGCCATCCAATGGTTCGAGGAGCGGGAACTGCTCACGCTCACCGAGGCGCAGCGCGAATGCGTTCGCCGCGTGGCAAGCGACAAGGTGCTCGCGATCACTGGCGGGCCGGGCACGGGCAAGACCACGATCCTCCGCGCCGTCTGCGCCATCTATCGCGCCAAGCAGATGCAGGTGGTGCTCGCCGCACCTACGGGCCGCGCGGCGAATCGCATGAGCGACGTGACCGGCCTGCCGGCGAAGACGCTGCACCGGCTTCTGGAATTCAACCCCCGGCAGGGCGGCTTCATGCGCGGCCTGGAGCACCCGTTGGTGGGGGACCTCTTCATTATTGACGAGGTCTCGATGGTGGACCTGCCGTTGGCCGCCGCGTTGCTGGAAGCGCTGCCGCCGCACGCCGCCCTGGTGTTCGTGGGTGACGCCGATCAATTGCCCTCCGTGGGGCCCGGTCAAGTGCTACGCGACTTCCTGGAATCCGGCACGGTGCCGGTGGTGCGGTTGCGGGAAATCATGCGGCAGAAGGCCGAGAGCGCCATTGTCGCGCACGCGCACGAGATGCAGCAGGGGCGCGTGCCCAAAATTCACTCGGTGGACGAAGCGGGCAGCGGGGTCGACTGCCTCTGGATCACGGCGAGCGAACCCGAAGAAGTGGTGGATATTATCCGGGGCCTCCACGCGGAGTTCATTCCGCACCGGCTCGGGTGCGACCGGGTGGCGGACGTACAGGTGCTGTGCCCCGTGCACAAGGGCGTGGTAGGCGTCGCGAATCTCAACACGCAACTGCAAGCCCTCCTGAATCCCGAAGGGCGCAGCCTCACACGGGGCGCCCGGGTGTATCGCGAGGGGGACAAAGTCATCCAACTGCGCAACAACTATGACAAGGGGGTCTTCAACGGGGACTTGGGCCGCGTCGTGGAGGCCCGGGCCGAGGCGCAGGAGCTGCGCGTCGCGTTCGACTCCGAGACGTTGCTCTACGAATCCGCGGAGTTGGACGAACTCACGCTCGCGTACGCGGTCACGGTGCACAAGGCGCAAGGCAGCGAATATCCCGCGGTCATTCTCCCGGTGCTGACGCAGCATTTCATGCTCCTCGACCGCAACCTGCTGTACACGGGATTGACACGCGGCAAGCGCCTCGTGGTCCTGGTGGGCACGGAGCGCGCCTTGGAGATGGCCGTCAGGCAGCAGCGCGCCCACCAGCGATACTCCAGCCTGGCCCCGCGGCTCGCCGGCATCCTCACGGGCACGGTGGAGCCGGTACACGTGAATCAACTCCGGCTCTTGGGCGTATGATGCAGAAATGGCCGCCACCCTCGAACTCCTCACCGCCCTGGGCTTCGCCGCGCTGCTGATCCTGGTGGTGATCGTGCAGGTCGCCGGCATCCTCATGCTCTTCGTCAGCCTGCCGGGCACCTGGGTGAGCCTCGCCAGCATCGTGCTGTACGGCGTGCTCACCGGATTCGAGAGCTACGGGCTCACCCTGATCCTCGCGCTGGTCGTGCTCGCCGTGCTGGGGGAGGTGTTGGAGTTTCTGGCATCCGCTATCGGTGCGCAGCGCTTCGGGGCGTCCCGTGGCGGCGTCATCGGTGCGATCGTCGGCGTCTTTCCGGGCGTGATCGTCGGCACCATGCTGTTGCCCGTTGTCGGCACCATCGTGGGCGCGTTCGCGGGCGCGTTCCTCGGCGCCTCTTTGTGGGAACTCAGTCAGCGCCGGACGCCGAACGAGGCCCTCCGCGCCGGGCTGGGCGCCATGCTCGGCCGGACCGGCGCGGTCATCGCCAAGCTGCTGATCGCCCTCACCATGAGCGGCACGTTCATCGCCGCGCTCCTGCGGACGCCGGGCTAGACGCGCTATTCGGTCTCGCCAGGCGTACGCGGAGGCGACATCACGCCCAGTCGTGCGATTTCGTCCACCACCAACTGCGCCACCAGGGCGCTTCCCTTGGCCGTGTAGTGCACATCGTCCCGGAAGTACTCCAGCGTTTTCGGCAGGGCGGCCGCGGCATCGACGAGGGGCACCTTCGCGGCCGCCGCCACCCGATGGGTGCGGTCGTTGACCGTCCGCATACCGGTCTGTAACGAAAGGGGACTCGGGTATTCCCGCCGCAGCCACCCACCCGGCGTGAGGCAGAACTCACGCGAGAACCACGCGGCGTTCCGTTCCGCCCGCGTCATCTCCCCCTTGTAAAGCGACGGCTGGGTGACGAGCACCGGCTGAACCCCGTCACTCTGCGCGTAGTGCACGAGGCGCTCCAGTTGGTGACCAAACTGTCGAACCGACACGTATCGCTCGCTGGGATAGTTGATTTCGCGATACCGGGCGGCGGCGTACCATCGGTCCGCGAAGTCGCCCAAGTACGTGGTGAACAGGTGGCGCGAAAACGTCGGCGGCCGCGCGCCCCGCATGGCCGGGCCATAAAAATGCGCCCACAACGGGTCATAACCGGGCACGGCATACTCCGGCGGCGAGAAGGACCGGTAGAGGTCGTTGATCCCATGCATGACCACGACCACGTCCGGCTCCCAGTCTCGCGCGTACGTGACGTAGTTGATCAAGGAATGTTTCGTCGTCCACCAATCCATCCCGGCGTTAAACACCGTCAGGGGAGTATCCGGAAAGCGCTGGCGGAGGAGGGTCTCCACCACCGCCGGATACCGCTCCCCCTGGGGCAGGTGGGCGTTGCGCGTGGTCGACCCGCCCGCAAAGAGGATCCGCACCTCGCCACCCCGCCGCACGGCGCTGGGCCGGGCGAAGCGAGGCGGCGGCGCCTGCAAGAACGGGTCGAACCGATGCGTTTGCCGGGCGTAGTACACCTGGGCCAGCGCGCCGTAACCCAGCACGAGCACTGCAGCCGTGGGCGCCAGAGTGAACAGCAGGCGGCGCCTTCCCAGCCGCCCCTGGAGCCACATCACCCCGAGCGGGAGGCTGAGCACTCCGAGCAGCACCACCAGGAATCCCGCGTAGGTGCGCGAGTACCAGAGAATTTCCGGCTGGCCGGAAGGAGTCGCGAGAAATCCCGCGTACACGAACGCGGCCCCCGCCGCGTAACCGATGCGCCCCATCCAGCGCCAACGCTGTCGGTTCATCCTCCCCCCGTGCTGTCCACAGCGCTCCCGCGTTCTCTCAGTGCCGGACCAGTATAGCCACCGACCGTTACTCGAATTCCCGCAGGGTCTACCGCGCTGCACAAGGCAGCGGCGGCCGAAGTGTCGGGGACCGACGGGGGAGCTCCGCGCCCCACCCCACATGGGGGTCTGTCTAAGCAGGATTTCGCGGTGGGCATCCGGAAGCTATGCTATGATTTATCCTCCGCACATTTGTGGGCGAGGCTACAAGGGGATACGGGGCAGCACAATGGCGACCGCGCCTCAGCCAGCGCGCACGGGCAAAATCGACGTCACGGACATCCAGGGCGTCCTCACCCACCTTCTGGTCAACGGCCAGGGTGAGGTGAGCGACGGCGTGGATTTGCTGCTGCAGCAGGCGGCCTACCACAACGCCTCCGACGTCCACTTCGAGACCTTCGTCGGCGAAACCACGCGCGTCCGATTCCGGGTCGACGGAACCTTCCGCGAGGCGGCTCGCCTCCCCATCGACTTGCACGACCGGATCATCGGGCGCATCAAGGTCATGGGGGACATGGTGGCGCATGAAAAGATGCGGCCGCAGGATGGGCGCATCACCCTCCAAGTCGGGCGCAAGATGGTCGACTACCGCGTCAACGTGATCCCCACCGTGTCCGGGGAGAAGGCGGTCGTCCGCATCTTCAACGCCAAGCGTACGCTCCTGTCGTTGCACCAATTGGGCTTTGACAAGGAGACCGAAGCCGACCTCGCACAAGTGGTGGACAGCCTGCAAGGCACGGTGATCATTAGCGGACCCACCGGCCACGGCAAGACCACCACCCTGTACTCCCTCGTGCAGCGGGTCGCCAAAGAGCAGGGGAACATCGCGAGCATCATCACTATCGAAGACCCGGTGGAATTCAATCTGGGGATGTTTCCGCAGGTGCAGGTGAACTACAAGCAGCAACTGGACTTCGCCACGAGCTTGCGCGCCGTGCTGCGCCAGGACCCGGACGTCATCATGGTCGGCGAAACGCGCGATCCCGAGACCGCGGAGATCGCCATGCGCGCGGGCTTGACCGGCCACTTGGTTCTGACGAGCACCCACGCCGGGACCGCAGCCGAAGTGTTGACCCGCCTGCTAGACATGGGCGTCCCGCCCTTCGTGGTGGCCTCGTCCGTGCGCGTGATCGTGTGCCAGCGGTTGGCCCGCCGCGTGTGTCCGGAGTGCCGGGCTCGCGACAATCCGACGCCGGAACAGATCGAGCTGATCGAAAGCACTTTTCCCGGGGAGCCGTACAAGTTCCGTATCGGTGCCGGCTGCCCGAAGTGCGGCAACACCGGCTTCCTCGGCCGCACGGCGATCACGGAAAAACTGCTGGTCAACGAAAGCGTGCGCAAGGCCATCCTCGCTGGCAGGGGGACCAGCGCGATTGCCGAAGTGGGTCGGCAAGAGGCCGGCCTCACCCCGATCGGGGAGACCGCCCTGCGCAAGGTCAAGGACGGCGTGTGCCCCATCGTGGAGATCCTGCGCGTGCTGGGGGGAGACATGGACCTGGGGCTCGATCTCACCCGAGCTGCCCAGCCCCCCCGGAAAGCCGCGTCGTGAGCGGCCGGGTTGCACCGCCGGGGCGGATATTGCAGACTGCGTGGTGAGCGTCCTGGGGGCAGGACAAGGAGTGTGGATATGACGGGATGGCGAGGCGCGGGAGTAATCGTTGCCGCCGGACTGCTGGCGGGGGGCTGCACGGAAACGCAGAGGGGCGCGGCCGTGGGCACCGGCATTGGCGCGGGCGCGGGTGCGATCATCGGTCATCAATCCGGCCACGGGGGGGAAGGGGCGCTCATCGGCGCCGGCATCGGCGCCATCACCGGTTCCGTGATCGGCCACGGGCGCCAACACCAGCGGGAAGCGGAAGAAGCCGCCCGGCGGGAACGGTATGAAGACCGGTACGACGACCGCTACGAGGATCGCCACCACGATGACCGGCACGAGGGCTCGCACGACAGCGACTACGGCCGCGATTCCGACTACGAGGAAGACTACCACAACCGCTACGGGCGCCCGCAGGAACGAAGCACGGAGCCTGAGGCGCATCTGGGGCGCGCGTGGATCGAAGGGCATTACGAGCCGCACACCGTCCGCGGCGCGAACGGCCGTTCCTACATGCGCGAAGTCTGGGTACCGGGCCACTACGAGTAGGCGCGCCCGCGATTGACGCCGACAGGGCGCCGGGCCCACGTGCAGTGCAGCGGCCGCTATCAGTCCGCGGCGTGAGGACGCACGCCTGACGACCGGTCCCATGTTGTTGCCGGAACACGATCCCGCCCCTGGGGCCGCACGGGACGCGCGGACCCGAGCGCTGGGCGCCGTGGCCGACCTGCTGGAGATGCTCAACAGCCCCGAGGGTTGTCCATGGGACCGCGAACAGACGCCGGAGGACCTGCTCCGCTACCTGACCGAAGAATGCCGCGAGCTGGCCGAGGCCGTCGCCGCCTGCGAGCCCGCGCACATTGCCGAGGAGTGGGGCGACGTGGTGTTCCTCGTGCTCTTCTTCGCTTTGACCGCCGAGCGGAGCGGTCTCTTCACCATGCCGGACGCCGTCAAGGGGCTCGTCGCGAAAATGGTGAGCCGTCACCCCCACGTCTTCGCCGCGGCGGACGTGGAGGGCCCCGAAGGTGTGGTGCGCCAGTGGGCCGAACTCAAGGCGCGGGAGCGGGAACAGGCCGACGGGAGTGGGATCCTCGATGGGCTGCCACCTCAGGTGTCCGCACTGCGCAAGGCGTACGCGCTCCAGGCACGCGCCGCGGAAGTGGGATTTGATTGGCCGGAGGTCGCGGGCGTGTGGGACAAGGTTGCCGAGGAAATGGCGGAGCTGGAGCAGGCCCGCGCGGCCGCGGATCCGGCCGCGATTGCCCACGAGATTGGCGACTTGCATTTCGCTCTGGTGAACCTCCAGCGGCACCTGGGCCTGGAGGCCGAAGGGCCGCTGAACCGGGCGGCGAACCGGTTCGAAGCACGCTTTCGCACGGTGGAGCGTCTGGCAGCCGAACGCGGGCTGGCCATGGACAGCGCAACTCTCGAGCAGCTAGACGCCCTCTGGGACGAAGCGAAAGCCGCTGAGGCGGGCACGGGCCCCTAGGCAACCCCTTCCGGCGCAGGCTCACCGCCGGGCGGGCCTACGCTATGATTTGAGTTGCTCGCATTCCCCATGTCTCCGGTCGACTTACGCAGCGACACGCTGACGCAACCCACGGCGCAGATGAGCGCCGCCATGGCTTCGGCCGAGGTGGGGGATGACGTGTTTCGCGAAGATCCCACCATCAACGCACTCGAGGCGCGGTGTGCGGAACTCGCCGGCAAAGAGGCCGCGCTGTTCGTGCCCAGCGGCACCATGGCCAACGCCATCGCGTGCAAGGTGCACACGGAACCGGGGGATGAGGTCATCATCGAATCCACGTCCCACCTGTACCGGTACGAGGCGGCGGGCTACGCCGTAATTTCCGGCGTCAGTATGGCGCTCGTGCCCAGCGAACGCGGTCTGCTCGACCCCGCGCAGGTTCACGACGCCATGCGGCCCTCGGACTATCACCAACCCCGCACCCGGTTGCTCTGGCTCGAGCACACGCACAACTACGGCGGCGGCAGTTGCTATCCGCTTGCGGACCTGGACGCGGTGTGCGCCGCCGGGCGGGAACACGGCCTGTCCGTCCACCTGGACGGGGCGCGCGTCTTTAATGCCTGCGTCGCGCACGGGGTCGAGTTGCACACGGTCGCCCAGCACGTGGACACGTTGAACTTCTGCTTCAGCAAAGGGCTCGGCTGCCCGGTAGGGTCCGTGTTCATCGGCTCGGAGGAACTGGTGACCCGGGCCCGCAAGGTCCGCAAGATGCTGGGGGGCGGAATGCGGCAGGCCGGGGTGCTCGCCGCCGCGGCGCTCTACGCCCTGGACCATCACGTGGAGCGGCTCGCGGAAGATCACGCGAACGCGCAGTTTCTCGCCGAGGGGTTGGCCGGCGTGGACGGGCTCAGGATCAAGGGCGGGCGGGTGGAAACGAACATCGTCTACTTCGATACGACCCAGTGCGCAAAGTCGGCCCACGAGTTGTGCGCGGACCTGGGCGCGGCCGACGTGCGTTGCCTGCCCCTGAGCCCCACCGCCCTTCGGATGGTGACGCACCTGGACGTGGACCGCGCGCAGGTGGGCCACGCGGTGGATGTCTGCCGGCGCGTCCTCGGTGGGTGAGGCCGCCGGTTCCCGCACCCCCGAGGCGCACTTCCCGCGCGCCGCCGCCGTAGCGTTCGCCGCCGTGGTCCTCGCGTTCGCCGTCACGCGCAGCCTCTCGCCCGAACCCGTCTACTTCCTGGGCCTCGACGATCCCATCTACCTGGGCTTGGCGGAGAAGCTGCCGGGCTATTCCCTCTACGGCGGCGTCGGTTTCGTCAACCACCCACCCCTGTTCCCCATCCTGATCCGGATAGCCGCGACCCTGCTCCCGCTCCCGCTCGCCGGTCTGGCCGTCGCGGTGGGCATGGAAGCGCTGGCGGGCCTCCTGTTGTGGCGGCTCGTGCGGCGGGCGGGCATGGGGCTGTACTCCCGCGTGGCGGTCCTGGCGCTCCTGGTCCTGAGTTCCCAGTGGTACCTGCTGGCGGGCATGACCTATAAGGAGACCACCTACACCGCGTGCCTGTTTGGTTTGTTGGGCGCCTGGCTGACCGCGGCCGGGGCGGGGGAGGGCTCGGAGGTGGTGCGCCGGCGCGCAGTCGGATTCGCTGCACTGTGGGCGGGCGCCACGGTCGCCGCGAGTGACTACGGCGTGTTCGCCATCGCCGGCTGCCAAACCGGGGTGGTCGCCTACGCGGTGACCACGCAGCAATGGCACCGGCGTCTGCTCCTGCCGGCGGTTGCTGGGGCCGCCGTCTACCTCGTGTGGCTCGGCTGGCGGTTGCACGTGTACCGCAGCGGAGCGGAAGCCGCTGTCGGCCTTGGCGGCATGTTGGAGCCCATGGGGCACGTGGGGCTGCGCCAACTGCTCACACCGCAAGCGTTGCCCTTCTCCGCCGAACTCACGCAGGTGCGCACGTCGTGGCCGAGTCCGGGCGAAGCGCGCACGTTGGCCTACGGCGTTTTCGAATTGGGTCCCATGCGATGGGCCGTTCGCGGCCTGGGCCTGTCCCTGCCGCTACAGATTCCGCCCGGCCCGCTGCTCGCAGGCGGGGGGCTGGCGTGGCTGCTGCACGAAGCGGCCCGCCATTCGACGCCGGCACGGCGGGGCTTCGCGTGGGCCCTGCTCGCCCTCGGCCTGGTCTTGTGCGTTCCGGCCACGCAGGAAATCGTGCGCCAGCGGCCGCGCATGTTTCTGCCGTTGCCCGCCCTGATGGCGGTCGGCGTGGCGGGCGCGGCCGCGGCCGGGGCGCACCGGGTTCGCCTGTCCCCCCGTGTGGCAGCAGCAGCGATCGTCATCGTCATGCTGGGCACGTGTGCGCTGGCGGTCAGGACGCTGCCGTTTGTGGTGTGGTTCCGGCCGGCGCGCGTCGAGGCGCAGGTGGCCATCGACTGGCTCAATGCGCAACCCCCCGCTACCGTGATGACCCAGGTGGGCTACAGCGCGGAGCTGGGCTGGCGCGCGCAGCACCGCGTGTTCGGCATGCCGACTGACGGGGCGCTGCTCGATGCACAGGTGGAACGCCACGGGGTTCGGTATCTCATGTACGGCACCCACTACTGGCGGTCGCCGGACGAGGAGAACTACCGCCCGGTCTGGAACGGGGCCGCCATCGACGCCATCCGCGCGAATCCTGAAAGATATCCCTTGCTCGCCACCCTGGAGGAGATCTATGTGCCGCCCCATCGCCGGCTCCAGGGGGACACCCTCTGGATTCACGGCGTGGTGCCCAAGCCCAATTGACGGCGCGCGGCACAGGCCCTAAACTGCTGCTGCTGTCGGACATACGACACCTCTGCGGAAGTGGCGGAATTGGCAGACGCGCTAGATTCAGGTTCTAGTGGCCGCAAGGTCGTGGGGGTTCAAATCCCCCCTTCCGCACCAACCATCTCTCACGCGCGGATTACGTTTCTCACGGGGCACCAATACTGTGGCAGGCGGCGGGACCACGCCCCACTGCGCACTGCGTGGGACAGCAATCCCACGTCCAGTCACATTCATTAGGTTTCTTAGATGACTCTGCGTAGATAACAGGTCAAATTATGCGCACGTGACGGATGAGCAAATGAACGATATCTACTTGCAGAAATTGGAAGGACTCCTTCGACGAACCCGTCCCCGCCTGGCCTTCACGCACAAACTGGAATTCAAGAATGTGTTTGGCGCGGTGGGCGGCTATATCAATGGCACCATTTTCATCTCATGTGGAAAATTCGGCATCGCCCTCCGACTTGGGGACAAGGCTCTGAAAAAAGCCTTCAAAGAGCAGGGCGCAAAGCACTTGAAATATTTTCCGAAGGGGCATGTTAAGAAGGGGCATGTTAAGAAGGAGTATGCGGTGCTTCCAAGGCGGATACTGGAGGATAAAAAAGAATTTGGAAAGCTTTTAGACAAAAGCACAAAATACGTAAGGGCCTGTTGAAAACCACATCTCGACGCTTCGCGGGAAATGAATTCCCGGCCGCCTGCCCTGCCGCGGGAAGCGCCGCGGGGGCCAACAGCCGATATCCTACCTAATGTAAAAGATTGATTAGTATGATGTAACTAATTATATAATTTGCCACTTATACAGATTCGTAAGCATGGGATGGCCCGGCATTTCCTGGGAGCATGCGCGATAGCCGCCTGTTCATCCCGGCGTACCCCTTCGCCGTGACGGCCCGCATCTTTTGCCCGATGCCCGGGTGGGGTGCAGGCGGAAACCTAAATTTGGCCAATGGGCCAGATTCCGGGTATACTTCATGCGGTAAAGGTAAACGCCATTTACTCCACCGCAGTTTCGGTCGCAGTTTCAGTGCCCATACTGGCTCCGAGCATGCAACGCACCACCGGTCGCAGCGGCCCCCGGGGGACCACTCCATGATTGATTTCGGTTTGGATGAAGACCTGCAACTCATTAAAGACACGGTTGCGGACTTCGCCATGGAACAGCTGCGCCCGCACTTGCGCGAGTTCGAGAAGGCTGGGCAGGTCAGCGATGAACTGCGCAAGGCGTTCCACGAACTCGGCATGACTAGCCTGGCCATCCCCGAAGCCCTCGGCGGGCAGGGCCTGGACCTGGCGGCTCACGTCCTGGTGAACGAAGAACTGGCGGTGGGTGACGTGGGCGCAGCGGCCGACTTGGACCGCAGTGGCGGACCCATTCACGTGGTCTTGACGTTGGGCAGCGACGCACAGCAGCAGACGCTCCTGACGCCGTTCACCGAACCCGCCAACAGCACGTACACGGCGAGCCTGGCGTGGCACGAACCCGTGGCCGGCACCACGCTGGGCGAGACGGAAACCGTGGCCTCGGGCGACGGCGAAAGTGTCACCCTGACGGGCCGGAAGCTACTCGTGATTGCCGCCGAGGCGGCGGACTACTTCCTCGTCACCGCCCGCGTGGCCGGCACGGACGGGGAAGACGGCATCCGCGTGTACGTCGTCCGTGCGGGGGCCCAGGGGCTGAGCGTGGACCCGGCGGACGTTAAGGTCGGGCTGCACACGCTGACCACCAACCCCATCGCGCTGGACAACACCCCGGCCGAACTGCTTGCCGGTTCCACCGACCTGGCGGCGGTCAAGACTGCATTGCGCAAAGTCCAGGTCCTCGGGGCCGCGCGGTCGGTGGGCCTCGCGCGCGCATCGTGCGACTACTCCGTCTGGTATTCGAAGGACCGGGTGACGTTCGGCAAGCCCATCAGCGAGCACCAGGCCATCGCGTTCAAGCTGGCGGACAGCGGCATTCTCGTCAACGGCGCCCGATGGCAAACCTGGCATGCTGCCACGGAGCTGGCCGGGGGAGGCGACGGCGCCGTGGCTGTCCCGGAAGCGCTGCTGCAAGTCGCGGAAACCGCCCGGTTCGTGGCCTGTGAGGGAGTACAAATCCTCGGGGGCCACGGATACATCAAGGACCATCCCGCCGAAAAGTGGATGCGCGACGCCCGCGCGCAAGAAGTGCTCCACGGCATCTCGGAACTGCAAGCCATCGCGCTGGCCGACGCGCTGCTGGCCTAGGCAGGAGGACCGATCATGGACTTCACGCTCTCCGAACAGCAGCAACAGATGAAGACAATGGCCCACCAGATCGCCGAGTCCATCTTACGGCCAGCGTCCTTGGAAGCCGACCGCACGGGGGAGGTGCCGGAGGAGACCTTCCGGACGCTCCAGCAGATCACCCGCATGCGCCAGAGCGCGGGCCGCGGGCAGCGCCAGGACACGGACGGGGGCGACAACGGCCGGCCGACCGTGCGCTTCAACAACCGCAACATGCTCATTGGTGCAGAGGAATTCGGCTGGGGCGATGCGGCGATCGCGCTGGCCCAGCCGGGGCCGGGTCTGGGCGGCCCGCCCGTGAGCATCACCGGCACCCCCGAACAGAAGGAACGGTTCCTCGGCCCCTTCGAGCAGGACGATAGGTTGCGCTGGGGCGCGTACGCCCTGACGGAGCCCGGCGCCGGCTCCGACGCCGCCGCCATTCGCACCACCTGCCGCAAGGATGGCGACAACTACGTCATCAACGGCACCAAGTGCTTCATCACGAACGGCGCGCGCGCCGAGTGGAACGTGGTGTTTGCGACCTTGGACCCGAATCAGGGGCGTGAAGCGCACCGAGCGTTCGTGGTCCCGAACGACACGCCGGGCTTCCGCGTCGGCAAGATCGAGGACAAGATGGGCCTCCGCGCGTCGGAGACCGCCGAACTGGTGTACGAGGACTGCGTGGTGCCCAAGGAAAACCTCCTGGGCGGGGAAGAGCACTACGAGAAGCAGGCGAGCGGCGGGTTCAAAACCGCGATGAAGACGTTCGATGCGACGCGCCCCCTGGTGGCCATCATCGCCGTGGGGATTGCTCGCGCCGCCTATGAACGCGTGCACGAATTCCTGACGAACACCTACATGCTGGACCGCCCGCTGCCTCGCTACCACCTGCTCAAGGTCCGGCTGGCGGACATGCACCGGAAGATCCAGACCGGCCGCCTGCTCTGCTGGCATGCCGGCTGGCTCGCCGATCAGGGCATCCCCAACTCCATGGAGGCGTCCATGTGTAAGGCCTACTGCGGCCGGATGGGGGTGGAGGTCACCAGCGACGCGGTGCAGCTCATGGAAGCACACGGGCTCATGCACGACGCGTACGTGGAAAAGTGGTTCCGCGACATCAAAGTGTACGACATCTTCGAGGGCACGGGCGAGGTGCAGCGCATCGTCGTCTCCCGCCGGATGCTGCAGTAACCTGCGGCCTGTACGTCGAGCGACGCGGACGCTTCACCACAGGTGTGTTGCGGCCGACCCATGAGCCGCCGCCGTCGCTACAGGCTGGACGACAGTGCTGCTGTGAGATTGTGCAGCAGGGAATCGCTCACGGCCGGTAACGCGTCCCAATCCTGCAACTGGAGCTGCCAGGTCCCGTAATACGTGAAGTAGTCGCGCCCGTCGAACAGACAATCGGCGGGTACCACGCCGCTCGCCACGGCATTGAGGCCCGAGTTCTTGGGCAGGTCCGGCGCCGCCCGCAGGATGGCGGACACGACCGCTTGTAACTGCGCCTCCGGCAAGCGCAAGGGATGTTCGCGGACGCGCAGGTGCCGCCGCGGTTCCCGCAGCCAGAAGTCCACCAGGGTCAGATGCCGCAGCTCGCGCACCATCGAATCGAACGAGCCCATGGCATCGCCGCTCTGCAGGGCCGCGTCGCGCGCCTCCTCGTACACCCGCTGCTGCTGCTCGGTCGTGAGCATAAGAAAGCCGCCGGTCACCAACGCCAGATTTCCCCACGGCACCTGCAGCGTTTCGCCGGCGAGGCCAAATTCGAGGCCCGGGCCTTGCACGCTTACATGCTCGACCGGCTCCGTCTTGCCGTGGCCGCGCAACGCCATCAGCGGCACCAGCCCCACGTGGATGCCCGCGTGCCCCAGCGCCGCGGCCAAATCCAACGCGCGCTGCCGCGGCACTTTCCACGCCAGGATGCCCGGATTATTTCGCAGGTCTCGCATGACCTCCTTGACGCTCCGGCCCGTCGCCTGGGCCACCAACGGGGCGGCCTCCACAATGCGGTAACTCTCTTGCGTCTCCCGCATCAGACACAGCCGGTCGCGCTGGCTCATCGTTAAGTCATGCTCGCGCGCCGCCTCCACCCGGCGCGCCACCTCGAGCAGGAGATCGGCAGCCGGCGTGCCCGCCGGGATGTCCGCTTGAGCCGCCTCCAAGTGGGGCATCGCACTTTCATGGAAATACGGGTGCTCGCCGTACAGCGCGGCAAGCAGCGCGTGCGCACGCGTCGCCAGCGGCGGCGGGCACCCGCCCGCGAGCAGGCTCTCCAGCAGGGTCGCCGCGCGCCAGTATCGGCCCTTCGCCAGACACGCTTCGGTGAGCCAGTAGCGCGTCGCAGGCTCGATCGCGTTCATCGAGTGAGTGCCCGTATGCCGCTCGAACAGGCGGAGCGCCCCCCCGGCATTGCCTTCCGTGAGCCGGTCGTTGATGCGGGCCGCCCAGGCGCCGGCCGCGTCCTGCAGGATCTCCCCCGACCCGCTGCTCTCCGCCCGCCACTGCGCCTGCGCCTGCTGTTGTACCACTGCCGGCATGTGCACGTGTGCATCCTCGCTCTCCACGAAGGCCGGGGCCAAGCGCGCGGCGATCAAGCGCAGGGGCAAGGCGATGAGCGCCCCGGCCGCACAGCCACCCGCAAACGCCCACCCGGCGATGGGGTAGGGGCCGCCGGCGACGAAGTCGCGATACCCCACCAGGAACTCCACACCGAACCACAGCGCCACACACAGCCACGCGGGGACGAACACGCTGCCTCGCCAGTACCACGCCCAGTAGATGAACCGCACGTTCCCCTTGGGAAACAGCACGAGATAAGCCGCGAGAATCGCGCCCACCGCACCCGGAGCGCCGAGAATCGGATGCGCGCTATCCGGGTAGACGGCGAAATAGAACCCGAACGTGAACGCACCACCCATGAGGTAATAGAGCACGAACGCCGGCCGCCCGACCGTGTCCTCCACCAGGCGTCCCATGCTCACCAGGAACAGCAGCCCGAAGGCCATGTGCAGCGCCGTCCCGCTCAGAAGGATCGCGCTCAGGAAGCGCCAGAGGTCACTGCCGGCCGGGGCGAAGCCGTAGACGCGGCCCAGACCGGCGAACCCCGACTGCGGCGCCAGAAACAGAAGCAGCAGCACGGTGGCGATTGCCAGCCCATACGTTGCAATCGGCCGCCGGGCCAGCGGCAAGTCGTCACCCCACGGGATCATGCGCCCACCCGGCCCCCCGCGCAGCGGCGCAGCGCGTTGTGCAGGCCGCCGCTGACGGAACAGTGCATCCTGGTCGACAATGAAGCGGTGTCCCTGCGCCGCCCGCCGGCATCCCCCGTCCGACCCTCCGCCACGGCCTCCGCAGGCATGGTGAGATTATATGCCAACAGGTGCCAGCCAGCAAACCCCCGTGTCCCGCCTGCGATATGCTACGGACCAAGCGCGGTTGCGGCTTCCGAGGGGGATTGGGCATGGGGTGTCCAGCGTGTGGGCAAGAAAACAGGGAGGGCGCAGCGTTCTGCGACGGCTGCGGCGGGGCGCTGACTACCACCTGCCCCTCGTGCACGAGCAACCTGCGGATCAATGCCCAATTCTGTGACAGTTGCGGCGCGGCGGTCGGCGCGGCGACCCCCGAGCCGCGTTCCTTCACCCCGCCGCAACATCTGGCGGACAAGATTCTGCATAGCCGCGGCGCCATCGAGGGGGAGCGCAAGCAGGTGACGGTGCTGTTCGCGGACGTGCGCGGCTCCATGGCCCTGCAGGAGCAGGTGGACGCGGAGGCCTGGCGCACGATCATGGACGGGTTCTTCCACGTGCTGGCGGACGGGGTGCACCGGTACGAAGGGACCGTGACGCAATTCACGGGCGACGGGATCATGGCGCTGTTCGGGGCGCCGATTGCGCACGAGGATCACGCCCAACGCGCGTGTTACGCCGCGTTGCAGTTGCAGAACGACGTGAAGCGGTACGCCTCGGAGGTGCGTAAGCAGCAGGGGCTGGACTTTGCTGTCCGGCTGGGGTTGAACTCGGGTGAAGTCGTAGTGGCCGCCATCGGTGACGACCTGCACATGGACTACACGGCCATCGGGCATACGGTCGGACTCGCGCAACGGATGGAGACCATGGCGGACCCGGGCACGGTCTTCCTGACGGAACACACGGCCAGCATCGTGGGCGGGTTCTTCGCTATGCGCGACCTGGGGCCCATGACGGTCAAGGGCGTGCAAGGCGAACTGGGCGTGCGGGAGCTGCAAGGGGTGGGCGCCGCGCGCAGCCGCCTGGACGTGGCGCGCGCGGGGGGGTTCAGCAAGTTCGTGGGCCGCGACGGAGAGATGCGGACGTTGCACGACGCACTGGAGCGGGCGCGCAGCGGTGACGGACAGGTGGTGGGCGTCGTCGCACTGGCGGGCACGGGGAAGAGCCGGTTGTGTTACGAGTTCACGCAGCAGTGCAGCGCGCAGCACATCCCCGTTTACGAAGCGCACGGGGTGGCGCACGGCAAGGCGGTGCCGCTCTTGCCCATGCTCGAGTTCATGCGCAGGTTTTTCCGCGTCACGGAACAGGACACGGACCAGCAGGCGCGGCAGAAGGTGGCGGGCATGCTGCTGCTACTCGATAAGGCGTTCGATGACGTGCTGCCCGTGCTGTTCGAGTTCCTGGGCATCCCCGACGCGCAGCGGCCCGTGCCCCAGGGGATGGCCCCGGAGGCCAAGCAGCGGCAGTTGTTCGGCATGGTGCAGCAACTCATGCGCCAGGCCACCGCGCCCGCGGTGCTGCTGTTCGAGGACTTGCACTGGTTCGATGCGGCGAGTCTGGGGTTCGTGGAGGCGTTCGTGGAGGCGGTGCCGGGGGCGCATGCGCTGTTGCTCGTGAGCTTCCGGCCCGAGTTTGAGGCCGAGTGGACGCGGCAGTCCACCTACCAACAGATTGCGCTCGCGCCGCTGGATGCTGAGGCTACGACATACATGCTGGATGATCTGTTGGGCCAAGATCCGTCCCTGAACGGGGTGCCGCAGCTCATTCGCGACGGGACCGGGGGCAACCCGTTCTTCATTGAGGAGGCGGTGCAGGACCTGGCCGAGCACGGCGGGCTGGCCGGCGCGAAGGGGGCGTACACCCTGACGCGGCCCATTGAGGAGTTGACGATCCCCGCCACCGTACAGGCGGTGCTGAGCGCCCGCATCGACCGGCTGCCCGAGGGCCAGAAGGACATCCTGCAGACGGCCGCGGTCATCGGGCGCACGTTCTCCGAGCCGGTGCTGCGCCGTGTGCTGGCCGACGCGCCAGTCGACTTGGAGGCCGTGCTCCACGCGCTCGTCGGCGCCCAATTCCTGTACGCCACCGGCCAGTACCCCCAGGCCGAGTACATTTTCAAACACGCCTTGACGCAGGAGGTGGCGTACCACTCCCAGCTCACGGACCGGCGCACCCGCACCCACACCGCCGTCGCGCAGGCCATCGAAGCACTCTACTCCGACGACCTGGACGAACGCGCCGCCGTTCTCGCCCACCACCACGAAGCCGCCGGCGACCACCTCCCCGCCGCCCAATGGCATCGCCGCGCCGCCCGGTGGATCGGAAGCAGCGACATCCCGGCCGCCCTGCACCATTGGCAACAGGTGGGCGTCTTGGTTGCGGCATTGCCGGAGTCCGAGGAGTCGGACAGGTTGGCTGCGGAGGCCTGCTTCCAGATGTTGAACTGGGGCTGGCGCGCCGGCATGTCCGCCGAGGAGGCGACCGGGTTCTTCGAGCGAGGCAAAGAACTGGCCACACGCCTCAACGATATGCGCGGCTTGTGGCTTCTGCACGGTATCTATGGCGCGATTCGAGGGTATACGGAAGGGGACGTGCGGGCGAACGTGGAGTTTGCGGAGGAGGCGGCACGGATCGCTGAGGCACGCGGCCTTGACTCGTGGATGGATGCCGTGTCGCTCTTCGCCATCGGACGTCTGGATGACGCTCTCGCCGCGGCGCAGCACAGCATGGAGTTGACGCGTGAGGATCCCGATTTCGATCTCGAGATCGTTGGGTTTCGCATACACGTGCTGGCGCGCGTTCAGGCAGGGTACTTCCTTGCGCTTACAGGACGGGCGTCTGACGGGGAACGCTTGTGCCGACAAGCACTCGATGCGGGCCGCCAAATGGGCGAGACCGAAACCCTGGGCTGGGGAGCAGGCTACTTGTGCGGCGTCGAGGCCCTTCAGGGCGCGACCGCGGCGGCGCAGGCGCACGGGCAGGAAGGCTTGCATATTGCCGAAACGATTGGCAGTTCGCACTCGCGGGTGCTGGCGAGAGGTTGGCTTGCGTACGGCTTCTCGGCCGCCCAGGATTGGGAGAACCTGACGGCCGTGCTCGGAGAGGCCATACAGATATCCCGTCGCGACCGGGTCGTCCGGCACTTCGAAGCTGAGTATCTTGCGCTCCTTGCGCAAGGGTACCTGGGCCGGGGCGAGCTGAAGCGCGCGCGGGCGACGGCGGACGAGGCGGTGGCCATGGCCGTGGACCGCGGCGTGAAGTTTCAGGAGTGCCAGGCGCAGTACGCGCTGGCGCGCGTGCTGTTGGGGACCGAGGGTGCGGACGCGCGGGAGCAGATTCAGGCGGCGCTGGATCGTGGCTTGGAACTCGTCCAAGAGACCGGCGGCGCGATCATGGAACCGTTCCTTCGCGTCGAACTTGCCGAACTCGCGCGGCTTACCGGCGACGCCGACACGCGTGAGCGGGAGTTGTGCGAGGCGCAGCGGTTGTTCACCGACATGGGCGCGCCCATCCGCGCGCAGCACGTGGCGGAGTTGTTGGAAAAGATCTAACCACCAAGACACCAAGGACACCAAGGGGAAATCGGTGTAGGGCACGGCTACGAAGCCGTGCCGTGACAATGAACCGCCAAGACGCCAAGGTCGCCAAGGAGGACAGAGAACTACAGAAAACGAACCACCAAGACACGAAGCACACCAAGGGACAATCGGTGTAGGGCACGGGGGCCGCGCCGTGCCGTGAGGATGAACCGCCAAGGACGCCAAGCACGCCAAGGAAGACAGAGAACTACAGAAA
>CBDUXP010000016.1:0-75704 GCA_965371225.1 uncultured bacterium | reverse complement strand
GGTCAGTTTACCGGGTTGCAGCCGGGTACTTCACGGAAACGCCCGTGATCGCACCAGACCCCGTTCAATCAACCGGAAACTGAGAGGCCACGTTATGAACATCGACCACATCGTCCTTTGGGTAGACAACCAGCAGCATTCTCTCGCGTTCTTCGTGGACCTTCTCGGCATGGAGCCTGTCCGGTCTGACGAGTTCGCAGAAGGGAAGACCAGCTTCCCCAGCGTTCGGTTGAATGAGGCGACCCTCATCGACCTGATGGACCGCAGCGCAGCGCCGAAGGTGCGCGAGTTCACTGGAGGCGAAGCCGGAGGAGCTCCCATCAACCACGTCTGCCTGTCGGTGGCCGCTTCCGAGTACGCGGCCATCGTCTCCCGCTTGGCAGAGCGCGGCGTAGAGCTGAAATCGAGTGGGGCCGGAGCCTTCGGGGCCCGCGGCGCGGCCGAGCAATCGGCTTACTTCAACGACCCCGACGGCAATGTCCTAGAGATACGTCATTACGGTGAACAGGCGCGCCCGCTCGGCCAGTGCTAAGCCCTGGATCTCCGTCGGCGTTGGTTCACCAGAACATGGCCGCCCGGCAGTCTTGACACGTTCCAGGCCGTCGGACGTCGTCCCAAGACTCGGGCTGATCCACCCAGCGGCCCGGTTCTGTAGCTACGTGCCTCAATGCAGTCGTCCCGGCCCAGACTACGCGAGCCTTTCGCATGGCCACAAGCTGCTTGTGCCTCCCATGCGAACGCCGAGACGGATAAGGCCGAGGAGCAGTTGGACAGTGGGCTACTGCCGCCGCGAACTCAGGTAGCCCTCCACCAGTGCGATGATGCACCCTTGAATCTGTTCCGGCAGTTGCGGCCGGGCCCAGGCGAGGTAGAGCAGATCACGTGGGGGCGCGATGGGGGCGCTCGGCTGACCGCTACTTGCCCCTTGGGTGACCGGTTCTGTCCGCTCCTCGACATGTGCCGGCGGAACGTCTGTCCGAGTCTGACCCGTAGGTGACTCGATCTGTCCGGCGTTTGCCTCCGCCTGTCCGCTGTTCGACGTCGCGGGTAAACCGGCCGCTTCGGGTTCGATTCCCGCCGCCTCCACCGAAGAAACCGAGTCGGAAGTTGCTCATTCGGAGCGGCTTCCGGCTTTCTTCTTTCCGCACCGCGCACGAAAAGGGGCCATCTAGGGGGCAAGCCCGTGTCCAAGATGATGCAAGGTCTGACCTTACATTGCCCCCTAGATTCCAAAATAGGCCGGCCCCTGACCGGCCGTCCTTGCGCCTGTGCCCAACAGCCAACGATACTTGCATGAGCCTTGGACCAGATTCAGGGGGCCGGTCATGGCCTTCCCATTTCCTATAGCGGCGACCCGCGAGGTTCGCCCATGGCAGCCGGTTGCGCCACGGGCTGCGGCGGCGCCGGGTCTGATGGCTGGGAGAACCAGAGCCAGACCCCGGGTCTGGCGAGTCCAAATGTGGATGCTTGCCAGCAGACGGGGTTAGTGTTGTGCCGTTCCATTACAGGCGGCATTGAGAAGCGACAGTAGTTCCGCAAGTTCGTTGTAACCATCCTCGAAAGTGGCTAAACAAGCCAGCAACAGTTTCGTGCCAGGCAAGATCTCGTCGGATAACTTGTCGACCGTAAACTCTGCAGTCAGGGTCTCCGCGTTTGTTCTTGCGTATGTGTTAACGACCCCCAGGGAATTGGGATGGGCCATTTCCGATAGCCAATTGTAGTGATTTTCTAGTTGGGGAATAGATCGATCAAGGTGCTTGATCATAGTCATTATGTTGATGCTGGACGGCAGTCCGTCCGCCTTTGCATCCGGATGCCTGGATCCCGACAGTCCGGCCATCAAGACTTGATCCAGTATTTCAATGTCCGGCTTTTCCAGGAATGTGGAAACGGCCTCTTTCAGATAGTAAAGCGCAGCCAGCGTTTCAATAACAGCTCTAGTCACTATTAGGCCTGATAAGTAAAGTTTGTCTTCGTAGAGCGAGCATGCGGCCGCTGAAAGTTCCGTCATGCGATAAAAATAGGCCTCTCGCAATGTGGCTGCCTTAAATGGGACCTTGGAGTGCATTGTCAGGTCTGCGGCACGTATTTCCGGGGAAAGACTGGCGCGAAAGCGAGATACAAAATCCCGCGCTTCATTTAGTAGCTGATTTTCGTCGGACGGCATACCCATGTGACCTGCCCTCACTTGTCGTACCACAGTTTATGTTAGGGCCAGCGCCTGTGCGGGGAGCTGAAGCGGAATGGACCGGACCCGCTCGACACGGCAAGGCAACGATCACTTCCGGAGGCGGCGGGCGGTAGGCCAGCGCTGTCCTACCTCGCGACCATCACGAATGGTTAGACGACGACAGCCCAACCCCATTCCCGTTCAGCACCGGACCCGCCAACGCCTCCGCCACGGCGCTCAGGCGCTCCTCCCGCGCCCGTGCGTACACGTTGAAGGTCAGGTCGGGGGACGCATGGCGGGCGAGTGTCTGCGCTTCCTTGACGGACGCCCCGGCCTCGATGGTCATGGTGATGAAGGTGTTTCGCAGTGCGTGAAAGTCGATCTTGCCGCGCGCGGCGCGCTTCCGGATGCCGGCGGCCTTGAGATCGAGGTCGAGTCCGCGCGCCGGGTGCGACGGCACGGTCAGCAGCGGCTCGTCGTAGGCCTTCCCAGCCGCCTCCTGAACTAGGAGCGCGCCCACGTCGACGGGCAGCGGTTGGAACCCCTTCTTCCGGTTCTCGGTCCAGGCCGCCTGCAGCGCCAGACCCTCGCGCTCCAGCCCGCCGGCGCCCTGGGGGGGAGCGGTCATGTTTATTGTCAGTCAGTGTCTAGCCTGTTACCCTTTGCGCCACCACGATGCGGCAGGCCCCGAAGCGGGCTCCTGCGGTCATGGGACTCCCCCGGAAGAGGAACGTTATGCAACCCCCTCTGCTCGCTCCGCCCCTGCGGTCCACCCTCGATCCGCGCATGCCCGAGTTCCAGGAGAACCGGGACGCCATGTTGCAAAAGCTGGACGAAATCGAGACGCTCCTGGACGAGGCCGAGCTCGGTGGAGGCGCCCGCCACCACGAACGGCTCGCCAAGCGCGGCAAGCTGCCTGTCCGCGAGCGCGTCGCTCTGGCTCTCGATCCCGATAGCCCCTTCCTCGAAATCAGCGGCCTCGCCGGCTACAACTCCGACTACGCAGTTGGCGGTGGCGCCGTGCTCGGCATCGGGGTCATCGCCGGCGTCGAGTGCGTGATCTTCGCGAACGATCCCACCGTGCTGGGCGGTGCGCTCACGCCCTACGCGGCCAAGAAGTGGATGCGCGCCATCGAGATCGCCCGCGACAACCGCCTCCCCTACGTGAGCTTCGTGGAATCCGCCGGCGCCGACCTGCGCATGAGGCCGCCAGGGGGTGGCGATGGGCCGCGCCCGGCAAAGGTTCTGCACTTCGCGGAGACCGGGCGGTTCTTCTACGAGATGATCGAGCTTTCGAAAATGCGGATCCCCACGGTATGCATCGTGTTTGGGTCCTCCACGGCCGGCGGCGCGTATCAGCCTGGCCTGTCGGACTACAACGTGGTCATCAAGGGGCAGTCCAAAATTTTCCTGGCGGGGCCGCCGCTCGTGAAGATGGCGACGGGCGAGGAGTCGGATGATGAATCGCTCGGCGGCGCACAGATGCACGCGGAGATGTCGGGCCTGGGCGAGTACCTGGCCGAGGACGAACGCGATGCGCTGCGGCTTTGTCGCGAGATCGTGTCCCACCTGAACTGGTCTAAGCCCGGTCCGGAGCCCTCGCTCCGCCCCGACCCGCCCGTGCTAGACCCGGAGGAGCTGCTGGGCATCATGAGCCCGGACCTGCGGCGTCCCGTGGAGATTCGCGACGTGATCGGCCGCATCGTCGACGGATCGCGCTTCGAGGAGTTCAAACCGCGGTACGGGCAGACGCTCGTGTGCGGCTTCGCGTCCATCGACGGCTATCCGGTGGGCATCCTCGGCAATAACGGTGTGCTCTACGGCGAGTCGTCCGAGAAAGGTGCCCACTTCATCCAACTCTGCAACCAGATCGACGTGCCTCTCCTGTTCCTGCAGAACCTGACCGGCTTCATCGTGGGGCGCGACTTCGAGCAGACCGGCATCATCAAGAAGGGCTCCCAGCTCATCAACGCGGTGACCAATTCGACGGTGCCACACCTCACGGTCATCGTCGGCGCCTCGTATGGCGCGGGCACCTACGCCATGGGGGGGCGCGCGTTCAACAACCGGTTCACCTTCATCTGGCCCAGCGCCAAGATCGCGGTGATGGGTGGCAAGCAGATTGCCGGTGTGATGTCGATCGTGCGCCGGGGACAGGCCGCCCGAAAAGGCGAACCTTTCGACGAGGAAGCCGACGAGCAGCTCCGCGCCATGGTCGAGGCGGTCCAGGACCAGGGCTCGGTGGCGCTCGAGGCTACCGGGGCGATCAGCGACGATGGGATCATCGACCCGCGCGACACACGCACGGTGCTGGGCATCTGCCTCTCAGCGGTGCGCAATACGCCCATCGCCGGTGCACGTGGATACGGAGTGTTCCGCCTGTGAGCTTCACGACGCTCCTCATCGCCAACCGCGGGGAGATCGCCCGCCGGGTCATCCGCAGCGCCCACGACATGGGTATCCGCTGCGTGGCCGTGTACGTCGATGCCGACGCCGACGCCCCGTTCGTGCACGACGCCGACGAAGCCGTGCGCCTCGACACGTCCTATCTCGACGCCGCCGCCATCCTCGCCGCCGCCCGGGCCACCGGCGCCGGCGCCGTCCACCCCGGTTACGGTTTCCTGTCAGAGAACGCGGGCTTTGCGACCGCCGTCGCCGCCGCAGGCATGGCGTGGGTTGGCCCCTCCCCCGAAGCTATTGAGCGGATGGGCGACAAGATCGCCGCCAAGGCCCTCGCCCAACAGGCGCAGGTGCCCATCCTGCCGGGCTCTGATGATCCGGGTGACGCGGCCGCGGTTGGCTACCCGCTGATGGTGAAGGCCGCCGCGGGCGGCGGCGGCAAGGGCATGCGCATTGTCGCCTCGGCGGACGCCCTCGAGGAATCTGTGGCGGCGGCGCAACGCGAAGCGCTCGGGGGTTTCGGCGACGATCGGGTCTTCCTTGAGCGGTATATCCCGCGCGCGCGTCACATCGAAATCCAGATCCTGGGCGACGCCCACGGAACGCTCGTGCACCTGGGCGAGCGTGAGTGTTCTATCCAGCGCCGCCACCAGAAGATTCTCGAAGAGTCGCCCTCCCCGCGTGTCGATGCCGCGCTGCGCGAGGCGATGGGCGAAGCCGCGCTCCGCTTGGCCCGCGAGCTTGGCTACCACTCGGCCGGCACGGTCGAGTTCCTGCTCGACGACGCCTCGGGGGAGTTCTTTTTCCTCGAGGTGAACACGCGTCTCCAGGTGGAGCACCCGGTCAGCGAGCTGGTGACCGGCATCGATCTGGTCCGTGAGCAGTTGCGCATCGCCGCCGGCGAGCCCCTGGGCTACGCCCAGAGTGACATCACGTTCCGCGGCGCGGCGATCGAAGCGCGCCTGTACGCGGAAGATCCGACCAACGACTTCCTGCCCGCCAGCGGACAGCTCGCCGCGTTCGTGCCTGCACGGACGCCGGAGGTGCGCTGGGACTCGGGGGTGGTGGCAGGCTCGGTCATCGGCACCGACTTCGACCCCATGCTCGCCAAGGTGATCGCGCACGCGCCGACGCGGCGTGAAGCCGCGGGCCGCCTTGCGCTCGCCCTGGCGCGCACGCACCTGGGCGGGGTCGTCACCAACCGCGACTTCCTTGTCGCCACGCTGCGCACGCCGGAGTTCCTCGCCGGCGACACGACGACCGACTTCATCGATCGCGTCCAGCCGGCGCGCGCGCACGAACCCAGCGACGACGAGCGGACGCGCATGGCGCAGGTGGCCGCGCTCTGGGTGCAGGGCGAGAACCGGGCGAAGGCCCTGGTGCTCGGAACCGCGCCATCGGGCTGGCGCAACGGCCGCTTCCCGGATCAGCAACTCGTCCTCGATCACGGCGAGACGAGCGTAGCGGTGCTCTATCGTTCCCTTCGCGGCGGGAGCTTCCGTTTCGCGGACGGCACGATCGCCCGCATCCACGCCTGGCGCGAGGACGGGATCGACGTGGAGATTGGGGGCCGCCGCACCCAGGCGCGCGTGACCCGTGCAGGCGACCAGCTGATTACCCAGGGGCCGAACGGCGACCTGGCCTTCACCGAACGGCCGCGCTTTACGCTGCCGGGATTCGAGGAGACCGCGGGGGGATTCGTGGCCCAGATGCCCGGCAAGATCATCGACCTGCGCGTCAAGGCGGGCGACTCTGTACATACCGGGGACACGCTGTTGGTGCTCGAAGCGATGAAGATGGAACATCCGATGCGTGCCACCCATGACGGCGTCGTCACCGAGGTCCGAGTCGCCCAAGGCGACCAGGTGGAAGCGGGAACGATCCTCCTCGTGGTCGAAACTGCCGGCGAGGTATGACATTGGCGACTGTGGTACACCTGACCGTTTGCAGCACGGATGTGGACGCCATAGTCGCGAACGTTGACGCATTGACAGGCCGTCTCGCCGAGGCCGATGTGAAGCCAGCGCAGACGCTGTGGGATGGCGCGCGACCCGCATTCCCCGACCTCATGGCCGAGTTGGAAGGGACCGCCGTCGCATAATCGGGGCCCCACGGGTGCTAGACGCTTCGGCCCGCGCCGGTCGCGAACCGTGAGCCACAGCGAACCGAACCGCCGTCGGCGGCCCCCATGCCGAAGGCGGTCCAAGGAGTCCACATGACCACCAACACATTGCATTCCGCGCGGGTGCACAACACCCTGGCTCGTCTGCACCAGGAAGCGAAGGGGGACCGGTGGAAGTTCCTGGGGTTGCTGCCGCGATTGCTCATCGGGAAGCTGACGGGACAGAGTTTCTCCCAGGTCATCAGCCCCGAGGCGCTGAAGGGCTGTTACATCCCCATCTCGCGGGAGCAGGGGGAATACCTGTACCTGATGGTCCGGGCGACCGGCGCGAAACAGGTTGTCGAGTTCGGCACGTCATTCGGCATTTCGACCATCTACCTGGCTGCCGGAGTGCGGGACAACGGTGGCGGCAGTGTGGTCGGCACAGAGATCGAACCGTCCAAGCACGAACGCGCCGCAGCCAACCTGGCCGAAGCGGGACTGGATGACCTCGTCGACGTGCGATTGGGCGACGCGCTGCAGACTCTTACAGAGGTGCCCGGGCCCGTGGATCTTGTTCTCATCGACGGCTGGAAAGATCTCTATCTTCCGGTCCTCAAGTTGCTGAAGCCGCGACTTCGTCCCGGCGCGATTGTGATGGCCGACAACATTTTTACCTTCAAGCGCGACCTGCGACCCTACGTGGACTACGTCCAGTCGGGTGCGAACGGATTCGAATCCACCACGTTGCACATTTCGGACGGTTTTGAATTGTCCGTCTGCACCGGGTAGCCGGATTCGTTCGGGTTCGGTTCCCTCCGCCTCCGCCACCGGAAGGGGCCGGAAGGGCCCCTCGTGCCGGCTCCTGATTCGCGGATAACCCGGCCAGGGACTCGACGCATCCTCGCGACCTGGCCCGCGGCATATATAGTGTTGGCGCAGGTTCCACGCTCGTGCCCGGACGGGTGGCGCCCCGTTGCCGAATTGCGGCGGATCCCGCGGAAGATCTCCGCCCTGCGCGGCGGCCGTGCAGACTACGATCGGAAAGAGGTCGGGCCATGAACTTTGGATTCACGGAAGAGCAAGAGCTGCTGCGCCGGGAGGTGCGCAGGTTCTTGGACGAGCATGCATCCCTGGCACAGGTGCGGACGGTCACCGAAGACCACGCGGGGGACGGCTTCTCCCGCGCGCACTGGCAGCAGATCGCGCAGCTCGGCTGGCTCGGCCTCATCGTCTCCGAAGAGCACGGCGGCGCTGACCTCGGCTGGGTCGATCTTGTCGTGCTGCTGGAGGAGACGGGCCGCAGCCTCTTTCCCTCGCCGCTCATCCCCACCACGCTGGCCATCGAGGCGCTACGGCGCGCCGGGAGCGCGGCGCAGCAGGCCCGGTGGATCCCCGGCCTAGCCGACGGCAGCCTGATCGGCACCGTGGCCCTTGTCGAGGAGGCCGATACCCCGGACCTCAGCGGCATCCAAATGGCGGCGCAGCCCGACGCCGGAGGTGTGGTGCTGTCGGGCGAGAAGTGCTTCGTGCAATATGCGGCCGCCGCAGATCTGTTCGTCGTAGCCTTCCGCCGCGACGGTGAGCCCGCGCTCGCCGCGATCGAGCGGAGTCAAGCGGGCGTATCAGCCAAGGACTGGCCCGGCATCGACTTGACGAAACGTCTGGGCCGGCTGTCACTTGACGGGGTGGCCGTTGCGGAGGACGCCATACTGACCGGCGGCGGCGGCGAGGCGATCACCCGCATCGTCAACGCGGGGGCTACCGCCGTCACCGCGGAAGCCGTGGGCGCGGCGGAGGCGGCGCACAACCTGACCACCGAGTACGCGAAAGAGCGCGTGCAATTTGGCCAGCCCATCGGCGTGTACCAGGGTGTCAAGCACCCGCTGGCCGAGATGTATGTGGACATCGAGTCGTTCAAGTCGCTGGTGTATTACGCCGCCTGGTGTCTGGACGAGGATCGCGGCGACCTGTCGATAGCGGTGTCGCGGGCCAAGGCCTATGCCAGTGAAGCCTTCCCGCGCATCGGCATCGACGTCATCCAACTGCATGGCGCCATCGGCTACACGTGGGAGTACGACGCGCACCTGTTCCTCAAGCGCGCGAAGTGGGTGCGGCCCATCTTCGGCGACGCCGAGTTCCACTACGAGCGGGTGGCCGCGCTGGGAGGTCTCTGATGGATTTCGATTTCACACCCGAAGAAGAAGCGTTCCGCGCCGAGGTGCGGCAGTTCATCGAGGAACACCACCCCGCGCGGGGCAGCGGGGATTCCGAGGCGTGGCAGACCAAAGTGCGCGAGAAGCATTGGGTGGGTTTCGCCTGGCCCAAAGACGTGGGCGGCGGTGGCGGCTCCATCAGCCAGCAGGCCATCCTCAAAGAGGAGATGGCCCGCGCGAAGGCGCCGCCCCTCGGCACGTGTTACATGGGCCTCGCCTGGGTCGGCCCCGCGATCGTGCAGTACGGCACGCCGGAGCAGAAGCAGCGCTTCATTCCAGACATCCTGGACAGCAAACTGCAATGGTGCACCGGCTACTCCGAGCCGAACTCGGGCAGCGACCTGGCCTCGCTGGCGTGCCGCGCCGTGCGCGACGGCGACGAGTACGTCGTCAACGGCCAGAAGATTTGGACCTCCATCGCCATGTTTTCCCAGTGGATGATCCTGCTGGTCCGTACGGACAACGCTTCGACCTCCAAGCACGCAGGCATTACGTGCCTGCTGGTGTCCATGGACGATCCCGGCATCACCGTGCGGCCCATCCAAAACATGTCCGGCGGGAGCATGTTCGCCGAAGTCTTCTTCGACAACGTGCGGGTGCCGGTCGCGGACCGGCTCGGCCAGGAAGGGGAAGGCTGGAAGGTCACCGTCTCCGCGCTGGCCCACGAGCGGTCCAGCATCTCCGACGTGACCGCCCTGCAGCGCAACCTGGAGGGGATAAAGGAACTGGCGAAGCAGTGCACGCGCAACGGGACCGCCGCTGCGGACATCCTGGCCATCCGCCGGCGCATCGCCCACGCAGACACGCGCATCGAAGCCATGCGGCTCAACGGACTGCGGTACCTCACCAAGCAACTGCGCGGCGAGCCCCTCGGCAGCGAGACCTCCGTCAACAAGCTGCACCGCGCCGCCTTGGAAGTCGAACTGGGCGAACTGGCGCTGGAGATTCAGGGCAGCCGCGGGCCGCTTGATGGCGGGGCGGACATCGTGCCCGATGGCGGCCGATGGCAACACCTGGCCCTCTCGTGGCCCGACGTGGTGATTGGCGGCGGCACGCCGAACATCCAGAAGAACATTATCGCCGAGCGTATCCTCGGGCTGCCCAAAGACGTCTAACGCCCGGGCCCACGCCGCCTGCGGGTCAGCTCGACTGGATCACCGTCGACAGGTCGAAGTCGGCGGCCGCGGCCATGGCCTCGGGTGTGGCGCCGATGACGTCGGGCTGGCCATAGGCCTTGCACAGGCAGGCGGGCTGGTGGACAACCCTAGAATTCTTCAAACCAGCGCAGTACGAGTTTGCGTTGGCTGCGTTCCGCAAGCTCCACAGCCGTGAACCCGGCGTTGTCTCTGATGTCCCGTCTCGCGTTCGCCGCCAGGAACGCCCGGGTCACAAACGAACCGTTCCGAGCGTGGAGATGGAGCGGCGTACGCCCGTCCGAGTCCACGGCGTTAATGTCAGCGCCGTGGGCCAGCAGCGCGTCCAGGTTTTCCTGGTAACCGACGTGGTGCAGCGCCGTACGGCCCTGCCGGTCCGTCGCGTCCACTGGCAAGCCCGCGCCAACCAACAGGTCGATCATTTTCGGGGTGGGAGACAGGCCGCTCCCCCGTGCCACCCGGTGCAGGAGCGTCAAGCCGTCTGCGTCCCGCCACCCCACGTCAGCCCCGCGCGCAATCAGGATCGCGGCTGCCACTCCGTTGTCATACGTCACCGCCTCGGCCAATGCGGTGACGCCGTCCGGGAGCGCGGCCGATGCATCCGCACCGGCCGCCAACAATGCGCGGAGGACATCGCCGTTGGCGTGGTTGCGAATGCCGACGAATAGCGGAGTGGCGCCCCCCGCGTCCCGCGCGTTGGGGTCCGCTCCTTCCCGCAGTCGCTGGTCCACGAATGCTTTGATTGCCGCGTCGGGGCGCATCCCCCGTTGCTGGTGCCGCAGCACGAGGGCCGAGTGCAACAGGGTGCCGCCCCACGCGTTCAGTGCGGTCAAGTCAGCCCCGTGCGCCTTCAGGATTTCGTAGATCCTCTCGTTGCCTCGGCTGGCTGCGTGGTGGATCGCCGGCCCCTGCACTCCCCCCAAGCCGGTCCACTGGGGTGGGCCGACCACGTCCGTCCCATTTACGGCCGCCCCGGCAGCCAACAACAGTTTCACGCCCGCCGCGGACTCCGCCGCCGCCGCGGCGGCCAGCGGCAGTCTTCCATGTCCCACCCCCTCAACAGGACCCGTCGTACGCTCATTCGGATCCATGCCTCGGTCCAAAAACAGGGTCAGCAAGGCCAACGCTTCCCTGGTCGGCCTCGCGCCGGCCGCCGCTCCCAGGGCGTTTGCCGTCGGCGCTGCACCGGCGTCCAGGAGTAGCCGGGCGGCTTCGAACTGCCCCCGCGCCGCCAGGCCGGCCAGCGTGCGATTGAGCGCCGCCGGGTCCGAGGTGTGCGGGAGTAAGAGCGCCAGATTCGCTGGCCGTGTTGGATGGCGGTACCCTCCTGCCGCGAGTTCCAATGGCGTGATCCCGTGTCTATCTGTTGCGTTCGCGTCGGCGCCGTGCGCGAGCAACCAGGCCACGCGCGACGGCGCCGGACCCACTGCCGCCATATGTAACGGTGTCCACTGGCGCGGGTGATACGGTTCGTTTACGTCGGCCGCCGCGCTGTGCAGCCGCTCGAACGCCGACACCACGAAGGCCTCGCGCTCGGCCTCCGTCCCCCCCGTGCCGCACAGTGCGTTGGGCTTATGGTGCCAGCGGAAGAACGCTTGGCCCAAAGCGGCCACCGCATACAGTGGCGGTTGCGCCCTCGCTGGCATGGCCCTGATCGACGCGCCGCGTTCGAGCAAGAAGTCCACTGCTTCCAGGCATCCCCCGGCTATCGCCTCGACGAGGGGGGTTTGCCCGTTCGCGTCCGGCGCATCGATGTCCGCCCCCGCGTCCAACAGGATGCTCATCACGGGCACGCTGCCCACGGCGGCGGCGGCGTGCAGCGCACTACGATTCAGTCCGTCCACGAGCTGCACCTGCGCGCCGTGATCCAGGGCGCTGGCTACACCCCCTGCGTCGCCCGCGCGCACGGCATCCAGAAAATCCTGGTCCGACGCCGCTGCCTGCTGCGGTTCGCCGGCGGTGCCGGTGGTAGCGGCGAAGCCTGACAGCAATGCACAGAATACGAATGCAGTCCACACACGTCGGCGTCGCATAGGGGATCGTCCTACAAAACTATAGCGCGCTGAGGCCCGTTCGGGGGCATGGTGAGGCAGGCGTGCATCGGACGTACGGATCGCGGGGACAGCCGCGCGACCGCGACTCGACGGGCGCTGTCACGATCCGGACACTCCCAGCTACGCGGGCGTGGGCTTTGGCGCGACCGACGTACGCGTTAGGAAGTGATGCGCCCAGGCCCAGGCCGCCTGCGGGTCAGCTGGACTGGATCACCGTCGACAGGTCGAAGTCGGCGGCCGCGGCCATGGCCTCCGGCGTGGCGCCGATGACGTCGGGCTGGCCGTGGCCCAAGGCCTCGCACAGGGCGACGTAGACGGAGAGCACGACCCCCGCGTCGATCACGCTCTCGACGTTGCCTTCGTCGTCGAGATTCAGATTTGCGCCGCGAATGGCGAACGACACGTCGGTGATGCCGTCGTTGGTCTTCGGCACGTGCAGCGTGTGAATCGACCCGGCCGGCTCATAGAGATACGACCCCGCCGTGTTGATCTCGGGGTATTCCAGGTAGCGCCAGGAGCCCGCGGTCGTGAACGCGAAGACTTCCCCCGTGTGCTTGTGCCGCTGAATCGTCGTGCCCGGCGCGAAGCGGTTCCGCACGACCCAGAGGCCCCCGCCGATGTCCACCTGCAGCAACTGCAACTGCGCGCCCTCGGCGATATCGACGAAGGGGAGGTCGCTTTCGCTACGGTGGAAAGCAGTGGGAACGCCGGAAACTGCCGCTGGTGACTCGCTCATGCGGATGGTCCTTTCGGGCTGCCCGGGGCCGTACCGCGCCGGGGCCCGACCAGTGTACCGCACGGGGCGGCCTGCGCGCGGGCCCGGCGCCGCACGGGGCAGGGCATGTCGGCTGCACCCAGGTTGGCCGGTGCACCTCCGGTAACAGTCCCAATGCTGGTTCGAATCAGGTACAATAGTCGGCAAGTTTGGTCGATGAACGTAGGCGGACCGTGCACGGCAGAGTGAGGGCATCGTATGGGGACGTCTAAGTCCCCCGGGACCACGCGCCGCCGGCGCCCGCGGCCGAAGCCGAAGACTCCCTGGCCCGAACTGGAATTACACGCGAGCGGGCTGCTCCTACAACATTGGGCGGCGCGCTACGGTCGCGGCCGCGGCAATGGGAAGCTCGCGCTGCACGAGCGCGTCACCCGGCTGCGGGAAATCCTGTACGCCCCCCCGGAAGCCGGGGACCCCACTGGTGTGGACTTCGAGTTTTGCGCGGACGAGTATGACGTCATGCATGAATTCGTGCAGCAGTGCCTCTATGATCCCGCGACTCTCGATTGCCTGGAGGCCCGCGAGCCCATGCTGTGCCGCATCCGCGTGACGGACCGGGTGAACATCGTGTACAACCGGATGCTGCCCGTTCCCCGGCGGTATGTGGGCCAGTTTCTGGCGGGGATCGAGCGGGAGGACGGGCCGAAACTGTCGGAGATCGCGCTCAAGCTCACGGCGGCCCGGCTGGGAGTCTCACCTACGGCCGTCCGCCGGGCCCGGGCGCAAGCCAACAAGCCGCGGGCCCGGCGCTTCCGGACGACGCTGGCCCAGCGGCACCTCATGAGTTTGTTCTGGGACCTCTGTGGCGCACCGCGAACGCAAGCGTCGCGCCGGCGCCAGGCGATGATCCTGGACACGCTGGCGCAAACGGGCTACGCGCCGGTCGCCCTGTACGCCATGTTGCAGACCGGCGAGCAGCACATTCCCCGGGCCATTGCGCAGGGCGTCCCCCGCGAACGGTCATTGCGGGAACTCTGTACGGCCATCTGGGCGCGGGAGGGGTCGCACCGGCTCCCCTCATTCATGCCCCGAACGAAGCGGCGGAAAGCGCCGATCCGCGCACCCCGGGATCGCCCCCCCCGGCCGAAATGGCGGGGGCCCCGTTCGAAGAACGGGCGCGCGGCCCGGTAAACAGGCTGCGGCCGGGCCGCCCCCCGAGCCTTAGGGGCAGTCGTCAATACGGCACGCCAACTGCGGGCCGCGTGGGAAGGCGTCCGGATGCGTCGGCGAGGGGCGTCGCGCGGCCGTGTCCCTGAACATGGTTTCCACTTCGGCGATGTCAGCCGGGTGCGTTTCGGCATACCGGGCCCGCGCCTGGCGGATGTGCGCCTGGTGCGCTTCAATGGTGTCGGACGTCAGGCGCACCCCGAAATCGTCCGGGATGGAGGCCGGGGCAGCCGCCCCTTGAAACATCCGACTCAACACCATGTCGCCGGTGGCGTAGGTGTAGTGCGAGTGCTCCCAGTACCATCGCATCCGGGTCTGGGTGTCCCCGGCGGGCGGGACCGGCTCCACGGTCACGCTGTTGTACCCACTGAAGTCCCACAGCTCGAGGGGCGTGGCGGCGGGATGGGTAGCACGTATCCGCTCGACGCGCTGCACCAGATCCCGCTTCCACTGTTCATAGAGCGGATAGAGAGACATCGCGCGCAAGGTCTCCAGTTGGCGCGCGTGGACCGGCGAGATGAACGCATAGACCGCGATCCCCTCGGTGCGGCAGCGCTCGAAGATCCGCGCCAGGGCCTCCAGCCGATCGGGTCCGTAGACGAATCCCGCATAGTGTCCTTCCTCGAGGAAGACGAGATCTTCTTCGAGCCGGAACATGAACAGCCGATGGTGGTCCACAGGTGGCCGCCACTTCCGATGCCCCAACAGCGATCCGCGCGGTGTGTAGGGGGCCTTGCGTCCCCGCAGGTTCGTCCACACGGTGAACGCCGCCTGCCGGAGGGTGTGCTGCCCGTACAGGTAGCGCAGGTGTAGCGTCGCGGGTGAGCGCCCGCCGAAACCCGACTGGCGGAAATCCCCACCGACCGTTGCCATGCCACTGAAGGACAGAAAATCGACGCTGAAGATGAGCGTCCGCAACCGCTGATGGCGTAGCGCGTAGTCGAACACGTAGTACAGCTCGCACATATTCACCGCACCCAGGCTGGCGTCGTAGGCGCTGCGGTCGCCCAGCACCGGGGATTCCGGGTCCAGCCCAATGAACGATCGCGACGACCCCAATAACAGGGTGTCAAACTCCCCTCGCAACAAGGCGAGGGACTTCGCCTCACGTGCGCCGGCGGACATCAGCTTGGTCTTCTCGCGATTGAACCCCGCCACGTCGATCCACTGAAACACCCCCGAAGGATCGACGACGCCGGTCAGGAGGGGAGGCAGACAGACCAGGGTGAGCGCCACGTAGAGCGCGGTCTTTAGGGTTGGGAGCACGTCACCCTAGCAAAATCTGATACTCGTGAACGCGGCCACGGGCGCCGCCGCGCGCCCAGTACGCGCCGAACGCGGTGGAGGGGAAGCGACCGAGGCCGCATACATGCAGTATACATTTGGCTCGAGGGCCACGTTTGCGATTTTGACGGCGTCTTTCGTCGCCCAGTAAGGTACGGCGCGGCGGAGAGGAGGAACCCATTCACGCATCCGAGCCCATGCCGCCCCGCGATCGCGCGGCGCAGTTGTCGTGTTGGTCCGGGCCGGTGGATCCACAGCCCCTCGGCGGCGGGATCACGAACACGAACTTCGTGGTGCGGGACGGGGAAGAGACCTTTGTGGTGCGCATCGGGGAGGACCTGCCGCTGCACGGGGTGGTGCGGACCCAAGAGCTGGCCACCTGCCGTGCCGCCCACGCCTGTGGGCTGGGCCCGGAGATCGTCCACCACGAACCCGGCGCCCTGGTCATGCGATTCGTTGACGGCACCACCCTGACGGAGGACGCGGTCCGCCGCCCGGAAATGCTAGAGCGGCTCGTGCCCGTCTTGCGCCGCTGCCACACAGACATGCCGCGCCACCTGCACGGGGCGACGCTCATGTTCTGGCCGTTCCAAGTTTGCCGCAACTACCTTGCCACCGCGCAATCGGGCACGAGCCGCGTGGGCGCGCGTCTCGCGGGGTGGTCGGCCGCGAACGGGGAACTGGAACGCGCCGTGGGCCCGATTCAACCCGTGTTCTGCCACAACGATCTGCTCCCCGCCAACTTCATCGACGATGGCCGGACCATCTGGCTGGTGGACTGGGAATACGCCGGGTGGAACACCGCCCTGTTCGACCTGGCCAATCTGGCCTCCAACAGCCAACTCCCCCCGGAGCAGCAGGGCTGGCTGCTGGAGGCGTACTTCGGCCGACGCCTGGAGGCCGCCGAACGGCGGCGCTATCACGCCATCCAGTGTGTCTCGCTCCTGCGCGAAACCCTGTGGAGTGTGGTGCAGGAACTCCACGCGACCCTCGATTTTGATTTCGCCGCGTACACCGACGAGAACCTGGCGCGATTCGAGCGCGCGTACGAGGAGTTCCAGGGCGCGTCATGAGCGCTGCCGTCCCGACCCAGGCGGAAATCGTCATCATCGGCGGCGGCATCATCGGCTGTTCGACCGCGTATCACCTGGCGCACGCCGGGGCGAAAGACGTCGTCCTGCTCGAACGGGCCCAACTCACCTCCGGCTCCACCTTTCACGCCGCGGGCCTGGTCGGCCAATTGCGATCGTCGCGCAACGTCACCCAGCTCCTGAAATATTCCGTCGAGCTGTACGACCGGTTGGAAGCGGAGACGGGCCAGGCGACGGGATGGAAACGGAACGGCGGCCTGCGGCTGGCATGCAACGCTGACCGTCTGATCGAGCTACAGCGCGGGGCGACCACCGGCCGGTCGTTCGGGCTGGAGATGGAGATCCTGTCCCCGCGCGAGGCACACGCCCTCTGGCCCATCATGGATGTCGCCGACCTCGTGGGCGCGGCCTTCTTGCCGGCGGACGGGCAGGCGAATCCGGCCGACATCACCCAGGCGCTGGCGCGCGGCGCGCGGCAGGGCGGCGTCCGCATCATCGAAGACTGCGCGGTCACGGGCATTCGCGTACAGGACGGGCGGGTCGCAGCCGTCCACACCGCAGGAGGCGACATCATCTGCGAACGGCTCATCAATTGTGCCGGCCAATGGGCGCGGCACATCGGCGCGATGGCGGGGGTGTCCGTGCCGCTGGTCTCCGTGCAACACCAGTACATCATCACGGAACCCATCGCCGGTGCCGATTCCGGGTTGCCGACCTTGCGCGATCCCGACCGGCTCGTCTACTTCAAGGAGGAGGTAGGCGGCCTCATCATGGGCGGGTATGAGCCGAACCCGCTGCCGTGGGCGCAGGATGGCATTCCCGCCGATTTTAACGGCAAGCTGCTCCCACCCGACTGGGCGCATTTCGAGCCGCTGCTCGTGCAGGCCGCGCACCGGGTGCCCGCCCTGGAGACCGCGGGAATTCGGGAACTCATCAACGGACCGGAGAGCTTTACGCCCGACGGCAACTTCATTCTCGGCGAGGCGCCCGAGGTCGCGAACTTCTTCGTCGGTGCGGGATTCAATGCGTTCGGAATTGCGGCGGCGGGGGGAGCGGGCAAGGCGCTCGCCGAGTGGGTCTTGGCGGGGGAGCCGCCGGTGGATCTCTGGCCGGTCGACATCCGGCGGTTCGGGTCCGTTCACCGCGATGTGGAATGGGTGCGCGCGCGGACGCTCGAACTGTACGGCAAGCATTACACCATGTCGTGGCCGCACGAGGAACATCAGAGCGCCCGGCCGCGCTTGCGGTCGCCCCTGTACGCGCACCTCAAGGCCGCCGGCGCGTGCTTCGGCTCGAAGCTGGGCTGGGAGCGGCCCAATTGGTTCGCCCGGGACGGGGAGTCGCCGGAGGATGTCTATTCCTTCGGGCGGCAGAACTGGTTCGCCGCCGTCGGCGCGGAACATCAGGCGTGCCGGGAGCGCGTGGCGCTTTTCGACGAGAGTTCCTTCGCCAAGTTCCGGGTAGACGGCCCGGGGGCCGAGGCCGCGCTGCAGTGGCTCTGCGCAAACGACGTGAGCAAGCCGCCCGGCCGCCTCACGTATACCCAACTGCTCAACGCGCAGGGGGGGATCGAGTGCGACTTGACGGTGTCCCGGCTCACGGCGGACCGCTTCTACCTCGTGACCGGCACGGGCTTTCGCACCCGCGACTTCCACTGGATTGGCCGGAACCTGCCGGCCGACGCGACGGTGCAGCTCACCGACGTGACGGAAGAGATGGCGGTGCTCGCGCTGATGGGGCCCCGGGCGCGAAACGTCCTGCACCGGGTGACCGAGACCGACGTGTCCGACGCGGCCTTGCCCTTCGGCAGTGTGGCGGACCTGGAGATAGCGGGGGTCCGCGTCTGGGCCTTGCGCGTGACCTACGTGGGGGAACTGGGCTGGGAACTGCACATGCCCTCCGCGGGTGCGGCGGCCGTCTACGACGCCCTCATGGCCGCCGGGCAGGAGCACGGGATCGTGAATGCCGGCTACCGCGCCATCGAGTCGCTGCGCCTGGAGAAGGGCTATCGCGTCTGGGGCGCGGAAGTGGGGCCGGACTACACGCCCCTGGAGGCGGGCATGGGCTGGGCCGTGAAGTTGAAGGGGGACAGGCCGTTTTGCGGGCGGGAGGCGCTCGAAGCCCAGCGGGCGGCGGGCCTCCAGAAGCGGCTCGCGTGTTTTACCGTGGACGATCCGGACGTGATCCTGCTGGGCCGCGAAACCATTTACCGCAATGGCGAGCGCGTCGGGTGGCTCAGCAGCGGCGGGTGGGGCTACACGGTGCAGACGAATATTGGCTACGGCTACGTGCGGAATGCCGCGGGCGTCGATCGTACCTACCTGACTTCAGGGGAGTACGAGCTAGAGGTCGCTGCGCACCGCGTCCCCTGCACGCTCCAGCTTCGGCCGCTGTACGATCCCGACATGACGCGTATCAAGTGCTGAGCGGCATTCGGAAAATGAGCTTGCCTCATATCAGTATGCAGGATATACTGATGCTAATACCGGATACTTCGACATCGCGCTTCTGGCTCCCCGCATCCACCGCGGCCCCAGGCACTAGGCGCCCCTGACCGCGCGGCGCCGGGGGCCCGAGGCGGCAAGGGTAGGCTGTGGCCTCTGGCCCGGCCGACCGAGGGGTCCACCATGGAAAAGCGCGTCCTGTTCTGCACCACGGCCGGGGAACTCCCGACCTGGGGCTTCAACGAATCCCTCACTGATGCCCAGTCCCAGCGGTTTACGCGGGGACAGGACATCTTCACCTCCACGGGCCACGTGCACTGCCACGCGCTGCACATCCTGGCCCAGAACATCTCCTGGCCGGCGAAGATTTTGGAGTATCCCACCTGGAAGGATTTCGAGCGGGAAGTCCAGAAGGGGTATGCCTACGTCGGGATCAGTTTCTTCCACGTGCATCTCGGCATCGTGACGCGCATGTGCGAGGCGATTCGCCGCCTGGCCCCGGAGTCCAAGATCATCCTGGGTAGCTACGGGGTGATGGCCTTTTGCGAGGCGTATTCCAAGGAAGAGCAAGAGCGCCTCGCCGATTATGTGTGTCACGGCGAAGGGGTGCGCTTCCTGCAGGGCTTGTTGGGGGATCCGGACGATCAGCCCATCAAGCAGCGTCTGCTGCCCAAGTGCGGCTTCGCCGTGCCGTGGCTCGATCCGTATCCCGAGGGGAACAGCGGCATGCTCATCTCCGGCCTCGGGTGTCCGAGTGGCTGCGACTTCTGCACCACCACGCACCACTACGGGAAGCGACGCTACGAGCTCCTGTCGCCAGAGCAATGCTTCGAGGAAATGAAGCGGCGCCGTCGCCTGAACAAGAACGTCGGGCACACGATCATCATCGAAGAAGACCATTTCCTGCAGAAGCAGCACCTGAAGGCCCTCGGGGAACTCATCCGGCAGGACACCGAGTTCGGGCTGGAGGAGCTGGCCTTCTTTACGTTCGGCTCCATCGCGGCCATCGATCAACTCTGGGAGGCCGAGGAGATCGCGCTGACCGGCATCAACAGCGTGTTCATCGGCGTGGAATCCAAATTCGCGGCGGAAGGCGGCTACAACAAGCGCGCGGGGGATGCGGACGCGGTGTTCAGGACGTTGAACAACATCGGCGTCTCACAGACCGGCGCGTGGATGTGTGGATGGGACTGGCATACGCGGGCCAACATCCAGGAAGACTTGGATTGGTTCGTGGGACTCCAGCCGACCCTGAATCAGCTGGCGCGTGTCTGCCCCTTCCAGGGCACGGCCCTGTACGACCGGATGAAGGAGGACGGGCGATTGGATGACGTGCCCTTCGAGGACGTGCACTTTTATGGCGGCGGCCTGCGCCACACCAACTTCCAGCCGCACGAGCTGATGATGCTCATCGACCGGGGCTACCGGCAACTGTACGAGACGTGGGGCTCGACGCAGGTGCGGCAATTCAAGCTGCACCTGAACGGGTACGAGTTCTGCCGTGCGGCCAAGGCGCCCGAGTTGCGGAAGCAGCGGGCCGGATTCCACCAGCGCCTTGCGCGGGGAATGTGGCCCTTGCTTGAAGCCAACAAGCGCTTCGCGCCCAACGGCTTCGTGCGGCAGCAGATCGTCAAGCTGGACCGGCGGTACCGCGGCCTCTTCGGGGAACCCACGCGGCAACAGCGGTTCGTCTCCAAGTACATCCTGTACCGGGCGCACATGGGCAAGCTGCACGAGCTGCTCTGGCCGGCCAACATGCACCCGCGCGCGGAGAGCCCGAAGGTCTACGAGTACGCGAACGATCAGGAGCTGGGGCCGCTGGACTACCCGTACACGGTGAGCCATCCGCACTTCAGCATGGCCTACGCGACGAATCGGGTGAATCAAAACATCCGGCGCGTCATGCTCGGCACCGCGCTCAAGGTGGTGGGCGGCGGGAAAGTGCGCAACCCGCTCGACAAAAGGGCCGGGGACAACCCTGGCGGCACCTTCCGGGGAGGCCTGAATCCCCTCGACAATCGCCCGGGGATTTCCGACGAAGTGCATCCGGAGGCGGTGCAGGAACTCGCCTCCGCGGTCAAGGGGTTGTAGGGGCCCCATGCGCGCCGCCCCTCCGCCGCCGGAGCGGGCGGTGCGCAGAGTGGACCCATTGGGCGGCCGGGGACACGAGGCGCAGCCCGTGTACCCCTTCGCCGCCATCGTGGGGCAAACCGAGCAGAAGCAGGCGCTGCTCCTTGCGGCCGCGAACCCCCGGCTGCGCGGTGTGCTGCTCTTCGGCGAAAAGGGGACGGCCAAAAGCACCGCCGCTCGCGCTCTGGCAGCCCTGCTCCCGTCCGTCCGGTATCGGGCGGGGTGCCCGTACCGCTGCGACCCGGATCGGCCGCGCCTATGGTGCGACGGATGCCGGGTGCGCGCGGATGCCGCGGACGCGGTGGCGGTGCAGGCCGCCCCCTTCATTACCCTCCCGCTCAACGCGACCCTGGATCGCGTCATCGGAACCATTCACTGGGAGCATGCGTTGCGGCACGGCACCGCCGCCTTGCAGCCCGGGCTGCTGGCGGATGCGAATCGGGGCGTGCTGTACGTGGACGAAGTCAACCTGTTGGATGAGAGCGTGGTGGCCGCCATCCTCGATGCCGCCGCCACGGGCATCAACCAGGTGTGCCGCGAGGGCGTGGGGGCGTGGCATCCGGCCGACTTCTTGTTGATCGGCACCATGAACGCCGAAGAGGGTCCCCTGCGACCCCAACTGTTGGACCGATTCGGATTGGCCGTGTGTGTGGAAGCGGAGACGGAACTCGCGCACCGGACGGCGCTCATGCAGCGCCGGCTGGCGTTCGAGGCCGACCCCGTGGCGTTCGGCCGGGCCTGGGACGCGGAGCAGCAGAAATTGCGCGCCGACATCGTCACGGTCCGCGCACGCCTGGCGCGCGTGCGAATCCCGGACGCGGTCATGCGCGAGATTGCTGCGTGGAGCGTGTCGCATGGGGTGGCCGGCCATCGGGCGGACATCTTGTTGGCCGAGGCGGCGCGCGCCCGGGCCGCGTGGGAAGGGGAACCCGTCGTGACCCGGACCCATCTGGAACGCGTGAGCCCGTTCGTGTTGCTCCACCGGCAGCGCGACACGCCGAAGGGGGGAGAGGGCGGCGTCCCCGGGCCGGGCCGGGGGGACGGCACCTCGGCCCAACCGCACGCGGACCAGCGCCGCCTGCGGCTGGAAACGCCCGAGACCGGGACGCGCGATGACGATGCCGTGGGCGGGGAAATGACGCGCGGGTGCCAGAGTCAGGTGGGGCAGATGTTTCGCTCCCCGGACGGCGAACGTCCAGCGGGCGAGTCCACCATCGGGGGCCAGTGCACGGGGGAAGACGACGGTCCACCGCAAGCCATCACGCACCGGGGGTCGCGCACCGCGCCGCTCCGGAGCGCCGTGACCCCTATCGCCGAGGGCCTGCAGGCCGTGCACCTGCTACAGGAACGCCGCGGGCGTCGCGGCAAGGTCAAAGGGCAGAGCGGACGCCGGGTGGCGGGCGACAGTGCGGCCAAGCGCGGACGGTATCACCGTGCCTATCCCGATGAAGCGCCGACGGACTTGGCCATCGACGCGACGATTCGCGCCGCCGCCGTGCGCACGGGGTTAGGCCCCCGGCCCACCGGCGCGCAGGGGCTGAAAGTACTCCGCCGCGATTTCCACCAAAAGGTCCGCCGGCAACGCACGAAAGCCCTCATCCTGTTTGTCGTCGACGCCAGCGGCTCCCTCGGGGAGGAGGTCATGGCCCTGTCGAAAGGGGCGGTGCTCGCGCTGCTGCGGGACGCCTATCAGAAGCGCGACCGGGTCGCCTTGATTGCGTTCCGCGACTACAGCGCCCCGTTGCTCCTTGCGCCCACAAACAGCCCGGACCTGGCGCGCCGCTGCCTGGTTGACCTGCCCACGGGGGGCCGCACCCCGCTGACCGCGGGCCTGGTGACCGCCTACAAGACCATCGCCCAGGCCCGGCGCCGCGACAGTCACGCTCCCGTCACCCTGGTGCTGCTCAGCGACGGGCGCGCCAACATCGGTCTGCGGGAAACGCGGGGGCGCCCGAGCGTGTACCACGGCGGCGGGGATGGGCATGTATGGGAGGAAGCGTTGCGGGTCGGGGAAGCGCTGGGGCGGTTGGAGGGCCTGGACGTGATCTGCGTGGACACGACGCCGAGCCACAAGCCGCCGTCCCTGCTACTGGATTTGGCCGCGCACATGCGCGGGCGCTACGTGCTGTTGGAACATCTACTGGTACCCGACCTGCTCGGCGCATTGGCCGCCGCGCCGCCGGCGCCCCGGCGCGCGATGGTGGTTCGCCTGTGGCAGTGAGGGAGTCGCGACGTCCCCCGAGGTTTGGACGCGCGGGATGGAGACCAGCGCATGACCATGGCGCATGAACGGGTGTTTGACGTGCCGCCGGAGGTGTACCCCTTCGCGGACCACTGGTTGGATATCGACGGCTTGACCGTGCACTACGTGGACGAGGGCGTGGGCCCGACGCTGCTGTTTTTCCACGGCAACCCCACCTGGTCGCTCCTGTACCGGCGGATCATCCCGCCCCTGAGCGCGGACTTCCGCTGCATCTGCGTAGACTATCCCGGCTACGGGTTCAGCGAGCGGCCCCCCCGGAACACCTACGACTATCTCCCCGAAACCCACTCGGCTTTGATGGAGCACGTGGTAGACGCCCTCGGCCTGACAGACCTCGTCACGTTCCACCAGGACTGGGGCGGGCCCATCGGGTTGGCCTTCGCCGGCCGGCGTCCGGAACTCATCCGCAAGCTGATCATCGGCAACACCTGGGCGTTCCGGATCGACCAGAACGCGCGCTTCGAGGCCCTGCGCAATTTCAGCCTGGCCATGGGCGCGCCGGAGAACATGGTCAACGTGATTGAGGACAATTACTTCCTCGCCGTCGCCACGCCGCTGCTGCGCCAAGGGCAGGACCGGCGGGATCCCAGCCTCGGCGATGCGGTCGCCGCCGCCTACAACGCGCCCTGGGCGAAGCCGGCGTGGCGCTATCCCACGTGGATTGCGCCGAATCAGATCGCTGCCGGGGTGCCGTTCATCACCGAGGTGGAAGCGGGGCTGGCCAAGCTCCGCGACGTGCCCACGCTGCTGTTCTGGGGTGAGCAGGATCCTGTATGTATCCCCGCCCTCGCCGACCGGTTCCGTGAGCTGTTCCCGAATCACCGGTTCGTGCCACTGCAGAACGCGAGCCACTTCTTCCAAGAAGACGAACCCGCAAGCATCGTCGCGGAGATCCGCGACTTTCTGGCCGACTAGCGGCGACGACCGGTTCTACGCGGTCTGCCGTTCCACCAGGTCGCCCAGCACCTCGCGCACGGCGTTGGTGATGCGCTCGTCGTCCGGCCGAATTTCCTCGAACGGCTGGCGGCGCAATCGATGCTGGAGCGCCATGGGCGCGGCCCCCGCCACGTCCGACGCGACGACAGTCTCACGCCCCGCCAGGGCTGCGAGCGCCTTCGCCGCCTTGAGCATGACCACATCCGCCCGGTGCCCGTCCACTTCTACCGCCAGCGCGAGAGTGGCAATCTGTTCCAACGTCGCGTCGCTGGCCGTGACCTGCGGTAAGCGGGCACGGGCCTCGACGATTCCCGTACGCAGCGTCGCCTCCTGCTCCTGCCAGCGGGCGCAGAACCCGGCGGGGTCGTCTTCATAGGCCAGCCAGCGCTTCGCCACCTCCATGCGCTGCTCGGGGTCGGCGATGCCCCGGACCTGGACGCACAGTCCGAACCGGTCCAGCAGTTGGGGACGGAGTTCTCCCTCCTCGGGGTTCATGGTGCCCACCAGGATGAATTGGGCCGGGTGCGCGTAGGAGACGCCCTCCCGTTCGATGGAGTTCACGCCCATGGCCGCGGAGTCCAAAAGCACGTCCACGAGGTGGTCTTCCAGGAGGTTGACCTCGTCCACGTACAGGATGCCGCGATTCGCCTCGGCCAGGAGCCCGGGTTCGAAACGCTTCTCGCCGGCGGTCAGCGCGTGCTCCAGGTCCAGGGTCCCGACCACGCGGTCTTCGGTCGCACTGACCGGCAGATTCACGACCCGCGTGCGCCGGGTCGCGCGGCCGAGCGTCTCGCCGCGGCGCCCGGCATCGCGGCACGGCGTGCAAAGGGCCACTGTCGCATCCGGGTCGCAACTGAAGGGGCAGTGGGCAACCACGTGCAGGTCCGGGAGGAGCGCCGCCAGACTGCGCACCGCCGTGGACTTGGCCGTGCCTTTCTCGCCGCGAATGAGCACCCCGGACAGCCGCGGGTGCACAGCGTTCAGGAACAATCCGCGCTTCATCTGCTCCTGCCCGACCAGGGCGGAGAAGGGAAACGGGTGCTCGGCGATGGTCCCACTCATGTCCGGGTCGTCCTGGGCTCAGGGGCGTCCTCCCGCGGTGCAAGGGCCCGCCCCGCCTCCCGCGTGCACAACGCAGGGCCAGGGCCCTATAGAAGATTTAGGACTATTTTATCTTATATATGGGCGGAGTCAACCCCCTGGGCATCGGAGGGAGGCCGACAGCGGGGGCTTGGGCAAGAGCCGGCGCGGGGTCCGCTGAGTGGGTGAGCGCATGATCCCGCAGGGGGATTCCGCTAGCATGGCATGGACTTGGAGTTTGCCCGCCCGGTGGGCCACCAGCCGTCGCGCCCCGGCACGGCGGCCGCGGCCTTCCGCCGGTGAGGGAAAGGACTACACCATGGCAAGCGATGTCACCCGCGTTCCCAGCGAGGACGTGCGCGCGATTCCCGCGTGGATCGTGCCGTACGTGAAGCCGGTGATTCGGCTTATCTCCCGGCTGCACGTCTGGATCTTCCAGCGGTCCCAGGGGCGGTTCGCCGCCACGTTTGCCGGTAGCCCGGTCTGTCTGGTCACCATGACCGGGCGGAAGACGGGCAAGCGGCGGACCATACCACTCATGCACATTCCGCATGGCGACGATGTTCTGCTTGTCGCCTCACAGGCGGGCATGCACATCCACCCGTCGTGGTACTGGAACCTCAAGGCGGACCCACACATCGAGGTCATCGCCAAAGGGCAAACGCGGCAGATGATCGCACGGCAGGCAACCGATGAAGAGAAAGCGGCGCTGTGGCCCGTCGCGGTGGCCGTGTATTCCGACTACGACGTCTATCAGGCGCGCACGGACCGCGACATCCCGCTGTTCATCTGCTCGCCCGAATGACCGCGGCGGCGAGACCCGCGTCTGCCTCCGGGCTCAGGCGGGATCGGTGAACTCGGGCGCCCGTTTCTCCACGTTCGCCATGACCGCCTCCACCTGATTGGGCGTACCGATGAGCGACCGTTGCGTCGTCTCCTCGATGCGGAAAGCCTCTTCGAGCGTGCACCGGTCCGTGGTGTTCCACAGCTGCTTGGCAGCGCGCACCGCATGCGGACTCCGGCCGGCGATTTCGCGGGCGAGCGTCATGGCGTCGTCCCGCGGCGTGTCGCTGACGTGCGTCGCCAGCCCGAGCGCCAGCGCTTCGCGCCCGTCGATGATGCGTCCCGTGAAGGTGAGTTCCTTGGCCACGTCCAGGCGCACGAGGCGGCGCAGGGACTGCGTGCCCGACATGTCCGGGATCAACCCCCACTTGACCTCCATGATGGAAAGGCGCGCGTCTGGCGCCACGAACCGGATGTCCGCGCCGAGGGCAATCTGGAGGCCGCCGCCGTAGGCGAATCCGTGTACCGCTGCGATGACCGGCACGGGCACGTCCTGCCACACCCATCCGGCTTGCTGCGCGCGGTTGGCGCCGCTGGGAAAACGCTCGAGCTTGGGCTGGGCCTCGCCCACGTCGGGTCCGGTGCCGGATCCGCCGGCCATCCCCCGGAAGCTGGCGAAATCCAAACCCGCACAGAACGCGCGCCCTTCCCCCGAGAGCACCACCGCGCGCACCGAGGTGTCGGCGGCGATCGCGGCGCCCACCTCGGCCAACGCCTGAAACATGGCGCCGTCGATGGCGTTCAGCTTGTCCGGGCGATTGAGGCGGACGTCGGCGATCCCGTCCGCAACGGTCAATGACACGCGCTCGGTCATGGTGGTGACTGGCTCAGGCATGGTGGACTCCTTCCGGCGGCCCGGTCGGCAGCGGCCGCGGGGGCTCAGTCTACCCAGGCGCGGCCTCCGTTTGCGAGTGGCCGCCGCCAGAAAGTGCTCAGCCCCCGATGCGTAGCACCGGGGGCCGGATGATTGAGGATCGAAGCGCGGGGAGGGCTCAGGCGAGGCCGGCCGCGCGATCCAGGTCCTCCTGCGAGAGCCCGCGGCGCGAGAGCTGGAACCCTTCATACGCGGCGATCCCGTAGAACAAGAGGTCCATGGGACTGAACATGGCCGACATGATCGCGACGGTCAGTTCGCCATTCAGGCCCGTGAGCACCTGGAAGACGGGCACGCTTTCCTGGGCCGCCAGGAAGCCGCAGCCGGCGAACAGATTGCCCAGGGCGCAACCCAGCAAAGCGAATCCTGCGCCCATGACGGCGTAAATCGAGTCGATGCCCTTGCCGGCCAGACGCACGGCAATCGCGACGGCGAAACCGAGGCCGACCGCCATCCAGCCGATCTGGTATTCCGTCACCACGGTGATCGCGCCCCAGGCGGCGGCGCAGAGTAGGGACGTGACCGACCCGGCCAGGATCGCCAGGCCGAGATTTTGTTCGCCGCGCATGGATTCGATCGCGCGTTCGAGCACCATGGGGTCGATCTCGACAGGCGCTTCGTGGGCTACTTCGCCCGTTTCGTGGGCCACTTCGGCCGTATGGGTACTAGCTTCCATTGTGCTTCTCCGTTGGGGGCCGCTCTCCCTGAACGGCCCACCCCGCCTAAATTCTGCTTATCTTGATAATTATACTTTTAATGATATGGCCCGGTCAACACGGCCCCGCCCAGGAGGGCTCGCCCCCGGCGGCCGTCTTGGGCGCCCCGCCGCGAGGCAGCGGGTAGTATGTGCGAATCCAGGTTGCCAGCCTGACCGCCGAGGGAGAGAAGCGATGATGTCGCCGTTCCATTCCGCACTCAGCCGCGTCACCATGCACCAGCGGTTCGCCGATGCCTGGGCGGCTGCCGACGTCACGCTGGCGTCGTCACGGTTCTAAACCGGGAGAAACTCCACACGGTTACGGGTGGCACCATGCCTCTCACGGACTTCCACCCCACCCTGCGCCGCTGGTTCGCGCAGCAGTTCGCGGAACCGACCGCCCCCCAGCGCCGCGGCTGGCCGCTGATTCGCTCCGGGCAGCACACGCTCATCGCGGCGCCGACGGGTTCGGGGAAGACCCTGGCCGCATTCCTCTCCGCCATCGACTCGCTCTTGCAGCAGGGCGACGCGCTCCCTGACGAGACGCAGGTGCTGTACGTGTCCCCGCTCAAGGCGCTCGGGAACGACATTCAGAAGAATCTCCAGGGACCGTTGGCGGAGCTGCGTGACCTGGACCCCCGTCTGCCCGAGGTGCGCGTGCTGGTGCGCAGCGGCGATACCCCGCAGAGCCGGCGGGCGGCCATGTTGCGGCGCCCGCCGCACATCCTCGTCACCACGCCGGAGAGTCTGTACATCCTGCTGACGGCGGACGGCAGCCGCGGCATGTTGCAGAACGTGCGCACGGTCATCATCGACGAAATTCACGCGGTGCTGGGCAGCAAGCGGGGATCGCACCTGGCGCTGTCGCTCGAGCGCTTAGACGCGCTCGCGCCGAACGCCCAGCGCATCGGACTCTCGGCGACGCAGAAACCGCTGGAGGATGTCGGGCAGTTTCTCGTTGGTGTCGGCCGAACCTGTGCGCTGGTCGACGAAGGTCATCTGCGCGAACTCGACATCGAGGTGGAACTTCCCCCATCCCCCCTGGATACGGTGTGCTCCCACGAAACCTGGTCGGAGATTTACGCGCGCATCGTGCAGCTGATCGACGGCCATCGCACGACGCTCATCTTCGTGGGCACGCGCAAGATGGCAGAGCGCATCGCCGCCCAGTTGACGCAGCTCATGGGGGAGGATGCCGTTGCCTGCCACCACAGCAGCTTGTCGAAGGAGCGCCGGCTCGATGCGGAGGAACGGCTCAAGGCCGGCGTGCTGCGGGCGCTGGTGGCGACCGCCTCGCTGGAGTTGGGGATTGATATTGGCGACATCGATCTGGTGATCCAGATCGGGGCCACCCGCTCCATCTCCACGTTCTTGCAGCGCGTCGGCCGCGCCGGGCACGGCGTCGGGCGCACCCCGAAGGGCCGGATCTTCCCGCTCACACAGGACGAACTGGTGGAGACGGCCGCGCTCCTGCGCGCGGTGCGGCAGGGCACCCTCGATCGCACCCCGCAACCGGCCGCGCCGCTGGACATCCTCGCTCAGCACCTGGTCGCCGCATGCGTGCCCGAGACCTGGGACGAAGAGGCGCTCTACGCGCGTATGTGTCGGGCTTGGCCGTACCGCGCCCTTGAGCGCGGCACGTTCGATGCCGTTGTCGCGCTGCACCATCAAGGGCGGTACGCGCTGCTCCACCGGGACGGCGTGAACGGGCGCTTGCGTGGCACCCGGCGCGCGCGGCTCACGGCGATTACCTCCGGCGGGGCGATTCCCGATTCGACGCAGTACCGCGTCGTTCTGGAGCCGGAGGGGACGACCATCGGCTCGGTCGACGAGGACTTCGCCGTGGAGGCGAGCAGTGGCGACATCTTCCAGTTGGGGAACGCCTCGTGGCGCGTGCTCCGGGTCGAGCGGGGCATCATGCGCGTGGCCGACGCGCACGGCGTCCCGCCGTCCCTGCCGTTTTGGTTCGGCGAGGCCCCGGCGCGGACGCAGGAGCTGTCCGCGGAGATGGGCCGCGTCCGGGAACGCGGCGTGGACGCGGCGTGGCTGACGGGGGAGGGCGACCTGTCCCCCGAGGCGGCGGACATCCTCGCCCGCTACCTGCGCGAAGGCGCCGCCGCGCTGGGGGCCGTCCCCACGCAAGCGTGCATCGTGCTGGAGCGCTTCTTCGACGACAGCGGCGGCATGCAGCTCGTGGTGCACGCCCCGTTCGGCGGCCGGATCAATCGGGCGTACGGGTTGGCGTTGCGCAAGCGATTTTGCCGGCGCTTCGGTTTCGAACTGCAAGCGGCAGCGAACGAGGACGCCATCGTCCTCTCCCTGGGGCCGCAGCACAGCTTTCCGCTGGCGGAAGTCTTCGACTACCTGCAGCCCGAAACCGCACGCGACGTGCTGACGCAGGCCGTGCTGCCGACCCCCATGTTCAGCACCCGCTGGCGGTGGAACGTGACGCGCGCGTTGCTCGTGGACCGCATGCGCGGCGGCAAGCGGGTGCCCGCGCCGCTGCTGCGGATGCGCGCCGATGATCTGCTCGCCCAGGCGTTTCCCGCGGTGGTGGCGTGCGGCGAAAACCTGCCGGCGGGGGACGTGCCCATTCCGGTCGACCATCCCCTCGTCGCGCAGACGCTGGATGATTGCTTGACCGAAGCCATGGACGTGGACGGTTTCCTTGAGGTGCTTCGCGGCCTGCGGGACGGGCGCATCCGCAAGGTCGCCATCGATACGCCGCAGCCGTCTCCATTCGCCCGCTCGATCCTCGCCGCGCAACCGTACAGTTTTCTGGACGACGCGCCCCTCGAAGAGCGCCGCACGCAAGCGGTGTACGCGCGGCGGATTCTTGACGAGAAATCGGCGGACACGATCGGCGCGCTCGATTCCGATGCCGTGCAGCGGGTGCGCGACGAAGCGTGGCCGGATCCGCGGGATGCGGAGGAAGTGCACGAGGCCCTGCTCTGGATGGGGTACGTCACCGTCGCGGAGGCTGAACCCTGGGCCCCGTGGCTCGAGGCGCTCGCCGCGGCGAATCGCGTTTGCCTCGAAGATGACCGCTGGTTCGCGGTGGAGGCGTCGCGCGATCCGCAGGCGGTCTTGCGCGGGCGCATGGAGGCGTTGGGTCCGGTCCATCAGGAAGACCCGCTGTTCTACGCGTTGGAAAACGAGGGCGTCGTGGTGCGCGTGCGCTTGGAGGGGCAACCCGGGTGGTGCGACCGGCGGCTACTCGCGCGCATTCAGCGCTACACCCTGGACCGGTTGCGCAAGGAGATCGAGCCCGTGTCCGCGGCGGACTACGTGCGCTTCCTGGCCGCGTGGCAGCACGTGGACGAGGCGTATCGTCTGGAAGGCCCCGCCGGGGTCGCCACGGTCGCGCGCCAGCTCGCGGGATTCGAGGCGAAGACCGCCGCCTGGGAAAAGCAGATCATGTCCGCGCGGGTGCGCGGCTACCAGCCCGAGTGGTTGGACCAATTGATGCTGCGCGGCGACTTCGTGTGGGGCCGTCTGTGGGGGGGGAGCCGCGCCGCGCTCCGCAGCACGCCTATCTGCTTCGTCGCCCGGGAAGACCTGGACGCATGGCTGGGGCTGACCGTACCCCCGGAGGCGGAGACGCTCTCGGGACCGGCACGCAGCATTCTGGACGCCCTCCGAGAGCGGGGCGCCATGTTCCCGCAAGATCTCAAACGGACGTGCGGCCTGCTCCCCACGTATCTGGAGCGCGGCGTCGAGGAATTGATCTCCCTCGGGTTGCTGACGAGTGATTCCTTCGCGTCGGTGCGCCACTTACTGCGCCCGGCCTACCGGCGGAAGCGCGCGGTCCCGTCCTCGGGCCGCTGGAGCCTGTTCCGCCAGGACTGCCGGGACAATCCGCCGCCCGCCGAATTCATGGCCCGGCAACTGCTGCGCCGGTACGGCGTGGTGTTCCGAGCGGTGCTTGAGCGCGAGCGGCAGCCCATCCCCTGGCGGGATCTCATCCGCGCGTATCGCGCGCTCGAGTTGCGTGGGGACATTCGCGGCGGCCGGTTCGTGGCGCGCTTCGCCGGTGAACAATACGCGCTTCCCGAGGCCATCCCGCTTCTACGCAAAATCCGGCGTGAAGGGAAGAGAACGCCGGTTGCCGTCGCCGCCGCTGACCCGCTCAATCTGAAGGGCATCCTCACGCCCGAGAAACGCGTGCCTTCGACCTCACGCGAAACCGTCTCCGTCATCGCCTGAACGATCCTGCGCCGGAGTAAGGCCCACGGTACCCGCGGCCCGGCGGGTGGCCGAGGGTTGGAGACCGGCTCGCGACTGCGGGAAAACTCCTCGCATGTACTCCTGCCGCCGGGTGAGCCGGGACATTGCCCGACCTATATTTGTCACTGGGAGTATTACACTATATAATTACCCTACCCGACCCGTGGTGGAAGGGTCCGTAAGGGGTGGGCCCGTTCCTGCCGTTAACAGAATCGGGCAAGCAGCATTGCGGCGTGCATTGCAGTATCGAGTGGGGGGATAGCGCCTAGCGGCCGGGCCGGCCGCCTCCACCGGGGCGGGGCCTGCCTGAGAGGAGGAATCATGGCCGTACGCAAGAAGGGGACTCGGAAGAAGGCTGGCCGGCGGCGGAAGGCGGCCCCCCGGCGGCGCACCCGACGGACGGCGCGAAAGCGGACCGGCACAGCGAAGGCGGCGCGGGCGCAGAGGCCGCCGTCGACGACCGCCGGAGGCACCGGTTCGGGTTCCGGACTGCGGACGGGATACCAGGTGCGCGACGCCGAGATCGAGCGACTATTGCTCGCCGGTGGCCACCAGAGTCTGCTCGAGGAATATTTCGGCGAGGACAGTTACGAGGAGTTGCGGGCCCTGGCGCAAGAGACGGCCCGGCGGTCCGTCCGTGGTGGACCTCGGGTCCTGATCTTGCCCGGCATCATGGGATCGAAGATCGGCCGTGAACGGTGGCCCTTGTTCGACGATGTGATCTGGATTGATCCCGTTGACATCACCATCGGTCGGCTCACCACGCTCTCGTTGGATCGACCGACGAATCTCAAGGCGCTGGGCGTCATGCTGTTCGCGTATCTGAAGCTGAAGCTTCGTTTGCGCATAGCCGGGTTTGATGCCGACTTCCATGCCTTCGACTGGCGGCAGGGGATCGATCGCTTGGGGGCGGACCTGCGGCAGCGCATCCTGGGGGAGCGCGCCGGTCCCGTCCATGTGGTCGCGCACAGCATGGGGGGGCTGGTGATGCGCGCGGCCCTGGGCCTGGATCATCGGTCGCGGCAACGGCGGAAGATGGCGATTGGCCGCTTCGTGATGTTGGGCACCCCGAACTTCGGCTCCTTCACCCCGGTCCAGGCGCTCCGGGCCAGCCATCCCCTGGTGCGCAAGGTCGCTTTGCTGGACGCGGCGCACTCGCCAGAGGAATTGACCGAGAAGGTGTTCAAGACGCTGCCCGGGCTGTACCAGATGCTGCCGCACCCCGCGCGCTACTCGCGCCTCAACCTCTATAAGGCGGCCACGTGGCCGGGGGACGCGCCTGTCCCACGCCAAGCGCTCCTCAACGGCGTGCGGGCCGTGCAGGACGGCCTCGCCCCGGCCGATGATCGGTTTTATCTGATTTGTGGCGTGAACCGGTCCACCATCACGGACCTGTCCCTCGACGATGGACACTTCCAGTACGAGCAGAGCATGAACGGGGACGGCACCGTGCCGCTAGATTTCGCGGAGTTGCCGAACACCAGGACCTACTACATCGAGGAGTCGCACGGCAGCCTGCCGAACAACACCGCGGTGGGTAAGGCGACGGTCGACCTGCTGCGTACCGGCGATACGGACCGCCTGCTGCGCAGGTGGGAGCGCGAGAGCGTGCGGCGCCGGCGACTGGTGCGCGAAGCCGACCTGCGCGTGGCGCCCTTCCAGGGACGCGCCGGCAGCGAGTTGGGCTATCAGGAACGCCGGCAGGTGTTGGAAGAGCTGGTATCGGCGGTCGCCAGCGCGCCCGGCCCGGGAGGACCGGTGACTGCGGCGCCTACGCTCCCACCGGCCATCGGCGCCGGGGGGCGGGGATTCGGCCATTCCATCCGCGACGTGCAAGTGGACCGGCGTCGGTCGCACTCGATCGAGATCTGTCTCGCGCACGGCGACCTGACGGAAGTCAAGACCCGCGCACTGGTGCTCGGTCTGTTCCGCGAAGTGGAGCCCGCGGGTGCCGCGGCCGCCGTCGACGAACGGGTGAACGGCGCGCTCAAGGAGTGCGTTATGCGCCGCATGTTCACCAGCCGGGTTGGCGAGGTCTTCGTGCTGCCCACCGGCCGCCACCTGATCTATGCCGAATCCGTGTTGTTCGCCGGGCTCGGCGATTTCGGGACGTTTGGGCCGGACGTCCAACAGTTCGTGGCGGAGAACGTGGTCCGGACGTTCATTCGGACGCACGTGGAGGAGTTCGCCACCGTCCTCATCGGGGCGGCGACGGGGCTCAGCGTCCCCGCAATTCTGTACAACCAGTTGGCCGGCTACTTCCGGGGCTTGTTTGACGCCGACGACAGCGATGTCATGCGCCGCATCACGCTCTGCGAGCGCGACGCCGACCGGTACCTGGAAATGAAGGAAGAGGTGTATCGGCTCGCGAGCACGGATCTCTTCGCCGATATGCGGGTCACCTTCGACGAGATGACGCTACCGGAGCCTCGGGTGGTGTCCCCGCGTGGGCGTCGCGCGCAAATCATCTCCGCCACCCAGGCCGCCTATCTCTTCGTCACCACGGACCACTGCCCCGAGGGCCCGGGCGACCTGCGTCCCGAACGTCTCGCCATTCGCTCGTCGGTGCTTACCGCCGGAGACAAGGCGGCGGTGATTACGGGCACGCGTGAAGTCGACCGCAGCGACCTCGATCGGAAGCTCGGGCAGATCGAAGCGTCTTCGTTCACCTTCGGGCGACTGGCGCGGTTTGGACAGCAAGTGGCGGACCTCGTGCTTGACCCCGGCGTGGCCAAGGCCCTGCTCGCCATGCGTAAGCACCACCTCATCGTGGTCCATGATGCGCTCGCCTCACGCATTCCGTGGGAGACGCTCTGCATCGAGGGCTGGTTTCCCGCCGCCGAGGCGGGCGTGAGCCGCCGGTATGCGGCGGAGAACTTGTCCGTGGCCAAATGGCTCGAGCAACGGCGCTTCGGGTCCACGCTCGACGTGCTCCTCGTGGTGAATCCCACCGGCGATTTGCCTGGCGCCGTGCAAGAGGCGAATCGCGTGAAGCGCCTCTTTCAGAACGACCTGGTGCGCCTGCACGAATTGCGGGAAGAAGAGGCGACGCACGCTGCGCTGCTTGAGGCCTTCAAATCGGGCGAGTACGACGTGATTCACTACGCGGGTCACGCCTTCTTCGATCCGGAAAGCCGCGCCCGGAGCGGTATCCTGTGTCACGGCGGGCGCGTCCTCAGCGGGGCGGACCTGGCGGGCATCACCCACGTCCCCGCGTTGCTGTTTTTCAACGCGTGCGAAACCGGGCGCGTCCGGCGCGGCGACCTCCGCAAGAAGCCGGCGTTGGATATGCGGGAACGAGTCAACCGCAACGTGGGCCTGGCGGAAGCGTTCATGCGCGGCGGCGCCGCCAACTACGTGGGCACGTATTGGCCCGTGGGCGACGAGGCCGCCGCGGCCTTCGCGGAAACGTTCTACAGGCAACTGGTGGGCGGCGCCTCAATCGGCGACGCGGTGCAGGCGGGCCGGAAACGGGTGCACGGCCTGGAATCAATCGATTGGGCCGACTACATCCACTACGGGGCGTACGACTTCACGCTCAAAGTCCGTTAGCATCCGGCCCCGGCCTTCGATGCCGCAGGTCGGCGCGCTTACTACTTGCCGACGATGGAGACGAAGCTGACGCAGCGGCCGGGCGCGCCGCCGAGATTGTGCGTGAGCCCGTTTTGCGGGTTGTCGATCTGGCGTTCGCCCGCTTCGCCGCGGAGCTGGAGCCACATCTCGTACATCATCCGCAGGCCGCTGGCCCCGATCGGATGCCCGAAGCTCTTCAAGCCGCCGTCCACGTTGATGGGCTGCGGCCCGTCCCCATCGAACCGGCCGTCGAGCACGTCCTGCCACGCGTGCCCGCGTTCCGAGAACCCCATGTCCTCCATGAGCACGAGTTCGGTGGCGGTAAAGCAGTCGTGCACTTCGGCCATGCAGATCTGTTCCCGGGGATTGTCCACGCCCGCCTGCCGGTAGGCATCCTCGCAGCTCGCGACCACTTCGGGAAACGTGGTGAAGTCGTAATCCTGGCTGAAGTACCCCGCAGCCGGGCCGGCGGCGAACGACAGCGCCTTGATGAAGATCGGGTTGTCCGTGTACTTGTGCGCGTCTTCGGCCCGACACAGGATGGCCGCGGCCGATCCGTCGGACACGCCGGAACAGTCGAAGATGCCCAGCATCCCGGCGACCTTGGGCGACGCGAGAATTTTCTCCATGGGCACTTCCTTGCGGAACTGGGCCTTGGGATTCTTCGCGCCGTTCTTATGGTTCTTCCAGGCGATGCGCGCCATCACGTTCTTCAACGTCTCTTCATCCACGTCGTACTTCTTCGCGTACGCGGGCGCGAGGAGCGAGAACGTGGCCGGCGCCGTCATGGAGGATTCGGTGCCGTCGATGGGGATCGACGGGCGCACGAGCCCGGAGTAGCCGGAATCCTTCAGTTTCTCAACGCCGATGGCCATGACCAGATCATAGGCACCGCACGCGACGGCATACGCGGCGTTGCGCATGGCTTCACTCCCGGTGGCGCACATGTTCTCAAGGCGGGTGACGGGGCGATAGTCGAGCTTTAGCGCTTCACTGAGCATCAGGCCCGAGATGCCGCTACCGTAGGTGCCAAGCCAGTAGGCATCGACCTGCGCCGGCTCGACACCGGCCGACTGGTAACAATCGGTCGCCGCGTCAATGAGGAGGTCCTCCGCCCCTTTCTGCCAGTGCTCCCCGAAGGGGGTACACCCCATGCCGACGATGGCGACGCGATCGCAGATTCCCTTACTAGCCATGAGACGGGCTCCTTTGCCTAGCGGCGGGGCCGGGCTTTCCAGAAGTAGTTATGGACCCCGCCTCCAGTGTACAGGCGGCGGAAAGTCATTTCCAATTCGTCCCCGATGCCCACCGCTTCCGGGTCCACATCGGTCAATTCGCAGCGCATCCGGCCGCCCCCGTCGAAATCCACTACCGCGGCCACCACGGGCGGCTGCATGCTATAGGCCAGGTGGTCCAGGGTGTACGTCGCCACTTTGCAGCCCGTGTTTGCAAACATTTCTTCTTGCATCTCGTCCACGGCCGCGCACTTCACGCACACCCGCTGCGGCGGCAGGTGCACCGTCCCGCACTTCGCACACCGCGACCCCACGAACCCGTACTTCCAGCGCTCCGCCCGCCGCATGGGTGCCGCCGCCGGCCGGTCCGGGTCGGGGCGTCGGGGCGGCTCGAACGGCATGATGCCGCGCCACTTCAGATAGGAGGTATACGGCAGGTCATTGCGCTTGGTCTCGATCCAGCGGTCCACGCTGTGCGGCGCACGGCCCGACGCCACGCGATCGGTCAGCTCCACGACGACAGCGTCACAGCCGTCGCCCGCCGACACCACGAGGATGCAGTCGCCTGGCGAGCCCTGGTCCAGCGCACGCGCCAGTAGCAAGCCGGCATGCGCCGCGCCCGTGCGGCCTACCGTTTGCGCGAGCGCGTCGGCCACTTGTTCGGGCTTGAGTCCGAGCGCGCGGGGCAGGCCCGCGGCGGCGCGGGCGTTGGTCGAATCGCAGATGACGAGTGCCAACTGCTCGGTCGTGACGCCGGCCGCGTCGAGCGCGCGCTTCGCAGTGTCCACGATGTACGGCGCGAGGGTGTCCGCGCCGAAGCGTTCTTCCCACTGCCTCGTGAAGGTCTCCTGCGGGAGCCGCCACACGTCCAGCACCTCCGTGGTGGCGGAGGCGGAACCGCGCACGCGGGCAATCGCCCCATCGTCCGGCCCCATGACGAATGCCACCGCGCCGTCCCCGCTCCGGCTTTCGCGGGGACCACCCGGCGCGCCGATGACGACGTCGCCCGCACAAACGAGGGTGCGCCTGCCGGCCGTCGCGAGGTCCGCGCCCAGGAGCAGCCCCGCCAACCCCATGCGGGTCGAGCCGCTCAACTCGATCGACCGAATCGTCTCGGGCAGATTCAGCGCGGCCTGGACTGTGGCGGCATTGAGTTTCTCGGCGTAGGGCGGGTTCGTGGTGGCGAAGATGAGCGTGTCGATGCCGTTCGCCGTCCCAATCGCTTCGCGGCTGGCTTCCACCGCGAGCGAAACGGCGTCCTCGTCATAACTGGCCACCGCCCGCTCGCCGCGTCCCGTCCCGATCGCGGAGCGGGCGAGCCGGAAGTACGGCAGATAACTCCCATAACTGATGATCCCCGGCACGCGACTCCCTCCCCGGCGCTGGCGCTAGCGCGCGGCGCCCCCCGGTGCATACTCGCACGGCATGTGCTTGATCCCGTTAATAAAGGATGACGCCAGGTAGTCCGGCGGACCGCTGATCTTCAGGTCCGGGAGCCGGCGGAAGAGTTCGCGGAAGATGACCGCGATCTCGCGCCGCGCCAGGTTCGCGCCCATGCAGAAGTGCAGACCTGGGCCGCCGTACCCCAGGTGGTCGTTCGGCTCGCGCATGAGGTCAAAGCGGTAGGGATCCGTGAACACCGCCTCGTCCCGGTTGGCTGAGTTGTAGAACAGCAACACTTTCTCGCCCGGGCCGAGCTTTTGCCCGCCGATTTCCGTATCGCACGTCGTGGTGCGCCGCATGAAAATCACGGGGGTCGCCCACCGAACGATCTCTTCCACCGCGGTCGGCGCCACCGCATCAAAATCCGCCTGCCAGAGCGCGCTCTGGTCCGGGTTATCGCAGAGCGCTTTCATCCCGTGACTGATCGCGTTGCGTGTCGTTTCGTTTCCCGCGGTCGCGAGCAGAATAAAGAACGAGCCTATCTCCTGCTCGGTGAGGCGATCCCCGTCGACCTCCGCATGGACGAGAATAGACGTGAGGTCGCCCGTCGGTGTCTTGAGTCGCTGGGCCCGGATGTCCCGCATCAGTTCCACCAGGTTGGCTCCGGCCTGCAACACGGCCGGCCCGATGTTCTCCGTGTCGGCGATGAATTCCGGATCGCCCGCGCCCAAGATGACGTTGGTCTGCTTCAACACGAAGTCGTACTGGCTCGCGGGCACGCCCATCATGTCGCAGATGATCCGGAGCGGGAACGGGGTGGCGATTTCGGCGACGAAGTCACACGCGCCCTTCTCCAGCACCGCGTCGATGATCTGGGTCGCCGCCCGCTCCACATCCAACTCTTGCTTGCGCAGCTCGACCGGTGTGAACCCGGTCGACACCAGCCGCCGCAGGCGCATGTGTTGTGGATCGTCCATGTTGATCAGAGAGCCAAAGAATTCCAGGAACTCCGGCGGCAGGTCTGGCACCGACGTGGCGCCCCGGCCGGAGCAAAAGACTTTCGAATCGCGACTGGCCGTACAGATGTCGGCATGCCGGGTCAGCACCCAATAGCCCGGCCCCTTGGGAAACAGCTCGAATTCTTCCTCTTCGTAGAACGAGACCGGCCGCTCCGCGCGCAGGGTGGCGAAGGCCCCTTCCCGCTCTTCCGGGGGCCGTTCCCAGAACGCCCCATCACTCAGGTCGATCTCGTCGACGCTCAGGACTGGTTTTGGCTGCATCGTCGCTCCCCTCGTACCGCTGGGGGCCCCTCGTCAATCCCCGCGCCCCCGCCCTATCGCGTCACCCGCGGATTCCAGGGGCCAGCGGCCCCTCTTTTACCACGTCGGGGGCCGGCATGGCGAGGCGCCCGTGCCGGGGGGCGGAAATGGGGCCGCCCCCTGGCATACACTGTGGCCCCAGAACCTGGGGGCAGGCCACATGGACGGGACTCGGACGTCGGGCCCCGCCGCGGACGCACGTCCGGGGCGGGGGTGGGCGGAGTACGACATTCACACGGAACGCACCGGGCAGGGGCCTACCCTGGTGCTGACCCACGGCTTCGGGGACTCCACCGAGGTGTGGCGGGACTTGGTGCCCACCCTCTCGGCCAGCTATACCGTCTTGAACTGGGATCTGCTCGGCCACGGCCAATCCGCCAAGCCCGAGGTGGAGGAGCCCTACCACAGCGACCGCGCCGTCGCGGAACTGAAACGGATCGTGGACGTCGCGGGCACCCCCGCCGTTCTCGTGGGGCACTCCGTGGGCGGATACCTGTCGCAACGCTTCGTGTTGCGCTATCCCGACCTGGTGCGCGCGGTGGTGCTGCTCAACACGGGGCCGGGCTACCGGAAGCCCGAGGCGCGGCGCCAATGGAACGAACAGGCGCAGGCCCGCATCGATCGCTATGACGTACCCACCGCGGCGTGGCGCTTGCTCGAACAGCACGACAGCTTCGTCATGGATCATCTGCAGGAGTTGGGCCCGCCGGCATTCGTCCTCTGCGGCGAGCGTGACAAGGGGTACGTGCACGCCATGGAGTTGTACGCCCGCAAGATTCCGGACGTCGAGACGCTCATCATGCCCGGCGCGGGCCATAACCCGCACAAGACGCACGGGGCCGCCGTGGCCGACGCCGTCCACGGGTTCCTGGAACGGCGGCTCTCGGTGCCGGGCCGTGGGCCGGGAGGGATGTAGTGTTCGACTTTGCTTGCGGCGAGGACCTCGATCTCGTCACGCAAACGGCGCGGAGCTTTGCCGCGGACGAACTGACCCCAAACCTCCGCGCATTCGAAGAGGCGCGCGCCGTCGATACCCCCGTGCGGGAAGCGTTCGCGCAGATCGGGCTCGCCGGTCTCGAAGTACCCGAATCCCTCGGTGGTGCGGAATTGGGCGCGGTCGCCCGCGTCCTGGTCAACGAAGAGCTTGCCGCCGCCGACGCGGGCGCCGCCCTGGCGCTCGATCCCTTGGGCCCGGCGCTGTACGCGCTCCACGACGTGGGGGGGGAGGCTGCGCTGCGCGAGGTCGCCCTGCCGCTGCTCGAACGCGAGGCCACGCGGACGGTGCTCGTGAGCCCGCACGATGCGGAACTGGAAGTGAGTGCGGACACCGTGAGCGGCGTGGTTCCCTGGGTGCCGGCGGACCGGGTGGACCTGCTGGTCATTCTGAACGCCGGTGGCGTGGTGGCCGTGCGCGACGGAATCACCGCGAGCCCCCTACGGGGGAGCGGCCTGCGTGCGGCCGGGGCGGCGGAACTGCAACTGAACGCGGCCCCCATCGCCGGACAGTGGCGGGATGAATCCGGCGCCGCCCGCGCGCTGGCGCGCGCCCGGCTGTACATCGCGTCGCTGCTCGTGGGCGTGCTGCGCCAGGCGTCCGAATTTTCCCGCACGTATGCGATGGAACGCGAGGCCTTCGGGCGCCCCATCGCCCATCACCAGGCCCTCGCGTTCCTGATCACGGACATGCGCATGGCGGTCGACGGCGCGCGACTGCTCCTGCACGAGGCGGCCTGGCACGTGGACGCAGGCCTGCCCTGTGAAGCGCTCGCCGCGGCCGCGTTCGTCGAAGCCATCGAGGCGTCGCGCTTCGTGGGCCCGAACGGCGTGCAGATTCTCGGGGGGCACGGGTTTATGCAGGACTATCCCGTGGAGAAGTACATGCGCGAAGCCCGCGCGCTCGGGCTCATGCTGGGCGGCATCGATCCCGCGCGGGAAGCCTGCGGGAGCGCATTGTGTGCCGGGCAACCGCCCATTGCCCTCTCGCAGGGGGAACGGGCGTAATGGACTTCGCGATCGACGACGCCATGCACGAGCGCCTGGAGGAGGCGCGCCACTGGGGGCGGACCGAGGTGCGCCCCGCAGGGTTGGAGGCGGACCGCAACGGCGCCCCCCTGCCACCCGATCATCCGTACTTCGCAAAGTATTTGGCCCGGGGCGACGGGCGCACCCGCTGGCAACGGACGAACCTTTGGGGCGACGGGACCGCGCCATCCACCCGGAACATCGTCATGCAGTACCTCCTCGCCGAGGAGTGGGCGTACTGGGATCGCGGCATCGGGGTCGCGAACCCGGGACCCGGGCTGCCGGAAGGCTACGTGCTGATGCAGGCGACCGAGGAGCAGAAGGAGCGCTTCCTCGGCCCCTTCGTCGAACCGGACCGGCCGCGCTGGGCGTCCTTCGCCATGACGGAACCGGGGGCCGGGTCCGACGTGGCCGGGATCAGCACCCATGCGCGGAAGGACGGCGATGAGTGGGTGCTCAACGGGGCCAAGTGCTTCATCGGGAATGCCAGCCGCGCCGACTGGATCCTGGTGCAGGCCGTGGTGGACCCGTCGCTCGGGCGCGCGGGGCAACGCGCCTTCTTCGTGGAAAAGGACACCCCGGGCCTGGGCGGTTTCAAGATCGAAAAGAAGATGGGGCTGAAGGCGTACGAATCCACTTCGTTCACCCTGGAAGACTGTCGCGTGCCCGCCGCGAACCTGCTCGGCGGCGAGCAGCGGGAGGCCAAGAAGGGCGGGTTCAGCGGGGCCATGCGTACCTTCAACGCGGGACGCCCAGGCATCGCTGCGAACGCCGTCGGTATGGGCCGCGCCGTGCTGGACGAATCGCTCGCCTTCGCGCGGGAGCACGGCCTGCTCACGGACGCCCGCGTGCGCGACCGGCTGGAGTACTTGCAGCGGAAGCTGCGGCTGGTGCGGCTGTTGTACATCAAGGCCGGGTGGCTCGTGGACCGGGGCGAAGGGAATATTATGGAGGCCTCCATGTCGAAGGCGATGGGCGCGTCCGTCGGCATGGAAGCCGCCAGCCTGGGGATGGAACTGCTGGGCACCGTCGGCGTGCGCGGCGATCACCTGATCGAAAAGCTCTATCGCGACGTCAAGGCGATGGATATCGTCGAGGGCACCGGCCAGGTGCAACGCATTATCATGGCGCGCCGGCTGGTCAACCTGCCGCGCGGCTGAGAGGAGACCCCATGTCGGAAACTGCGGTGTTGTACGAGGTGCAGGAGCATGTGGCTACCATCACCTTGAACCGGCCGGACAACCGCAACAGCATGACGCCGGACGTGCTCGATGGCTTGCGGGAGTCGGTGGCGCAGGCCCGGGGCGACCGGGACGTGCGCTGCGTGATCGTGACGGGCCGGGGGAACTGCTTCTGCGCGGGCGCCGACTTCAAGTCCATGGCCGACACGGCCGGCGAGGACGACGCCTATGTCGCGCCGCACGAGCGGTCGTACGCCATCTACGCGCCCTTCCTCTCGATGATCGATATCGAGGTGCCCACCATCGCGGCCATGCAGGGCCACGCCATCGGCGGCGGGCTCGGACTCGGCGTCGTCTGCGATATGCGCGTTGCGAACAGCACCGCCAAGTACGGGGCGAACTTCGTGCGCCTGGGACTGCACCCGGGCATGGCGACCACGTACCTCCTGCCGCGCCTCATGGGCGTGCCCCGCGCCATCGAGTTCCTGCTTGCCGGCCGCATCGTGACCGGCGCGGAAGCCGCCGAAGCCGGGTTGGTGAACTACGCGGTGGACGGGGAGGCGGTGCTGGATCGCGCGCGCGAACTGGCGCGGGAGATCGCGACGGCCGCGCCGCTGGCGGTGCGCTGGACCAAGCGGACCATCTACCAGAACCTGGGCTGGGACCCGCGGACGGCGGCGCACCTGGAAGCGCTCGTGCAGTCGCGGAGTAATGAAACCGAAGATTTCCGCGAAGGGGTGGCGGCGCTTTTAGGGAAGCGCGATCCGCACTTCCGCGCACGGTAACATCTGGATCAACCGGAGGAGAACGACATGAGTACATTCTGTGAGGATCGGGTAGCGATCGTGACCGGCGGGGCCCGGGGCATCGGTCGCGAATATTGCCTCATGCTGGCGGCGCACGGCGCGAAAGTGGTCGTGAACGACCTGGGCGGGGCTCGGGACGGGACGGGGTCCGACCTGAGCCCGGCCGAAGAGGTCGTGAAAGAAATCAAAGACGCCGGCGGCGAGGCCGTGGCGAACGGCGCCGATGTGAGCGATTGGGACTCGGCCCAGGCCATGATCCAACAGGCAATCGATACGTATGGCAAGCTCGACGTGCTCGTGAACAACGCGGGCATCCTGCGGGATCGCATGCTCGTGAACATGACCGAAGCGGAGTGGGACGCGGTAATCCAGGTGCACCTGAAGGGCACCTTCGCCCCCGCCCACCATGCGGCGGCGTACTGGCGCGCGCAGTCCAAGGCCGGGGAGCCCGTGAACGCGCGCCTCATCAACACCACCTCCGTGTCGGGCATCTACGGCAATCCGGGGCAGACGAATTACGGCGCCGCCAAGGCGGGCATCGCATCCTTCACCATCATCGCCGCGCGGGAGTTGGGCCGCTACGGTGTCACCGTAAATGCGATCGCGCCCGGCGCGCTTACGCGCATGACCGAAGACTTGGGCGGGTACAGCGAGGCCGACGAGGCGGAGAAAGCGCGCCGCTCGCCCATGTGGATCGCGCCGATCGTGACGTGGCTCGCGAGCACGGAGTCCAGCGGCGTCACCGGCCGCGTGTTCGAAGCCTCCGGCCGCGTCCTGGGCATCGCCGAAAGCTGGCACCGCGGCCCCACGGTGGAACCGGTCGAGGATCCCACCACGCTCGGCCCCATCGTCGCCGACTTGGTGGGCAAGGCCCGCAAGAACGCCGGCATGGACGGCAAGGACCTGGACTAGGCGGCACACGGCCGCCGCGCACCACCGGCCCCGCCGGGCCGGACTTAAGAGGGGGATGCCCGTGCCGACACGTGAGGAAGCTCTGGCTGCGCTGACCGGCCCAGGGGGCGCGTTCGAGGTGGGAACTGAGAACGTGCTCGGAGTGCGAATGCGGGTGTACCGCACGGCGCCGCCGACCTTGCGCGCGGTGTTCGAAGCGACGCGCGCGTTCGGCGACCGGCCGTTCCTCGTCTACAACGACGAGCGGACCACCTACGCGGAACACTACCGAATCGTGTGTGGGCTCGCGCACCGGCTCGTGCGCGAGTACGGCATTACGAAGGGCGACCGCGTGGCCATCGGCATGCGCAACTATCCGGAGTGGATCATGACGTTCTGGGCCACGCAGGTCATTGGCGCCGTGGCCGTCACCCTCAATGCGTGGTGGACCGGCCGCGAACTCACCTACGCCCTGGACGACTCCGGGACGAAGCTCCTGGTCGTGGACGGCGAGCGGTTTGCGCGCCTCGAATCACAACTCGCGCAACTCTCGGTCGAGCGCGTGATCGTCGCGCGGCCGGAAGGGACTTTGCCGGCGGGCGTGGACGAATTCTCCGAGGTGCTCGCCACCCTCGACGCGACCGACACGTTGCCTGATGCGGCGATCCAGCCGGATGACCACTCCACGATCCTCTATACCTCCGGCACCACGGGACAGCCGAAGGGCGCCGTCGGGACGCACCGCAACCATTGCACGGTCCTGAAGACGGCCGGCTTGGGCCCGGCGATGCTCGCGGTCATGGAGGGCGCGCCCGCGGATGCCCCGGTGCCGGCGCCGGCGGACACGCCTCCGGGCGCGTGCGGCCTAGTGACCTTTCCGTATTTCCACATCGGCGGGTTGGCGGGTCTCTGCCGGCAAACCGCCGCCGGGAGCAAGCTCGTGATGATGTACCGGTGGGATGCCGCCGAAGCGGTCGGCTGATCGAACGGGAGCGGGTCACGGGCATGACCGGGGTGCCGACGGTGGTGCGGCAGTTGCTCGAAGCGGCCGCCGCGGCCGGCAGCGACCTGTCCAGCCTTGTAGGCATCGGGTCGGGCGGCGCGCCGGTCCCGCCCGACCTCGTCCTGCGCATCGGCAGCCAGTTCGCGAAGAAGGTGGCGCCGGCCAACGGCTATGGGTTGACGGAGACCACCGCGACCGTGATCTCGAATGCCGGCCCGATTTATCTCAGCCGGCCGGACAGCGTGGGGCGGCCCGTCCCGGTCACTGAGGTGCGCATCGTGGATGAGCACGGGGTGGACCTGCCGACTGGCGCCGTGGGCGAACTGTTGATCAAAGGGCCCAACGTGGTGGACGGGTACTGGAACAAGCCCGAGGCGACGGCGGAGGCATTCGCGGACGGGTGGTTCCGCACGGGAGATGCCGCGTACATCGATGAAGAGGGGTTCATCTACGTGGTGGACCGGATCAAGGACATTGTGATTCGCGGCGGCGAGAACGTGTATTGCGCCGAGGTGGAGGCGGTCCTGTTCGAACACCCGGCCGTCGCGGACGTGGCGGTGATTGGGCTGCCGCATCGGTCGCTGGGCGAGGAGGTGGCCGCGGTGATCCAGCGGCGCGATGGGCTCGCGCCCAGTACGGAAGACCTCCAGGCCCACGTGGCCGAACAGCTCGCGCGGTTCAAGGTGCCCTCCCGCATCTTCGTCCGCGAGGAGGCTCTCCCCCGCAACGCGACGGGCAAGGTCCTCAAGCGCCAGTTGCGCGACGAACTGATGAATTCGGCGTAGCGCCGGCGGCCGCTCAGACGATGCGGCTGTCGCGCTTGCCCCAGTAGCGGTCGCGGAGCAGGCGCTTGTAGAGCTTGCCGGTCGGCAGCCGGGGCAGTTCCGCTTCGAAGTCCACGGACTTCGGGCATTTGAAGCCCGCCAGTTGCTTGCGGCAGTACTCCAGGAGTTCCTCGGCGAATGCGGGCGTCCCCTCGACGCCGGGCATCAGTTGCACGACGGCTTTCACCTCTTCGCCCAAGTCCTCGTTGGGCACGCCAATGACCGCTACGTCGGCCACCTGCGGGTGCGTAATGAATGCGTCCTCGATTTCGCGGGGGTAGATATTCACGCCGCCAGAAATGATCAGGTAAGTCTTCCGGTCCGTCAGATACAGGTAGCCGTCCTCGTCCACGTAGCCCACGTCCCCAAGCGTGGCGAGGCCACCCGGCCGGTGCACCTCGGCGGTTTTCTCCGGCGCGCCCTTGTACTCGAACTTGCGCCCGCCGGAGAAATAGATCGTCCCCGCCTGGCCCGGCGGTAGTTCGTTGCCGTCATCGTCGACGATGTGGATCTTGCCCACCGCCACCTTCCCGACCGAGCCCGGGCGTTCGAGCCACTCCTCGCTCTTGATGAAGGTGCTCCCGATGCCTTCGGTCCCCGCGTAGTATTCGTACAAAATCGGCCCCCACCAAGCGATCATCTCGCGCTTCACCGGGACGGGACACGGGGCGGCCGCATGAATCGCCACCTCGTGCGTCGAGAGATCGAAGCCGGTGCGCTCTGCCTCCGGAAGTTTGAGCATGCGGCTGAACATGGTGGGAACCCATTGACTGTGGGTGACGCGCTTGCCGTCGATCAGTGCGAGCGATTCTTGCGGGTCGAACTTCTCCATGACGACCACGGTGCCCCCCGCGCGGTGCGTCAGGATCACGAACGCGAACGGCGCCGCATGGTACAGGGGCGCGGGGGAGAGGTACACCATCTCGGGGCGGTAGTGGTAGCGCTCGTGCGCGCGCCGAATCAGGTCGTTGCCTTCCCAGGGCATCTCCTCGAGGAGATCACGCAGGATCGCTTTCGGCCGGCCGGTCGTACCGGAGGAATACAGCATGTACGTGCCGGAGGACTCGTCGGCGATCCGCGTCTCGGGAAACGCGCCGACGGTGCGCTCGTACGATTCGTAGCCGTCAACCGCGCCGTCCACCATCAGCCGCAGGCGCACGTTGGGAATCTGGTCGACGACCTCCGTGGCGACCGCGCTCTTGGCGCGCGACGTAATGAGCACCTGCGCGTCGCAATCGTCGATGATGTACGCCGCTTCGGGCGCGGTGAGGAAGGAATTGACCGCCGTCACGTAGATGCCGGAGCGCAACGCCGCCCACGCGACCTCCAGGAAGCGGGCGTGGTTCTCCATGAACAGCGCGATATGGTCGCCGCGCCCCAAGCCGGCATCGCGCAGCAGGTGGGCGACCTGGTTCGAGCGCGCCTCCAGGTCGCCGTAGGTGATCGTTTCCCCGGACCGCGCCATGATGACGGCCGGCCGGTCCGGCTGTGTGTCCGCCCAAGTGCCCGGATACATCGCCCCCTCCTCCGGTGCAAGCTGCGTGTGTTGGGAGGGATGCTGTCAGATATGTCCGGCGCGCGTCAAGCACGCGCCCGATCCCTGCCTGCGGCCCGCCGGTATAGAATGCAGCGTCCAAGCAAGCAGGGAGCACGCAGTGGCAGCGCACGAAATTGAAACCGCCGTCGCGGGGAACGTCTGGGTGGTGGAAGCGGAGGCCGGTCAGCAGGTGGCCGAGGGGGACGTGCTGGTGATTTTGGAATCCATGAAGATGGAAATCCCCGTGGAGTCCACCGACGCCGGCCAGGTGCGCGAAATCCTCGTGGCCCCCGGCGATCAGGTGACTGAAGGCCAAATCGTGGCGATTGTGGACGGGTAACGTTCGCGGCCGTTACGGGCGGAAGGGGATGGCGGCGGGGCCGGGCGTGCGGAGCGGCGCGGCCAGATTCGCGAATTCGCACAGCAAGGGGCGCGTGTTCCGCGGATCGATAATTTCCTCCACCATAAACGCCTCCGCGGTGCGGAACGGTGAGCGCACGGCATTAAGGCGATCCGTAATCTCCTGGAGCAGCGCTTCGGGATTGTCCGACGCTTCCAATTGGGATTTGTACGCAGCCTCCACCCCGCCTTCTACCGGCAGCGAGCCCCAGTCGCCCGACGGCCACGCATAGCGCACGTTGTACCGGTGGCCGTTTGCGTGCCCGGCCCCCGCGACGCCGAACACTTTGCGCATGAGGATGGAACACCAGGGGACGGTGGACTGATATATGGCGGCCAGCGCCCGGGCGCCGTGGCGGATCGTCGCCGCTTTCTCGAACGCCGTGCCGATGAGGAAGCCGGGAATGTCCACGAAATGTACGACCGGCAGGTGAAACGTTTCCGCCAGATCCACGAACCGCGTGACCTTCAGCGACGCCTCGGTCGACCAGCCGCCGCCGTAGTGGTAGGGATCGCTGGCAAGCACGGCTACGGGCCAACCGTCGAGTCGGGCGAGCCCGGTGATGACCGACCGGCCGAAATACCGCCCGATCTCGAAGAACGAGCCCGCGTCCAGCACGGCGTCGAGAATGGTCCGCGTCTTGTACACCTTGCGGCGGTCGCGCGGGATGATGTCCAGCAGCGCCTCGTCCCGGCGATCCGGATCATCGGTCACGTCCGCGCGCGGGGGAAGGTTGTACACCGATGACGGCAGATACGAGAGAAACGCGCGCGCCCGCTGCATCGCCTCATCCTCGTTCGCCACCTCATCGTCGATGGCGCCGTTGCGCGTGTGCATACGGCTCCCGCCGAGTTGTTCCTTGTCTACGTCCTCGCCGAGGCGCTTCACCACCGGGGGGCCCGCGACGAACAGTTGGCTCAGGCCTTTGACCATGACGGAGTAATGACAGGTCACGGCGCGGGCGGCGCCGAGGCCTGCGACGGGGCCGAGGGCGAGCGAGACCACGGGGACGGTGGACAGGTTCGCGACCACCACGTCCCACCCGGGGTTGAGCGGCACGTAGGTGCGCGCGTTCGCCGCGTCCAACGTTTTCACTGAGCCGCCGCCGCCCGTGCCGTCGATCAAACGCACGATGGGAAGGCGGAGCGCGTTGGCCATCTGTTCGGCCTGCACCTGTTTCCCATGGATAGCGGCGTCGGCCGCACCACCGCGCACGGTAAAGTCGTCCCCCGCTATGACAACGGGACGGTCATCGATGCGCCCCCGCCCGAAAATGAAGTTGGACGGCGTGAAATCCTGCAGGTGGCCGTCGCTGTCGTACTGCCCGCGGCCGGCGATCTTCCCCACTTCGTGGAACGAATCGGGATCCAGAAGCCGCGCGATGCGTTCGCGCACGTCGAGCTTGCCGCGCCCGTGTTGCCGGCTGACCTTCTCTTCGCCTCCCATCTTCTCGGCGAGGGCCTCGCGGCGTTTGAGTTCATCGATTTCCGGTTGCCAGCTCATGGGTAGACCTCGATTGCGCGCCTCCCCTGGCGCACGGGCGGATCGTACTACAGGCCTTCCGGAGGCGGCAAACGGCGCCGGCTGAGGCTGCGGTCGGGTGGCCGGGCTACGTGCCCTTTTGCGCGAGGACGTCCATGCACGCGCGGTAGCGGTCGCTCACGCCGTAGTGCACCGGGGTCAGCCCCACTTCTTCCAGGAGCGCGTACAAGCGCTTGCGACTGAAGTTGTGGTAGTGCTGCAGTTCGATCCAGTAGGGATTATTCTGCAGGTGATCCATCGCCCGCCAGACGATGGTGTCGCAGTTCGGCATGGAGACGAACACGAGCCCGCCGGGCCGGAGCAAAGCGGCCGCCTGTCGCAACGCCTGCTTCGGGAACGGGAAGTGTTCGAGCGCATCCGCCAAGGACACCACCGTAAAGCGGGCCGGCGCCTCGAACGCGGCGAGGTCCACGCAGTGCGCCTCGAAGCCGAGCTTTTGTAGCTCGGCCACGTTGTCCGCGCGCAGATCGATGCCGACGCTTTCATAGCCCCACTCGGCGGCGGTGAAGAGCAGATTCCCGCGGCCGAATCCGATGTCCAGCCACGCGCCGTCGGCGGCGCCGAGCACTGCCGTGACGCGGTCCACGACGCGGGCCCACTTGTGGCGATCCTGTTCGACCTCTACGCCTACGGCCTGTTTCAGGCGGGTGCCGCGGAATAATAGTTCCAAGGCCGATGGCGGCCAGTAGCCGTCGGTAAAAACGTGGGCGCACGCGTCGCACTCCAGCCACGTCATGGTCGGGGGCAGGGCCGGCTGATAGTGCGGATGCTTCGTGCAGTCGGCGACGCGCAGCGAGTGCACCGCCGGGCTCTCGCACAGGGGGCATCCGTCAAAGGGAATGCGCGATTCGGACATGCTGACGGAGGCTCCGCCGCCGGCGCTACCACGCATGCAGCGTTGGCAGGACCTCGCGCGCGAACAGCTCCATACTCCGCGTCGTCTCTTCCAGGGTCAGGCCGGCGAACTTGGTGCAGACGCTGAGCTCGAAGTCGCCCACCACCTCGCGGCGGCGCTCGAGCCGTTCGATGATCTGGTCGGGGGTGCCGTACGCCTGGCAGGCGAGGTACCCGGCGGCCACGTCTTCCAGGTTGGCGGCGCGGAGCGCGTCGGTGGCCTCGTCGTAAGAGCGGTACGCGCGACTGCCTTTGAAGTGGTCGTTGAGCAGTTCGTAGTGGTCCACGACGGTCAAGAAGTACCCGGCGATGTGGCGTTCGGCCAGTTCCTGCGCGCGGGCCGCGTCCTCCGCGCAGATCATGAAGTCGCAGAAGCGCTGCCGGGGGGGCGGTCCCTCGTGATGCTGCGCGTATTCGGCGCTGTAGGTCGCGAACGACTCGGCGTACCGTTCGTCCGGCATGTTGGAGAACACGACCATGTTCGCGCCGAGCTTGGCCGCCTGCAGCACCGAATCGGGCGACATGGCCACGCAATACGTGCGGTCCCGAAAGGAGGCGACGGGCGCTGGTCGCAACTCGGTGCGGGATTGCGGATAGTAGGGCCCGTCACTTTCGATGTATCCGGTCTCGAGCGCGTTCAGGATCATCACCGCGGCTTCGTCAAAGCGGTCGCGCGACTCCTCCATGTCCATCCCGAAGCCTTCATACTCGCGGCGCGCCAGCCCCCGGCCGATGCCAAAGACGACGCGCTGGCGACTGAGGTGGTCCAGGAGGATGATCTTCTCGGCCACGCGCAACGGATTGTTCCAGGGCAGAATGACCGCCCCCGTCGCCAAGCCGATGCGCTCCGTTTTCGCCGCGAGATGGCTCAGGAACATCGTGTTGTCGGGGCAGGCGGAATAGTCGGTGAAGTGGTGTTCTACGGGCCAAATCTCATCGAAGCCCAAGCGGTCCGCCATCTCCGCAATCTGGATCTCTTCGTCAACCATTTGGCCGTCCGGCATCGCGTGCCGATGATTCTGGAAGATCAGTTGAACGCCGACTTTCATAGAGGCCCCTCCTGTTCCGGGGCCATGATCCTACCAGAGGGCCGGGGCAGGTGGGGCCTTCCTGACGCGCCTGCGGTAGGATGTGCGCTTCCGCTTCCCCCCGCGCGGCGGCGTGCTGCGCACCTGGATGGAGCCACAGGGTGACGCTCGAAGCGCAGGTGAACGTCAAGGAGATGTTGGCCGTCTTATCGGGCCAGTCCCTGACCACCACTCACACGCACGTGCTGCTGGCCTGCATCCCCAAGAGCGGCTCCACGTACCTCACGAAATTGATTGCGGCGCTGCCGGGCATGCACGAGGCCCAGTTGGTCACGGGCCAGGACCGGCGCGAGCAGGAGCTGTCGGTCGAACAACTGCTCATGTACCACGCGAACCACTACGTCAGCCAGAACCACGTGCGCTACTCGACGGTCACGGCGCACCTCATCCGGGCGTTCGGCCTGACGCCCCTCGTGCTGGTCCGGAACATCTTTGATGCGGTGGTGAGCTTTCACGACCACCACCGGGACCAGTCCACGGTCCACCCCATGGCCGCGGTCCCGCCGGACATCGCCTCGTGGCCGACCGAGCGGGCGTACACCTTTATCGTCGACATGATGATTCCGTGGTTTTTCAATTTCTACGTGACCTGGCAGGCGGCGCCGAACGTGTTGCTCCTCCGGTATGAGGAGCTGATCGTGTCTCCGGAGGCGACGCTGCGCCGGGTGGTGGACTTCGCCCAGATGCGCGTCACGCCCGAGACGCTAGCGGCCGCCGTGGCGGAGGCGAACGCGGGATGGACGCGCAAGAACGTGGGGATCACCGGCCGGGGCGCGAGCCTGCCGGAAGACCTGAAGCAGCGAATCGTGCATATGTCGCGTTACTACCCGAACATCGACTTCTCACCCATCGGCATCTCGTAGGCGCGGCTTCCCGGCGGGGGAGCGCGAGCACCGGATGCCCGCGCCGTCGGCCGGTGGTGGTTCAGTCCTTTGACTGTTTCTCGAATAGTTCCCAGATGAACATCACGAGGATGAGGGCGAACACCACCCCCATGGGGGTGAGGCCGATGATGAGGCCGTACCGCAGACCTGTTTCCAAGGGATAGCCGAAGACCAGCGACCCCAGCACGCCACCGATGATGGAGACCGCAGCGAAACCGCCCACCATCATCTCCGGTTTGATATCGCGCAGTTTCATGGAGGCCGTCGAGCTAGGGAATGTGCCGGAGGCCGTTCTCCAGCGGAAGGCCCCCAACGCACCCACCTACAGTAACGGTACCACCCCAGTGGGGGGCCAAAATGCCCTCCTGGGCCCCGCGGTCGGGAACGGCCCCAGCGCCGAATCGTGTTATGCTATTAAGGGTGTGCCGTTCCGTGGGCGCGTGGCAACCGCGTTCCGTCGGAGGTTTCGCTGAGTGGCGCACCCATCCCGACCCGCACAGGTCGCCCGCTTCGCCGAGTGCAATGCATGGGAGGCGGCGGGGCCCGAGAAGTTTGAGGGCAGGACATTTCCAAGCTTTCACCCCGGCCGCAGGCCCGGCGCGTTGAGCGCCCAGGCCTCGCCAGGCGGGTAGTCAAGTCCACGTGGGCCATGGTGGCCACGGTGGCCCAGGCCGTGGAGCATGCCGTGGCCGCGGTCTGTCGTGCACTCCTGCTCGGCCTCTGGCGCGTGGCACGCCCCGTCGGGCACTGGCTTGTGGCCCGATGGCCCGGCCTGCGGCGCGTGACGCTCTTCCGGGCGCAGTCGGGGCGCGACATGGTGGTGTCCTGGGGGATGGCGTTGCTCATCGTGCTCGCGGCGGCGCTCGGGCTGTGGGCGAGCAACCACGCCCAACGCGTCGAAGCGGAACTCGCCACCCAGCAGAAGGCCGCCTTAGCCGCCCGCCGGCTCACCGATTGGATCGCGCAGCGTGAGGCGGCGCTGACGGGCCTCGGGGCGATCGGCCGGGGCTTTACGCAGATTGCCGACCAAGACTATCTCGCCCGCGCCCTGCCCGGGGTGGTGGCCATGGGGTGGTGGGATCACGCCGGGGGAGATGGTGGACTCCTGACCCAGGCGGTCGAGGGGGAGGGCCAGTGGCTCATCGCCGCCCTGGCGGCTCGGCCTCAGGCCTTGCAGCATGGCGTGCAACCGTACCGCATCGATTTGCCGTCCGGCGCTCCCGGCCTGTTGATCGTCGCACCGGAAGCGCGGGGGGAGAGCGCGTGGCGGACGGTGATTGGCGCGGCCTTCGATCTGGAAGCCATGTTCGCCGAGTATTTCGCCACGGCCCCGGACCTGGCCGACACCGTCGTGCGGGCGTACGATTCCGCCGGCACGCCCCTGTTCGGCAGCGACGCGGCCGTAGCGCCGGAGTTGCCCCAGGCGGCGATGGCGGTCCGCGTTGGCGTGGGCGAGGTGTGGCAGCTCGTGGTGCAGTCGCGGCCGACGATCGACCGGCGGCTGTGGGCGCGCGTGGATGACATGTTGTTCTGGCTGGCGGTGATGGTCGCCGGCCTGTTCGGCGGAAGTGCCGCGCTGCTCAGGCGCCAGCGGCAGGCCAACATGCAGGCCCTCCAGCAGGTGGCCGTGGCTGGCGAGCGCCAGCGCCGGGCACTGGAAGCGTCCTCGGATGCGGTGCTCATCGCCGATTCGGATGGCCACATCCAGTGGTGCAACCAGGCGACCAGTGCCATGTTTGGGTTGCCGGTGGACGCCTTGATAGGCACGGGGTGGGATCAATACTTGCCCCACGAACTGGGTGCGGATCATTGGGCGGGGGTCAGCACGACCCCGTGGCCGCCGCGTAGTGCCCTGCCGGGCCGGGTGGCCACCTGGCAAGCCAAGCGGGCCACGGGGGAGATGTTTCCCGTGGAGGTGCTTATCACCGCCTATCGCGGGGACGACGTGGAGAAGCGCACCATGGTGACGGCCTTCGTGCGCGACGTCACCGAGCGCCTGCAACTGGAGACGCGCACGCGGCAATCGGAGCGGCTGGAAGCACTCGGCCGCATGGCCGGGGGGATCGCCCACGATTTCAACAACATCCTGACCGGCATCGGCGGGCGCGTGGAGATGCTCCAGGCGCCGGACCTGACGAAGAAGCAACGCACTGGCAGCCTGACGAGCTTGCGCGAGGCCCTGGACGCGGCAGGCGACCTGGTGCGCCAATTGCTCGCGGTGGCGCGGACGCGCGGCGGCCCCGCCCAGCCGCTGGCCCTGAACGCGTGCGTGGAGCGCCACGTGGCCTTGGTGCGGGATGCACAGTGCGCGCACGCGCGGCTGACGCTCGACTTGGCGCCGGATTTGCCCGACGTGAGCGGCGACGCCAGCCAACTGGGCCAAGTGGTGACGAACCTCTGCGTGAACGCCGGCCAGGCCACCGGGCCCAAAGGCAAGATCACGGTGCACACCGATGCGGATCCCAACACGCGGTCGGTAGTGCTGACCGTCACGGATACCGGGTCCGGCATCGCGCCGGAACATCTGGCGCACATCTTCGAACCCTTCTACACCACCAAAGATTCTGAGGGCGGTACGGGCCTGGGGCTGGCCACCGTCTACGGGATCGTGCAAGCGCACGGCGGCGAGATTACCGTCGACAGCGAACTCGGGCAGGGCACCACCTTCACGGTGCGGCTCCCCCGCTACGTCGCGTCCGCCGAATCCGCGGACACCCGGCTCTCCGCCTGAGCGCCACCGGGCGGGTCCACCTCCCTCCGCCCGGCGGGACGTTCACGATGGCGCGCGGGTCCGTCCGAGGGCGCCGGCGGGTGGCGGTCGCGTTACAATAGCGGCGAGGGGGGGCCTATGGCCGACGAAGATCCGTCCGTTCAGCCGGAGGAGATTGCACCACCACCGGGACGTTTCGAGCCCTTTGGTGAAGCCGCCGCTCTCGATCCCGCGCGCCATTCGTCCGTGAACCTTCGCCGGACCGCCGGCCCGGCGCTCCTGGTGGGCACCCGCAAGGGCGCCTGGATCCTGAAGGCCGACGACAGCCGGCGCTCCTGGGAGATCGCCGGGCCGATCTTCCTTGGACACATCGTGTACCACGTGGTGCTGGACCCGCGCGACCGGCGGACGATGTTGCTGGCCGCACGCACGGGGCATCTCGGGCCGACGGTGTTCCGGTCCACCGATCTCGGCGACACGTGGATCGAAGCGACGCGGCCGCCGGCGTTCCGCAAGGCGAAGGCGGGGGAGCAGGGGCGCGTGGTGAGCCACGTGCTGTGGCTCAGCCCGGGGCACGCGACGGAGCCCGGTGTGTGGTACGCGGGCACGTCCCCGGAGGGCCTGTTCCGCACGGAGGACCATGGCGACACCTGGGAGCCGGTGGCGGGTTTCAACGACCACCCCCGGTACCCGGAATGGGCGGAGAAGGAAGACGATGACGGCACGCCGGACGGGCCCATGCTGCACTCGATCATCGTGGACCCGCGCGATCCCAACCACATGTACCTGGGGACGTCGGGGGGCGGCGGCGTGTTCGAGAGCGTCGACAAGGGGGCCGACTGGATTCCGCTGAACGCCGGTTGCCGCGCGGATTTTCTGCCCGATCCCTTTCCCGAGGTCGGCCACGATCCCCACTGCGTGCAGCTGCATCCGCTCGCGCCGGACATCCTCTACCAGCAGAACCACTGCGGCATCTATCGCATGGAACGGTCGCCGGGCCGGTGGGAGCGCATCGGCGACAACATGCCGCAGGACGTGGGCGACATCGGCTTTCCGATCGTGTTGCATCCGCGCGATCCGCAGACCGCGTGGGTGTTCCCCATGGACGGGACCGACGTGTGGCCGCGCACGAGCCCGGAGGGGAAGCCCGCCGTCTACGGCACCCGCGACGCGGGGCAGACGTGGCAGCGCCTGGACCGGGGGTTGCCGCCGAGCCAGGCGTGGTTCACGGTGAAGCGGCAGGCGATGACGGCCGACACGCAGGATCCGGTCGGCATCTATCTCGGTACTACGAGCGGCGAGGTGTGGGGCAGTGTGAACGAAGGCGCGGACTGGACGTGCCTCGCGAGCCATCTCCCCCACATCTACACGGTGGAGGCCGCGGAGTTCGCCGGATGAAGGTTGGCATCCCCACACCGCTGCTGTCCTACACGGCGCAGTGCACCGAAGTGGAGGCGGAGGGCGCCACCGTGGCCGACCTGCTCGCCGACCTGGATCGACGCTATCCGGGCATCCGCTTTCGCATGATCGATGAGCAGGATGCGCTGCGCCCCCACATGCGCATCTTTATTAACGGCGAGAAGGCGCGCGGACTCGGCGTGGCGCTTGGCCCGGCGGACGAAGTGCAGATCCTGCAGGCGCTGAGCGGGGGATAAGCCCGCTCACCACGCTTCGGCCGGCCGCGCCACGTGGAGTATGATTCAACGGGCGGGGGGAAAGAATGCGTTGGGTGCCCGACCCGTCCGCTTCAGCGGTCGCATTCGCACCTCAGCAGGGGGCAGGTCCATGTATCACGAGCTCTGCATCGAGAACGACGTCCCGATCGAGATCCGCGACGGCTCGACGCTTTGTGCGAATGTGTTTCGCCCGGCGGGGGAGGGCACGTTCCCGGTCATTCTGACGTTGGGCCCCTATCCCAAAGACATCCACTTCCGTGACTGGCGGAACGGGCAGGCCGCCTACGAGCATTTGCCCGAGCAGGGCCCGTACATGCACTGGGAGACCGTCAATCCGGAATGGTGGGTGCCCCAGGGGTATGCGGTCATTCGGGTGGATACCCGGGGCACGGGGAAAACGCCCGGCCGTCCCCGACTCCTCTCGCGGCAGGAAGCCACCGACTTTTACGATGCGGTCGAATGGGCGGGGACCCAGCCGTGGAGCAACGGCAAAGTTGCGGTGATGGGGATTTCGTACTTCGCCATGAACTCATGGCGCGTCGCGGCCCTGCAGCCGCCGCACCTGGCCGCCATCGTTCCGTGGGAGGGCGCGGTCGACCTCTACCGCGACGTGAACCGGCACGGCGGCATCTTTTCCAGTGGGTTCATGAAAGCGTGGTCCGGCAACGTCCGGAAGTATGAGCACCAGGATGGCAAGGGGGACGCGAGTGCGCCGCAACAGCCAGACCAACCCCCGGTGCCGCCCGAACTCTACAGCGCCATGTACGAGAAGAACAATCCCACCCTCGCGGATATCCAGGTGCCGCTGCTGTCCGCCGGGAATTGGGCGGGGGCGGGGCTCCACTTGCGGGGCAATGTCGAGGGGTACTTGGCGGCGGGCTCACAGCACAAGTACCTGCAGGTGCACGTGGGAGATCACGTGCAGCCGTTCTATTCCCTCGAGGGCCGGCTCACGCAAAAGCGGTTCCTCGAGCAGTGGCTGAAGGGCATCGATACGGGCATCACGCGCGAGCCGCCCGTGAAGCTGGCCATTCGGTACGACGCGGAGCGCTACGAGTGGCGCTATGAGCACGAATGGCCGATCGCCCGGACGCAGTGGACGGCATACTATTTGGATGCGTCAACGGCAGCGCTCTCGCCGGCCGCGCCCGGCGATGACGGGGCGGTCAGCTACCAGGCGGATCTGGATGCCGCGACCACGAGCGTCACGTTCGCCACTGCACCGTTCGAAGCGGACACGGAGATCACCGGCCCCATCAAGCTTAAGCTCTGGGTGTCATCGAGCATCGATGACGCGGATCTCTTCGCGATCGTGCGGAACCTCGGTCCCGACGGCACGGAAGTGACCTTCCCGGGCTCGATGCCCGGTGGCGACTCTGTTGTTGCCGCGGCGTATGGCTGGCTGCGCGTGTCCCATCGCAAGCTCGACCCCGAACGCTCCACGCCGTATCGCCCGTTCCATCCGCACGACGAGATTCAGAAGCTGGAGCCGGAGGAAATCGTCCCGGTCGAGGTGGAAATCTGGCCCACCAGCGTGGTGTTCGAACGCGGGCATCGGCTCGTGCTCGAAGTCGGCGCCAAGGACGATCCCCGGCATACCCAACTGCACACGGACACGCGGGACCGCATTCAGACCGGCACGAACACGATCCACACCGGGAGCGCGTACGACTCCCACCTGCTGCTGCCGATCATTCCCCCGCGGTAGCGGACGGGACCGACCTCCCGCGCGGGGCGCGGCCCGGACGGTGTGGCCTAGAGCTGGAGCGACTTGGTCTCCAGGTATTCTTCCAAGCCCTCCAGCCCCTTCTCGCGGCCGCAGCCTGACTGCTTGTAGCCTCCGAAGGGCGCCGCGATGTTGAAGGCGCCCCCGTTCACGGACACCTCGCCGGTGCGCAGCCGCCGGGCGACGCGCTTGGCCCGCTCGGGATCGGCGGACCAGACGCCGCCGGAGAGACCGTAGATGGAGTCGTTCGCGATGCGCACCGCGTCCTCCTCGTCCTTGTACGGGATGATGGAGAGCACGGGCCCGAAGATTTCCTCTTGGGCGATGGTCATGTCGTTGCGCACGTCCGCAAACACGGTGGGCTTGATGTAGAACCCTTTGTCCAGGCCCTCAGGCTGCTCCGGCCCGCCGGTGACGAGGCGCGCACCTTCCTCGACGCCCTTCTTGATGTAGCCGCGCACGCGCTCTTGCTGCGTCTTGGACACCAGCGGCCCGAGGATGGAGCCCTCCATAAACGGATCGCCCACGGTGAAATTCTCCGCCGCCGCTTTGGCCATCTCGACGGCCTCGTCGTAACGATCCTGCGGGACGAGCATCCGCGTCAGCGCGCTGCACGTCTGACCCGAATTCAGGTAACAGGCTTGCACGCCGTCGGGGATCGCCGCGGAGAAATCCGCGTCCTCGAGGATGACATTCGCCGACTTCCCGCCCAGCTCCAACGCGACGCGCTTGACGGACGCGGAGGCCAATTCGCTCACCCGCTTGCCCGCGCGGGTCGAGCCGGTGAAGGAGACCATGTCCACGTCCGCATGGCCGGCGATCGCTTCGCCCACGGTGGGACCGTAGCCGGAGACGAGGTTAAACACGCCCGGGGGCACGCCGATCTCGTCCAGAATCTCCGCGAGCACGAAGGCCACGAGCGGGGCCACCTCGCTGGGTTTCACCACCACCGTGCATCCCGCGGCCAGCGCGGGGGTGATCTTGTTCGTGATCTGATGGAGCGGGTAGTTCCACGGCGTGATGCACCCGACGACGCCGACGGGCTCCTTCACGACGATGGAATTGCGCACTTCGCGCTCCCACTCGAAGTCCTGCACGATCTGCACGTAGCTCGCGACAATGGCGGCCGGCATCCCGGCCTGAATCATGCGCGAGAGCGACAGGGGCATGCCGAGTTCTTTCGCCACCAACTCCGCAATGTCGTCCGCCCGGGCGTTGATCCCGTCGGAGAGCTTCTGCAGATATTCGGCCCGCGCGGCCGGCGGGGTCTGCGACCACTCGCCGAAAGCCGCCTTGGCTGCGGCGACCGCCTTGTCCACATCCTCCGGCGTCCCGTCGGGAACGGTGCCCAGCACCTCCTCGGTCGCCGAGTTGATGACATCGATCGTTCCCGTGCTGGTCGACGGGATCCACTCACCGTTGATATACAGTTTGTCGCGTTGAATCACGGCACCGCTCCTCGTTCAGGTTGGCCTAGCGCGCAGTACTATATATCAGGACTTCGGCTGGACGGAGGCTCCCCCCGGGCCACTTGGCTCCCACAGCGTAGAGCCACACTTTCTGCCACCCTGTAGACGCGGGCCCCGCCCTCAGATCACGTCCGACATGCCGCGGACGAACAGTGGCTCCATGGCGAACGCGGCGATGTCCGCTTCCATCTCGTCGTCGGCGGGCGTGGCGGGAACCTCGGTGGCGGCGTCGAGGATGAGGCGCAAGATGGTCGCGTCGCTGGACGTGTTCAGGAAAACCCCCGGGCGGCCGAGCACATAGTGCACCGCGCGGCGAATGGCGCCCGGCTCCTTGAGGGGCTCGTACCAACTGAATCGCCGCTGCGTCTCCTCCGACCACCGCCTTCGCGCTACCGACTTGATGGTCTGCACCGCGACGCCCCGTTGCGCGCAGAGTCCGAGCAACATCTCGATGTCGACGGCGTACTCGGGCTGCCGCAGCATGGGGAAGTTGTAGGGCAGCAGCACGGAATCGAACGGGAAGCGGTCCAGGCTGCGCAGGTGCATGTCCGCCACGTGTGTGCCGTGGCCGGTGACGCCGATGAAGCGCGTCAGGCCTTCCTCGCGCGCCTGCACGAGCGCTTCCAGCGCGCCGCCGGCCCCGAACGCGGTGGTCCATCCCTCTTCGTCCACCAGGTTGTGCATCTGAATCAGGTCCACGTGATCCACGCCGAGCCGTTCAAGTGACCGGTGCAACCCCTCGCGCGCGCCTTCGGCCGTGCGCTCGCGCGTCTTAGTGGCCAAGAAAAACTTGTCGCGTTGCTCCGGCATCCACGGCGCGATGCGCAGCTCGGATTCGCCGTACGCCGCGGCGGTATCAATATGGTTGATGCCGTACTCCAGGAGAACCTCCAACACCTGGTCCGCCTTCTCCTGGCGCATCCCCCCGAGCGCCGCCGCGCCGAAGATGATCCGCGTGCTGTCGTGGCCGGTCTGTCCGAATGGTTGTGTGGGGATCATGGGCACCTCGTTCCTCGCGCCGGGCGCCGCACATTATGGCACACACCGCCGGGCCGGACAGGCCCGGCGCCATGGGTCAGCGCACCAATTGGAACACGCCCTCGGGCAGCACGATGTCCCCGTACGGAGACGGTCGCACCTCGATGGGGCCGTCCCCCAGGGCGGCGACCAACGCTTCGCGATCCGGCCGACCCGCTTCACCGCGGTACGCGAGGTGGCCGATCGACTCCCATTCACCCGTCGCGCTCTGGCCCCAGCATTGCGGTTGGTACCAGCGCCGGTCGCCCACGAAGCAGTACTCGAGTGTGCCGTCCCCATCCAGATCGGCCGCCAACACGGTGCAGACACCGTCCTCCTCGCAGTTGTCGAAGCTCTCCCTGGTCTGTTCGGCCATGAGATCGAACACGGCGTCGGGCAGTTGCATGTCGGCCGGGAGCAAGGTCATCCGCTCCAACGTCAGGGGTTCGCGGCGATTGCCCGCAGCCCAGAATGCCTCCGCGGCGCGCACGAACGCGATTTCGTCAGCAATGGCCACTGCTTGGGGGTGATCCACCATGTCCTCCAACTTGGCGAGCGCGTCCCACCCGTAATGCCCCAGGCGGAACCGCATGGTGGCGAAGTCGAAGTCCGCCGGTTGCACGTCCTCCGTGGCGAGCCGCGCGGACTGATTCGCCGCGCTGAGGCGCATGGGATCGAGCGGATAGAGCTGCAGGAGGATCAGCAGACCCGCCACGATGAGCGCCGCCCGCACGTTGATCTGCCGCACCAGCCCCAACCACGGCCCGGTCCGCGACAGCGCCGCGCCGGCGTACCCGAGGGCGTAGATGGCGGCTACCCCGTCGAACACCAACGCATACACGCGCTGGGTCGTCAACCCGTACTGGTCCACACGCAGCTTCGTGCCCGCGTAGGCGATGGCCGCGTAGGCGGGCAACGCCAGGAGCGTGGCGCGGAGCAGCCCACGCACCCAGCTGGGGTACGGCGGGTCGGCCTCCCCATCCTCGAACACCCCGTTGAACATGACGACGATGAAGGCCATCAGGGTTAGCACCAGCGTCGTCGCACTCCGGGTTTCCCACAGGGGTTCGAGCCCGGTAAACGCGAGCGCGCCGAGGAACAACAACGCGACGAACGCCACGAGCGGCAGCAGCGCGTGCGCGGTCATGAGCGCGATGCGACGCATGGTGCTGATGATGCGCTCGCTCGTGCGTCCGAGAGCGAATCCGTAGCCGACCGTGGTGAACGTGGCGACGTATCTGAAGCCCTCTCTCTCGAACAGTTCGGCAAAGAAATCGATCTCGATAACCTTGAACAATCCCGCCCACACCATCAAAACGAGCCAGAACGCCCCCGAAAACATCCATGCGACCATGCCGATGAAGAAGTTGTTCCAACTGTGTTCGAACAGGCCGGGGTAGGGGAACTGTCGCCGGCCGCTCCTCTGGAAAATCTGCGCGAACGGGGTCGCCACATAGAGCAACGCGAACACGCCCATGATCCACGCGCTGCCCCGGATCTTGTCCCCGGCGTATTCGACTTCACCCGCAGGCAGATGCCCCCACACGCTCCAGGTGATGGCGGCTACGGCGAGGCCGAGCCCGCCCGCAACCGCGATCCACCGGCGCAAATCCCGGCCCGTCCAGGTGAAACGCGCGACCAGACCCACGCTCGATACAAAGAACACGAGGCACATGGGTAGCCGTGCGATCCGTAGAAAGACGGGGTCTAGCGCGTCGGTCGCCCACCAGGCGAGGCCTTCGACCAACCCGATAGCGGCGAACAGGAGGCCGGTGGTGGTGGCGGGCCGGCGCATCTCAACGGTCGGCATAGGTCACTCCCCTCGACACGGGGCTGCGATTCCCACGTCCCCGGCGCGCTTCAGGACGGATGCGTCGGGCGCGCGCGGTACGAGCACGGGGGGGGTGCGGCGCAGCGTCGAGTCATTCCATTATTGCACAGGCGGCCGGCGGTTATCACGGGCCGATGACCCAGCGCAGCGTCAGGATCGCGGGTAGAGGACCATCTGCGTGCAGGTAAAGAAGGCGAGGTTCTTGCCCGTGGCCTCGTCCGACACGGTGGCTTCCCACACCTGCGTCGTCCGGCCGCCGTGTTTCATCTTCGCTTCACACCGCAGCGCGCCGTCCTGCGCGCTGCCCACGAAGTTGATCTTCAATTCCACCGTCGTGAAGTTGAGGGCGCCCTCGGGCAAACTATTCATGCATCCTGCGGCGCACGTCGTGTCCGCGATCGTGGCCACCACTCCCGCGTGCATGTAGCCGTTGCCGGCCTGGTGATCCGGGCGCACCGTCAATCGCGCCAGCGACCGGCCGTGTTCGGCTTCCACCACTTCAATCCCCACGGAGAGGGGAAAGTTGGGCGGGCGGCTGGCGGTATCATCAGTGGACATGCGCAGATTCCTCGGGCGCGTCATGATACCCGCACGCACCCGCGACGGATTTACCCGAGTTGCGGGGGGCCGTTCCGAATGCGGGCGCGGAGCGCCTCGACCGACCCGGCGGGCGGGGCCACGAGCTTGTACACCGATTCCAGCCACCAGGTGACGCCCGCCTCCGCGTAGGCGCGGATGGTGTCGATGGACTTCTCCTGCGGGTCGTTGGGCATGGTGGATTCCATGATGAGGTCGAACGGCGTGGTTGCCGTGCGGTGCTCCTCGACGTACGCTTTCAACTCGACGATTTCGGCGGGCGTCATTTCGGTTATCCGCCCCTCCCGGGTCATATTAAACGCGAACAATCCGTCCCACCGCAGCGCGCGCCGCATGGGCCGCGGGCGGGGCCAGGGCGCCCAAACCCAGATGGGAATGCGCGGGCGCTGCACCGGTGCCGGGAGGAACGTCATCTCGTCCACCTGAAAATGCGTCCCCTCGAAGCGGAACGGCTTGGCACGCCAGAGGCCGTCCAGGATGGCCAGCGCTTCGTCCAGCCGTTCCGCGCGGATCTTGAGGTCCGTCGCCTCACCCACGTTGCAGAACCCGCCGTCCGGGACGCTGCCGAGTCCAACGGGGAGGATGAGCCGGCCCTGGGCGAGGCGATCGAGGGTGGCGGCCTGACGCGCCACGTTCCAGGGCCGCCGCCGGGACAGCGGGGTGACCAGCGGCCCGAGGCGGAGGTGCTGGGTGCACGTGGCCATGGCCGCCAGGGCGATCCATACATCGATCGTGGGCTGGGGCTCGGGGAAATCGGGGGGGCCGACATTCACCGTATCCCAGACAAAGGCACCGTCCCATCCCGCCGCTTCCGCTTCCCCGGCGAGGTCCGCGAGCACACGGGGATCGCCGTCGAATCCCACGTTTGGAAGATGGAGCCCGAAGCGCATGGCGTCAACCCGGCGGCTCGGGAGTGGAGTCCGGAGCGCTGGGGCGCTTCAGCCGCTCAAGCACCACGGTGAGCCCGATGCCGGAAAAGGCGAGGTAGAACGGGATGGCCGGCATTTTAAACCGCGCGAGGCCGGCGGCGCCGGTGACGAGAATGAAGTACGCCGCCAGCAGCGCGCAGGCCGCGAGCAGGCGCAGTTGCGGATGCCGGCGCCACGCGACGACCGCCCCCACGACGGCGGTCGCGTAGCAGAGCAGCATGTACGGCGCGACGAGCGCCGCCACCACTAGCTCGGTCGGCGACTTCCGTTGGAGGAACGCTCCAACGAGACCGACGCCCACGGGTTGCCCCTTGAGTTCGACGACGGTGCCCCGGCGGCCGAGCGTTTCCGCGTAGGTCGAAGTGTTGAGACTCGTCAGTGTGTGTACCAGCCCCAGCGCCGTACTGCGCGCGAAGCTGCCCGGCCGTGCGCGGATGTAGTCCACGGCTACGCGGCGACAGTACGCGAATCGGTCGAACGGGGTGAGGGTCTCCGCGGGCAGCCCGTCGGCTTCAAGGCGCGCCTCCGCCTCCTGCATGAGCGCCGCGCGCACGGTATTGACGTCTTGCTGCCGGCGCGCGGCTTCCATGGGGGCCACGTACAGCCGCAACAGGTTGTAGTCCCCCGACGTGGAAAGCGCCCAGCGGCCAAACTCCTGATGATTCCGCCACAGCCACGGAGAGAGCGCGAGCGTGAAGCCCAGGAGATACACGCCGGCATAGGCGACGGCGTGCCTGCCGTCACGCCGATGCGCGATCAGCACGAACGCGAGCATGGGCACGAGTACATACAGCGCCACCGGCCGCACCAGCGTCGCCAGGCCCATCGTCAGGCTCGACAGTCCGTAGCCGATCGCGGCGCGCCGCCCCGGGCTGGGGGCCGTCATGGCGCGCATCCACCAGAAGAACGCCCCGATGCAGAGACCCACGAACAGGACGTCGCTCATGAGCGTGGAGGAGTACAGGATGCACAGCGGATTGAGCGCGTAGAGCGCGGCGGCGACGGAGGCGGGGCGACCCGCCACGCAGTGGGACAGCGCGAGGAACAGCACACCGCAGGCGATGGTGTCCACCACGGCCTGGACCAGCAATACGGCCCAGGGGCGAACACCGACCAGCGCATAGACCGTCGCCACGAAGACGGGGTAGCCCGGTGTGCGCAACGCTTCGGCTTCGCCCGCGCCTTCCGTGGCGAAGCGGCCGTGCCGCAGCATGGTGGTCGCGAGCTGGTGATACCCCAGGGCATCACTCTGAAGCACGACCTGCTGCTCGACCTGCGGATCCCACGGGTGGACGAGGGCGAAGAAGCTCAGGCGGGCAGCGAGGCAGAGGCCCAGAATCAGCCACACCCCACGCCCGTGAGTCCGCTGCTCTTGACGACTGTCAGGCGGCACGCGGCACCGGGCCTTAAGGATACGCCTCGGTGACACCACGGACAACCGCGGCGCTCCCCGCCTCTGCCGGACGCGCGCCGCCGAAATTTGGCCCCAGATGTCGCGTCCGCTCTGGGCGCCCGTTCCGGGGCCGATCCGGCCCTCCGGCCGGCGCGGCCAGTGGCGGCAGGCTGGGCCCGTACAAAACTACTAGAAGATCATGTAATCTTTCATGTAGTCTTGCATTGATGAAGCTGTGCCGAAGGTGCTGAGTTTGATAAGCTAAAGTGCTTGGGGGCGGTCCTTGGTGTGGGGGAGAGAGTGCCAGGAGGCGCGTGGACCTTCCGTCCAGCGGTCGTCACAAGCAGCAGGAAGGCAGAGGTCACTATGGGAGTTCGGACCCTACAAGAGGCGCCGGCCGAGGCCGCGTCGTTCCCCTATCCCGGAATACCGTCGACCGCGGACGGCACCGCCATGATCGTCCACGTGGAGGCGCATATCACGCAGTGCGCGGCGGCGTACCCGATCACGTCCTCGACCAATATGGGCGTGGGGTACCAGGCCGAGGTAGCGAACGGGAAGCGGAACGTATGGGACGAGCAGATCAACTTCATCGAGCTGGAATCCGAGCATAGCTCCGCGTCCGCGTGCGAGGGGTACGCGCTCGCCGGCGGGCGGGTGACCAACTTCACCTCCGGCCAGGGCCTCATCCTGATGAAGGAAGTGCTCTACACGATCTCCGGCAAGCGGCTGCCCGTAGTGTTCCATATCGCCGCGCGCGCGCTCACGAGCCATGCGCTGAACGTCCACGCCGGGCATGACGACGTGATGGGCGTGGCGGACGCCGGGTGGGGCATGGTCTTCGCCAAGAACGCGCAGGACGCGGCGGACCTGGCCCTCATCACGCGCCGCACGGCCGAGAATTGCGCCACGCCGTTCCTGAACGTCCAGGACGGGTTCCTCACCAGCCACACCATCGAGGATGTGGTGATGCCCGAGCCGGAGTTCATGAAAGCGTTTATCGGGAAGCCGTCCGACAAGCTGCGGAGCCTGATGGATCCCAGCGCGCCGCTGATGTCCGGGGTCGTCCAGAACCAGGACAGCTACATGAGCGGGAAGATCGCCCAACGGCACTTCTACGCGCAGGTCAAGCCGGCGCTGCAAGAGGCCTTCGACGAGTTTTACCGGCAGACCGGCCGCCGCCACAGCATGATCGAGTGCGTGGGCATGGAGGATGCCGAGTACGCCATCATCTCCATGGGCTCGACCGCGGAAACGGCGTTTGCCACGGTGGCGCACATGCGGTCCCTGGGCCTCAAGGTCGGCGCGATCGCGGTGATGTCCTACCGGCCGTTTCCCGGGCCGGAGTTGGTGGAGGTGCTGCAGGGGCTCAAGGCGGCCAGCGTCATCGAGCGGTTGGATGTGCCCCTGGCGGTGGACAACCCGCTGACCGCGGACATCGAGGCCGCGCTGGCCAAGGCGGTCATGGGCACGCCCGGGTACCCGAAGCTCAGCACCATCCCCGTGATTTACACCGGCACCGGCGGGCTCGGCAGCCGCGACGTGACGCCGGGCCACATGATCGCCGTCGCGCGCAACATGATGGTGGCGAATGGGGACGGCAAGCGGTACTTCAGCCTGGGCATCACGCACGAATCGGCGCTGGAAGTCGACGACGAGCCGGACGTGCGGCCCGAGGGGGCGTTCTCGATCCGCGGGCATTCCGTCGGCGGGTACGGCAGCGTCACGACGAACAAGGTGATCGCCACATGCCTGGGGGACATCTTCGGTTTCCCGGTCCAGGCGTCGCCGAAGTACGGGTCCGAGAAGAAGGGGCTGCCCACGAACACGTATCTGACGACGACCCCCGAGGGGAAGATCATGACCCACAGCGAACTCCAGCAGGTGGAGTTCGTGCCGCTCATGGATCCGAACACCTGGAACATGGGAAACCCGCTCGTGGGGCTCGGCCCGGGGGGCATCATCTTCCAGCACACGGACCAGGAGACGCCCGAAGGGCTCTGGGACTCCCTGCCGGTGTGGGCGAAGTACGCGATTCACGAGAACGAGATTCGCGTCTTCGGCGTGGACACGGTGCGCATCGCCCGCGAAAGCTGTCAGAACGACGACTCCCTCGTGCAGCGCTTCCAGGGCATCGTGCTGCTCGGCGTCTTCCTCAAGCTGACGCCGTTCCATGGGGAGTCGGGCATGAGCGAGGAGGACATGTTCACCCGCGTGCTCAAGCCGCTCGACTATTACTTCGGGCGCAAAGGCGAAGCGGTGGTGAAGGATAACCTCGAAGCGGTCAAACGCGGCTACGAACAAGTCTTCGAGGTACCTCGCAGCGTCATCGACGCGACCCCGGCCGACGTATTGGCGCAGGGGAAAGAGGAATGGGACAAGAAGGGCAAAGACACCAACGCCTTCTTCGTCTAACCCGAACATCTTCTTCGTTCACGCAGGGCGCCACGCGCCGCAGGAGTACCAACCATGAGCCAGCCACAACCCGCCGAATCCAACGCATCCGCCATTACGAAAACCCCAGACTGGTACGACCGCGAGCGCGCCATGGAAGTCATGGAGGCGTACAACAGCGGTGGCGGAAGCGCCCTGGACGCCGATGCGTTCGTCGGCCAGAGCGTCATCCCCGGCGGCACGGGGGTGCTGCGCGACTTCTCCTATATCGCGCCGGAAACGCCCATCGTGCTCGCGGAAAACTGCGTCGGGTGCATGGACTGCGTGACGGAGTGTCCCGATACCGCCATCCTCGCGAAAGTCATCGACATTCCCGAGGCGGACGCGCTCCTGGAGAAGGTGGAGGATGCCGACGAACGCGCCCGGCTGCGCGGCCACCTCGCCGTCACCACGAAGTACACCAAACCCTTCAAGAAAGCGGGCGAGCCGGGCGGCTACTTTGCCCTGTTCATCGACCAGTCCAAGTGCAAGGGGTGCGCCGAGTGCGTGACCGTGTGCGGGGACCGGGATGCGCTCCGGATGGTGCATAAGACGCCGGAGAACATGCCGGGGTTCAACCGGGAGTGGGCGTGGTACGAGTCCCTGCCGGACACGCCGTCCAAGTTCATCAACGAAAAAGTCCTGGCCGACATGATGCTCGCGGAGCGGTCGTTGCTGTACGTGGGCGGCGCGGGGTCGTGCATGGGGTGCGGCGAGGCGAGCGCCATCCGCATGCTCCTGGCGGCCACCGGATTTATCTACGGTGAGGACAGCATGGCCATCGTCGCCGCCACCGGTTGCAACACGGTGTTCGGCTCCACGTATCCGTACAACCCGTACAAGGTGCCCTGGACCAACTCCCTGTTCGAGAACGCGCCGGCGGACGCCATGGGCGTGCGCGCGGCGTGGGACGCGCAGGGCCTCCAGGACAAGAAGCTCTGGGTGTTCGGCGGGGACGGCGCCATGCTCGACATCGGTTTCCAATCCCTGTCCCGCATGCTTGCCAGCGGCATGAACATCAATGCGTTCGTGATGGATACCCAGGTGTATTCCAACACGGGCGGACAGACCTCCACGGCGACGTTCATCGGCCAGGAGGCCAAAATGTCCGCGCACGGCAGCGCCATCCAGGGCAAGCTCGAACGGCGCAAGGAACTCGGCCAGATTGCCATGATGCACCCCGACGTGTTCGTGGCGCAGACCACGCCGGCACACATCAACCATTTCTACAAATCGGTGGTGGGCGCCAATGAGTACGACGGGCCCGCCGTCGTCAACGTGTACACCACCTGTCAGCCGGAACACGGAGTGGCGGACGATCTGGCCATGGATCAAGCCCGGCTCGCCGTGGATACCCGCGCCTTCCCGCTCTTCATCTACGACCCCCGCAAGGGCGAACGGCTCCGCGAGCGTCTGAGTCTGCAGGGGAACCCCGGGCAGAAACAGGACTGGTACATCCACCCCAAGACGAAGGAAGTCATCGACTTCATCGCGTTCGCGCGCAGCGAGGGCCGGTTCCGGAAGCACTTCGATGCCGACGGCAACCCGTCCGAGACGCTCCTGCGCAGCAAGGATGACCGCCTGCAGAACTGGCGCCAGCTCCAGGAACTCGCCGGCATCATCTAAGCCGGCGCGCGCGGGTATGGGCACGGCCCGCCCGGCCGTGCCGGCTGCGGCCTAGTCCGCTCCGGGGAAATGCGTCGCGCGGCCGGTCTGTTCCCACCAGGCGGTCCACTCCGCCCGCGACCGCTGCGGTGCGCGTGCGGTCAGATCGAGCCGGGCGGTGATCGCTTGGTGAATGGCGTCGCGCACGCGGGCGTCCGGGTCGTCGGCATGGGCCATGAGCGCTTCCAGATGGGCCGGGTTCAGGTCGAGGTACCCGAGGCTGTCCGCCGCGTTGGCCCGCACGTCGACGGCGCTGTGGTCCAGGGCGCGGACGAGGGGGGCTCGGCCGCGCGCCGCGCCTAAGTCCCCCAGCGCAGTGACGGCGGCGGAAGCGACGCGGCTGTCCCCATCCTCCACGGCGGCCAGCGCTGCCGGCAGAGCCCGCGCGTCCGCCAACATCCCCAACGCTTCGAGCGCAAACTGGCGAACCGTCGGCAACTCGTGCGTCGTGGCGGCGAGCAGGGCCGGCACCGCCTGGCGTCCCATCACCGCTTCCAGCTGTACCAGGAGCCGGATGCGCGTGCGCTGGTCCATCAGGCTGGTGGCTACGGTGTGGAGCACCTGCGGGGTCTGGTCGCTTTGCCACGCTGCGGGCTCGGCGCGCCGGCTGGACGGGGCCACTCCGCGGAACACGCCGAGGAACAGCACCAGGTGCAACACGCCGCAGCCCAGGCACCACAGCACCCACGGCCGCAGCGACGGCGGGGTGAGGGCGCGGGGCAGCGGTGCGCGCGCGCTCATGGAATCTCCAACCGGCGCAGGCGCCCGTGTCCGAGGATCAGCAGGGTCATGCCCAGGAGCACGCCGGCCGCGCCGCCCGCGAAAAAGTTCCGCCACAGCAGCCGGAGGAAGGCGGGATCGGACAGCCACGGCCACTGCGCCGTGAGATCCAGGTCGAAATCGCCGCGATAGAGGAAGCGGCCGTACGCGGCGGCCACGCCCCCCAAGAGCAGGGCGACGCAGGCGAACGACAACACGAGCGCCGCCGTCGCCGCCATCCCGTTCAGCGCGCGGCTCCCGCTGTCCGCTGCCAGGTCGGGAAACAGCGCCCCCATGCCGATGCAGATCGCCGAGACGACGGGCGCCAGCACCAGCAACCCCAGATGGCTCGTGCGCACGAAGAGGGGATCCATCGCCGTCATGTAATTCGACAAGGCGAGCAGCGGCTGGCTAATGCCGAGTAGCACGAGACTGCCGAACAGCCACTTCTGCAGCAGCAGGGTGGAGAGGCGCGGCGGCGCCATGCGCAGCAGCCAGAACTTGAGGCGCTCGATGCCCACCAGGGGCATGAGGAAGCGGCAGCCGAACGCGCACACGATGACCCCGAGCGCGGCCACGTTGGTCGCGCTGATGAGCAGCGTGTACCACGGATCCTCGCCGAGGGAGGCGTACAAGGCCCGCAGCGCCAGGAAGTACACCAGCACCGGCCCTAAGAGGATGAGCCCCTGCGTGCGCATCACCCGGTCGCGGGTGAACAGCAGCGTGTCCTTCAGCATGAGCGCGCGGGCGTGGCCCGGGAGCGACCCGAGGGCCCGATCCCACTGGCGCATCCGGTTCGGCCGCGCCCCCGCCGCCGCCGTCGTGCTGTCCGTCACGTTCGCGGCCAGCCAGCCGGCGTAGTACCAGGCCCGGATCGTGGCCACCCAGAGGAGGAGACACGCGGCGGCACCGACGAGGAGCACAGCGGTGTACCAGAGGGTGACCTGCGGCGTGCCGCGGGCGGGACCGAACAGCGCCTCCACGAGCCAGTGGCTGGGCAGAACGCTCGCGTGTGCCGGTCCCAGCGCTTCGCTCACTAGTCGCACCAGCCGGCCGGGCGGCAGGCCGGACCCCAACATGCGCATGTCGACGCCGCCGGAGATGTGGCCCAGGAGCGCCACCCCTGCCAGCGTCGCACCACCGGCGATCCCGTACATGGAGCGCCTGCCGGCCAGCCGCCGGAGCGCGATCGCGGCCACGGCGCCCAGCGTGGACGGGATCACGAGAAACGGCGGCAGCAGAATGAGGAGGAGCCACGCGCCGCGCATCGCGGTGACGGGGGGATACCCGGGCTGCGGCGGTACGGTGGCCGCGGCCACCACGAGGGGGGTGATGAGCAGCAGCGCGCCCAGACTGTTCACCAGGCACAGTTCCGCGCTGCGGTACAGCGCCGCACGGGCCGGGGCGATGGGCATGTGCAGCACCAGCTCCGCCTCGCCCCCCCCGTATAACCCCTGGGAGTGCAAGACCAGGCTCGTGACGGTCATGAGAAGAAACACGACCAGGAAGAACACGGCGAACAGGCTGGGGTAGAAGAGCAGCTCCAGCCACGGCATCAGCGTCATGTAATAGAACCCGGTGCGCCACATGGAGTACAGGGCGCCCCAGATTCCCGCGAGGACCAGGACCGTCAGCAGGCTGTTCGCGGGATTGGCGAGTTGGCGGCGCGCCTTGTGCGCGTACATGCGCGCCTTCGCGCGGGCGTAGGGGCCGTCAAGCGGCATGCGATTCTTCGGCCGGCGTGAGTTCCAGGAACACGTCCTCTAGGTTGCCGGATTCCTGCAGGGCCAGCGTTTCCGCCACGCTTCCCACATGCAGAAGCCGGCCCGCTTCCAGGACGCCGATGACGTCGCCGATCTCCTGCGCGATCGCCAGCGTGTGGGTGGACAGGAAAATCGTGTCGCCGCGCGCCTTCTTCTCCAACAGCAGATCTTTCACCATGCGGACGTTGTGGGGATCCAGCCCGGCCCAAGGCTCGTCCAGAATCAACACCGGCGGGTCGATGAGCAGCGCGCCACAGAACGCGAGGCGCTGTCTCATGCCGCGGGAGTACGTCCGCGTCAGCCGGTCCGCCGCGTCCCGCAGCCCGAACCGACGGAGCAGATCGGCGCACTGCGCGTCCAGGGCCTCGCGGGGAAGGTCGTAGAGCCCGCCGATGAACCACAGGTACTCCGCCCCCGTCAGGTCTTCGTACAGGTACGGCTGGTCGGGCACGTACCCGACGACTTGCTTCAAGGACACGTGGTCGTTGGTGACATGTTCCCCGTTGATCGTCGCGCTGCCGGCCGTGGGCGCCATCAGGCCGGTCAGGATGCGGATCGTGGTCGTTTTGCCCGAGCCGTTCTTCCCCAGAAACGCGAAAATGCACCCGTCGGGTACCTCCAGCGATACATCGTCCAGCGCGAGCACGTCACCGTAGCGTTTGGTCAGTCCGTCTAGAACGATCACAACTGTGGTCCACTCCTTCTATTCATGCTGGGCCGGCGCCCAGGCCCCCCCGGCAGGCCGGCAACGCTATCACACACGCACCCCGCCCCCCAGCGGGTCCGTAAGCCTAGCATCGCGCGCCGCGTCCCGCCCGCCGCGGCCTCCAGGGGGATCACGTGCTCGGAGTGCGCGCCCAGGGGCCCAGGGGATGCCGGACGGGCGCCGTCGCGGGCGCCGCGCTCCACACAAGGCCGGTCGCCGGATCACCGGTTGCCCGCAGCGCAATCGCCGCCGGGCGCGCCTCAACCCGAAGGGGACCGCCGTTGCACTCGATGGCGACCGGCCCCGGCTCCCCCGGCGGCACCACCAAGGTCAGCGCGGCTACGTTGCGCGTGACGATGTGTACGCGGCCGGGGCTCTGCCACTCCACTAGGACATCCATGTACCCCTCGGCGGGTCCGCGTTCGTCAATCACGACGCCCGCACCCTCGTTATACGCGAGGCGGTCGGAGCGGAACCGGATCAGCGGCGACGCGGCGGCGCGGCGGTGGCGCGCGAACCAGGTGAACGCCGCCCCGTCGCCGTAACACAGGTCGTTGATCTCGTGCCCGCGATCCACTTCCAGGTACTCCCACTTGGCGTCGTACTGCGCAGCCTCTTGCACAATCGCGCGGGCGTGGCTCACCGGGATGATGGCGTCATCCCGTCCGTGAATTACTCGCACGGGCGTGTGCGCCAGGTTCATGCAGAAATGCCGCGCCACGTCGGTCGCCCCCGACCCCACCAGGATGGCGGCGAAGCGGTTCGGATATCGCACGCCCAAGTCCCACGCCCCGCGCCCGCCGTCCCCTTCCCCCGTGAGATAGACCCGGTCGGGGTCCACGGTGTACGCCCGGGTGACCGCATCCAACACGTGCAGCGCGTTCGCCTCCCCCAGCCGCCGCCAGGGCATGGGGCCCAACCGGTTGTCGCCCAGCGGGACGGCCACGAGCATGGGGCCCGGCGGCGGCGGAGGCCAGATCGCCCGGTCCCGGTCCGGCCCGCTGTCGGCCAGGCTGCTGAGCCCCTGCACCATGCGCGCCCCGGACCAATGAGTGCCGCCGCCCGGGTGCAAGGTCAGCACCAGGGGCATCGGCTCGGCCGGATCGTAGGCTGGGGGGACGTACAGCAGGTACGGCAGAACCGCCCGGTCCGCGGCGCGGACGTACCCCAGCAACTGCCAGCCGCGCCGGTCCGCCAGGGGATCGATCCCGTCTAGGGCCTGCGCCACCCACTCGGGAATCGCGGCCAGCATCTCCTCCACGAATGCCCACGTGGATTCGTCCGCGGCAAATCGCCAGCGCTGCGTGGCTTCGTGAATGTGGATCCGCACGGTCGCCAACAAGCGGTCCGGACGTGCGGCGTCGGGAAGGTTTGCCGCGGCCGCGGCCTTGAACGCCGCTTCGGCCGCGGCCGTGAGGGACGCTACGCGCGCCTGCCGTTCCGGCGTGCGCACGGTCGGGTCGGCGAGATTCAGAAAGTTGCGCAGTACGATGCCGGTGACCGTCGTCGCCCCCGCGATCGTGACGGTCTCGGGCCAGAGCACGAACGGTTCCGCGAAGCGATCCGGAACGCCGTCCATGTTCCCGTCTATGTAGGCGGCAAGAAAGTATGTGCCCGCCGGCAAGCCTTCCAGGGCGAACCGGCCATCGGCGCCCACGCGCGCCAGCGCGGTGGGGCGACCGCTCGACATGGTGTCCAACCGCTTGCCGGCGCCGACGAATGCCGAGCCGGTGGCGTAAGCGGGCACCTCCACCGTGCCGGTGATCCGGCCCACCCGCGCCTGGTTCGCGGGGGTGGGGCTCGCCAGTTCATCCGCGGGCGGGGATGGGACGCCGCAGCCGGACACGGCGACGGTGGCAATGAGCAGGAAGCGCGGTGATCGCATGCGCACGACGGGGCGGAATCCTACCACGGGGGCGGGGAGCGGCCCGTGCGCCCGGGCCCGTTTTGTCTAACCGATCACCGTCAGCCGAATGGGCAGGCCATCGCGCGGCTTGGAGATGGGCGCCTGCTGCACCGGCATGGTGTACCCGTCCGGAACGCTCCAGCAGAACCGTTGCACGATCTGGTGCATGATCGCGCGGATCTGCGTCTCCGCGAACCGGTAGCCGATGCACAGGTGCGGGCCGCCGCCGAAGGGGATCCAGGAGTGGGAGTGGCGGTCCTGCTCGGCCCGGTCCGGCGCAAACCGCTCCGGATCAAAGCGGTAGGGGTCGGTCCACCACTCGGGCATGTGGTGCGTATGGATCGGCGACACCACGATCATCGTATCGCGCGGAATCTCATAACCCTCGAAGGCGAAGTCCGCCGTCGCGATGCGCGGAATCACCGGCAGCGCCGGGTACCGGCGCAGGGTCTCCTGCATCACGAGGGTGAGGCTCGTGAGCTGGTCCAGCTCGTCAATTGCGGGCTGCAGCTTCCCCAACGCGCGGCTTTCTTCGCGCACCCGTTCTTGCCAGTCCGGGTGCAGGGCCAACTCGTACATCATGGACGTGAGCGTGCTCGTCGTCGTGTCGTGCGCGGCCATCATCAGGAAGATCAT
>CBDUXP010000015.1:0-76364 GCA_965371225.1 uncultured bacterium | reverse complement strand
ACGTTCCCGGCACGTCCGTTTCCAGCTGGATGCAGCGGGCCTTGACCGAAGGGGTGTGGGCGCAGATGGCGCGGGCAGGTTTCGGGGTTGCGCTGTATCCGTACTATGCGGACCACTGCCCACCGGGCGACGCCTCTTGTTTTCCGCTGAACATTGTCAGCGCCGGCAGATCGGGGCGCCGCACGGTGGTCGATCTCTGGTTTCTCAGCATCCTGCCCCAGTCCGCCAAGCGTCTCTTGCGCTTCGTGCCCGGCTCGGCCGGGGCGGAATCCCAGGCGTTCTCCATCACGTCCTTCGTTGCAGCGGTCCTGAGGCCCCAGGCAGCCCCGGCAGGGGAGGCGGATCCTGCGGGGGCCTGGATTCCGGACTTCCCCGGGCGCTCGCTTGCCGGGTTCCAGCAGGTGCGTGCCGCCGAGCGCTCCCGGCCGCCCCGCGGACAGTACGTGTTCGTGCACCTGATCCTGCCGCACAGTCCCTACCTGCTCGACGCGGGGTGCGTGAATCAGGGGCACGGCTGGACGACGGAGACGGCTGCCTACCGGGCGCAGGTCGGATGCGCACTGCGGCTGTTGGCGGAATTCACGGCGGAACTCCAAGCCCTCGGCCGCTATGACGATGCGCTGATCATCGCGCATGGGGACCACGGGCTGTGGCGAGACACGGCGGCGCATCCGGTGTCAATGGATGACTTGACGGCCGAATTTCTCGGATTCGTCGCAGCCGGTGGCGACTCGCCCTATCTGGTGGAGCTGGATTCCATCGCGCATCGCAGCGCGGCGCTTTTGCTCGTCAAGTGGCCGGGGCAGACGCGGGCCGAGGTATCCGCGGCGCCGGCGCAGATGCTGGATATCGCCCCCACCATTCTCGCGCACGCGGGCCTGCCGTCCGACCGGTTGCCCGGTGTCCCGCTGCGTGCGCTCGACGAGGGCACCGAGCGCGACGTCGTTTTCTTCACCAACCCGATGGCGCAGACGTTTCGCATGGCCGGCCCCCTGCGCCGCTTCGAGCTTCAGGGAGGCGCGTGGGTGCCGCAGGGGGAGCTGCCGCTCCGCGACTGAGCCCGTCCCGGTTTGGCGCCGCGTTCGCTCGTGCGGTATCCTGGCCGGGAGGAATGAGTATGCCGAGCACGGTGCGAGAAGCGTTCGACGAGATGGCGGCGACCCACAACGCCGAGATGGCCTGCGGCCTCAACTGCACGTTCCAGTGGGAGATCACGGGGGAAGGCGGGGGGCACTGGCACGCCCAGTTCGAGGAGGGGCGCATTACCGTCGCCGAGGGGCAGGTCGAGAAGCCGGACCTCCGCATTGTGGTTGCCGGGCAGGACTGGCTGGAAATCGTGCAGCACACGCTGGATTACACGGGGGCCTACGCGGCGGGCAAGGTCCACATGGTCGGCGACCTGCCCCTGCACAAGAAGGTGCCGCTCCTCTTCATCGATACGCACCACAAGCCGGCCAAGTAAGCCGGCGCCCCCGTCGAGGCGCTAGGGCGTCCGCGCCGGGCGGGGCATGAGCCCGAACTCGCGCACCGTGGCCTCGAACCCGCCGCCGTTCATCTGCCAGTACTTGAGCCGCTTGCTGCCGAGCAACTCCGCGCGGTGCCCTTGGCTGCTCGTCCATCGCACTACGCGGTGCGGCGCGGCATGCTCCACGGAGATGGTGATGCGCCGGGGCGGGTCACGGGTCTCGACCGTGAACACCTCGGTGTCGAATGTCCCCGCGGGAACCGTCACCGTTTCGCGTTCGGCGGCGCGGGCGAACGTGGCGGACTGCCACGCGAGCGGCCGGTGCAACAGGCGCGATTGTTCCAAAGAGGCCAGCAGCGGGCGTTCGGTGGACTCGCCGGGGCGCAGCGCAGGTTCGGCCATGCCGCGCGCCCAGAACAGCAGCGCATCTTCCGCGACGCCGGCGGGGGGATAGTCCAGCGTCCCGGTGCGGTCGGCTTCCCCGTCAAAATAACTGTGCAGCATTTGCCGAATGTCCGTCTTGTCGAACAGCAATTGCGAATACACATGCCCGCACCACTCTTGCGAGCTGAACGACACCTTCGTCGGCGTGCCCGCCGGGCGCCCATTGACCGGCGCGAGCGCGACGAACGTGCTGGCCATCATGTTGTAGTCATACACTCCCGTCGGGAAATCTTGCACCAGGTTGAGCTTCATGACGGGGAACGTATCCGCCGCCGGCCGGCCTGGGTTGGTCTTCACGCGCACCGAATTCGCGAAGTCTTCTTTCACGAAGATCGTTACGGCGGTCCCGCGGCGGGTTTCACCGTAGCGGGGATAGGTGAGATCGTACGCCGCCAGTTCGGCCTGTCCGTCGCTCCAGAGTTGCCAGAACGCGGCATCGAACGCGACCGCGCCGGGCTGAATATTCGCCGCGCTTCCCTTGGCCGTCCAATTGATGGCCGTGGCGGCCACGATGGCGGTAGCGAGCAGTATGGTGCGCACATGCATGGGGGCCTCCGTCCGCGCCGGGGCGTTGCGCAAGCCTAGCGCGAAGGAGGGCCGCGCGACCACTGCCCCGGGTACGGTATGCTGCGCGTTTCGCCTGGGCGGCGTTACCCCACTTCTGAAGGAGCTCGAGGCATGGGGGATTTCGCGGTTGATACTGCCGTTGAGGGAGGTGCCGGCCGCTACCGCGCCCACCTCTCCCGGGAGTGGGACGTGTGGGGCCCGAACGGGGGCTACGTCGCCGCCGTCGCGTTGCGCGCGCTGGGCGCAGAGTCGCCGCTCCCGCGGCCCGCGACGTTCACGTGCCAGTACCTGAACGTGGCGAAGTTCGAGGCGGTGGATCTGGCGGTGACCACGTTGCGGGTCTCGAAGCGCGCCGCCGCGTTGCGCGTGTCCATGACCCAGGGCGACCGTCCGATTCTCGAAGCGCTCAGCTGGTTTGTCGCGGAGGGGATGGAGGGGCTGACGCACGACGTTACCACCATGCCCGACGTGCCCGGGCCCGATGAACTGAAGCCCATGGAGGAGCTGGTAGACGATTACGACAAGTGGTACCCGTTCTGGCAGAATGTGGAATCGCGCCCGCCCCGATGGGTGCCGCACAATGAATGGCGCGGGGGACCGCCGGAGTGGCTCACGTGGACGCGGTTTCGGCCGACGGCGACGTTCGCCGATCCGATTGTCGATGCGAGCCGTTCGCTGCTCTGGCTGGACACGATGCTATGGCCCGCCGCGTCCGCGCCCCACACGGCCCCGCAGACGCACATTGCACCGAATCTCGACGTGTCCGTGCAGTTTCACGCGGCCGCGCCCGACTGCGAGTGGCTGCTGTGCGACGGCACCTCGCCGGTCGCCACCGGGGGGCTCATGGGCTGCACCGGCCGCATCTGGACGCCCGACGGTCGCCTCCTCGCCTCTGGCGGCGGCCAACTCTTCTGCCGGCCCAATCCTTTCCTCGAAGAGCAGCAACGCGCGGTGGCCGAGCGTGAGCGGGCTCAGGCCCGCGACAACGCCTAACTTGTGAACTCGCGCTAGCCTGTGCGCCGGCTGTCGGTCAGTGAGCGTTCAACGCCATCGCGCGGCGTCCGCCGGTCCGCGCCGAGTGGTAATCCATGACGACCTCCGCGCGCACTGACGTCGGAATGCTGGAGCTCGATGCGCACGCGCAGCGGAGTTTTCGGCGGGAGCTGCTGACCTCGTGCACCATGCCCATCGCCGTCACCATGATGGAGGGCGGGTTCGTGGGGGTGCTGGCGGACAAGGTGTATCACGTGCACCCGGCGCTGCTGGCGCTGATCACTGCCGCACCCATGTTCGGCAACCTCTCCAGTTTCCTGTGGGCGCGCCTCGCGCACGGGCGGCGCAAGGTGTCGTTCATCGTGACCTTGCAGATGACGCTCCTCACATTGGTTGCGTTGGTGGCGTTTTTGCCGGCGGGCCACGTGGGCGGGTGGATCCTGGCCGCGCAGGTCGTGGCGGCGCGCGTCGTCATGAGCGGCATGGTCACCGTGCGCAGCACGGTCTGGCGCTTGAACTACCCGCGCGTCGGCCGCGGTCGCGTGGCGGGGCGGCTCGTGCTGGTCGCCAGCCTGACCATGATGCTCGTGTCGCTCGCGGGCGGGTTCATCCTCGATGCGAACCCCGACGGCTTCCGCATCATGTATCCCTGCGCCGCCGGGCTTGCCATCATCGGCATCTGGTCGTTCTCCCGCGTGCGCGTGCGCGAGGAGGACGCGCACCTGGCGCAGGAGCTGGGCGAGGTCGAAGCGGAGGGGGCGGCGGCGGACCCGGCGAACGGATCGGGGCGGCCGGGCATGTGGGCCGTGCTTCGGGACGATCCGCTCTTCAGCCGCTACATGGCGTGCCAGTTCGTGCTGGGCGTGGGCAACATGATGATCCAGGCGCCGCTCATCCACCTGGTCTCGCGCCGCTTGGAGGCGAGCTACGCGGTGAGTATCGGGCTGGTGACGGTCGCGCCGCTGCTGGCGATGACGCTGACCATGCCCCGGTGGGGTGCGTACCTGGACCGCGTGCACGTGGCGGAGTTTCGCAAGTACCAGACGGGGGTCTGGATGGTGTCCCACGTGCTGACCCTGGCGGGCGCGCTCGCGGGCTCGCTCGTCCTCATCGGTGTTGGGCGCATCATCCTCGGCATCGGCCGGGGCGGCGGCGCGGTCGCCTGGCAGATCGGACATAACGATTTTTCGAGCAGCCACATGGCGACGCTGTACATGGGTGTGCACGCGACGCTGACCGGGGTGCGCGGGGCGTTCGCACCCTTCATGGGCATGCTGCTGTACATCGGCTGGCAGGGAGCGACCCTCCCCGGCGTGGGGCTGCACGTGCCCGGCTTCAGCGGCATAGGCGGCTACGTGTTCCTGCTCGCGGCCGGGTGCTGCGGGATCGCGGGCCTGGGGTTCGTGGACCTCCACCGGCGGGTCGAGGCGCGGGAGGGGGCCTGAACCGTGGGGGCGAACCCCGAGGAGGAGGCGCGCCTGGCGCGGGCCGTAGCCCGATGGCAGCAGACCGGGCGGCGGCCGGCGCGGATCGCCACGCCGGGCCCCGGGCAGGAGTCCGTATGGGACTTTCCGCGCCCGCCGCGCGTGGAACCAGTCGCGCAGCGGGTGTGGGTCACGTTCGCCGGCGAGATTCTGGCCGATACCCGGCGGGCGCTCCGAGTGGTGGAGACGGCGGGCGCGCCCGTGTACTGTATGCCGCCGGCCGACGTGCGGATGGACTGCGTAACCCGGTCGGCGCACCGGTCCGGCTGCGAGTGGAAAGGGGAGGCGGTCTATTGGCACGTAACCGTTGGGTCGCGCACGGCGGCGGACGCGGCGTGGAGTTATCCGGAGCCGTTCCCCACGTATGCGTCGCTGCGAGATTACGTGGCGTTCTACCCGGCGCAGATGGACGCGTGCTTCGTGGGGGAGCAGCGCGTGACGCCCCAGCCGGGCGGCTACTACGGTGGCTGGGTGACGGCCAATCTCGTGGGTCCGATCAAAGGTGAACCGGGCAGCGAACACTGGTAACGGGTGGAACGCGGAACCATGCAATCGACGACACTGACGTACACCGCCACCGACGGCGTGCCCATACACGTGTATGCCTGGACGCCGGATACGGTGGCCGGCGCGAAAGGGGTGATCCACATCGCGCACGGCCTCGCCGAGCACGCGGCCCGGTACGCGCGCGTGGCGGAGGCGTTGACCGCTGCCGGCTACCTCGTGTACGCCAACGACCACCGCGGGCATGGGCAAACGGCGCAGAGTCCTGATGACCTGGGGTTCTTCGCGCCGCGCGGTGGTGCCAGCCTGTGCGTCGCCGATCTGGCCGGCATGATCGCGCAGTGGAAAACGGCACACCCGGGCCTCCCCGTGGTGCTGCTCGGCCATAGCATGGGCTCGTTCCTGGCGCAGCAATACATGATCGATCACGGCGATACGATCAACGCGGTGGTGCTGTCCGGCTCCAACGGGAAGCCGACGCGCGACATCCACGTGATGCGGCTGCTGGCGTGGTGCGAGCGGCTGCGGCTGGGCCGCAAGGGTAAGAGCCCGCTGCTGCACAAGCTGGCGTTCGAGGATTTGAACAAACGGTTTGAGCCCGGGCGGACGCGACTGGATTGGCTATCGCGCGACGGGCAGGAAGTGGACAAGTACATCGCCGATCCCCTGTGCGGGTTCGTGGCGAGCGCTCAGCTTTGGCTCGACCTGGGGGGGCTGGTGCTCCGGGCGGCGAAGCCGGCAAATCAGGCGCGCATTCCGAAGGACCTGCCCGTATACATCTTTGCGGGGGCGGCGGATCCGGTCAACGGCAAACTGAAGGGCCTGCAGCAGCTCCTCGGCGCTTACGCGCGGGCGGGGTTGGAGAACGTCTCGCATACCTTCTATCCGGAGGGGCGCCACGAGATGTTGAACGAAATTAACCGCGATGAAGTGACGCGCGACCTGATCGGCTGGCTGGACCAGCAACTTACCTCGCGGTCGCGGCCAAGCGAGGCTTAGATGGGTGCCACGGCACCGGTATGATGGGCGCCCGGTGAAGAAGGTAGAAAGGAAACGGTATGGCTGACGCACTTTTCTCCGTTGAAGGCAAGCGCGTGCTCCTGACCGGCGGCGGAGCGGGAATCGGCCGCATGATTGCTGAGGGCTTGGCCTCGCGCGGCGCTCGCATTTTCACGGCGTCACGCAAACAGGCGGTGCTCGACGACATGGTGGCGGACCTGAAGGGCGGCCGGGGGCTGGACGTGGAGGCGATCGCTGCCGACTTGACGGACATGGCGCAAGTGGAACAGCTCGTGGAGGCCGCGGGGGCGCATTTCGGCGGCGCCCTCGACGTGCTCATTAATAATGCCGGCTGCACCTGGGGCGACACGCTGGAAGACTTTCCGCTTGAGAAAGGGTGGGACCGGGTCTTCGACCTGAACGTCAAGGCGCTGTTTCACCTCTCCCGCTTGTGCGTGCCGCTCCTGAAGCAGGGCGGGTCGGCCGACGATCCCGCCCGGATCGTCAACTTCGGCTCCGTGTCCGGCCTCAGCCTCGAGCCGGGCAACGCGTGGTCGTACCTGCCCTCGAAAGCGGCGGTGCTGCACCTGACGCGCCGCTTCGCGCGCGAGTTGGCGGGCGACGGGATCAATGTGAACGCGATCGCGCCGGGCATCTTTCCGAGCCGCATGACCGCCTTCATGTTCGATGGCGACGACACGTCCGCGGCGGGGGGCATGATCCCCGTGGGACGGGTGGGTACGCCGGAGGACATGGTGGGGACCGTGCTCTACCTCATTTCCCGTGCGGGGGCGTTTACGACCGGCACCACGCTCGTGGTGGACGGTGGCGCCCTGCTGGTTTAGATACAATGAGCCTCATGCTGGAGGCCGCCGTCTTGGCTGAGCACGTGGCGCGCGTGGAGCGGGACGGGTACACGATTGTCGAGAATGCGTTCGACGCGGACTTCGCGGATACGGTGTGTGCCGATCTGCTCCGCCTGGAACGCGAGTTGGGGATCGTGCCAGCACGCAACCGGTTCGAGGGCCCGAAGACGGTCCGCATCTACAACCTCCTGGTCCACGGCACCCTGTACGAGCAGATCGCGGAACACGAGAACGTGCTGCCCATCGTGGAGGGCGTGCTCGATGCCGGGTGCCTCGTCTCGTCGCTCTCGTCGATCAGTATCCAGCCGGGCGAGTCGCCGCAGCCGATTCACGCGGACGACCAGTTGATCCCGATACCGAAACCGCATCCGCCGCTGGTGTGTAACACCATGTGGGCGTTTACGGACTACACGGCCGCGAACGGGGCGACGCGGATTATCCCCGGGTCGCACAAGCGCGACCACTCTCCGACGTATGGCGAGGAGTACGACAGCGTGCCCGCGGAGATGCCGCGGGGCGGCGTGATGGTCTACAACGGCAGCATGTGGCACGGCGGGGGCGCGAACGACGCGGACGCGCGGCGGGTTGGCATCGCCATGAATTACTGCGCCGGGTACATCCGCCAGCAGGAGAACCAGCAGCTCGGCATTCCGCGCGAGATTGCGCGGCGCTTCTCCCCCCGGCTACGGGAGCTGGTGGGCTACGGGGTGTACAACGGCTTGATCGGGCACATCAACAAGACGCACCCGGTCGAACTGCTGGCAGACGTGGAATCCGAATCCATGATCTGGGACGGCGACCCGGTCTGACCCGGGCCGCGCGCCGTCAGGCGAGGCCGTGCGCGGCTTCGTACGCGGTGATCTTGTCCGCGTGCTGCAGCGTCAACCCAATCTGATCCAGCCCGTTGAGGAGCCGGTGCTTCTTGAAAGCATCGAGGTCGAAGGGGATCGCCGAGCCGTCGGGCCGCCGGATCTGTTGCCGTTCCAGATCGACGGTGAGTTGGTAGCCATCCTCGGCGCGGACGGATTCGAATAAGCCCTCGATCACATCGGCGGGGATGGCAATGGGCAGGATGCCGTTGTTGAAACAGTTGTTGTAGAAGATGTCCGCAAAGCTGGGCGCGATGATGCAGCGGAAGCCGTAGTCGTGCAGCGCCCAGGGCGCGTGTTCGCGCGAGGAGCCGCAGCCGAAATTGTCCTTCGCAAGCATGATGCTTGCGCCCCGGTAGCGCGGCGCGTTCAGCTCAAAGTCCGGGTTCGGGGAGCCGTCGCTGCGGAACCGCCAGTCAAAGAACAGAAAGTCCTCATAGCCGGTGCGTTCGATGCGCTTGAGGAACTGCTTCGGGATGATCTGGTCCGTGTCCACGTTCAGCGCTTCGAGGGGCGCCACGATCCCGGCGTGTGTGCTGAAGGGTTCCATCTACTTGTACTCCCAGGTGCGGATGTCGGTGAAGTGGCCGGTAATGGCGGCGGCCACGGCCATGGCGGGGCTGACGAGATGCGTGCGCCCGCCCTTGCCCTGGCGCCCTTCGAAGTTGCGGTTCGAGGTGGACGCGCACCGGTCGCCTTCGCTGAGTACATCGTCGTTCATGGCGAGACACATGGAGCAGCCGGATTCGCGCCACTCGAACCCGGCGGCCGTGAACACCGCGTCCAGCCCTTCCGCTTCGCCGGCGGCCTTGACCTGCTGCGAACCCGGCACCACCAGCGCCTGGTCCAGGTCCGGGTGCACCCGGTGGCCCCGCGCCACCTTCGCCGCCGCGCGCAGATCTTCCAGCCGGCCATTCGTGCAGGAACCCAGGAACATCTTGTTGATGCGCACCTCCTGGAGTGGTACCCCTTCGTCGAGCCCCATGTACTGCAGCGCTTTCTCCGCCGCCATGCGTTCGTTCTGGTCCGCGATGTCCGCCAGCACGGGCGTACTCCCGCCGATGCCGGTCACCATGCCGGGGGAGGTGCCCCAGGTGACTTGCGGTTCGATGCGCGCCGCGTCTACCTCGACGACGCGGTCGTAGGTGCACCCCGGGTCCGAGGCCCAGGCCGACCACTGGGTCACGAGATCGGCCCACTCCACGTGGGGCGGCAGGTGATCCCGGCCCTCCAGGTAGGCGAACGTCTGCGCGTCCGGGGAGATGAGCCCGGCCCGCGCACCCGCCTCGATGCTCATGTTGCACACGGTCATGCGCCCGTCCATGCTCAGATTGCGAATGACGTCGCCGGTGTACTCGATCACGTAGCCGGTGCCGCCGGCAGTCCCGATGATCCCGATGATGGTGAGCACCACGTCCTTCGCGGTGATTCCGTTGGGCAGGGTGCCGGTGACGCGCACCTCCATCGTCTTCGCGCGCCCCTGGGACAGGGTCTGCGTGGCCAGCACGTGTTCCACCTCACTCGTGCCGATGCCGAACGCGAGCGCGCCGAACGCACCGTGGGTGGAGGTGTGCGAATCGCCGCACACGATCGTCATCCCCGGTTGCGTGATCCCCAGTTCGGGGCCGATGACGTGCACGATCCCGCTGCGCGCGTCATTCATGTCGAACAGCGTGACGCCGAACTCCGCGCAATTGGTGCGCAGCGTTTCCACTTGTTTCGCCGAGAGGGGATCGGTGATGGGCTGCGCCCGGTCTGTGGTGGGAATGTTGTGGTCCAGCGTTGCGAAGGCCAGCTCCGGCCGGCGCACCGGCCGGCCCGCCAGGCGGAGCCCCTCGAACGCTTGGGGGGACGTGACTTCGTGCACCAGATGCCGGTCCACATACAGGAGCGGCGCTTGGCCCTCTGCTTCATGGACCAGATGGGCCTCGTAAATCTTCTCGTAAATGTTCTGCGGCATAGCCTTGGCCCCGCCCCGCCCGGTGCGCCGGGCCCCGTCCACTGTGGCACCCCCCATCCCCCCAAGTCACCAGGGGGGAGGGTGCTCTTGATTAACCTAGGTTAATAGATTACCATAGATCAGTAATGGCGGCAACCCCCGAGATCCTGGCGGCCATCGAACGCCTCCAGCGGCTGACCGAGCTGGTGCAGGTGCGGCGCGAGCAATTGGCGGCGGAGATGGGGCTGACCCTGAACCAGTGGCAGGTGCTGGAACAGATCAGCACGGAGCGCTTTATGCCGTCCCTGTTCGCGCGGGCGCAGGCCTGCACGCCGGCTAACGTGTCCAAGACCCTGCGGCAGCTCCAGAAGAAGGGGCTCACGTCCGTGCGGGTCTCCACGGCGGACGGCCGGCAGCGGGATTATGCGCTCACGCCGGCGGGGGAGCAGACGATGGCCCGCCTGCGCGCGAGCCGCGAGGAGGCTATCGACGCCATTTGGCGGGAACTGGAACCCGGCGCGCTGGCGCATTTTTCCGAGGCCGGCGGTGAGCTGATCCGCCTCTTTGAGTCGTACGTGGCCGCCCACGCCTGAGGCTACTGCCGTGCGGGGCGCGGTTACTTGGAGGTCATGACCCACACGCCGTCCCAGTCGGCGGCGGGGGGCTGTGAGCGGAAGAGTTCGCACCGTTCGATGTAGAGCGCCGACACGCCGTCTGCGCCGCGTGCAGCGACGGCGTCGCGGAACTCGGCGAGCGCGGCATCCCACTCCCGCGCGCGGTAGCGTTCGAGCCCACGCTGGGAGGCATCGACACTCGCTGCGAGTCCCGGGTGATCGGCCGGGTCCAGGTAGTCGAGCACTTCGAAAATGGCGACGGGCTGCTCCTTGCCCTTGACGCGAATGAGGTCCACTTCGCGCGTGCGGTACGTCCCCTGCAGCGCGCGCATGGTGAATTCGCTCACCAAGAGCTGCGTACTGTACGGCTTATTGGCGCCCTCCAGGCGGGAGGCGAGGTTCACGCCGTCACCGATGACGGTGTAGTCCATGCGCTTGGTCGAGCCGATGTTTCCCGACAGAATCTCGTCGGTGTTCAGGCCGATGCCGATGTTGATGGTCTGTTTGCCTTCCGCCTCTTGCTCGCGGTTGAAGGCCTCAAGCGCCCGCAGCATGTCGATGCTGGCCTTGACGGCGTTGTCCGCGTCATCCGGCGAACTGAAGGGTGCGCCAAACACGGCCATGATGGCGTCGCCGATGTACTTGTCCAGGATGCCGCCGTGCCGGAAGATCGTTTCCACCATCACGCTGAAGTACTTGTTCAGCATCTCGACGGTTTCGCGCGCGCCGATCCGCTCGGAGATGGTGGTGAAGCTCCGAATATCGGAGAAGAGCACGGTAGCCGGCTGCATGGTCCCACCCAGCTTGTCGTCGCCCCCGGCCAGCAACTGGTCGGCCACCTCTTTGGACATGTACCGACTCAGGGTGCTCATGACCCGCTTCTCCGTGCTGATGTCCTCGAAGACCACGAGCGACCCCGTCAACTCCCGCTTCAAGTTGAGCAAGGGCACGGTGGTGAGATTGACGGCCACCGGTCGTTCGTCCGCCGCGAGGATCTCCCGGTCGAGCGTGATGTCCGATTTCCCGGTAGCTTCCACCGCGAGGACGGAATCGGCCACCCACTGGTCGGGGCCGCTGAAGAGCTGGTTGAGGGGCCGGCCCACCAGCTCGGCTTCGTCGGCGCGCAGGATGCGTTGAGCGGCGTCGTTGGCCTTCGTCACCACGTTCTCGGAGTCGAGGCTGACCACGCCGTCGCTCAAACTCTGCAGGATGGATTCGTTGAAGTTCTTCATCTCGACGACTTCGTCGAACAGGCGGGCGTTTTCGATAGCGATCGCCGCCTGGGCGCAGAACGCGGCCATCTTGCGTTCGTCCGTGGCGTTGAAGGGCCCGCCGCGCTTGTTGAGCACTTGGATCACCCCAAGGCGCACCTGTTCCCGCGTGACGACGGGCATGCAGAGAATGGTAGTGGTCTTATACCCCGTCTGTTTGTCGACCGCCTGGTTGAACCGCGCATCGGCGTACGCGTCGGGAATATTGATCGTCTCGCTGGTCGTGAAGACCGAGCCGGCGATCCCCACGCCATCGGGGAAGCGAATCTCCTTCGTCGCCATCCCCTCGGCCACCTCGGACCAGAGTTCGCCCGTCTTCGAATCGTGCAGGAAGAGCGTGCTCCGGTCCGCGTCCAGCATGGGCGACGCCTGCGCCATGATCTTGCGCAAGAGCGGCTTGAGTTCCAGCTCCGTGGAAATGGTGGTGGTGAGTTCCAGCAGTTGCTGCTCTTCCTCGCGCGCCTTCTGGACTTGCTCGAACAGGAGCGCGTTCCGGAGCGCCGAAGAGGCTTGCGTATTGATGGCGGCGAGGAGCGCTTGGTCCTCGGGAGTGAACTCCCCGTGCCGCTTGTTCAGCACCTGGGTGACGCCGATCAATTCCTGGTCCCGGCTCCGGATGGGGACGCACAGGATGTTCCGCGTGCGGTACCCGGTCTGCCGGTCCACGTCCTGATTGAACCGCGCGTCCGCGTACGCGTCGGGAATGAGGATCGGCTCGCCGGAAGCGAAGACGGAGCCCGCAATGCCCAGGTGGCTCGGAAACCGGATCTCGGTCATGGCGTCGCCCTGCGCGATGCGGGAGTAGAGATCGCGCGTCGAGGCGTCGTAAAGAAACAGCGTGCTGCGGTCGGCCTCGAGCGCGTCCGAAATGAGCGCGATCATCCGGGGCAGCAGGGTGTCGAGCGAAAGGCTGTCCGCGACCTGATTGGAAACCTCGATGAGCGCGTTCAGCTTGTGGAGGAGGTCGGCCCACCGCTCGTCCGCGCCGCCGTTCTCCTCGGCGCTGAGCCCGCCGATGATCTCGACCATCTCACCGCGCTTCAGGCGCCGGCCCAGGATGGTATTGATCAGGTCGAGTTCAGTGCTCACGCGTTTGTCCCCAGCTCCGTGTCCTGCGTGTGAATCGCTTGCCCCACTGGAGGCCCTTGCCGCGGCCCGGCCTCCACCCCACGCGGACCGCATCACGATACTCGAAAAGGATACCCCCGTTACAGAATCCGAGGCCGCGGAGGACGGGGCGTCAGGGAGTGGGTCAGGATCCATCCGCCGTCGCGGGGGGCGGCGGACCGGGCCCCAGGCCCTGCTCCTGCAAAAATTCCACGATGAGATTCGCCGCGAGATGGTGCGCTTCCACGCTGGGGTGGCAGTCGTTTCGGGTGAGACACCACTCTTTCGGGGGGCGGTCGGTCGCCGCAAACGCGGGCGTCAGGTCCAGCACGCGCAGGTCATATTGCGTGGCGGCGGAGGCGACGGTGGCGTACAGCGTCTCCCATTTGTACTCGCCCGGCGCAATGCTGCCGACGCCCCAGTCGGGCCAGAGCACCACCACCACCGGCGTGCGGGTGGCCCACGCCAGCTCGGCCATGTGGCGCAACCCATCTTTGAACTGTGCCCACTCCTCGGTCCCCTCGGTGTAATGGCGGTTCCAGCCCACGGGATCCGTGCGGACCTGGTAGGCCATCCACCCGGAATTCGCGCGCCGGTACAGCGCACTGTGCGCGTCCCACCAGTCGTGCAAGGGATCGCGAAAGAGGTTGGCGTACAACTGGTAGTCCCAGAGGAGGCAGCGCCCATCGGGCAGATTGAGTAGCGCGTCGTTGATGTAGAAGCCGTACATGATGAGGTCCGGCTTCAGTCCGATTCCGAAATCGCGCAACGCGTTCGCGCTCGCCACGGCAGTGAAGCCGCGCACCGCAAGGTTGACCACCCCAACCGATTGCGTGGTGCGCTCCGCCAACAGCGTTTCGATTCGGTTGGGCCACACGTCCTCATGCGCCCAAATGCCGTCGCCCCAGGTGAACGAATCGCCCAGGGTGACGATGCGAAATTGGCCCGGCTCGAACGTGTAGCGCGGCCCGCGCAGCGGGAGCGGCGTCGGATTCCCTTCAGCCAGAGGCGCGGCGCCGGTGGTGTCGCGTTCCACCCGCGGGAGCAGCCGTTCCTGCACGCGGAGCAGGCCTTCGGCGCCGAACAGGACTAACAGGGCGGCCAAGCCGAGCGCGGCGAGGGGAAAGAGGACGCGCTGGGCGCGGCTGCGGGACGGCGCTTCGGCCGTGGGTTCGCTCGCGTCCGCGGGCCGGTCCTGTTCCTCCGTGGTGGCCACCGCCCGCTCCCCTTGGCTGCCGGCGCCTACTCGGCCGTCGGATCGAGGTCTTGGGCGCGCTTGCCGCCGGCGCTCAACAGGTACTTCACCACCTCGGGGAATTCGCCCTCCAGGGTGCCGGCTATATCCAGCGGTGTTTCCCCGTCTTCGCCGACCGCGTTGACGTCGACGCCCGCCTTCACCAGCAGCCGCACCACCTCGTGGCTGCCCCGGGATGCGCCCCAGTGCAACGGGGTTTCGCCCTGCAATGTGCGCGCCGTGGGATCGGCCCCGACGCCGAGCAGAAAGTCCACCAAGTCGGCATTGCCGCTGAGGGCGGCGTGGTGCAACACGGACCCGCCTTTGGCGGACGCCCCATTGACGTCCTCCCCGGCGTCCAGCAGCAACGCCACCCGGGCCAAGTCGCCCTTGCTCGCCGCGTCATGCAGCGAGTCCTCATTGATCACAACGCCGCTTGGCGCACACTGCAGCACGAGCGCGAGCCCAACAATCCCGCAACCCCATCCGGCCACACCGCACCAGGGCCGGGCCATTCGGTTCTGCCGTTTAGGAATGGACACCGGTCTAGAGGGATCCGGCATGCTCACCAAGGCTCAGCTCGAATTCGCGGGTTTGCCCGCCTGCGCTCATGAAGGCCGTCATGCGCGCGCGGGCCTCCGGGTATTCCAGGGTCTGGTTGAACAGGTGCGCCTCCTCGAGCAGTCCGTCAAACGTGGGCAACTCCGCGGCGTTCACGCTGGCCTTGGCCAGCGCGATGGCGTGGGCGGGGAACGAGGCGATGCGGTACGCCAGGCGTTCCACGAACGGCCCGAGTTCCTCCGGTGGCAGCGCGCGGTTCACGTAGCCGTACCGTTCCGCCAAGTCCGCGGGAATATCCTCACAGCCGAGGATCACTTCCAGCGCGCGGCTGCGCCCCATCAGACGCGGGAGCCGTTGCGTGCCGCCGCCGCCGGGAATGATGCCGAGGGCCACTTCCGGTTGGGCGAGCACTGCCCGGCCGAGCGCGGCGAAACGCATGTCCAGCGACAGGACAAACTCGCTGCCGCCGCCGCGGGCGCATCCCTCAATCTTCGCGATGGTCGCCTTCGGCATGGTGCGGTACCGGTCCACCATCGCGTGAAAGATGGAGAGTTCTTGCGACTTCGGTGGCGCTTTGGTGGGCAGCCCCTGAATGAGTTCCACGTCCGCGTGGGCGATAAAGAAGTCGGAGTCCGCACTGTCGAACACGACCACTTTCACCGCCTCATCCACCTCCAGTTCCGTGCCGACTCGGTTGATCTCCTGGATCAAGGCCATGTCGAACAGGTTAATCGGGGGATGATCGATGGTGACGAACGCGACGCCTTGGTCTTGGCGAATGCGCAAGCATGAGTACCCTTCGTATGGCATGGTTGGCAACCTCCGGGCCCCACCTTACGGCACGGCCCCGCTCGCCTCAAGCAGAACCCCTACCGGGGCCCTAAGGTAGACGGCCTCCTCGGGCGTGGTATATAATGGTATTACTGATATTATCGCTGATTTCAAAGCGATATACCTCCCGCCTTTGGCTGCATATCCCGCAGCGGGGCGGGGAAGTGAGGAAATGGTCATGAACGTTATGACAGTGGTGATCGGCGTAGCAGCGCTCTTGTTCGGAGCGACCACGCTGTTTCTCCGGGCCAAAGACCCGTCCAAGTTCCGGAAGCTCCAGCCCATGCAGGAGCGATTCGGCAAGACCGCGGGGACGGTGGTGCATACCGTCGCCTACTCGCTGGTGCCCATGGGCGCGGGCATTACGTTTCTTGTTGCAGGCCTGAACGGCGTCGCCCTCTTCTAGCCGGCGCGTCGTTCGCACATCGCGCCGCCCCACGGGGAACGCCCGCGTCGTCCGGTGTGATCCACGTCCGGGGGGCTGCGGACGTGCTACCATCCGGCCATGCGCCCCCCGGAACGCGGAAACGGGCGAGCGTGGCTCGTAGGTGTGGCCTGCCTCCTGATTGGGGCTGGTGCGGTGACGATCTTCGGCGGGCCGCCCCTGCGCGTCTCCGCCGACCAGTCCGCTTTCGCGGCCGAGGTGATGGCCCCGGAGCTGGCAGCCCACCGGGACGTGAGCCGAGTCACGCGCGAGCTGCCCACGCACATCAGCGGTGCCCGGTTTATCGTGGGGGATTCCCAAGCCTGGTACTGGGCAACCGAACCCCGCGTCTACGCGCACAAGGGGGCCACGTCAGCCGACGTCCGGCGTGCGCTGGTGCAGGTGCCGCGCACCGGCCCGGTGGACGAACTCATCGTCTGGCTGGGCAGCGATGAGATCCGCACGGGCCGCACGCCGGGGACGCTGCTGGCGGACGTTGCCGCGATTATCGCGTACGTGCAGCCCACCGAGTACGTCGTTGTGGCCCCGCTGCCGCGGTGGACGAGCGATGAGTCCATCGCGATTGAGAAGCAGACGACCCAGGCGCTTATGGGCCGCTTCCCGGGACGGGTGGCGGACCCCTATGGGGTGCTTCAGGCGGCGCTGTTCGTCCGCGCCCCCGTGTATTACGACGACTATCACCTGACGAGCGTGGGATACGACCAGGTGCGGAATCAGGTCGAGATCACCCTGGGGTACAACCAGAAGCCGCTGTCTCTCGGCCACGGCATTCTCGAGTACGGGCGCATGACCGCCCCCCTGCCGGTCGGGCTGCGCAACGCGAAGCAGCGTGGTCCATGGTGAACGGTGGCGACGCGCACGGGCGCGCCGGCTGCGTTGGAACTGCGCGGAGTTGACCGGCGGTTTCGACTTTTCCTATACTTTCGCGCTAAGATCGCGATGGGCGCGCCGCACCGGTCGACCGCGCGGTTCGACCGGCCACGCCACCGCGGCGGCGCCTAGCGCCACCATCGCGCGACCGCCACACTGAATTGACGCAGCACCCCGTCTCCGGCCAGATCCTGAGGGAGCAGTAGGCATGCCCGAGTTCAACCCGATTCCCGACCGCCCGGCGCGCATCCTCACGCGCCTGTCCAACGCCACGGCCGGCAACCCGGCGCAGATCGCCAATTTCTGCGATCGCAGCCGCGTGTGGAAGGCGGTGGACGCGGACGCCACCTGGTACAAGGAGAACATTCCCTGCCGTGTGGCCTGTCCCGCGCACACGGACATTCCGGGGTACATCGACGCGATCGCGCGCGGCGAATTCGAGCGGGCCTACGCCATCAACCGGCTGCACAACCTGTTTCCGGGCATCCTCGGACGGGTATGTTCGCGGCCGTGTGAGAGCGCCTGTCGCCACGGCCACGACGGAATGGGCGGCGCGGTGGAAATCTGCTGGCTCAAGCGCGTCTCCCACGACAGCCGCGAGGCGCTCGAGGGGATGCAGTTCCAGCCGCACGTGCCGTGGAACGGCAAGCGGGTGGCGGTCGTCGGCGCGGGGGTCGCGGGGCTCACCATTGCGAACGACCTCTCCTTCTGGGGGACGCGGGTCAAGATCATCGAGGCCATGCCCGAACCGGGCGGCATGCTGCTGTACGGCATCCCGCGCTTCCGCCTCCCCAAGACGTTGATCGACGAAGAGATCAACTCCATCTTGAGTCTGGGCATCGAGCTGGAGTGTGGCGTGCGGATCGGCAAGGACGTGGAGCTGGCGCAGCTCGTCCGCGAGTACGACGCGGTGGTCATCGCCGCCGGTTGCTACGAGCCGGTGGACATGCGCACGCCCAACGAGCACGTGGAGGGCTGCCGCGACGGGCTCAACTATATGCTCGACATCAACTCGTACCAGATGACGCAGGCGCCGGAGAAGGTCATGGTCGTCGGCGGCGGCTTCACCGCGATGGACTGCTCGCGGTCGGCGTACCGCCTGGGCGCGAAAGAAGTCATCATCGTGTACCGGCGGGACATCGAATCCATGCCGATCGAAGCGCGCGAGGCGGATGAGGCCCAGAAGGAAGGGGTCATCATCCACACCATGGCCAGTCCCAAGGGGGTGACGCGGAACGGGCGGCTCATGCTCGAGTGCCACACGACCCACTTCGAGGGCGAAGGCGTTGGCCGGCAGCGCAAGCTGGTGGTGGATAAGAACACGCACGCCGAATTCGATGCCGACCTCATCTGCAAGGCGCTCGGCCAGCGGCCCATCGTGGGGCCGATCATCGGCAGCCTGGACGTTCCCGTCGAGAGTTGGGGCGGCATCATCCTGGACGACAACCACATGACCAAGAGCCCCGGGGTGTTTGCCGCCGGGGACGTGGTCGGCGGGGCGAGCACGCTTATTCAGGCCATCGGCCACGCTCACGAGGTGGCGCGCAGCGTGGACGGCTACCTCCACGGGCGCAACCGGTTCGTCGCGGAGGTGCGGCGCGAGATCATCTACCAGGGCCGCGGCTGGAGCAGCATGGACGACTGGAAGTCGGGCCACCACGGCGAGTACGACGAGATTCCGCAGCAGCCGATGCCCACGCTGGAAAACACGGCGGACAAGACCGAGTGGCGCGACCAGGAACTGGAGTGCGACCAGGGCTTCACGCCCGCGCAGGGCGAGCGTGAAGCGCACCGCTGCTACCTGTGCAGCTACAACATCCACATCGACGCCGGCATGTGCACCTTGTGCCACTACTGCATCGACGTCTGCCCGACGGATTGCATCATCATGGCGCAGGCGGACCACGTGGAAGTGGGGCGCATGGATAAGGGGGGAGCGGTGGCCTACCAGAAGGAAGACCACGAACCCGTCTACATGCTCATGGACGAGGCCAACTGCATCCGCTGCGGCCACTGCATCGACGTCTGCCCCGTGCCGTGCATCACCATGGACAAGGTGGACGTGGTCGACAAGTTCCTGCCCGACGCCGCCAAGCCCTACGAAATCTTCGAGTCCCCCGTCAGCTAGGGGCGATCAGCGGACCCGCGCGGCTGCCCGGCGGAGGACGCACCAGGTGCCGGTGCCGGCTTCGGAAGCCACGCCGGTCCAGGAGCCGGGCAGCGCCTCGGCCACTTCTTCGGCGGGGAGGTAGATGGGCGTGCGCGGGCCTTGCGCGTTGACCCACATCACCGCCCCTTCCGGCGCCAACACGCGGTCCACTTCTGCGGGGAAGAGAAACATGTTGTGCAGGAGCACCACGTCCGCGCAGCCGTCGCGGAACGGCAGGTACTGTGCGTCTCCCTGAATGAGGTCGCTCAGGTCCGGCGGGGCTTGGCAGAGCATCTCGGTCAGGACATCCATAGACACGACCCGCCGGAAGTGCGGGGCGATAACGGGGGTGGTCGCCCCGTTCCCGCTGCCGATTTCCAGACACAGGCCACGCGGGACATCCCCGCGTGCCAGTGCGTCCAAGGGCACCACCTCTCGGCCTTCGGCCAGGTATTCTGCAAAACGGTCCGCGTAACTAGCGAACATGGCGTTGATCTCCGCCGCGCGCTCCGGGGTCCACGCCTCCGGCTCGAAGGCCGTGGCCCGCGTCGCCACCCGATAGGGGTGATCCTCCCCGACCTCCTTCGGCGGTTTCGCCGGCGCGGGCACGACGCGGGGCAAATAGGTGATCGCGTTCTTCGGCATGCCGGCCTCCGGACGGCGCAGTATAGCCGACAACTTCCTGGAGTCCCGGGCGGCTGGGCGCTTCCAGGGAAGACCGGGGTGCGCTTGGGGTAGCATCCCTTCCGTGCCCATCGAACCGTCCTTCATTCCCCAAGTGCTCGATGAGGTTACCCCCGAATGGTTGACGCAGGCGTTGCAGGCGGACGGGGTGCTGCACCGGGCGTGCGTCACCGGGTGCACGTCCGAGGACCTGGAAGGCGTCGGGCTCATCGGATCCCTGGCGCGGCTCCGGCTTGCATACGATCGCGCCGAAGCGGGCGCGCCGGCCACCGTCATTGTGAAACTGCCGACGCCCGTCGCCAAGAATCGGGCCATCGGAAATAGCGGGGACTACGAGCGCGAAGTGCGTTTCTATCAGGACCTCGCCGACACCCTTCCGGTGCGCTGTCCACGCTGCTATGTTGCGCGGTTCGCGGGCGACCCGGAAGCGACGGCCAACCGGCGCCTCAGTCGTACCTCAGACCTGCGCTTCATCCTGCTACTGGAGGACATGGCGCCGGCTGAGACGGGAGACGACGTGGCGGGGTGCGGGTTCGAGCGGGCGGCGCTCGTGTTGGCGGCCGCCGCGCGCATGCACGCGTGCTTCTGGGAGCACCCGCGCCTCGACGATCTCTGGTGGCTCTGGCGCGTCGGCTCGCGCGCCGCCGCCGCTCAGCAGGCATACCGCAAGGCCCGCGCGGCGTTCGACGCGCACTACGCGGCTGTGCTTCCGCCCCGGGTCTTCCAGTTGCTCGACTGGATGAACGATCACGGTACCGCCCTGCACGAGCGCGCGCGAGAGCCGCCCCGCACCCTGCTTCACGTGGACTTCCGGTTGGACAATGTCTTTTTCTCGGATACGACCGCGCAGCCCGAAGTCACGTTCTTTGACTGGCAGGCGGCGGGCCTCGGTCCCGCGGCTAGTGACGTGGCTGCCTTCCTGGGCGCATCGTTGCGCGACGACGTGCCACCGGGGACCGAGCAGCGGCTGCTGTGCGTCTATCACGACTCGCTGGTCGAACACGGTGTCGCGGACTATCCCTTCGACGCGTTCGCGCACCACTACGTGATGCAGCTGGTGCTCAGCCTCCGCAGCGCCGTGACGAACTTCTCCTTTGTGGATTGGGGCGACGCCCGCGAAGCCAAACGGCGCGACCTCCACCTGCAGCGGAAGGTCGCGCGGCTGGCACACGTCGAACCGGACGCACTCCTCACGTGATCTGGACGGCGGCCTCGATTCCGCGAGGACGTTCCGCCACAGGGTGCCGCGTCGCGGCCTCGGCAACCCACGAAGTCATCCGGCGGGCCGCTGTAAACGCCGCCCAGGCCACCGTGCTCACCAACGGCCCATCTTCTGCATGGTACCTGCGGTATTCTGCAATGATGTCGTCGCTCATTTGCGCGGGCGACAGCGCGGTGAGCAGCGCGACCGTGGCCGCCGCCTGCTCCGAGCGGTTCAACCTCGACACGTGCTCGTCAACCCAACCGCGGCTGAGGGGCATGTCCTCGCCACCCCACGCCTGCACGGCGCTGTTGACGGCCGCCTGCGCACGTGCGGGAATATCGGCTTCGGCCGCGGCATCGACAACCCCGGCCCACCGAGCCACGGCCTCCGCAACGTGCGCGTTCGGTGCGGCCCACTGGAGATCGTCCGGCAGCGCCGCCTGGGGTAGCAACGCAGTGGCGCGCCCCGGTGTCAACCGGCGGGTGACCGACCCACGCACCTCCACTCCAAAGCCGCGAAACATGACCGACTTGAGGGCATGGGACGAGAAGGGCGGGTTCAACGGCGTCCCGTCGAAGAAAATGCGGGTGTAGCGGTTGAGGTAATTGAACATCAGCGCGGTGCCGAGCATCTCCGGAGCTTCGACCGGCGTGAACGGCGGCTTACGGAGGATCGGCGCGTCGGGCGTCAGACAGCTCAACGCCCATTCGTGCAGGTGACGCGTCCGATGCTCGGGAATCTCTTGCTGCGCACGAGCGCGCATCAGCGTGGCCAGTTCGTGGTCCTGTGCCCCATGCACGACGCTGATCAACATGTCTTCACAATATGTACACCCGTTCAGTTGGGCGAACGTCACGCCCAAGGCCTCTTTCGTGTCGCGCGCGAGCGCACCATCCGTGAGGACCAGCTCGCGTCCCGCGCACCACATGCCCGCGAGCAGTGCCGGACGCACCGAGTGGGTCGTGATGGCGCCGTTGATGAAGAACTCATCCGCGACTTGGTCGTACACCTCCGCGACCAATCCCTCGGCCCGACTGAAAGGCACGGGGGTGACGTAGCGCAGGGGCCTGTTCGAAACGTTGTCGAAGATCCGTGATTTAAGCTTCCGGGGCAGCATGGGATTCTCCTTGCCGGGACGCGGGCCGCGCCCCATGGGGAAAGGGTCCCATGTACCCGGCCGCAGGACTAGTACAATATCTGTACTAGCTTCAGAGATGGGCTGGGCCGCCGTCGCGCTGGCCTAAGCGGGGTGGGCGAAGGAGCTCAGAGTGAACCATGCGGGGAAGGCCTGGACCATCTGGCGGGAGCCGCTGAGTTCGATCTGGCCGGAACGGATGGCATCACGGAGGGGAATCTCGCCGAGCCACACGCGCACGATTGTCCCCACGTCCGCGGCTACGGTCAGTGCCACCTCATCCCCCGGATGCTTCGGGCAGACGTCTACGTCCTCCCCGTCCACCAGCAGCCACCAGTAGCGCTGGTTCCGCGGCACGTCACCAATCTCGAATTCGACTACCGTTCGCCGGTCGGGCAGTGCGTCGCGGCGTACGCAGCGGCTCACGTCCCACATCAGGAGCCCGGGATCCATGTCCTCCGGCCCGATGTTGCTCTGTGCCCACTTGCGTCCCCACCAGCCCAGCCCCTCGATGATCGGGCGCAACGCTTCGCCCGCTTCCGTCAGGTGGTATTCCCACGTCTTTCCGTCGGTGTTGCGCCGCCGCTCCACGAGCCCCTCGAGCTGCAGTTCCTTCAACCGCCGGGACAGCAGCGACGGGGACATGAGCGGCACCCCGCGGCGCAGGTCGTTGAAACGGCGGGTGCCGGCCAGCAGCTCGCGCAGCACGAGGGGCGTCCAGCGTTCGGCAACGATCTCCGCGGCCTTCGCCACCGGACAGAACTGGCCGTATCCCTTCTTCCGTGCCATCGCGGCTATTATCAGGCCTCAGCCCGATTGGAGCAACTACAGATGTTGTACTTGTTGGCGCGCCCTGTTCGGGGGACACTTACCCTAAACAAGGAGCAGGACCGATGCAGACACAAAGCGAAACGAGAACGAATGTGCTGGACTTGATTCGGGAGCTAGGGCCGGAATTCGGCGCCAGAGCCGCTGAGTACGACGCGAACGACCGCTTCGTGGCTGAGAACTACCTTGCGCTCAAGGAGCGGGGCTTCTTTGCCGCACTTATCCCCGAGGAACTGGGCGGCGGCGGCGTGCCGCACAGCACCATGTGCCGGGCTCTGGGCGAGTTGGCTACCTACTGCAGCTCTACGGCGCTGGCCACGTCCATGCACTCGCATTTGGTGGCCACCTCCGTCTGGAAGTACCGCCACGGGGACGACCACGCCGGGGACATGCTGCGGCGGGTCGCCGATGAAAGCCTCGTGCTGGTCAGCACGGGTGCGACCGACTGGGTCCGCTCCGTCGGATCGAGTGAGCGGGTGGACGGCGGCTACCGCGTCACGGCCCGCAAAGTCTTCGCCAGCGGCTGCCCCATGGGCGACATGCTCATCACCAGCGCGCCGTACATGGACCCGGACGAAGGGCCGCAGGTGCTGCACTTCCCGCTGCCTATCGAGGCGGAGGGCGTCAGCATCAACGAGAACTGGGTGGCGATGGGTATGCGCGGCACCGGCTCGCATACGGTGGTGCTCGACAACGTATTTGTGCCCGATGGCGCGATCGCGATGCGCCGGCCGCAGGACGAATGGCCTAAGGCCCTGAATGTCGTGGTGACCGTCGCGTACCCGCTGGTCATGTCCGTGTACGCCGGCATCGCCGAGGCCGCCGCGCGCATTGGGCGCGAGCGGGCGGCGTTCAATCGTGAGGACCCGATCTTGCAATCGCTTGTGGGTGAAATGGAAAACGCGCTGACGGCGACGCAGATCACGGTCGAGAGCATGATCGCCCTCGCCAACGACTACGACTTCGAGCCCACCGTCGATCTCGCCAATGCAGTCCTCAAGCGGAAAACCCTGGTGGGCCGGCACGCGCTGGCCACTGTGGAGAAGGCCCTGGCGGTGGCCGGCGGCGGCGGGTACTTCCGCGCGTCTGGGCTGGAACGCCTCTTCCGCGACGTGCGCGCGGGCTACTACCACCAGCCCGCCGAACCCAAGCAGCTCCTCTTCGCCGGGCGGGTTGCGTTGGGCCTGGATCCACCGGTGTAAAGGTCCCGCGGCGGCGGCCGCGGCCGCGCCGCGCCCTCCGCGATAGCTGCCAGGGTGGCCTCGCGGCGGCGGGTGCGCTCGGCCTGGTCGGGGATCGGATCGGTCGGCAACGGCCGGCGCCTTGGGGATCGGTCAGCGGTGGTCTTACGGTGCTTCATCGGATGGCACGAGCGGTTCCAGGAGGGGAATCAACGCCGGGATATCTCGCTCGATCACCTCCCAAACCTTCTCGGGGATGATGCGAAAGTACTCATGCACAAGCCGATGCCGCATGCCGATGATTCCCCGCCACGGGATCTCTTGGTGGGCGCCCTGGAATTCAGGTGAGATTTTCCGCGCAGCTTCTCCGATGATCTGAATGAGCCGCATCGTGGCATGCTGCAAGACTTCCTGGGTCTCGAACTGCTCGCCGCTCACGGCCTGGGTAAAGTCACGTACCTTCCGGGCGGCCAGGAGCATGTCCAGGAGATAGGCATCATCGCGCCACATACACCGGCTCCGCCGCATTCAGAATGTGCCGTCGCCGAATGTAGTTCTCACTGCGTTCCACGGACGTGCGCTCGACTAAATCCACGCTCCGCCCCAACAGATCTGCAAGTTCGTCCTGCATGGCCACCAAATCGAGCAGGCCCCAGTGTGCGTCGTCGGCGAAAGTCACGAGCACGTCCACATCACTATCGGGACGGAAATCGCTCCGCAGCACCGATCCAAACAGGGCAAGCTCCGTGACGTTCCACTTGCGGCAAAACGCGCCGATCTGCTCCCGATCAATATCGATGTGCCGTGTCATGGTGAAGTCGCGTCCGCCCGCACCTCCTGCCCGCTTCCGTGATGGTAGTGCGGTGTCCCGCCTCCAGGCAAGGCCGCCGCCTCCGGTTCCCGCTGACCCGGCACGCCTCTGCGGTGACGGCGCACGTTCCGCTTTAGGCTAGGGCTCCATACGTGCCGTCGCGGCAGCCTCCTGCACCGGCGGCCTGCGCTTTTGGTCTCGGCGCGCGGTTAAACGGCTGTGGCCAGTGCCGCCTCGCGCCGGCGGGTGCGCTCGGCCTGATCGGGAATCGGGTCGGTCGGTAACGGGCGGCGGCCGTGCTGCTCGCAGATGGCTCGGCGCCACTCGGTCACCCGGGCAAAGCGCCCGTCGGTTAGCCAGGGACCGACCAAGGTGGCGGGCGTCAGCAGCGCACACACGGTCAGGTCCGCCAAGGTGAAGCTGTCGCCCACGAGGAACTCGCGCCCCTCGAGCCGCACGCTCAGGATCTCCATGGCCTTGGTCGTCTCGTTCCCGGACACTTTGGCGTTGACCGTGGTGGCGCCGAGCGCCTTCGTAATCTTCGGGCCCATGAACCGCCAGCCCATCTTCGCCTTGAACTCGGACATGCCGGTGCTCATGAAAAGCTGGACGGCCTTGTCCGGCGCCTCGGTGCGCAAGTGGTGGAACAGCCACCGGCGCAGGTGCGGGCCGATGGAATTGTCCGCCCAGTCTTCCCAGAGCAGTACCTCGGATCGCTCGGGTTCCTCCCGCGGCACCAGGCGGGGCTCGGGCCCGCGCTCGTCCCTGCTCAGCGCCAATTCCGTGGTGTCGCCGATGACCGTATCGCCGTCGTGGAACACGGGGAGGGTGGTGGTCCCGCCCGTCACCGCCGCGATCTCGCTCCGGTTGGCCGGGTTCGCAAGTGGTTTGAGGTCGTAGGGAATCCCTTTGTAGTCGAGAATCCACATGCCCTTTTCGGTGAAGTGCGAGAAAGGAATGATGTGCAGGATAGCCGGCATCGGAAGATGCCTCCCAGGGGCTGGGCGCGCCCGGTTCGGCGGCATTATACCTTGCGCCGGCCCACATGGGGCCGTCGAAACTTTCCTCCCCGAACGCCCGTAGGATGAGGCAAGACGGCCGGCTGGGCACGGTCGCAAGGGGCATTGGGTATGCGCAAATGGGTGATGGGTCTGCTGGCCGTCGTGCTCGCCTGCGGCGGCACGATCACGTTCCTGGTCCGCCAGGGCAACGGGTCCCTGGGCCCGCCACCCACGACGCAGGTCTTTCGCGGCGACATTGCGGACGTGGTGGTAGCGATTGGCACGGTACAACCGGACGTGTCCGTCTCCGTAAAAGCCAAGGTCAGCGGCGTGGTGGAGCTGGTAGGGGCGGAGCCGGGGGACGAGATCCGGCAGGGCCAGATCATCGTCGAGTTGGACAAGGACATCCTGCGCGGCGAGGTGGCCGTCGCGGAAGCGGAGGTGGCCGTGGCCCAGGCCGCGGTGGCTCAGGCGGGAGCCGAGGCCGAGGCGGCCCGGTCCGAGCGTGACTTCCAACAGGGCGAGTACGGCCGCGCGACGGACTTGCGGGATCGCGGGCTCATCTCGTCCCAGCAAGTGGAGGCCTACCGCAACCGACGCCGCACCGCCAGTGAACGGGCCCTGCGCGCCGATGCGTTGCTCCAGGCAGCGGCGGCCGGGCTGCAAAAGGCCCAGGTGGCGCTCCAAGTGCGCCGGGACCGCCTGGCCTACGCGACGCTGCGCAGCCCCATGGATGGCATTCTCCTGTCGCGCCCCGTGGAAGTGGGCTCCGCCGTCGCGGACATTACCGCTTACGACCAGACCGTGTTCATCGTCGGCGATATGAGCGTGCTGATTCTCGACGCGGAAGTGGACGAGACGGAAGTGGGCCGCGTGCGCCTGGGTCAGCAGGCGCGCATTCAGTTGGAGGCGTTTCAGGACCGACGGATCACCGGCACCGTGACCCGCATCGCCCCCAAAGGCGAGGAGGAAAACCACATCGTCCGGTTCACCGTCGAGATCACGCTGGACCCCACCGACGTGCCGCTGCGCGCGCAACTCACGGGCGACGCGGAGATTATCGTCGACGAACATTTCGACACCCTGCTCTTGGACGAGCGGGCTATCCAGTACGACTTCGACGGTCCCTTCGCGCGGCGGCCGGGGGCGACACCCGACGCTGAACCGGAAGTCGTGCGGCTGACCCTCGGCTACAGCAACGGCAAAACCGCCGAGGTGCTCGAGGGCCTCGCGGCGGACGAGACCGCGCTCTTGCCCGGAGAAACGAACTAGCTATGGGCGCGTTGATTCAGCTCGATACCGTGCGCAAGGAATTTCCCATGAAGGGGTGGACCCTGGAGGTGCTGAAGGGGATCAGCTTCCACGTGGAAGCGGGGGAGTACGTCGCCCTGTGCGGTCCCAGCGGGTCGGGGAAGACCACGCTCATGGACATCCTGGGGTGTCTCTCCACTCCCACGGACGGGACCTATCAGTTGGCTGGTGAGCGGGTCGCTGCCTTCGACGAAAAACAACTGGCCCAGGTGCGGAACCAGCGCATCGGATTCGTCTTCCAGAACTTCCATTTGGTGCCGCGCCTGTCGGCGGTGGAGAACGTACAACTTCCGCTGGTGTACGCGCGCGTCCCCTGGCGCGAGCGGCGGACGCGGGCCGAGGCGGCGCTGGAGCAGGTCGGGCTGGCGGATCGGCGGCTGCACAAGCCGAATGAGCTCAGCGGCGGCCAGAAGCAACGGGTGGCCATCGCGCGCGCGCTCATCAACGATCCGGCCCTCATTCTCGCGGACGAGCCCACGGGCAATCTGGACAGCGAGTCCGGCGCGGACATCCTCGACCTGTTCCGCGCAATGCACGAGGACGGCGGCACCATCGTGGTCGTGACGCACGACCCGGACGTGGCCCAGCAGACCGAACGCATTCTCCACCTGCGCGACGGGCGCCTCGAACGGGACGAGCGCCGGGCGGCATGATCGGTCTCGTCCGCGACGCGGTGTCGCAGGCGCTGCTCCAGCTCATCGCGCATCGCGACCGCGCGCTGCTCACCCTGTTCGGCATCACGTGGGGCACCGCCGCGATGGTGGCGCTCGTGTCGTGGGGCGGCGGGATGCGCAATTTGATCATGGGCGACCTGACCAAGATTGGCGACAACCTGATGTACATGTGGCCGCAGTCCGTGAAGATCCACGAGCGGAATGCCGTGGCCCTGCGGAAACTGGAGGTGACCCTGGACGACCTGACCGCCCTTGACCGGTCCGCGGCGCACACGCGACACGTGTTCCCCGAACTGGAGGACTGGGGCCGGTCGACCCGCTACGGCAATCGGACGGTCTCGGAACTGGTCCTCGGCACCGCGCCCATCGCCGAGACGGTCCGCAAGTTTCGGGTGATCGACGGACGCTTTATCAACGATGGGGATATGCGCGACCGCCGCCGCGTCTGCCTCCTGGGGGCGGACACGGAGCGGGAGCTGTTTCGCGGCGCCAATCCGGTGGGCGAACGGGTGACCGTGGCCGGCGTACCGTTTCAGGTGATCGGCCGGCTGGCGGCCAAGGGCAACCAGATGATGGACATGAACGGGCCGGACGACGACAAGATTCTCATTCCGGCCACCACCGGGCGCGCCCTGTTCGGGAACATGCGGTATGCGAATCAGTTCGTGGTCCAACTCGAGCAGCCACTGACGGGACCGGCGGCGGCGGCGGGGATCCGGCGCTATCTGGCGAACGTCCACCACTTCGATCCGCGCGAAGAGACGGCGCTCAATCATTTCGACACGACCCGCATCCTCCAACTGGCCGACTTCTCCGTGAACGCCATTCGCATCTTGGTGGGGCTCGTGGGAGCGGGCACCCTGCTCATCGCGGGGCTCGGGGTGATGAATATCATGCTCGTGAGCGTCCGCGAGCGCACGCCGGAGGTGGGGCTGCGCCTCGCGATCGGTGGCCGGCGCATCGACATCTTTCTGCAGTTCATGACCGAGTCGCTCGTGGTCACCGCCATCGGCGGGCTCATCGGGATCACGCTGGCGCTGTTGTTCTGCCTGGGATCCGGGACGCTCGACCTGCCCCCGCAGGTGCCCCGGCCGGAAATCTCCTGGGGGGCGGTAGTTGCCGCGCTCCTCACCATGACCTTCGTCGGCCTCACTGCGGGCACGTGGCCGGCGTACCAAGCGGCGCGGCTCGATCCCGTCCAAGCGTTGCGGTACGAGTAATGCTGCGCGACTTGCTGCAGGAAGCGTGGCGCGGCCTCTGGGCGCACCGGTTGCGCACGGTGCTGACCATGCTCGGCATCGGCTGGGGCCTGTTCGGGGAGATGTTGATGCTGAGCCTGGGCACGGGCTTGCAGGTCACCATGCAGGCCGAGTTCGCGCGCACGGGACCGAAGCGGATCAATTTCTTCGCCGGCGACTATCAGGCGAACACCCAGGGCCCGCCGCGCATCAAACGGGTGCGCCTCGAACCGGAAGACGTCATGGCCATCCGGGCGCACGCCACGCAGGTGGCCAGTCTGGAGCCGGAGCACAGGGTCGGGTCCACGCCGCTGCAGCTGGGGGACCGGAGTACGCAGGCCGATGTGTACGGAGTTACCCCGGCGGTCGCGCCGATTCGCGACTTCGGCGTGCAGTACGGGCGATTTATCAGCCAGGCGGACGTGGAACACCGCCGCCTCGTCTGCACGATTGGCGTAGTGGTGGCCCGACGCTTGGGCATCAACGGTCCCATGGCCATCGGAAAGCGCGTGATGATCCAGGGGATCCCGCTCACGGTGATCGGCCTCATGACGGAACACGGCGACCAGCTCAGCCGGATGAACAGCCTGGACGACGAGCAGGTGTACCTGCCCATCTCGACGGTGGAACGGTACTTTCTGGGCGGCGACGCGGACTACTGGACCCTGTACTTTGAGCCGAAAGAGGTAGAGCGCTACCAGGAGGCCATTGATGAAGTGGCCTCCATCGTCGGCGCCCGCCAGCGATTCGACCCGAGCCTGGATCGGGCGACCCAGACGTACGCCATCTTCGATCAGATGAAGATGATCTACTTCTTCACGCTGGGGCTCAAGCTGTTCGTCGGGGTGGCCGGTGCGGTGACCGTGTTCGTCGGTGGCGTGGGCGTCATGAACATCATGTCCGTGGCCATAGCCGAACGTACGAACGAAATCGGCTTGCGCAAAGCGCTGGGCGCCACCCCCACCCAGATCTTCTGGCAGTTCTTCATCGAGGCGCTCTTCATGACCGCCGTCGCCGCGGGGGTGGCCTTCGTGGCGGGCATGGGCCTGGTGTGGCTTGGCGCGCAGGTCACCATGCCGCGCTTCGTGCCCGCGCCCATCATGAGCCAGGGGCTCGGGTTGTTCCTGCTCGCGCTCACGGTGGTGGTCGGCATATTCGCGGGCACGCGCCCCGCCATCCGCGCCGCGCGCCTGCAGCCCGCCGACGCGTTGCGGTATTCGTAGCAGGGACGGCGGCCGCGGCGGGGCGACCGTGGCGCACCCCCCGACCGGTTGTTATACTTCCGGCGCCCATAGGGTTTGGGGGATATGCCGTTCGTTCGAAGCGCGAAGGACATCGGGCACTTGCAGGCCGCACTGCGGCGGCCCACCTTTTCGGGGTTGCGCTCCATTGCCGCCACGTTTCGCACGGATCCCGACGTGGTGCGCGCGCTGCTGCCGCCGCCGTTAGAGCCCACCGAGCCGCTCGGCCGCGTGTGGGTCTGTGACGTGGCCGCGTCGAACATCGCAGGCGGGTTCGCCGGGGCCGGGGTCGACCTGGCGGCGAGTCACGAGGGCCAGCCCGGGTGGTACTGCGTGCTGATGCCCATGAGCACGGACACGGCGGTGCAGGTGGGGCGCGAGACGCTCGGCGAACCGAAGAAGCTGTGCGACATTCACCTGGACCCGGCCGGCGATACCGTGCGGGGGACAGTCGCGCGGCGCGGCGTCACGCTCATCACCCTGGAGGTGACACCCACCACCGCGCTGGGGCCGGCGCAGGACCAGAGCGTGTCCTTCCACTATAAGTACCTGCTGGCGTGCAACGGGGACGGCTACGACGCGCCCCCGCAACTGCTGTACGCGACGCACCACCTGGACGCGACGCAGGTGTCCGTGGGAGCGGCGACGATGACGCTGGCCTCGTCTCCGCACGACGCGTTGGGAGACATTCCGGTCCTTGAGGTGCTGCAGGGGACGTACGCGGAAGGCGAGGACGCGGTCGAGGCGCGCATCGCGTGTCAGGTGGATGGGGACGCGTTCCTGCCCTGGGCATTCGGGAACATGGATGATTGGCTCGCGTTCATGACCGTGCACAAGCGCGTCAGGGCACTGGGCGCGCGCGCGCCCAAGCAAGCGGGCGTCTAAGGCGGTGGGGGACCGGGCCGGGTCCATCGGGGCCGGGCCACAAGGTTGAAGGGGAACGCGTGACGACGATCGAGCAGGCACGAGAAGCGGGCGGGGTCGCGGCGGCGCTGGAAGCGAAGCTGACGGCTGTCCGCAAGGCGTTGTACGGCAGCGCGGGCCTGGGGTTCGGCTGCGTCGAGTATGTCGTCGCCGTCTACCTCCTGAAGTTCTACACCGACTACACGGTGCTCGAAGCCAAATGGGCCGGCTTGGCGCTGATGCTCGGCAAGTTGTTCGACGGCGCCAGCGACCCCATCATGGGCTACCTGTCCGACCGGACGAAGAGCCGGTGGGGCCGCCGGCGCCCGTGGTTCATCGCCGGGGCGATTCCGCTCACGGTGAGTTTCGTGGCCATGTTCTCGCCCCCGGGCGGGCTCTCGCAATTCCAGATGTTCTGGTGGCTGACGCTCTCAAACATGCTGTTCTTCGTGGGAACCACCATGGTCGAGGTGCCCCACGCCGCGCTGGGGAGCGAGGTCACCAAGACGCACCAGGAACGCGTGTCGATCATGGGGTGGCGCCAGGGATTTTCCAGCACGGGGCTGTTCCTCGGTGCGGTCGCGCCCATGGTGTTCATCCGCGCGTCGGCCACCCGGGCGGGGGCGGTCGCCACGGAACAAGGGCTTGGGGCCGACACCATCACGGCGGTCGCCCACGCTGCGGCGCGGGCGGCGCATGGCACCATGGCCATCGCGTTCGGCGTGTTGGTGTTGCTCGCCTTTACCGTCGCGTTCGCCGGGACGCGCGAACCGTCCGGACCGCGGACACCGCCCCGGGACACGATCTTCGGCGACTTCTTCGACGCGCTCCGCAGCGGCCCGTTCCGGTTCCTGATGACGGCGCTCCTGTTTAGCGAAATCGCGGGCGGCCTGACCGCGACGCTCGTCTTGTATGCCATCGGCGACTGGTGGGGGTTCCACGGGCACGAGGAGGCCATGATCTCCACGTATCTCTTGGTGGGCATCGTGAGCATCCCCATCTGGGTGCGCATCAGCCGCTCGTTCGAGAAGCACCATATGTTCACCGTCGGCTCCGTCATGGCCATGGTGGCGCTCTTCGGCATGCTGCTCAACGTCCGGATTGGCGTGTGGTGGGGCTATGCGATGTTGATTCTCACCGGGCTCGGCTTCGGCGCGCGTGCGGTGATGGTGTTGGCGCTCGTGCCCGACATCGTGGACGACGACGAGGAGCGCACGCACACGCGCAAGGACGGGGCGTACTTCGGCATGTGGAGCCTGCTGCGCAAGATCTCCCGCGCGGTCGCGTTAGGCGTCTGCGGTCTCGGGCTGAGTTTCTTCGGGTACGTGCCTGGCGTGGCCGACCAGTCGCCCGAAGCGTTGCGCGGCATTGCCGTCATGTACTCCATTGTGCCGGGGGTGGCGCTCCTGTTTGGCGGATTGCTGCTGCTGGCGTTCCCACTGAATCGCGCCAGCCACGCAGCGACGCAGGCCGTTCTGGAGGCGCGCCGCCGCGCGGGGGCCGCGGCATCGTGAGGCGTGACCGGAACGTCCCCAGCGCTGGCAATGCACCAACCCGCTGCACCGACCGCGTGACCGTATGGCCATAACCGAAGACGCCATCGCTTCCGGCGCGCCCGCCCCCCGCGCGGCCCAGGGCCTGTCCACGACCCGCAAAATCCTGTACTCCGTGGTGCAGTTGGGGAACGGGAGCATCGACTTCATCATCGCGGTGTACCTGTTGAAGTACTACACCGATTTCGCCGGCTTGGCCCCGGAGTCGGCGGGCTTGGCCCTGCTGCTGGGTAAGGCGTTCGATGCCGTGACCGATCCGATCATGGGCAACCTCACGGACCGGACCCGGACGCGCTGGGGGCGGCGGCGCCCGTACTTACTCATCGGGGTCGTCCCACTGGCCGTGGGCTTCGTCGCCATGTTTTCGCCCGACCCCGCATGGTCCCAGACACGGCTGTTCATCTGGCTGGCGGTGACCAACACGCTGTTCTACACCGGCAGCACGATTCTCGACGTGCCGCATGCAGCGCTGGGGAGTGAGCTGACGCACGACCACCGCGATCGCATCTCCTTGATGGGTTGGCGCACGGCGTTCTCGAGCATGGGCTTGCTCATCGGCGCGGTTTCGCCCGGCCTGTGGATCGACCGCCGGGAACAGGCCGCCATGGCGATCGCCGAAGCGCAGGGGCTGGCAGCGGAGGCGGTCACTACCGCGGGAACCGCCGCGATGATGGTGGCGCATCGTCAGGTGGCGATCGTATTTGGGGTGCTCCTCCTGGGGGCCGCTCTGGTGTCCTTCTTCGGTACGCGTGAGCGGGTCGTTGGGCAGACCCCACCGCGGGCGTCCATATTCGACAATATCTTGGACACGTTCCGCAGCAATGCGTTCCTCCTGTTTCTCGTGATCTTCATCATCGAACAGGTGGGCACGCGCTTTACCGTCTCGTTGGCTCTCTACGCGTTCAATGATTGGTGGGCGTTCCCGCGCTCCCTGAACTCGCCGCTGCTGTTCGGGTATTTGGCGATGGGCCTGCTTTCTATCCCCGTGTGGGTGCGGGTGGGCCGGTCTCGGGAGAAGACCCATATCTTCCTCGCGGGCTCCATCATCACCACCGTGGCTTTGTGCCTCATGCTCCTGGTGCCGTCGATCGGAATGTGGTGGGGTTTCGCGACCTTGGCGTTGGCCGGGAGCGGCTTCGGCGCGCGGTCGGTCATGGGTATCTCACTCATGGGGGATATCATCGATGACGACGAGTATCGCACCAAAACGCGCAAGGACGGCGCCTATTTCGGCACGTGGATGTTGGTCCGGAAGCTGACGCAATCGTTGACCCTCGGCATCATCGGTCTCGGCTTGGGGATGGTCGGTTACGTGAAAGGTGGGGGCCCCCAACCGCAATCCGCCGTGGACGGCATCAAGTGGATGTTCACCCTCATGCCCGCGGTGCTGATCCTTGGCGGGGCCCTCCTGTTCCTGTGGTTCCCCGTCAACCGTGCGTCCCATGCCGCCGGTCTGGATGCCGTCGCCAAACGCAAGGCGGATCGGGACTCGGGCTGACGTGGCAGCAGTCCGCACGGACACTGTCGGTGGGACCGGCCCCCGGTTGAGTCCGGAGCGGTCTCCCAGTAGAATCCGGGCCTAACGCACCGCGCGACACGACACCAACCGGCGGCCTGCTGGGGTCGCCTGCCCGAGTTGGGCCCGGCGAGGCCCGTGAGGAGTAGACACATGTCCCTTTCTGATCGCTCATTTGAATCCCTGCCGCCGCCGCGCCTGATCTTCGGGGTGGGGACCTCGGCGAAACTGGCCACCCAGATCCAGATGCTCGGCAAGTCCAATGCCTTGATCGTGACGGACGAGGGGCTGGTGGCCGCTGGCATCATCGACACGATTACGGAGAACCTGAAGAGCGCCGGGATCGAATACCTGGTGTTCGATGGGGTGCAGCCCAATCCCACCAGCACGAACGTGGACGCCGGGGCCGAGACCTTGCGCAAGGTCAAAGACGCCGTCGTCGTAGCCGTGGGCGGCGGCTCGTCCATGGACGCGGCGAAAGCCATCGCGCTGGCCGGGCCCAACGGCGGCTCGGCGGGCGACTACCAGTTCGGGTGTCAGCCCGAGCAGCCGGCCAACGACATCATCACCATCCCCACCACCTCCGGCACCGGTTCCGAGACGAACATGTGGGGCATGATTACGAATCCCGAGACGCACCGGAAGATGTACATCGCGCACCCGAGCGTCCTCGCGAAGGTCTGCATCCTCGATCCCCAGTTGACCGTCGGCGCGCCGCAGAAGGTTACGGCGGCGTGCGGCATGGACGTGCTCACGCACGCCATCGAAGCGTTCACGGCCATGGGCGCCACGCCCTACACGGACGGTCAGGCGCTGCAGGCCATCGAACTGGTGGGGCAGTGGCTGCGCAAGGTCTACGCGGACGGCACGGACATCGAGGCGCGTGCGCAAATGCAGATGGCGTCGCACCTGGCGGCCATCGCGTTCAACACCGCGGGGCTCGGCATCTGCCACGCCGTCGGCCATCCCCTGAGTGCGCGGTACGGCGCGGCCCACGGCCAGACGCTCGCCACCATGCTCCCCCTCATCATGGACTTCAATATGGATGTGGTGGAGGCGCGGTACGCCAAGGTGGCCTTTGCACTGGGCGCCGGTGATGTGGCTAAATCCGATGCCGCCAACGCCGCCGCGGCCGTCGAGGCGGTGATTCAACTCCGCAACGACGTCGGCACGGACATGACCATCACGCAACTCGGAGCCAACAAGGATGCCATCTCGCAACTCACCGAAGACGCGATGATGGAACTCGTCATGATGACCACGCCGAAGCCCCCCGCGCCGGAGAACGTGCAGGAGCTTTACGAAGCCGCCCTCTAAGACCCGCCGGCGATGGAGTGGCGCGTCGTGCAGGGGGTGAGCGCGGGACCGCCCGGTGATGCGGAGCGGCCCCGGCGCGGAGGCAGGAGACGAACGTGCGTGAGCGCGACACCCGCCGGAGCGGCGCCGGTTGACTGGTGACGACGCCCACCGTGAGCCTGCAGGCCGGCGCCGCCCGCGTCACCATGACCGGTACGGGACAGTATGGACTGGGTGGCCCGGGCCGGCGCCGCGCCGCGGGCGTCCACGATGACCTGTTCGCCCGCTGCTTCACGCTCTCCGATGGCATCCTGACCGTCGCGTTCCTGACGTTGGATGTGCGCGGGGTGCCGGCAGCCTGGGTGGGGCAGCTCCGGTCAGAAGTCCGCCGGCGCATTTCCACCCGGCAACTGCACATCCTCGTGGCCGGCACCGCCGTGGCCAGCGGCCCGGATCTGCTGGGTGAAGGGCGCGGGTGCGGCGGGCCGTACCACCGCTACCTGTTGGAACAGGCGGCGGAAGTGGTGGTCACCGCCCTGCAGGCCCTCGAACCCGCCCGCCTGTGCGTCGCCGTGGCGGACATGCCGCCCGACCTACTCGTGGACCACGCGGCCCAATCGCCCGCCCCCATTCTCGTGTGGTCAGCTGTAGCGGAAGGCGCCCGGCCCATCGCGACCCTCGCCGTGCTCGGCTGTCGCCCCGACGTGCTGGGCCCCCGCAACCGCGAGGTCAGCGCGGATTTCCTGGTCGCCTACCACACGGCCATCGAAGCGGCGCGCGGCGGCTTGAGCCTGGCCCTGCCGGGTGCGGTGGGGGATCAGACCGCGCGCGAAGCTGGCGCGGCCGCCGCGGCGCGCTCGTTTGAGGCCGCCCACGCGGTGGGGGAGGCGTTGGCCACCCCGGTCCTGATCGCGCTGGCCGCAGCCACGCTTGGGGACTCCGCCCGCCTGGAGGTCGACGTCTGCCACGCGGACCTGCCCCCCGCGGCCACGTGGCGGGGACGCTGGGCGCGCTTTCGGTCACTCCTCGGGGGGGGCCGCGGTCTGGTCCGCGCCGAACTGCACGCCGTCCGCATCGATGGATCGCAATTGCTCACGGTACCGGGCGCGCCGACGGCAGCGGCGGTGGCCCAGGTGCGCGCGCGCATGGGGCTCGAAGCCGGCGCGGTCGCGGGATGTGTGGACGGGATGTGGGGCTTGCTCGCCCCGCCGGAGAGTCCACCGGTCGCTACGGCCGACGGATGGCCGCAGATCCTGTCCCCCGCGGGGTGGCCAGTGATCCGTGATACACTGCCCGTTTTGTAGGAGGGAACTGGGGATGCGAGACCGTGGATACCTGACACTCGTGGCAGGGGTGAGCCTCCTGCTGGGCATGGCCCTGGCCGCTCCGGCCGCGGCGGCGCAGCCCAAGCTCGTACCGGCGGAGACCAAGATCGATTTCGGGGAGGCCTCGCAGGGGACGGAAGTGCCCTTCGAGTTCATCCTGCGCAACGAAGGGGACGCGCCGCTTACCATCGACGAGGTCAAGCCCTCGTGTGGCTGCACCGCCGCGCTGGCGTCCGACAGCACGGTGGCCCCGGGCGGCGAGGCGCGCGTCACCGGCACCGTGAAGACCGCAGGATTTCAAGACCGCATCACGAAGACGATTACGGTCACTTCGAATGATCCGGACCGCGCGCGCATGACCCTGACCATTACCGGCATCGTCCAGGTGCCCTTCCATCTGGAGCCGCGTTACATCAACTTCGGCCAGGTCAAGCGCGGGGAAGCGGCGCAGCGGGTTGCCACGCTGACAGTGAAGGATGATGCGAGGCTTCCCGCCGCCGTGGGGGAGCCCACCGTGCGCAGCCCCCATCTCACCGCGAGCGTAGTCCCCCGCGCCGGGGAGGACCCCGCGCGCACGTTCGACATTACGGTTGACCTGGCAGGAGACGCCCCGCAGGGGCAGATCTCGACACCGGTCCTCATTCCGGTGGAGGGGGAAGAGCAGCCTTTGCGGCTGACGGTGTACGCGAACGTGGTCGGCGATGTGGCCATCTATCCGCAGACCGTCTCGCTGGGCCTCGTGGAGGAGGGGAAAGAAGTCGTGCGCAGCTTCGTGGTCATGTCCCCCACGCAGAAGAAATTTGAGATTGCCGACGCCCAGTGCGATCTCCCCGGCTGTGTGGTGGAAGTCACGGAACTCCCCAATCAGGCGAGCCGCCGGCGCATCACCGTGAAGTTGGACGGGAGCGGCCTGCCCGATGGTCGCGTGGAAGGCACGCTGACCGTGATTACCACGATGGCCGATGCGGAGCCGCTGACCGCGCGCTTGATCGGGTCGGTCAAGCGCATGTCGGCACCGGCCGCGCCCGAAACCCTGACGCCCTTACAGCCCGCCGCTCAACCGACCGCGACACCGGGCGCCTAGCGCCCACCTGGCGTCTAGCCCCACCCCGCCCGCCGGCCGTTCTTCTATGGATCGGCCCTGTAGCCGACCGGGACTGCCGCGTCCCGTGGGCCCGGTTCCGGTAGTGACACTCGAGGCACAACCGGGGAAGGCCGTTGCCGCGCGTGACCGCGGCATCCACTCTGATATTCCCTGGCAGAATCGGCCCGCTGCATGCGCACGCTGCATACAGATGATATCACTCTCTGAATATCTTGATTTCTGCGCCTGACCCATTTTAGAATGGCGTCCGCGAGGGGGGATCTTAGAAGCTTTGAGGCAGCCGGCACAGCAGCCTCCGTCGCTCACCCGGCGGAGGCTGGAGGAGCTGTTCGGCATCGACCGGCGCACGATGGCGCTGTTTCGCGTGGGGCTGGGGTGCGTCTTGTTGGGCGACCTGGCGACCCGGGCTCGTCACCTATCCGCGCTGTACACCGACCAGGGGATGCTCCCCCGGGCCGTGTTCCTGGCGGAGTGTCCGGAGTCCTGGCTCCCCTCGCTGCATTTGCTAACAGGCAGCCCACCGGGGCAGGTGGTGCTCTTCTTGCTGGCCACGGTGTCCGCGCTCTCGCTCCTGGCGGGTTATCGCACGCGCCTGGCCACGGTGGCATGCTGGGTGCTCCTGTACTCGGTACGGGCGCGCAACCCCTTCGTGCTGACAGGCAGCAGTGCCGTGTTGCTTCAGATGCTGCTGTGGTCCATCTTCCTGCCGCTTGGCATGTACTGGTCAGTGGACCGTGCGCTGGACACATCGGGCCGCCCCCCGCCGCAACGGGTGCTCAGCGTCGCCAGCTTCGGGCTGATGGCGCACATCGGCATGATCTATGTCTTCTCGACTTATTTCAAGGCGGGCCCCGCCTGGCGGACCGACCTCACCGCGCTCTATTACGGGTTGAACATCGACTCGATCACGACCCCCATAGGTATCGCCCTGATTCCCCATCTGCGCCTGCTCAAGGGGTTGACGCTCGGCGTGTGGCTTTTGGAGGCGGCAGGGCCGATCGGCGCGTTCTCGCCGCTGTTCTTCGGCCCGTTGCGCTGCTTTGTCGTTCTCTGCTTCATGGCGCTGCACGTTGGCATCGCATTATGCTTTGACATCGGGATGTTCCCGTACACGATGCTCGTCGCATGGACCGTCTGGATTCCCGGCTGGTTCTGGGATCGCGCGGTGCCCGCGCGCGGATCGCGGGCGCGGCAGAACCTGTGTATCTACTACGACGGGGACTGCGGCTTCTGTCTCCGCATGGTCCGCCTGTTGCACACCTTCCTGTTGTTGCACGAATCGCGTTACGCTCCCGCGCAGTCCGACCCGGCCATCGCGGAGGTCCTGGAGCGGGAGAACTCGTGGGTCGTTGTCGCCCATGATGGCGCCAGGTACCTGCGGTTCGAGGCGTTCATCTACCTGTGCCGCTGTTCGCCGTTGCTCTGGTTCCTTGTGCCCCTGCTGCGCCTGGCGCCTGTGGCGCGGGTTGGCGACGCGGTCTACCGGGCCATGGCCCACCGACGGGAGACCCTCGGTGGGGTGGCCCGTTGGCTGACGCTACGCCCGCAGCCGCTGCCGTCGCGCCCCCGCAGGTGGGTGGGGATCTTCGTGACCACGGCACTCCTGGTCTTCGTGCTCATGTTCAATGTGGCGTCGGTCGTCAGCACGCCCGTCCGGCGGCGCATCTTCTCGCCCCGATTGGAGCGGTTGGGTCGCCTCCTGCAGCTGCAGCAGGGCTGGGCGATGTTCTCGCCGGAGCCGCGCAAGGAAGACGGGTGGCTTGTGATGGTCTCCGTGCTGGCCGACGGCACCCTCGTCGACCTGTCTCGCGATGGCGCGCCCGTGGACTGGACCAAGCCACCGCTCGTGTCGGCCATGTTCCCGACCCAGCGGATGTGGACGTACCACATGAGCCTCCTGGACCGCCGCAGCATGGAGGGGCAGCCCCTCTTCCGCGAGTACGGTCGGTACGTGCTCGACCGCTGGAATACGGCGCACGACGGGACACAGCAGGCGCGGGAACTGCTGATCTTCTGGATGCGCGAAAGGACGCCGCCACCCGGAGGACAGCCGCAGGAGCCCGCTCAGCCCATCCTGGTTTACACCCACGGCACGGATAGGGTTGGGGTCTAGACGGCCTCTCCAGGTTCTGCGCGCGGAAGGGGGCCGAGATGCGGAACTCCTCCCATCAGGACGTTAAGCGAAAGTTGGGTGTCAGCCTATCGTGCGGGTGCGTAGGCATGCGCCTCCATCGCGAGGCACCGGTGCGCAATGATCGGCTCCTGCGGCCCACGTGGCGAGGGGACCTATCCCGGTTTCCTGGGATGCCCTGCTGGGAAATCGCCGCGGCCGTCGATTCAGCGCGGTGCTGGCCCAGGCGCTATTGGACGGACCGCGCCGCTAGTGAGGGTTGCCTGCGCAAGAGTGAATAGCAATACAAGTCCATGGGTGTGTTGGAGCGGCCGGACCGTTGCCCAATCGATCCGACCGCTCCACCCATGTCCGGCTCCGACGGCACGCCACTGAGCGCACCGCCGCATCCGCGCACTAACGCGGGGAGCCGGTCAAACCATGCACGCGCATTTCCCAGGAGCGCGCTTTTCGGCTCGTTTCGCGTGCGCGCGTTCCTCCGCAGCCTGTGCGGGTGGGCGCTCCACTCGGAGGACGCCACCCACCTCCCTCGTCTGGGAGGCGGTCGAGGCCGTGGCCTCGCGGACCAGCGCCATCAAGTGATCCAATCGCATCGCCTCTGGGTTGTCCGGGGCCCCGGTCCGGGATTTGGGCGAGAATTCCTTGTGCCCGGTCATGATGCTGTTCCTCCATGATTAGACCGTCCAGATGGTCTAATTACTGGGTAAAAAAACGTTCAGACGGCCTGCGGCGCCGCCACGGCGAGGCGGTGGCGCAGGTCGGCCATGGCGCGCTCCATGGGGCGGATTTCCCGGGTCAGCTTGGCCATGAGGATGGCCCCTTCCAGCAGCGCCACCGCGGTGGCGGCGAATTCCTCCGGGTCCAGGTCGGCGGCGAATTCCTCCGCATCCTTCCCCGCCCGCACGGCATCGGCGATGAGGCCTTCCCACGCGGCAAAGTGCGCGGCAATGCGCTGGCGAAAGGCCTCGCTGCTGTCGCTGAGTTCCAGCGCTAGGTTCCCGAACGGACACCCGTAGGCACAGCAGGAATCGGCCATTTTGCCGGCCATGGAGACGAGCCACTGGCTGATCCGCTCGCGGGGGCTGAGGGATTCGTTGGCCAGAAAGCTGCTGACACTCCCCAAGTGGCCTTCGTGCATCCAGTCCAGCACCGCGAGCCCCAACTCCTCCTTTGAGGAGAAGTAATAGTAGAGATTGCCCTTCTTGACGCCGGACGCGGCGAGGATATCGTCGATAGTCGTGGCGCCGTACCCCTGCCGGTGAATGAGCTGCGCGGCGGCAAGGATGATTCGCTGCTTGGTGTCGCCTTTAGGCATAGGGGCACTTCCGGATTCGGCCTTTTCGCTGCGTCGAACCGGGCGGTCCAATTCTACCATATGTGACTTAGCGTCTACCATGCTCTCGTCCCTACGGGTGTGGCGTTCCGGGTGCAGGCGCGCGGGGCGGCGGTCGCTCGCCGGCGACCGCCGTCCGACTCCGCGCCGAGGCTTAGGCCGCCACCACCGTGCTTTCCGTAAACTCGGGCGCGTTGCACCGGTCGACCCACGCCCGCAGATTGGGGTACGTGTTCGCGTCCAGGTCCCATTCGGACCACAACTCGAGATCGAAGGGGGACTGACTGCCCTGGTCGGCCATCCGTTTGGCGAACTGCGGGATGGCGATCCGCGCGTTGATGAAGGGGACCACGCCGATGTCCGCCAGGGTGTAGTCGTCCCCGGCAAGAAACGGCTGATTTTCGAGCGCGCGCTCCCAGGCCGCAAACACCCACGTGCGGCGTTGGTGCGCGAATTGCACGATCTTCTGCGCGTGCTCTTCGCCCTTGTTCTTCCGATAGTCCGCGGTCAGGAACTTGGCTTCCGGCCGCAGGAAGCCGCTGTCGCCGGCCAGCAGGTACGCATGGACCACCGCGGCTTGCGCAGGATCCGCCGGCAACAATCGCTCGGCCCGGTCCGGATACTCGGCCAGCAGCATCTCGGTCACCGCCAGGGAATCCCCATAATACGTGCCATCCCGCTCGAGGACCGGCATCTGGTTGTGCCCGCTGCGCTTCACCAGCGCGGCGATCTTCTCGCGCTCCTCCGGGCTGAACGGCAGGTAGTCCTGGACCTCGAAGGGCAACTCCAAGCGGACCAGTACACGGCGCAGCCGCTCCGTGTTAGGCGATAGGGAATACTGATGAACGATCCACGGTGTGCTCATGGGTTTGCGTTTCCTCGTGCCGCTTCAAGCAGAAGCGGGCGTCGTTGCGAACCCGGCGCGGGGCCGGCCGGTTGGGCTGGCCTGGACGCTCGGTGCGCCCCGGCCGCGACGGGTTCGGGCTCCTCCGGTTTGAAAAAAGGTGTCAGCGGTCTCCCCCCGTCCGAAGGGGGAAGGCGCGGCGGTCGAGCAGATCTCGGGCACGCTGGTTCAATTCGCCGACGGGTGGCCGCCCGCCAATTGGATCAGGGGATCCAGTTGCAGCACGCCGTCCACTTCCAGGTGCTGCACGGCGACGTCATTAATCCGGCCGCTGCGCAGGGCCGCGATCAGCCAGTTCAGGCCGCGCTGCTCACGGCAGGTGAGATCGACGGGGCGCCCCTGGGGCAGGGTAGGTTGACGGGTAGCGGTTGCGGTGTTCATGGCGATTGCCTCTCTAGACTGACTAGTTGGTCTAATTATAACCGCCAATCCCCGGGCTGTCAATCCCTCCCACCCAGCCGCTTGCCGATTACCGTAAACAGTGGCCCCAGGCATATTTACGCACCGCTTGCCTCCCAGCGGACCCGGGCGGGTAGAATGGGACCTCCGTGTCCAGTAGCCCCCCGGGCGGTCTCCGCGAGGCCGTGACGTTCCACCCCAGGCAGTACCTGGCGCAAGACTTCGTGTATCCCGTCATCTCGCGCCGGGCGCGCGGGCTGTCCGTCGGCATCAACCTGAACGTGGACAAGCTCTGCAACTACGACTGCGTGTACTGCCAGGTGGACCGGCGCGGCCCGGTGCGCCCCGTGAGCGTGGATCCCGATGCGGTGGAGGGGGAACTGCGCGCGTTGCTGCGCGAGGTGTCCACGGGCGCCTTCTGGAGCCATCCCCGGTTCGCCGGGGTGCCGCAGGCGTGGCGGGGCCTGCATGACATCGCGCTGAGCGGGGACGGGGAGCCCACCACGTATCTCCATTTCGCAGAGGTGTGTCGCCGCATCGTCGGCGTAAAAACCGAGCTGGGTTTGGCGGATGCGAAGGTCGTGGTCATCACGAACACGTCGGGTCTGCATCGAACTGACGTGCAGACGGGGCTCGATCTGTTGGCGCCACACGGGTTGGAGATCTGGGCCAAGCTCGAAGCGGGGACCGAGGCGTACTATCAGCGTGTGGAGCGCACGAAGGTGCCGTTCGAGCGCACGCTGCGCAACATTACCGATGCGGCCCGCCGGTGGCCCGTCGTGATCCAAAGTCTGTTCATGCGCCTCGATGGCGTCGGCCCCGATGCGGAAGAGACCGCGGCGTATGTCGCCCGGTTGTGCGAGATCCGTGACGCCGGCGGCGACTTTGACCGCGTGCAGGTGTATACCGTCGCGCGCCCGCCGGCGGAGGACTTCGTCTCCGCCCTGATCGCCACCGAGATCGACACGATCGCCGACGCCGTTGCGGCAGCCGGGTTCACCGTTGAGCGTTTCTACGAGCCCGGCGACTAGCGACCCCGGGCCGCCGCCCCTCGAGCTGGAGCCGGCGCCCCCCCTGCCGCGGGGCCGGCACGACGCCACGCGCGGGAGCCTGAGCCGCGTGGTGCTCGCGCTCGCGATTCCCATCCTGGGCGTCAGCGCGCTTGAGGTGGTGCGATCGGCCACGGAATTGAGAGTCCTGGGGCTCCTGGGCACCGTCAGCCTGGACGCGGTGATCTCGATCAACCAGACGTTCCGCCAACTCTTGATGACTTTCGTGATCGCGGCGGCCTGGGGTGCGTCGGCAATGGTAGCGCGGCGGGTGGGCGCCGGCCAGGTGGGGGCCGCGGGGCGCGTCATGGGGCAGACGCTCGGCATGGTGTTGGCCGTGGCCACGCTGGGGGCGCTGGTTGCGAACGTGGCCACCGGCCCCATCATGGCTCAGCTCAACATGACCGCCGACGTGGCGGCGCAGGCGGGGCCGTACTTGCGGCTGACGGGAATCATCCTGGTCGCGCCGTTTCTCTTCTTTGTGCTCATGTCCACGCTCCAAGCCGCCGGAGATGTCACCACCCCATTCTTAATGGTCCTCCTGAGCGCGGTGGTGCAGCTCGTGTGCTTCGGCGTGTTGCCGCTCGGCCGGGGCCCGATTCCGGCGCTCGGCATTCGCGGGGTGCTCATCGCGGCGGGGCTCGGCAGCGGCCTCGCCTTGGCGCTCGGGCTCGTGCGCACCCGCCGCTTGCACGCGGACTTGGAATTGCATCCGCGGTCCTTCCTCCCCAATGACTGGCAGATGGTGCGCCGCATCGCCGGCTTGTCCTGGCCCGTGCTGGTGCAGATCAGTTGCCGGGCCATCATGCTCGTCCTGATGATCCGCTTCCTGGGGGCGTATGGCTCCAGCGCGCGGGCGGGATACGGGGTGGCGCTGCGGATCGACATGATGCTGCTGGGGATCGGTATGGCGTTCGCCGGTGCAGCGGCCACGGTCACGGGGCAGAACGCCGGCGCAGGGCAGTACCGCCGCGCGGCCGCCGGCGCCTGGATTGCGTGCGGGTACTACGCGGCAATCATGCTGTGCTTCACCGCCCTGTTTCAATGGAAGGCCGAGGTGTTCATCCGGGCGTTCTCGCCGGACGACCCGGAGGCCATCGTGATCGGGGCCATGTACCTGCGCATCTCCTCCGCCGTGTATCCCTTCCTCGCGGCGGCGTTCGTGTTCAGCCGCGCCATGCAGGGAGCCGGCGACATGCGCCGGCCCATGTGGTCCATGCTCTTCTCGACCTATTGCGTCTTCCTGCCGCTGGCGCTGTGGTTGCCCGGCGTTGGCGAGTTGGGGGTTCGGGGCCTGTTCCTCGCCGGTGCGACGGCCACCGTCACGGGCTGCCTGATCCAGACCACGCTGTTCATTCGCGGCGGCTGGCGCTCGGTCCGCGCGTAACCTTTCCCGCGGCCGGAACGTCTACTATGTAAGAGCGCCGGCCCGCCCCGTGCGCCCGGAGGTTGCCATGCCCATGGATCGCCGCGCCTTCATTCGTGCCGTCAGCCGGAGCGCTGCCGCGACCGCCGCGGCCACAGTCGCTTGGCCCCGACTCGCCGCCGCGGCGCCGGATGCCGTCGAGAACGTCATCCTCATCCGCTTCGGCGGCGGGACGCGCTACACGGAGTGGATCGGCGACCCGGAGCACCGGTGGGTGCCGCAGCTCTGGAATCGTCTCCGGCCGCAGGGCACCCTGTTTACGAACATGACGAACGAGGGGCGTACGGGCCACTTTCCCGGCGCCATGTACCTGCTCACCGGCCGGTTCGACTGGTACGAACTGGAGGGGAGGCAGCGGCCGGACACCCCCACCATCTTCGAGCACCTGCGCAAGGCGAACGGCTGGGAGGAGCACCAGGTCTGCCTCGCCAACCACCATCGCGAAACGAATTTGCTCGCCTATAGCACCGCCCCCGGTTTCGGTGAGGCGCACGCGGCGTTGCAGTTGCACCCGCAGGATGCGAGCTGGCACAAGGTGAACCAGGTCCTGGCGGATGGCCAGGTGGAAGGCCGCCAGCGTGCGCGTCTGGAGCGGATGGCGCAGCGGCTGACCAAACAGCGGGAAGCCAGGGCGCAGTTGCCCGGCGGCCTCGATCCGGCCGACGCCGCGCACCGGCGGTTCATCCACGCACTCGACGGGAACGCCTATCGCCTATCCGATGGTTCCGATGCGCGGGTCGCGCTCCTGGCGTTGAATGCCATGCGCACGCTGCAACCGCGGTTTATGACCGTGGTGTTCCAGCAGGTCGACGTGGCGCATCGCGGCTATTGGTCCCTGTACACGCGCGCCATCGCGAATACTGACCGGTTGACGGCCCGCATCGTCGAGGCGAGCCAGACCCTGCCGTTCTACCGCGGGAAGACGGCGGTGTTCATCGTGCCCGACTGCGGCCGGAGTTTGGACGGGATGGGCAACTACGGATTTCAGAACCACCACGCGCCCGACTTCGGGTGTCGCCAGATCGGCATGCTCGCGATCGGGCCGGGCGTCCGCCGCGGCGCGGTGGTGGAGAGGGCCGTGACCCAAGCCGACGTCGCCCCGACCATCGGTGCCGCACTCGGGACGACCGTCCCGGGCACCGAAGGACGCGTTCTCCACGAGATGTGGGCTTAAGGAAGTCGCCATGCACCGCCGCACGTTCCTCCCGACCATCGTGACCGCGCTCACCGCTACCGCCGCGGTGCCCCGCCTGCTCGCCGCCGCCGAGGCGCCTGCCGCGGCGGACCCGCCGCGACGCCGCGCGCGCCGCCGGGGTGGCCTGATGCAGAACCCGAAGTTCGATGCCCTGTCGTTCGAGGGCAAGCGTCTCATCGAGTATGCCCGCCCGTTCCTGAAGAAGCTGCCCCGGCCCGGGCCCGGCCTCGTCGGGGGTTGGCTGCTTGCGTACGACGAGTTGAGTGCGCGCCAGCAGCGGGACCTGGAGCAGTTGCTCGTGTACGCGGAGTACATGAGTAAGCAGGAGTTGGCGGCGTATCTCGGGGCCGATCCGGAGGGTGGGCGCATGGACCGCGCCGCGCTGGAGGAGGGGCTAAAGCGCCTGGCGGTGGAGGCGCGCATCCCGTACCACACGGGGGCCAAGGTCGTGGTGACGGCGCTGGGGCCGTGGACAGATCGGGGATTGACGGTCGCGCCGCCTGCGCCGGGCGTGATGCCCCATGCCGCGCGCGACTTGATGCCGGCCGGTACGTGGTACGAGAACGTGGCGGGAGTGGCGACGACCCTGCCTGCTTTTGCAAGCCAGATTCTGCGCGGCGGTGCCGCCGCCGGCAGCAGTGAGTCTTCGGTGACCGCCGTGTTGCGAGAACGGGGCCTGCCGCGGGAAGCCGTGTGGAGCATCCTGGGCAGCGGGACGAACGCGACCGGCCTGGGCCGCGGGGAGTCGGCGCCGTACGTGCTTAGCACGGCGGACGCGCGCATGGTGGATACGTACCTGGAGCGCACGGGATTCCGCAAGAAGATGCGGATGGCGCAGACTCCGGAGGAGAAGCGGGCGCTGCGAAAGGAAATCCGCGGGCTCCGCGAGCAGGCGATCCACGATCTCAAACTGGAGGAACGCTATCCGGATGCGCAGGCGGTGCAATTCGTGTCGCACGTCATGTTCGGCGAACGGGGCATCAAAGATCGCGGGAACACGTTCGTCCACGTGGGGGGGCTGCGCGCCATGCAACTGGTGCATCCCAAGTTCCTATACGTACAGTTCGGCGGACCGGACGAGGCACTGCGCAGGCAGAAGCGAGGCCGCGGCTTCGGTGAGCAAGGCGCCGTGGGCCAGGGCAACTACACGGACGCGGACTACCTGCTGGACGTGGATCAGTGGAGCTACTACCACTGGCTCGAGGCGCAGCGGCATCCGCACTACGAGGACGAGACCACGTTCGTGCTGCTCTTCGGGCCGCAACCCGGCGGGACGACGCAGGCCATCGTCACGGGGCCCGGCGTCGCAGCGGGCGCGCGCGAACGGTCAGCGACTGGGCTCCCCGCGCTCCTCGCGCACGCCATCCGCCGCGTCGCCTGACGCCGCCGGAATTCTGCTAGTCGCGACCCTCCTGTGCCGGGCTGAATCGCTGGCACGATCCCTGCACTACTTAGGCCCCAGACGTTACACATTGCGTAGGCCCGGTCGTGGGCGTGCCCGCCCTCTAGACGCCCCCGGGCCACGACATATCTCGCAGAGCAATGCCCCGTTCAGAGACCAAACCGATGTGCGCTGCCCCGGCTTCGCGGTCCGGCCGCGTCCCTCGCTGGCACATTACGCATTCGTAAAAGTATTACGAATCGGAAACGAGTAACCCATGCCCGCCCCTTACTCCCGACCCACCATGTGCGTGTGGCTGCTTCTGGTAGCCCTTGTCCTTTGCGCGCTGCTCCCCGTGGCTCCCGTCCAGGCCCAGCAGTTCCGGGCCGGCCAGGTCACCTGGTCCCCGGTCTCGGGCGACACAGTCGAGTTCACGGTCTTCGGCGCCTACCGTCGGTCCGACTTCGACTGTATCGATCCGACCGTCTGGGCATTCGTGCCCTGCGCGGAAGCGGATGCGTATCCCGGCGTCGGCGATATCTTCGAAGAGTTCATCGGGATGAGCGTGCTCGACTTCGGCGATGGCACGACCACGTCGGTCCTCATGTTCATGGTGACCGAGGTGGACGTGGCGAACGATTGGATCTTCGCCGTCGCCCTGGACAGCATGAGCCTCCCGAGCATCGACACCACCATCAGCCACACCTACGGCGCGCCGGGCGATTACGTCGCCGCGCTGGCGGGGTGTTGCCGCCTGTTCGAGACGCTCGGCCCCAACAGCCACGTGAACAATCCCTCCGCGGCGTACCGCGTGCAGACCGTGGTCAACGCGGGCAGCACCAACAGCTCGCCCGCCAGTACGCTCCCGCACGTGGTGAATTGCCCGACGGGTGCGGACTGCAGCTTCGTCGTCCCCGCCACCGATCCGGACATGGATCCGGTGACGTACCGGCTGGCCACGGCTGGTGAGACGGGCGATGCGACTTTCGAGCAGCCCGGTCCGACCACCGCGCCGAATGCGGCGACGGTGGACGAGATGACGGGCGAGTACCGGTGGGACACCACCGGGGCGCTCGACGCAGCCGATGTGGGGAACCCTGGTGGGAATACGCTCTACTCGACGCAGGTCATCCTCGACGAAGGCGAGAGTAGTGCCGCCGTGGATTTCATGATCCAGCTCGTGAGCGATACCGGCGCCCCACCCGTGATTACCCTCTCCGAGACCGGCGGACCGATGGTGGACTGCGCGAGCGCGTTGTTCCTGGATGCCGGCGACATGATCTCCATCACGATCGTCGCGATGGGGGACGATATGGTGACGCTCGAAGCGGACATGCTGCCCGGCGACGCCATGTTCCTCCCCGGTCTGCCGACGAGCGGTAATCCCGTGAGCACCACGTTCCTGTGGACGCCCATGGCCGCGGATGAAGGCGTGCACGCGATCACCTTTACCGCAACCGATGCGGTCGGCCGGCACAGCACCTGCGGCTTCAGCATCGAGGTCATGGTGGAGCCGATACTCGAAGATCCTCCGGTGGCGTTGGATGTCCTTCCGGAGGCGTGCCGCAACCCGCTCAACGCCAAGGGCCGGGGTATCCTGCCCGTCGCCGTGTTGGGTATGGCCGACCTCGACGTGACTGACATCGACGTCAGCACCCTGATGCTCGAAGGCGTAGGGCCCATGCGCACCGGACTCGAAGACGTAGCGACGCCCTTCCTGCCCTTGGAAGGCAAGTCCGAGCCGTTCGACTGCACGGACGAAGGCCCCGATGGGTTCGCCGACTTGACGATGAAGTTCGATCGCCAGGCCATCCTGGCCGCCATTGCCCCGGTCGTCGACGGTGAGGCGCGCATCCTGCGGCTGACCGGTAACCTGTTGGACGGCACGCCCATCAGCGGTGAAGACGTGGTGGTCATCCTGAAGAAGGGCCACTAAAGCCCCGGCCCGCTCATCGCGACGCGCAGCGGGAAGAAGCCATCCCGCCGGCGCGCGATGCGGCTACAGGTCCTGGAGAAACGGGTTGCTAAGCCGCTCGCGTTCGATCGTGGTCGCCGGCCCGTGGCCCGGTATGACCACGGTGGAATCCTCCAGGGGCAGGAGCCGATCCTTGATCGACGCCATGATCGTGTCGTAGTTTCCGCCGGGCAGGTCGGTGCGGCCGATGCTGCCCATGAAGAGCGTATCGCCCGCGAACAGGACCGTGGCCTCGCCCGCCTGCGGCATGAGGAAGCAGCAGGAGCCGGGCGTATGGCCCGGGGTGTGAAGCGTGCCCACCTCGATCCCGCCGGCCGCAAACGTCTCGTCATCCGTCAGGTGCCGGTCCAGCGGCACCTGCTTCGGCACCGGCAGGCCCAACATCCGCGACTGCATCTCCAGCCCGTCGTACAGGTACAGGTCGTCGGGATGGAGGCACACTTGCGCGCCGGTGCGTTCCTGCACCTCGCCGGTGGCCAGGACGTGATCCAGGTGCGCGTGCGTGTGCAGCAGCCACTTGGCCGTCAGCTTGTGGCGCTCCAACACCTCCAGGATCCGGTCCGCCTCATCCCCGGGGTCGATCACGATCGCCTCACGCGTCGTCTCGTCGCCGAGGATCATGCAGTTGCACTGAAACATGCCGACCGCCAGGTGTTCGATAATCATGAACGTCCTCTATAGGTTGGGGCGCGAACGTTAGACTTCGAAGGCGTCGTCCGCCGGATCGGCCACCGGCGGCTCGCCCACGGCGGCATTCGGATCCTCGAGCACCGTGTGGATGGCGGTCAGCACCGCTTCCAGATCCTGGGAGTAGGACGCGGCAGCCTCCGCCAGCGTCTCGGCCTCCCGGCCGTTGCCCACCACGATGTGAAACCGGCCCAGCACCCGTTCCACGTTCGGGTGGAGCGCCGCGGCCTCGCTGACGCGCACGTAGGGCCCCACGCGCAACGTCCCCTCCCGGGCCCGCGCGTCCAGCTTGACCACTTGCAGGTCCGCGTCCAGGCGGTGCAGCTTCTCCTCCGCGTCATACTGGCCGCGATACATGTCCCGCCGGGTCGCCTCTACCTCGCGGCGGAGCCCGTGGAGCGCGGCGCGTTGGATAACGAGCCACAGCGCGAGTACGAGCAGGATGATCCAGCCGAGACTACTCATCGGTGTTGCGCTCCCCGCCGGCGACGCCGGCCTCCCCGCGAGGCCGAGCGCGGGCAGTATGTCATGCGTTTTTCCGCACTGTCAATTTGGGGCGGGAGCGCGGTTGGATACAATGTGGCGCCACGAGTCCGGCCGCGGCCGGGGGGAGGCACCATGGCCACCAACAGACAGGTGCGGCGTGGACGTGCGCCGTTCGTCGCAGCAGTGTTCCTGCTGCTGGTACCGGGGCTGGCACGGGCCGAGCCGGACTTCGCCGCTGGGAGCGCGGAGATGCTGCAGTTGCTGCGGCAGGCCGTGCGCATCGACACGGCGAATCCGCCCGGCGACACGACGGAGATTGCGGCCCTGTACGCCGCGGCGCTGCGCGAGGTGGGGCTCGAGCCGACCGTCCTGGAAAGCGAACCGGGGCAAGTGCACGTGCTCGCGCGCCTGCGGGGCGACGGCAGCGCGCCCCCGCTCCTGCTCCTGAATCATATGGACGTGGTGGCCGCCGAGGCGGGGGAGTGGGACCATCCGCCCTTCGCCGCGGACATCGTCGACGGGAAACTGTACGGGCGCGGCACGCTGGACATGAAGGGGCTCGGTGTCGTGCAGGTGCAAGTGATGCGCGAATTGGCCCGCGCCCAGGTGCCGCTCAGGCGCGACGTCATCTTCTACGCCGCTCCCGACGAGGAGGCCGGAGGCGGCCGCGGCGCCGAGTGGATGGCCGCGCATCATTGGGATCTGGTGGATGCGGCCTTCGTTTTGAGCGAAGGCGCGAGCGGGCGGCGCGACAGCTTTGGCGAGGGCAGCCGCGTGTACTTCGTGCAGACCGCGGAGAAGGGCGTGAACTGGGTGCGCGTGACTGCGCGCGGCACGTCGGGCCACGGCTCTCGGCCGACCCCCGACAACCCGAACCTCTACTTGCTGCGTGCGCTGACGCGCATCACGGAGCACGAAACCGCCGTCCGGCTCGTGCCCACGGTCGCCAAGGCGCTGGTGGAACTCGCCCCCCTCGTCGGCGGGGAGGAGGGGCGCCTGTGGGCGCAGGCGTACGACCCGGCCGTCCTGCCCCGGCTGGCCCCCTCGCTGCTGGCCCGGCCCATGTTCAATCCCATCTCGCGCACGACGATCAATCTCACCAACCTGGAGGCGGGGTATAAGGCGAACGTGGTGCCCGCCACCGCCACCGCGATTCTCGACTGTCGCATTCTGCCGGGCGACACGTCGGAGGCGTTGCTCGCGCGGCTGGCCCGCCTGGCGCACGATCCCGAAGCGGAAGCCTGGGACCAGCGCCGGGCTGCGGAGTTGGGGCGCCCGCTGACGCCCGAGGAGTCCCGGCAGGTGAGTTTCGAGTTCATCTATCAAGGGACCGCCACGGAATCGTCCATCGACTCCCCGGCCTACCGTGCCATCGAATCGGTGATGTCGGGAGTCGATCCGCGCGCGGCGATCGTGCCGCAAATGTCGGCGGGGGGCACGGACTCGCGCTTCTGGCGGCAGCGCGGGCGCGACGCGTACGGGTTTGCGCCGTTTATGCTGACGGAAGCGCAACGCGCCACCGTGCACGGCCGCAACGAATACCTGGAGGTTGCGGACTACCGTGCGGCGCTCCGCCCGTACTACGACATCGTGCGGCGCATCGCGACCGATGCCACCGCGGAAACCGCGCCTTAGTTCCCCGCGGGTTGCGGGAGCGCCGATTCGATCGCTTGCATGATGGTATTCGGAATCGTCTGGCGGGGCCCGATCCCCAGGATCGCGCGGTGCGGTTCTTGAAAGGCCTGGTCCGTCGCGATCCCGATGGCCTTCCATTCCGTCGGGCAGAGGCGCAACTTTTTCTCCAGGGCGGGAATGATCCCGCCGGTGGCGATGAAATCCCCGGCGAACGTGACGCTGGACAGGAAATGGCGCTGCTGCAGCGCGCATCCCACTTCAAAGCGGCCCAGGGTCACCTCGACGCTGGTGTGCAGGTCGTGGTCCGGACCGGGAATGCCGCCGTACACCCAGCCCGGCACGCGGAGTTCTTTCGCTTCGATGGCGTCCAGCAATTGCGCTTCCAGCGGGTTCGCCGCGCTCTCGTTGAGGGTCATCTGCGACTGGTCCTCATATCCCCGGCAGATGGCGGCCATCACCTCCGCGACCTCCACGCCGCGGCCCAACTCGCCGGCGACGGTGGTGACGGCCAGCGCGTTGAGCGTGGAGGGGGCCTGCGCTTCGCCGGGAAAGAGGTCGCCTTGCAGGGCGCCTACACTGCGGTTGACCGCAATGAAACATTCGAACAGCACCGGGCCGTGGGGCGTGACGTCGGCACTGAGCAGCGCCAGGGGGCGGCGACGCACCGTGATAGAATCCTGCCCCGGATAGAACGCCGGGACGCCCAACGACGCGAGTCCGCGCAGGATACCGCGGCAGTAGCGGTTCAAGGCGCGGTCGGGGGTGATGGGCCGGGGATTCGGGGTGGTGAGTTCCGTCAACGCCGGCAAGATTACGGTGACCCAGAGGATGCCCGGGCCGATGGCCGTGGCCCGTCCGCCGGTCTGGCGCCGGTGGACCGCCGGCGGTGGTGGATCGGTGCAACCGGGGTCGAAGGATTGGTAATGGCCGAGGACGACGCCGGAGTGCGCGCACTCCGCCAGCAACAACACCGGCCGGTCCGTCGCACGTGCGCGCACACTAAGGCCCAGCAAGTGCCGCTGGAGGGCCAGCACGTGTCCGGGCGTCGTGTCGGGGAGGCGCCGCACAACCAACTGCGACATGCTCGTACTATAGCACGCAGCATACGCGGGAGAACGCGATGGTAGAGGTTCAGGATGGAGCACCCACGGCGCTCGCGATCGTCGCGCACGCGGACGATCTTGAAGCGTTCGCCGGCGGGTTGGTAGCGCGGCTCGTGGCGGCCGGGTTCACGGTGGATGAGATTATCGCGACGAACAACGAGCGGGGTTCCCACCTGCTGCCGCGTGAGGAACTCATCGAAGTGAGCGCCGCGGAAGCGCGCCGGGCGGCAGAAATTCTCGGCATGCGGGACGTGCATTTTCTCGGCCACGCCGACGGGGAATTGCGGGATGTGCCGCTCACCCAGTTGCGGGAAGAGTGCATGCAGCTGGTGCGGAAAATCCGCCCGCGCATCGTCATCACATGGGACCCGTTCGCGCCCTACGAAACGCATCCGGACCATCGCGCCGTCGCCTGGGCCGCCACGGAAGCGGCGGGCTTCGGGCACATGCCCCTCTTTCATCCGGAACACCGGGCCGCCGGCCTTGAACCCCATTACGTCCCGTACATGTACTACTTCGCCAAGCATCCCCGCGACGTGAACCGCGTGGTGAACATCACGGACGTGATAGATCGCAAGATCGAAGCGCTCTGCGCGCACGAATGCCAGATGCACCTGATTGTGCAGGACTTGGCGATGGCCATGGACGCTGCGGGAGTGGACTGGCCCGGCGGGGCGCTCGATTACCGGGAATACCATCCGGTCATCGACATGGGGCTGCGGCTGCGTGGCGAATCCGCTGCGCGCGACCGCGACTTTCGATACGGTGAGGTGTTTCGGGTCGACGCGTTCAACGGGGTGGTTGAAGATCTCGGCCAACCCCTCCCGCCCGAACCTTGGGTGGACTGAGGCATGGCCAAGAGTTCCTGCGTGAAAGACTTGAAACTGCTCAATCCGGTGTGCGCCGTCGCCGCGGAACGGGGTCTACACTTGGACGGGCGCCGCGTCCCGGCGCCTCCGGCACTGGCGTGCGATTGCCAGGCGCCGCCTGCGCCGGTGCAATTGGATCCGGAGCGGCATGGCATGACGTGTGCCGCGTGCGGGACGTCGTGCGGATCGGTAATCGATCTCGTGATGGCCGTGGACGGGGTGGACCTGGACGGCGCCAAGGCGCGCTTGCAGGCACGGATCGACGACCGGGGCCTGGCGCAGTTGCCGCGGCAGGGGATCGTGCTAGTCGACCACGGCAGTCGGCGCGCCGACGCGAACGAGCAATTACTCGACGTCGCTGCCCTGCTCCAGGCGCGCGCGCCCGATGCGATCGTGCACGTCGCCCACATGGAGATCGCGCCGCCGACGATTGCGGACGCATTTGCGGCCTGCGTGGAGGATGGGGCGGCCGAGGTGGTGGTGCATCCGTACTTCCTCGCGCCGGGTGCGCACGCGATGGCGGACATTCCCGCGCAGGCGCAGGCGGCCGCGGCCGATCATCCGGAGGTGCCGTATCGCGTGAGTCCGCCGCTCGGCGTTCACGCGATGTTGGCGGACGTTATTCTCGAGCGCGTGGCTCAGGCGTAGCGGGGTCCGGCGCCGCGCGCCCCTGCCCGGTGCCGCCGCCGGCGGCAGCCTCCACGCTGAGGAGCGCGAGCGGGTCGTCGGCCTGTGGGACGAGTCCATGACGGTCGAGGCGCAGCACGCGCGTGAGGTCGTCCACGATCAGATAGACGGCGGGGATGACGATCAGGGTCAGCACCGTGCTGAACGTGAGGCCCCAGACGATGGCGACGGCCATGGCGGTTAAGAGGGGATCGCGGCCGAACCACTCCGCGGCGAGCGGGAGGAGGCCGAAGATCGTCGTGACCGAGGTGAGAATGATCGCCCGCATGCGCGTCCGCCCGCCGTCCATGACCGCTTGCAGGCGGTCGACCCCGCGCTCCCGCGCCCGGTTGATGTAGGTGACGAGCACGATGGAGTCGTTGACGACGATGCCCGCGAGCGCGATGATGCCGATGAAGGACATCATGCCGAGGGGTTCGTCGCTGAGAATCAGGCCGTAGAGCACGCCGATGAACGCGAAGGGCACCGTGAAGAGCACCACGAGGGGTTGGATGAACGACCGGAACGTGGCGCCCAGGATGAGATAGATCAACAGGATCGCCAGGAGGAACTGCCGCTGCAGGTCCCTGAGCGATTCGTTCGTCTCCTGGTACTCCCCGCCAAAGTCGAGGCTGTAGCCGGGCCACCGGCTCGTGTGGTCGGCGAACTGCGCCGCCAACTGTTCATTCACGACTTCCGAGGTGACGTCCTTGCGGCCCTTCTCCAGGTCCGCCAGCACGTGGACGACCCGCACGCGGTCATACCGGCTGATGTTGGCGATTCCGCGGACCCGGTCGATCCGTGCCACGTTCTTGAACGGCACCAACGCGCCCGTCCCGGTGGGAATCTGGAGGGCCTCGATGTGCTCCAGGCTGCGGCGGAAGCCTTCCTGGTACTTCACGACCACGTCGATATCTTCCCCGCGATCGAACCACGTGCTCGACACCGCCCCCTCGACCGCCGTGCGGACCACGGTCGCCACGGTCGCCACGTCGATGCCGTACAGGGCTGCACGGTCCTCGTCCACGTGTACGCGAATCTCTTCCTTCCCGAGCGTGTAGTCGTTCTTGATGTCGACCACCCCGTCCATGGTCGCCAGGTAGCCTTCAAGCTCTCCCGCGATGGCGAGGAGCATCGCGAAGTCCTTGCCCCGGATGCGGACTTGGACCGGTTTCCCGACGGGGGGGCCGTGGGACTCGCGCGCGAAGGCGATCGCCGTGGGCGCCACTAGCGCGCGGAACCGCTCGCGCAGGTCGGTCAGGATCTCGTCGCCGGTCCGGTCACGCAGATTAGTGTCCCGATCGGTGAGGTCCACCCGCAGGAAACTCAGGTGCGTCGCGCGGGTGCCGCGGTGCCCGGTCTCATCCCGCGCAAAGCCCACGGTGGCGTAGTGGATTTCCAGTTCGTTCTCGGTGGTGGCAGCCTCGGTAATCCGCTCCGCCCGTTCCATGACCCGTTCCGTCTCGCCGAGCGCGCTGCCGACGGGGAGTTCGATGCGCACGTCGAACCAGTTGATGTCCTCGGTGGGGAAGAGCTGGAAGCGCAAGGCGTTTGTGGCCGAGGCCCACCCGACGAGCCCGGCGGCCCCGGCGACGAACATCAGGATGGTGGCGTACCGGTGCCGCAGCGCGTGGTCCAGGAGGCCCGAGTACCCCGCCAGCAAACGTTGGTACCAGGCGGAATCCCGCCGGCTCCGCCGCCCCGGTTGCGGGCGGGCGAAGTCGGCCAGGTGGGAGGGCAGGGCGAAGAAGCATTCGATGAGCGACGCGGTCAGGGCGAAGATCACGACCTTGGGAATGACGCTGAAGAACTTGCCGATCGTCCCGGTAAACACCAGTAGGGGAAAGAATGCCGCAATGGTGGTAAGGACGGACGCGGTGACGGGTCCCATGACTTCCTGCGTGCCGTGCACCGCCGCGTAGAGCGGCGATTCCCCATCCTCCATGTGCCGGTACACGTTTTCGCACACGATGATGGCATCGTCCACGATCATCCCGAGCACCATGACGAGGCCGAAGATGGCGAGGAGGTTGAAGGTTAAACCGAAGACGTGCATGAAGAAGATCGCGCCGAGGAACGCGATCGGGATGCTGATCGCGGTGAGCAGGGCCGCGCGGAAGCCGATGAACACATAGAGCACCGCGAAGACGAAGAGGAAGCCGACGATACCGTTGTTCCGCATGGCGACGAACCGGCGCGCGACGAAGATGGAACTGTCACCGAGCAGGTCGACGGTGATGCTCGGCGGGAAACCGGGCGCGAGGCGGGCGACGACCTGGCGCACCTGCTCGACAATGGCAATGGTGTCGCCGCCCGGCGCCTTATTCACGGTCAGGGTGATGGCCCGGTGGCCGTTCACGCGCCCGAGGGTGTAGGCCTCTTCGAACGTGTCCGTGATGGTGGCCACGTCCCCCAACAGAATCTGGCCGCCGTCCACCGTCGACCGCACCACCACGCGCGCCAGGTCGCTGGCGGCGGCGGCTTCGCCCATGGTGCGGACGAGAAACTCGCGATCGCCCACCGTCAGCTTGCCGCCGGCCACATTGCGATTCTTCGCGCGGATCGCGTTGCGCACTTCTGGCAGGGTGAGGGCCAACGCCTCCATCCGCTCCGGATCCACCTGCACCCAGATCTCGCGGTCGCGCACCCCGGCGATCTGCAGGTCTTCCACGCCGGGAATGTCCGTGAGCGCGGCTTCCAGGTCCTCGGCCGCGTACTTCAGCTCCAGCTCGCTTGCCCCGCCGCCCAACGCGATCGTCACCAGGGGAAACGGCACCTCCATCTCGATCACTTCGGGCGTCTCCGCGCCCTCGGGGAGATTGCGGACCTTGTCCACCTCCGTCTGAATCTCCTGAACGCGGCGGTACATGTCCTTCACGCCGACTTCGAAGCGGACGAAGATGACACTCATACTCTCCTGCGAACTCGACTGCATCTCCTTGATGAGGTCCACATCGGCGATCTCGTCTTCGAGCGGGATCGTGATGAGCTTCTCCACCTCGTCGGCGGACGCCCCCGGATACACGGTCCGGATCAAGACCGCGTCCAGCGGCATGTTCTGGAATTCCTCGCGTGGCAGCGCACGGTACGCGAGGATCCCGGCGACCACCACCAGGAGGGTGCCCATGTGGACGATGACCGGGTTCCGGACGGCGAACGCCGGAATCCACTTCATGCGGCGGGCTCCACGGCGCGCACCGCGTCGCCGTCCCGCAGGGTGAACTGCCCCCGGATCACGACCTCGTCCCCGGCGCTCAGCCCGGCCGTCACGACGGCGTCCGAGCCGAAGACGCGCCCGACCGCGATCTCGCGCTCCGCCACCGTGCCGTCGGGCTGGAGCACATAGGCGAGCTTGCGATCCCCGCGTTCGACGATCGAGTCCTGGGGCAACACGACCACGTTGGGAAAGCGGGTTCCGGGCAGGTCCACGCGCGCGACCATGCCGGCTTTCAACGCCTGCGTCTCCCGGTTCGGCAATTCGATGACGATGGGGAACGTGCGCGTTGCCCGATCGGCCTGCACGGCGATGGCCGTGACTGGACCGGACAGGGGTGCGTCCGGGTAGGCGTCGAACTGGATCGCGGCGGTGACTCCCACGTGCACCTTGGCGAGATCGACCTCATTAATGCGCGTCACAATCTTCACTCGGCTCGTGTCCACGAGGCGGATGAGGGGCGTGCCCGGGTTGACCAGCTCGCCCACGTCCGCCCAGCGCTCCACCACGTGGCCGTTGATGGGGCTGCGCACCTGGGTATCCGCCAGGTCCCGGCGCAGCCGGTCGAGGGCCGCCCGCGCCGCGCGTTCGGACGCTTCGCCGATGCCGGCCTTCGTGCGCGCCGACTCCAGCGCATCCACGGACGCGATGCTGCCCTGATACAGGTTCTCAGCCCGTTTCAAGTCGCGCCGGTCCTGCGCCAGCGTCGCCTGGAGCCGCTGCAGGTCCGCTTCTGCCCGCGCCACATCAAACTGAAGCCGGGCATCGTCAATCCGGAAGAGCACCTCGTCCATGGCGACCGTCGCGCCCACATCCTTGAGGCGCGCCGCGATCCGCCCCTGCACCTCCGCGCTGACGGTCACGTCATGGACGGGTTCGACGCTGCCGATGAGGCGGATGGTCTCCACGCGATCCTGCACCGTGAGGCGCAGGGTGTGTACCTGGCGGGCAGGCGCGGGCGCGGGCGACACCGTCGCCTCTGCACTGTTCCGGTCGCCGCACCCGAGCGCCAGCAACCCGAGCGCGCCATAGAGGAGCGCAGTGGGGAAGGGGTGGTACTTCATGATGCGCGGCTTACTCCTCTGAGGAACACGTCCACGATAAAGTCGGCGGCTTCATCTCGTGAAAACCGGTCGAAGGTCTGCCGCTTGAAAATTCGGGTGTGCTCGACGTAGTGCCCGAGCATCCCGATGAAAATCGTCGCGGTGACTTCGGGATCCAGATTGCGCAGGGTCCCGGCCTCTTGCCGGCGGCGCATGTGGGCGGCCATGCGTTCCATCGCATCGTTGACATGCGTCTCGAAGAAGCGCGTGGCCAGCTCATGGTCCTCCAGCGCGCTTCGCAGCAAGAGCCGCCAGAAGTCCCGGTCATCCGTCATGCGGTGCAGGAAATTGACCGCGACCGTGCAGAAGAAGGCCCGGTCGTCGTCGCCCTCCGCCAACTCCTCCGTGATGCCCATGTCCCCTTCGCGCTCCACGTGGGTCCGAATAATGGCGTCGTAGAGTTCTTCCTTCGTCTGGAAGTGCCGGAAGATGGTGGCCTCGCTCACCCGACACGCGTCGGCGATAGCCCGGGTGGTCGTTGCACTAAACCCTTTATCCGCAAAGAGTTGTGACGCCGTTGCGACGATGTCTTCGCGGCGTTCTGGGGCGCTGAGGCGTTGGGTTCTGGCCGGCATTTGATGTAAGTAAGTACTTACTTACATGGAGTATATCGTGAAATCCGGACCCGGGCAACACCCTGGGCCGCCCCCGAATTTCAGCGCCCGGCCCTAGCTGCCAGCCCTCAGCGGCCTTCCCGCCCGGTACGCCCGTGAGCGGGCGGGGGGCAGCGTCCCCTAGAAGGGCGGGTCGGTGCGGTCGCGGGTGTCTGGTTCCGCGTAGTGGTCGGCCGGGTCGGCGGGACGCACGAACGGGAGCGCGGTGACGGTGGCGCTGCCCGCCTCCCCGAGCGTCACGGTCATGCCGGGCTCCGCGAAGGCGGTTCTGCACATGGCGATGGCGATCGTTTCTCCCCGGGTGGGGGAGGGCACCGCGCTGGTGATTCGGCCGACCGGTCGCCCGTCGGCGCGCAGCTCCGTGTCCCGCGCGGGCGGCGGCACGTCCCCGAGCAGCAGCCCCACCAGGCGCCGGCTGCTGCGGCCCAAGTAATGCAGCTTGGCGACCGCCTCCTGGCCCACGTAGCACCCCTTCGTAAAGCTCACGGCGTGCTCCAGGTTCGCCTGGTTCGGCAATACGCGGTCGTCCAGTTCCGCGCCCACCCACGGCACCCCGGCCTCGACGCGCAACCGGTGGAACGCATCCAGGCCAAAGGGGGTGGCGCCCGCACCCGCCAGCGCGGTCCACACCGCTTCCAAATGCTCCCGGGCCACCAGCAGATCGAACCCCACTTCGCCGGTAGCGGTGGTGCGCGTAACCTGCACTTCCCCCGCGGAGGTACTCACCGGGAGCAGGACGTCCGGTTCCAGACCTGGGAGCACCGCCCCGAGCCCGTCTTCGAAACAGGTGACCGCCCCCGGCCCGTGGAGGCCCAGGAGCCCCAGCGCGTCGCTGACCTCGGTGACTGCCACATCGTCGAGGAACCCATACTTGGCGAGAGCATCGCGCAGCGCCGGTCCGGCGGGGGATTCGGTGGTGACGAGGAAGCCCTCCGCACGCGGCCACACGCGGCAATCGCTGATAATTTTCCCCGTGTTCGTGAGCAACGTCGCGTAGCAGCCCGCTTGCGCGGGGGGGACGGGCACGTCGTTGGAGAGCAGCCCCTGCAGGAAATCGTGCGCGGTCCGCGTTCCCGAATGGGTGACGCACAGGCGCGTGCCGCCCGTCCAGTCAATGATCCCCGCGCTTGCCCGCACGGCCAGCGCCTCAGCGGCCGGATCACCGTAGTCCGACACCATTTCCCGCTCGCCCAACGGGACGAAACTCGCGCCGCGGCTGGCGTGTAGGTCGTGGAGGGGGAGGGGAGCAGTCATTGGGTGTAGCAACACCGGCGCAATCCGCGCACCGTCCAATAGTAGCACCGTTCTCCGCACCCGCAACGCGGAATCGTTCAGCGAAACGTCCGCCGCGCCGGTCGCGGATCAGCGCCGTTCGATCGCGTAGTAGTGCTCGGGGCTGGGGGCGCCGGGGTCGCTCGCGTCTTGGCCGACGGCCACGAAGAACGTGCCGCTCGCTGGGGCCACGAACGACACCGACTGCGTCGCGAGGCCATTCGTAATGCTCTCGCCACTTACGCTGTCTGCGCTTAGGGGACTGGGGTCGAAGAGGGTGCCGGCCAGGATGGCGCCGGTGTCGTCCAGAATGGCGATCACGGGCTGCAACGCCGAGCCGTGGCCCGAGAGGCTCGAGTGGCCGTCGCTGTGGAACGCGAGGTCGGCGCGGGCCGCGAAGATGGCGAACGTCACCAGTTCGTTCTCCTGGGCCTGGAAGCTGAAGAAATCCACATCGCTCGCCAGGTCGATGACGCCGGCCGCGCGCCCCCGGTCGTCGAGCCCATTCGCGCGGTCCACGTCCAGGTTCCCGCCGTTGTCATTCGGCTCCACCTCGTACGGCGCGGCCGCGACCAATTGCAAGTCCAGGCAATAGGCCGTGAGATCCGCCGCGGGATCGACCCGGATCAGGAACGTGCCGGTCTCCTGCACGATGGTGCGAATCGTCCGCAGCGTACCGCCGTCAGCGGCGGGCAGCGGGTCGCCGGCCCCGTCGAGCAGCGTCACGCTCACGGTCTGGGTCGCGAGTTCTGCGTTCTCGCCGTCGAACACGCGGACACGCACCATGTCGCCCGCTAGGCCGGCAAACCGGTAATAGTCCGGATCCGCCGGCGCGGAACTGCCCGTCACGATTGTGCCGTAGCCGATCGCCGTGGCGGTAGCGGGGGTGTTGTTGCCCTCCACCTCCGGAACGGCCCCGCTCAAGGGCGTAAGGGCGTAGTCCAGGAAGTACTCTCCGTCGCCGGTGGATGCGATGTCCCGCACGTCAACGAAGTAGGTGCCCGGCGTGGCGAGCTTGTACGCCAGAGCGGAGTCGAAAAAGAAAGCGTCATCCACCGAACGGAGCACGGTGGCGCCGTCCCGATCGTAAAGAGTCAGGAACGGGTCGAAGTACGCGTCGTCCCCGCGCGAGATGCCGTTCCGGTGGCCCACGGTCTCGAACCGCACGATACTCGGCGCGGCGACCGCGAACTTGAAGAAGTCGTTCTCGCCGTCCACGTGCCACGCGTGGAGCGTCCCCGGGACGATGGGCTCGGCCGTGTTGCGATTATCGTTCAGGCCCTGCACGCCCATCCCTTCCACTTCGGACTGGAGTCCCGCGATGGGGACGGGCTTGATGGCGACCGCGTAGGAGCCGCCGGCCTCCCCGGGCGCCTGTTGCGACACGGAGAGGAAGTACGTGCCGTCCGCCGGCACGCGGAACCGGGGGATGTCCTGGTCGTGCAGGCCCGCGCCCCAGCCCACGCCCGGCGCGGCGTCATCGGTCACGTGCAAGCGCAGGATCGAAGTGCCGTCCACGTCCCACACGATCAGAAGCGGGAGGTTGGGGGCCGTGTCCCACGCGACGGGATCGGCCCCGGAGGTAAGCGCCTGATCCAATTGTCCGGCGTACAGTTCCACGGAGACGACCGCGCCGTCCACCGCGTCGAAGGCCCAGAAATCCACATCCCCCGGCGTGCCGAGGTCGCCCCGTCCGGCGCCGCCTTCCGGCAGGCCCCGCACGTCCGCCGCATTCCACTGATCGTTGTCGTCGCTGGCGGCTTCGTCGATAGTAGGGACGGTCGGTTGCCGGCGAAACTCTTCCGGCACGGGTCCGATGCCCCCGCCGGCGCCGCCGCCCCCGCCGTTACACGCCGGCAGTGCCAGCGCGACGGTCAACAGCCCCAGATAAATCGCACACGGTGTCCGGCTCATAATCTCCCACGTCCCTTCGACACGCATCCCCGATGGCCGATGCGCGCCCCCTCCGGGCTAGCGGCCCTACGCCCCCCGTTACGATGGCCGGCGCCGCTGCACCTGAGCGTACATCTTATATCCCCCGGGCGGATTCTGTCCCCCGGCCGGAGGTGCAAATGCGGTGCCGGGGCCGCTGAAAACGCCAGTATGCCCAAGCACGTGTCCCGCGCCGGGTTACGCCCGACGCAAAGTGTAATTTGGGCGGCGCGCCCGGCTGAACCCCGCGGCGCCGTCAAGTTGCGCAACAGATGTTGCGGGATCGCATCAGCCCCGCCGCCGCCGGCCGGGCTGCGCCGGCGCCGGACAGCACAGGGGCGGGACTCCCGTGAGGAACCCCGCCCCGGAACTGCTGTGCTATCGCATCAGGTACTACGACTACTACGACCGCTCGATGACGTAATAGAGAGCCAGCGACTCTCCCTCACTCAGGTACGTGCGCGTATCGAGGTTACGAAGGTCATCGGTGAACTGATCCGCCTGGGGGAACGCGTCCGCGATCCGTCCCAGGGGCTGCCGCTCGTCCGTGACTTCGACGTAGTAGATGCCGCCTTCGGCTACGAAGGTGACCGCCCCGGTCGCCAGCCCGCGCGTCACGCTTTCCGTCGTGATGAAGGGACGGATCTCATCCACATTCGTGGGGCCGGAGGTGAAGCTGGACATGGCGATGGTGCGTTCCTTCACGATCACCACGTCGTCGTCAGGATCCTCGGGATCACCTTCATCGATGACTTCCACGGTCTGGAAGATCCGGAGCCGCGGGTGCATCTTCGACCCGTGGCCGGACAGCGCGGCAAAGCCGTCGCTGGCCTGGGCGTCGCTCTCCGTGGCTTGATCCGCAAAAGCCGAGATCGTGACCACCTCATTGGCCTGGGCCGTGAGCTGATACAGATCCCGATCCCAGACCAGCGCGACGTCCACGTCATCGCTGGCGGTGGAGGGCCCCGTGTCGGTCACGGGCGTCACCAGCTGGCCGGCGCGCCGACTACCCGGCCCCCCGAGGGACTCGGCCATCTCGACCACGTCATTGCGGTTGAAGTCGTCCTCCGTCTCGTACTGCGCCGCCGCGACCCGCACCACGGAGAAGCAGTAGTTGGTCGCATCGTCATACGGCTCGACCCGGATGAAGTACGGCCCGGACTCTTGCAGGATCGCCCGCGTCGCCTGGAGCCGCGTATCGTGATCCTGGTCCTGCGGAATGGGCTCGCCCGCCGCGTTCCTGATCGTCAGCTCGACGAAGTCAGTGATGCCGGACTGGCTGTCGATCTCGCGGCCGCCATTGAAGAGATCGAAGGTCTGGACCACGATCATGTCGCCGGGGGCGCCATCCACAATCTTCCACCAGTCACTCGTATCCGTGACCCCATTGGGTTCACCCACGCGGCCGAAGGCGACCACGGGGTCGCCCCCAAGCGGCAGCGTCACGACGCCCACCTCATCCAGGAAGTTGTTCAAATCCTGCACGTCGGTGGCCTCCTCGGTGAAGCTTCGGCCATCGGCCTCCAGCTCCGAGAACGACTCCACGTCCACGAAGAGGTAGTAGTCCCCGGCGCCGAAGTTGTTACGCCGGCGGAGCGGCGTATCAACGATAAAGCGGACGGGGACCGATTCCCCCGGCTCCACCGTTCCCGGGTCCAGCTTGTAGCAAAACGCCGGGTCGTTGAAGAGCACCCGACCCGACTCGGTGAAGGCGTTGAGGTCCGTGAGGCCGGGCCCGAGCATGATCATCCGGGGGGCGTAATAGTCACCAGCATCCTCGAAGATGCCATTGCGGTACGCCTTGATCGACGCACAGATGATGGACGCTTCAGTGAGGTTCACCTGGAAGATGTCCGTATCGCCGGGGCCGTTGTGCACCGCGCGGACCACCGCGCCGGCTCCCGCATTCGCGATGACCTCAGCGCCTTCGATGATGTTGTTGCCTTCGTCATTCTCCTCTGTCTGGGTGATCGTATTCGGCAATTCACGGACACACACCGCATACTCCCCGCCGGGCAGGGACGGTACATCGGCCTTCACGTTGAGGAAGTAGGTCCCGGTTTCGGGCACGAGATAACACGGGAAGTCCATGTCGTGCGCGCCGAAGAAGTTTTCGGCCCCGGCCACCAAATCCTGTTCGAAAGTGTTTGTGTCCGGAGGAGGATCGCCGCCACGCATGCGGCGCCAGCCCAGGGGATTGTCCCCGGGGTCAAGCCCGAAGGATCCAATGAAGCTGTGTTCGAGGACCGTCTCAATGTCCTCGAACTCGCCTTCGATGAGGATCTCTCGGGATAACGTCAGATGCGGCAGGTTCGGGCTCTGGAGATCTTCCGGCGTCGGGTCGCCGGCCGGCGTCTCGCCGTTGACATGGCCGTTGTTCCAACCGGCCACCAACCCATGGGGTCGGCCGTCGTATCCGCCCTGGTTGAGGCGCGTGCCCATCAGCTCGACGGTGATGATCTGCCCCTCGGTCAGCTCCAGGCGCCAGAAGTCCTCGTCTCGGATGAAGAAGAAGTCTCCATCGTCTTCCTCCAGGGTCCCACGCACGTCCCCACGGCCGGCTTGGCCCAGGGCGAGCGTGAGGACCGTATCGCCGAACTCCGAGTTATTGGTGTCGTCCTCCACCCCGGAGCCCTCGACCTCGGTGATGGCGAGGCAGGCTTGCTGGATGGGGTCGAACCCGCCACCGGAGATGCCGCCGGTGTTTTTCCCGTCGCACGCCGGCAGCACGCCGACGCACAGGCCAAGGGCCAGAATCATTACTCGCTTCACAGTCATTGTCTGTCTCCCCCAATATGGGTGTGGGCCGGTCCGAGGACTAGCCGCAATCAATCTGGTTACGACCGCTCGATCACGTAGTACAGCGTGTCCACTTCGACCTCGTCGATGCACCCCACGACTCCCGGATTGCCGCGCGTGCGTTCGTCGCTCACTTCGACGAAGTACACGCCCGCCTCCGGCGCCACGAACGTCACCGCCGCCGTCGCCAGCCCCCGGGTCACGCTCTCCGTGGTGACGGTCCCGTTCCCGGTCGGGGTGAACGTGGAGTGGCTGAGTTCCTCCTCGACTTCCACGGGAGGGCCGCCGTTCTCGTCGACTTCGATCACCCGGATGATGCGCAGACGCGGGCGCAGGGTCGAGCCGTGGCCCGACAGCCCCCGGAACCCGTCGCTCCAGGCACCACGGCTCGCCTGGTCGGCGAAGGCCGAGATGGTCACCACCTCGTTCTCCCGGGCCGTGAACTGGTACACGTCCACGTCGGCCACCGCGACGCAATCGTTTGCGACGACCACCGCCGGCTCGGGATCCTTGATGGTCCCGGCCGCGCGGCCGAGGAAATTCAAGGTATCGGCCGTGTCGACGTCGTTATTGCCCTCATCGCCCTCGGTCTCGTACTGCGCCGACGCGATCAACTCCAGGTCGAAGCAGTAGTCCGTGGGGCCCTCAACGTTGAAGTTGTTGGTGCTCGCCAGAGCCACGAAGTACGTGCCCGTCTCCTGGAGGATGGTCCGGATGGCCTGCAACTTGTCGAAGCAGACCACCTGGATCCTCGGAACCGAACCGATCCCGGAGTTCGGGTCGGCACTGACGAATCCGGGCACATCGCCATCGCCCGGGCCCAGCAGGGCCACTTGCACGCAGTCCTCCGCCACATCCGAATTGCCAATGTCGAAGATCTGGAGGACCACCATGTCGCCCGCGGTGCCCGTGAACTGCCAGATGTCGACATCTGTCTCAGGATCATCGACCTGCCCGAGGGCGAGCTGGCCGTAGGCGATGGGATCGGCGCTGGCCAGAAGCTCCTCCGCAGTCGCGCCCCCACCGTTGGGCTCGGATTCCGCGATCGCCTCGCTCAGCGGGGTGACCTCAACGGCCAGGTAGTACTCCGCCGCTCCTACGCTGGGGCGGAGGTTGCTTGTCTTGATCTGCAGGAAGTACGGGAGCGGGTTGTCCGGCCCGATGGGAAGCTCGGGATTGGGCAGCACAGCGTGCCCCTCGAACTGCCCCGGATCGAGCTTGTAGCAGAGGGCCGGATCATCGAAGAACACGTCCTCGGTGCTGTCGTCGTTGATGCGGCTCCCGTTCGGGTCCCGCAGCTTTAGGCGCGGGGCGAAGTAGTCCTCCGAGCCCCGATACACGCCGTTGCGGTACGACTTCACCGCCGCGCAGACGATGACCGGGTCCGGGCTGGTGAACTCGATCTTGTAGAAGTCGCTGTCCTCCGCATCGTGGTGGAGGCCCCGCACCAGCGCCCCGTCCGCCGGACTGAGGAGTTCGGCGCCTCCGGCGTTGTCGTTGTCGTCCGTGTTTGGCTCCTCCAACTCCTTTTGCGTAATCAGGAGCGGCAGGGACCGCACGCACACCGCATACTCCGCGCCGGCGCCCGGGACGAAAATATCGTTTTGAAATTCCCCTTGGAACTCGGGCGTGACGGACAGGAAGTAGGTGCCGTCCTCCGGAATCCGGACGCACGGGATGTCCGTATCATGGAAACCCCATCCCGCCGCCCGCCAGCCGCGTTCAAAACTGGGGATGGTCGCTTGCTCCGGGGTGTGCTCGAGGAGCTTCTCCAGCCCGACGATCACTTCGCCCTCCACGACCGACTGCCACAAGGTCAGGCGCGGCTCATTCCAGAACGCGGCGTTGCTGTCCCACCCGAACTGGAGATGCTCGGGCCGGTCCGCGCCGCCGCCCTGGTTCAGGCGCGTGCCGAACAGCTCGACGGTGACGATGTCGCCTTCGCTCAGGTCGATGCTCCAGAAGTCGGTGTCGGTGAGTACCGCGACGTTCTCCACCCCGACGCCGTCAATGACAATCCCTCCCCCGTGCAGGGACCCGTGGCCGGCTTGCCCCAGCGTCAGGGCGATCACCTCCGGGTTGATCCCGCCTTCCACCAGGGGATTGTCGTTCAGGCCGACTTGCTCCCGCTCTTCCGTCTCACGAACGGCGATACACGCCGGCTCGATCGGGGGGTCGAGCGCCCCAATGATGCCGCCGCCAGTCCGGTTCCCGTCGCACGCCGGCAGCACGCCGACGCACAGGCCAAGGCTCAGGATCAGAAATCGCTTCGCAGTCATCGTCTCCCCCGGTCTAAGTGGGCCGGTCCCACAACCAGCCGCGAATCCTCGTCAGTGGACGGTCTCCCGGTCGCGCAGCACGCGCCCCCCTCCACCCGAACTTCAGCCCGTAGTGTCTATGCAAGCCCTGTGCCGTGGCCCCGAATTCTGCTGGTACGCGGAAGGTATTGATACATATACAGTTATGGGCCATATTCGCCGTGCGGATCCCGTTCTGCCACCCCCCAGGGGGGTGCTATGTTTGGGAATTGCAACATGTGTGGCGATACTGCAATAACCCCCGCAGGGGGCCTTCGCCGGCACCTGAGCCCCGTCGGCGCCCGGGTCACCCCCTGTCCGGCCGGCCGGTCCCGTGCCGAAAGCGGTGCGCCCCGGCGGGTACGGGACCGGCCGGGGCGCGCATGCGAATCTGAGGCGGCGACGCCGCTAGCCGCGGGCGGCCTTGACGGCGTCGATGGCGGCGTCAAAGTTCGGGTTGTCCGCGATCTCGCCTACGTATTCGGCGTAGGTGACGTTGTCCGCCTTGTCCACCACGAAGATGGCGCGGGTGAGCACGGTCTTCAGCGGCCCTTCGGCGATGGTCACGCCGTACGCGTCGCCGAAGCTGCGCGCCTGGTAGTCGCTGACCATAGTCACGTTCGCGACGCCCTCCGCCTCCGCCCACCGCTTCATGGCGAATGGGGTATCGATGCTCACCGTGCACACTTGCACGTCGTCGCCCAGCGCGGCGACTTCGTCGCTCCAGCGCTTCGTGGACGCGTGACAGACCGGCGTGTCCAGGCTGGGCACCACGCTGAACACGCGCACCTTGCCGGACCCGGTGCCCAGAGTGATCGGGGCCAGGTCGACGCCCACCGTGTCGAAGTTCGGCGCCTTCGCGCCCACACTCACATCACCGCCCTTGAGGGAGACGGGATTCCCCTGAAACGTTACCGATGCCATGCTTGCTCCTTCATGCGTGGCGCGCGGCGGCGGGGGACGGGTCGCGTCGTGCGCCCCCGCCCGCCGGGCGGCCTCATCCGTATCAGCGCGCCGTTGACCCGCCGCGCCGGCTTGAGTATCGTGCCAAAGTGCTGCGGCGGCTCCACCGGCCCCGAAGCGCGCACATCTTAACGCCCGCTCGCGGGCCCTGCAACACGGCGCCCCCGGGCCGGGCGGCGGGAAGACCCACCGCCAAGCACGCCAAGAGTGAGAAGAGCAACCGCGGATGAACGCAGATGAACGCGGATGACCCACGAAGGATTGCGGTAGGCGCGGGCTTGGTGCCCGCCTGCTCGGGCATCCGCCAGGAACGCTCCTTCGCAACACGTGCTCGGCACGGATTCGCGTCGGTGGCCTCCACGTTCTTTAACCATCTGCGTGTATCTGCGGTTCCAGCGTTGATCTTGGCGTCTTGGCGGTTTAATCATAAGTAGGGAGAACAGGCGATGACGAAGACGTACCGCGACCTGGTGAACGACGCCAAGGCGCAGATCACGGAGGTCGAGCCTGCCGCGCTGCAGGCCGAGCTGGACGCGGGGACGGAGATCGTCATCATCGACGTGCGCGAACACCAGGACTACCGGGAAGCGCACCTTCCCGGCGCGATCCCCATCTCTCGCGGCCTCCTCGAAGTGCGCATTCATGACGCCACCCCCGAGCACGCGACGCAGATCGTGGTGCACTGCGGCGGCGGCGGGCGCGGCGCGCTCGCGGCCCAGACGCTCCAGACCATGGGCTACCGCAACGTGCGCAACCTGGCCGGCGGTTTCCGCGGCTGGACGGCCGCCGGGCTCGACACCACCGCCTCCGACGCGTAGCCGCCCGCGCGGGGTCGGCCGGATCTGTTAACCCGTTTCGGCCACCCGCCGACACAAGGGCGGGATACGCCCCGGGTTACGGGCCACGCGACCTGCCATGGGTTCGTTTCGTAATTGCTCATAATGCCGGGCGCCTACCGGTACACCACGGCGTCCACCACGTGGGGCACGCCCACCGGCGCCCCTGCCCGCGCCCGCTGCACCCGCTCCAGCTCATGCAGCGCGCGATACAGCGACCGTTCCAGCGCCGTCTCGTAGCGCACGAGCCGGTCCGCCCCCGGCCCCTGATGCTGCCATGCGCGCGCCAGCCCGCTGGGCACCGGGGTCCGTGGCATCTCGCCCGTGCCGTCCCCAGCGTCGGGGCCTGGGGCATCCGCCTCCGGGTCGGGGAGGGCCGTCCACGCCGCCTCCCAGCTTTCCTGGTCCGCCAGCGCCTGGTTCGCCAGGTCGGCCTCCACGCGCAGCGCGCGGCGGAGCCGCCACGCGGCCGCGATCACGCGTTCCACCAACACCAGTTCGAGCGCGCCGGCCGGCTCCAGCGCCTCCATCAGGCCGAGGCGAAACCCCAGGTACTCCTCCGTTGATTCGTCCGGCAGCAACACGCGCCGCACCAGCAGGCCGTGCGTTGTCGCATTACCCGCCGCGCGCTGTTTCCCCGCCGGCGTCCGCGGCCCTGTAGACGCTTCCGCGTTGCGCCGGTTCGCCACCGCCCGGCTGCGCGACACGGCACGCGGCGTGGTCTTCTCGTTTGTGGCTGCATCCATCTGGCTCGGCATTGGGACAGACCTCCAGCGGGAAGTAAAGCACCGCGCGCGCGCGCCGACCACGACGAAGTCGTTAACAAGAAGGGGAAGGGAAACCGCAGATGGACGCGGATACCCGCAGATGGAGAAAACCTTGGATGGCACGGAACCGACTGGAAACCCGGACCGGTACCTCGACCTACCATTGAACGCCAGGGCCCGATCGACACCCCGGAGAATGGAACCACAGATGAACACGGATGGCCGAAAGCCTGGGAGGGCACGGAGGCGCATCCGTGCCGCGCGGTGGGGCCGTCAGTTCCCGACAGCCGCCCGCTCGAATTGCATGGCCACCGGGATGCGGCGGGTCCGATCCGTCCCCCGGTCCGTGAGGACCACGGCGCCCGTTACGGTGCCTATGCCGTGCAGCGGCGCCAGGGTCAGACGGACGCGTGCGCCCCCGCCCTCGCGCTGCACGTCGGCCCGCAGGTAGTTCAGCTGGCAGGCGACCTGGAGCGCGGCCAGCTCGGACACCTCCGGAACGCGCAGCGTCCGATGGTAGACCTCGCCCTCGCGGACGAGGCCGAAGTTGACGGCGGTTGGCACTACCGCTAGCGCCGCGCCGACCGTGCCGCTGACGGGGATGGCGGCCGTGGCGAGTCCGGACTCCGGCGCGAAGGCAACCTGCAACCGCAGGTCAAAGGGCCCGCGGGGCGCGTCGGGATTGATCCGCAGCGTGACGGCGGCGACCACGTCGCCCCCCTCCTGCGCCGGGAGGCGCTCGACCCGCACGATGTCGTTCTCGGGGGTGAGGGCCACGCGCGTGGCTGGTTGCGGATCGTCCAGCGTCGACCGCACGAGCAGGGCCGCCTCCGGGGCGGTCCCGGGCGCCACCTCGCCGAAGGTGACGCCTTCCACGCCGACGGACCCGCGCGCGACCTGTGGGCCTTCCGCCGGGCCGTCGTCGGACTGCGAAGGCAGCGGCTCGACCGTGAAGGAATCTTCGATGACGCCGTAGACCAAGAGGGTCGTCACGGGGGTGTCGGGATCGTTGCTGGCGATGGTGATGGTTTTGCGCGGCGTGTTCCCCGGATACACGCGCGCCGTCACGCGCACGTGGATGGACGCGGTGGCGCCGGGCGCCAGGCGCCGCTCGTCCGCCCACGCTTGGACGCAGCCGCAGTGCGTTTCAATCCGGGTGAGCACCAGCGGCTCGGTGCCCGAGTTGCGGATAGTGAAATCGTAGTCCTCCACCGCCTGCCGCTGAATCGTGCCGAAGTCCCAGTCCCGGGGACCGACCACCTCGAGGTTCGGGCCGGCGACCGTCGCGAGCACCCCGCTTTCGATCATGCCCCGAACCGCGATCGTCACCGGCGGATCGTCGCTTTCCCAATAGAACGTGATGTCGCCCGCGTACGCGCCCGGGCGGTTGCGCGCGTTCAGGGTGATGACCGCGTCCCCCGTGCCCCCCGCGGGCACGATGCGGCCGCTGGCCAACTCGACCTTCAAGCCCTCGCTCTTCTCCACGCGTTTGACGACCAGGGAATGGTCGGTCCCATTGCGCAGGACCACGCGTTGCCGGTGGAAGGGAATCGGCGAGTCGGTGATGTTGCCAAACTCCACCACCGCCGGGCGCACGTCGACGGCGCCCGCGGGCAGGGGCTCGTCCGGGGTGCAACCGGCGAGCGCCGCGAGACACATGAGGAGCACGCGCCGCCGGGCGCGTGCGGGAGCGCACACCAGCCGGGCCATCAGGTTTCGTGATGCAGGGCCCACCAGGCCATCCACAGATTGCCGTCCCCGTGCACGGGCAGGCCGGTGATCATCCCCAGCGAGTGGGCGGCCGCGATCCGCGTGGGGCGCCGGGCATCCCCGAGACACAGCACCAGCGCGGGTACGGCGCGGGGATCTCCGATGCGCCCCAGGGAGACGGCGGCCATGTTGCGCACGGTCCCACTTTCGTCCGCCAGCAGACCGATCAAGATCACCACGTTCTCCTTACCGGCCACATCCCCCAGCGCGAGCGCCACCGCCGCCCGGGCCCCAGTGTTGCTGTCACCGGCGCGGAGCTGCAACTCATGGACGGCCCCTTCGAGGGCCAGCCGGTGCAGCGCGAGGGTGGCCTGGCGGCGCACGTCGGGATGGGGGTCAGTCAAGCGCCCGATCAGCGGTTCGCGCACCGACCAGTCCCCCAAATGGCCCAGCATCACCGTCGCGAGCAGGCGAACCTGCGGATTCGCATGGGTCAGATACCGCAACAGGGGCCGCACCGCCCCTGGGCCGAGACCCACCAGATCGGCCTGTGCCCCGATCATCGCGTTGTAGCCCCGGGCGTCGACGGCGGTGACCGCGGCATCGACCGTCGCGGCGGCGGCCTGGTCCCAGGGCCGGTACCGCGCGCCCCAGACTTGCGTCTCCCACGCCCACAGCCCAAAGGTCGCGGTCACGAGCAACGCGACCGTTACGATTAACCGAACACGGACGCGCAGCATCAGTTGTTGGGAGCCTCCGCAGAAGGCACCACGATCCGTGCGTGGGAGGCTGCGCCAATCGTAGCAACGGCCTGGGGGGCTGTCAAACACTGGGGGGGCAGCCGCATCGCCCGATGCGCCAGTATACTGACGCGCCATGCCCCGCCCCTGTCTTGGTGTGCTTGTGATGCTGCTGGTTACGGGTACCCGCCCCGTTTGGGCCGCGGCGGCACCCCCAACTCTGGTCGTGTCCATGGAAGCGCCCGCCGGTCGCGTCCACGGCGTGCTGGCCGGCACCCTCAGCGCGCCTCCCCGGTGCGACATTGTCCTTCTGACGGACACGCCCGCGGCCGAGGCACCCACGGCCCAGAAATGGTGCCACGTATTTCCCCCGCGCGCGGACCGCGAGGGCTACGACCGGACCCCGGCCTATTCCCGTCGCCTGCCGCTGGCCGCCGGCCTGGCCCAATGCGGTGACTTGGACGGGGATGGGTATGACGAACTGACCTATCTCACCCGCGCCGGCCTCTTCGCGTTCGCGGGCGGGCCCGGGGGGCTGGCCGAAACCGCTGCGCCGGTGCTGCAGCGCGACCTGCTCGTGCCGCCCGCGTCCGATCGCGTGGGAGCAGGGACGTACCTGGTGGAGGTGACGGGGGACGGCCGCCTGGATGCGCTGCTGCCCGTGGCCGAAGGCCTGAGCCTGCATGCGCAGACGCCCGGCGGGACCTTTGCCTCGGACCCGACCGCGGTCCTGCCCTTTCCCGTGATGTCGCGTCTGTACAGCAACCTGGCGCAGACCTGGGTCGCCTACCGCCTCCCGTACCTCATGGTGGCCGACCTGGACCGGGACGGCTGGCGGGACATCGCGGTCTTGGACGTGTCCGGCTGTTACCAGTTTCGCCAACAGGCCGACGGGACCTTCACGGCCGAGCGGCTCGCGGGGGACCTGGCGCGCAACGCCGGCAACAGTTTCACGTTCGCGCTGTTCGGGGACTGGAACGCGGACGGGCATCCGGACGCCGGGTTCGCGCGCATGGAACAACGCCGCACGGTGAACTCCACGCTCCGCCTGTACTGGGGCGAAGCGGGTCGCCTGCCCCCGGACCCGGGGATGACCGTCGAGGCGCCCAGCACCGTCATGCTGCCCGTCTTTCTGGACGCGACGGGGGATGGCTACAGCGAGCTGTTGCTCTACCGCGTGCAGTTCGGCTTGCGCTTTGCCATCAACTACTTTCTACGCAATCGCATCCTCGTGGACGTGGCGGTGCACCGGTTGGGCCCGGACGGCACGTACCTGGAAGAACCCGTGCTGCGCCATCGCCTGGCGGTCGCCGCCGGTGACGGGGGCAGTGAACCGGTGCGCGTCGCGGCGGACCTGAACGGGGACGGAGCCATGGACATGGCCGTCGGGCTCCGAAGCAACGCCCTGGGGGTCTTCCTGGGGGATCCGGAGCGGGTGCTCGGCCGCCGGCCCGCCTGGAGGATCCCGGTCGATGCGTACGGCATTCCCCACGTGGTGGACGTGAACCGGGATGGCCGGGATGACCTGCTCATCAGGTACCAGGCGCCGGAGAAGCAACAGATCGTCAATCTCGTCCTGTCCACCGGCCCGGCCGGGGATACCCCGCTTGCGAGGGCCCCCACTTTCGACTAGGGTTTGGGCAGGGGGATTCCTGAACGGTATGCAGTCGCTGGATTCGGAAAGCCGCCGCTACCGCCGGCTGTCGGCCCGCGTGCCGGCCTGGGTGCATGCGGACGCCGCCGAGGGCGAGGTGCAGACGCGGACGGTGGACGTGAGTACCGGAGGCGGCGCCTTCGATGTCCCGGCCGGGCACTCGGACTGCGCGGTAGGCGATTGCGTCCGCGTGGTGCTCGACCTGGGGGCCGGCGCGCCCCGGTTCAGCACCGTGGGCACGGTCCGCCATCTCACCGTGTTGGCGCCGGCGCGCGGCGCACCCGTCACCATGCGGATGGGCGTGCAGTTTCGCGAGGCGCTCCTGCTCTCCCGGGTTCCCGACGCGGACCACGCCGGGTGACCACGCGCCGGCTGGGGGGCCGCCTGGTTCTGCTGGGCGCGGCCCTCGGCCTGCTCTATCCGGCCCCTGAGGCGGCGGCGGCGGACGCGGCCGCGTTTCACCGGGGCATGTGTTACGCCCACGTGGTGCACCCCACCCGCGGCTACGGGGGGGGAGCGAGCGAACGGTCCCTCACGCGCCTGCGCGGGCTGCACGTGAATTGGATCAGCCTCACCCCGTTCGGGTTCGCGCGCAGCGACACGGAGCCCGCCGTGCACACCATTCACGAAGCGGGCGCGGGCTACCTGCGGATGGGCGAGACGGATGCGCGCGTGGTGGCCGCGGCGCGGCAGGCGCACGCGCTGGGCATGCACGTGCTCCTCAAACCGCACATCTGGATTACCCCGCGCGGGGGAAGCTGGCGCGGCTCGATCCATTTCGACGATCCCGCCGACTGGGACACCTGGTTCGCGACGTACGAACGGTTCATCCTCCACTACGCTACCCTGGCGCACGACCAGGGGATCGTCGGCGCCGGCGGCCGTCGCGGGCCCCACGCGCATGCGGCCGTCATCGTCGACCGAGAGTATGTCGTTGGGCCGGCGCTCGCGGAACGCCCTGTCCAGCAGCGCCCTGGCGCGGGGAGCGGGAACATCCATGGCCGCG
>CBDUXP010000014.1:0-77523 GCA_965371225.1 uncultured bacterium | reverse complement strand
AAGGTTGCACTCTACCACTGAGTTATTCCCGCACGAAGCCGGAGCCGTCACCGACTCCGGATGCCTCATAGTAGAAAGCACCCCCCCACCTGTCAATCGAGGCGTACCCTGTCCGGACCCGCTTCGGACGCCCGTTCACGGGGCGTGAGCGCGGCACCTGTTGCCGCGTCGGAGGCAACATCTACCGCGCCGGACCCTGGCGGACGCTCCCGCTGGGGGGATAGTCCGCGCCTGCCTGCCGCGCTCACTCGCCTTTCAGGCCCGCGCATGGGGCCGCAACCACCTGGCACCACCTTTGCACACTCTGGCGGCGGCGGACGGTTCCGCTGGAGTGCCTTCAATGGAAATGCTGATCATTTTTCTGATTACAGGAGCGCTGTCGCTGGCGATCCTGCTCGTGGACGGTTGACCATGCTACGCACACAACTCTACGCCCCGGACACCGCGGCGAACGTCCTCCCCCTCACCTTTCCCCGGTACCGGGATCTCGCGCTGCCCGTCCGGCAGCTCGGGGGCGCGCTCGCGTTCTACCGAAACGTCTTCGACATGCAGCAGGTGGACGCGAGCCAGGACCCGCCCTACGCGCTGGTCCGGCGCGACCAATTTCAGATCGCGCTGTACGAGGTGCCCGGCTACGTGGCCAAAGGGCACGACTTTCCCGTGTTGTCTGTCGCCTTGAACGCGAACGAGTTTGACGCCCTGCGCGCGCGCATTCGCTTGCACGGCGGGACCGTCGTGCGCGACGTCGTAGCGGGCGAGCCCATCCCCCGCTTCCTCTTTACCGACCCGGACGGCTGTAATCTGCTCGAGTGTCGGGCGCAGACCTCGCTCAAGGCCATCTAATCTCGCGCGCGGCGGGCGCGCCGCTGCGATGCACGGTCCGGGCCAGCGCCATGGGGGGGCTCTTGACTTTGCTGGGGGATACGATAGACTAGACGTAGACTAGATTACTAGAGGTGGTTATGAAGACGGTCGGTTCCTATGAGGCGAAAACCCATTTACCGCGGCTCTTGGACGCCGTTGCAAAGGGCGAGCGGATTCTCATTACCAAGCACCGCGTTCCCGTCGCCATGCTGGTGCCGCCCCCGCAGAACCGGCAGGTCGACCTCAAGGAGACGATCCGCGAATTGCAAGAGTTCCGGCGCGGCCGGCGGCTCGACGGGCTCTCGGTTCGGGAAATGATCGAAGAGGGCCGACGTTTTTGAGCGCGTTCGTCCTCGATTGTTCCATCGCCATGAGTTGGTGTTTCGAGGATGAGGCCTCTGCGGATGCCATCTTGACCAGGCTGGATGAGGATGCGTGTTACGTACCCGCCATCTGGCCGCTCGAGGTGGCTAACGTGCTCGCCGTCGGCGAGCGGCGCAGGCGACTCACTCCTGCGGACAGCGCGCGATTTCTCGAGCTACTCGCGGCGCTGCCGATTACCATCGACCTGGAAACCGCGCACCGGGCGTTCGCCGAAACACTTGCGCTAGCGCGCCAGCACAGCCTCTCCACGTACGACGCCGCCTATCTTGAACTCGCAATGCGGCAGCGCGCCGCGCTGGCCACCTTGGACATCGATCTCCGCGCCGTCGCAACGCGGTGCGGTGTCAGCGTGCTCACGTAAGGAGCGGCGCCGCGGCGATTCACTCCGGTGCGTCGAGGACGGTGAGGGCCTCGGCGGTGAGGGTGCAGGCGCCGTACGCGTCGTCCACCAGGCCGCTAACGATGTACGGCCCGTGCCCGCGCACGAGGTGGCCGTAAGCCTGATAGGTCTCGGGAAACAACACCACTTCGACGAATCCCGTGGGGTCCTCCAGCGTCACGAAGCGCATGTAGTCGTTCTTCTTGGTGATGACCCGGCGGGATGCCACGAGCCACCCGCCTACCTGCACGCGCTTCCCCGCGTACGTCCGCAGGTCTGCGGCGTGGACGAGGTCGTACGCGGCCAGCTGTGCGCCGAAGGGCTCCAGCGGGTGCATGCTCAACTCGAGCCCGAGCACCGCCTGTTCCATCTCCAGCTTCCGCGCCGCGTCGTACTCCGGCAGGTCGGGCACGGGCGGCAGGTGGCCGACGAAAACCTGGCCGGGGAATAGCGGCTGCTCGGCGTGGCGGCTGCGCTGGATGGGCGCGAACGCCTGCGCCACCTCCCACAGCAATTGCGGGCGCGTCAGCCCGAACCCGTCGCACGCGCCACAAGTAATGAGCGCGTCCACCTCGTCGCGTTCCAGCACCACGCGGTAGCAGAGATCGCGCAGGTCGGCGAACGGCCGCGCGGCGAGCATGGCGTCGATGGTGGTCTTCGCGAGCCCGCCCACGTGCCACAAGCCCAGCCGCAGCGCGACCGGAGGCTCTTTTGAACCGCCAAGACGCCAAGGAGTTTCGAATTTCACCTCAGCACCTGTCGTAGAGAAGGGGGTTCCGCCAAACTGAGAAGTTCCGAGTTTTTTTCTCTTGGCGGTCTTGGCGTCTTGGCGGTGAAAAAGGCGCTGCACAGTGGTCCAGTAGTCCGACTGGTGGATGTCGACCGGCAGGACGCGAATGCCGTGGCGGCGGGCGTCTTCCAGGTAGGTACGCGTGCTGTACATGCCGGCGGCGTTGTTGAGCACCGCCGCGTAGAACGCCGTCGGGTAGTAGGCCTTCAGCCACAGCCCCGCATAGCTGATATGCCCGTAGGTACACGCGTGAGCCTTGCAGTAGCTGTAACCCGCGAAGTTGCTCATGCGCGTCCACACTTCCTGCGCCACCGCCGGGGGCACGTCCCGCGCGCCGCACCCGCGCAGGAACCGCTCGCGCACCGCCGCCATGCGTTGAGGCGACCGCTTCTTGCTCATGGCCTTGCGCAGCGCATCCGCGTCCGCCCGGCTGAACCCCGCCAGTTTGTGCGCGATGCGCAGCAGGTCTTCCTGGTACAGTAGCACGCCGTGCGTGTCGGCCAGCAGTGCGTCGAGAATCGGGTGCAGCGTCGGCGTCGGCTCCAGCCCGCGCGCGCGGCGCACGTAAGTCTCTTTCATGCCGCTCGCCGCCGGGCCCGGGCGGATCAGGCTCAGCGCCTTGATCAGGTCCAACCGCGTCTCCGCCTGCATCTGCTGGAGCAGGTTGCGCATGCCCGGCGAATCGATCTGGAAGCAGCCCATGGTGTCCCCCGTGCGCGCCATCTCGGCCACCACCGGGTCCGGTTCGGGGAGGGTCTCCAAATCCAGCGGCTGCCCGTAGACGTCGCGCACGATGGTGGCGGCGTCATTGACGATGGAGAGCGCCCGCTGGCCGAGCAGATCGATCTTCACCAGCCCGAGCGCCTCGATGGGGTGCATGTCGTACTGCGTGACCACGAGCCCCTTCGTCGCCCGCTCCAGCGGTACCAGGTCCGTCAGCGGCGTCGGCGCGATCACGATGCCGCACGGGTGGATCCCCAGGTGGCGCGGGAACCCGTCGATGCGCTCGGCCAGCGTGAGGATGCTGCGGTACGGCTCCTCGTCGAACGGCAGGTCGCGGCATTCCGGGAAGCGTTCGAGTGCGGCGCGGATGTTCGCCACATCGGCATGCGGCAGCCGTGACGACATGCGCACGATGTCGTCGAGCGGGAGTCCGAACGTCTTGGCCACGTCGCGAAACGCCGAGCGGGCGCCGAACGTGATGAACGAGCAGATCATCGCCACCCGGTCCGCGCCGTACGTCGCGTACACGTAGTCCAGCACCGTGTCGCGCCCGCGCCAGCAGAAGTCGATGTCGATGTCCGGGCAGTCCGTGCGGCCCAGGTGCAGGAAGCGCTCGAAGTACAGGTCGTACTGGATCGGGTCCACGGCGCCGATGCCGAGCACGTAGGCCACCAGACTGTCCGCCGCGCTCCCCCGCCCCACGCACGGGATGTTCTCACGCCGCGCGAACCGCACGATGTCCGCCACGATGAGGAAATACCCGCTGAAGCCCAGCCGGTCGATCACCTCCAGCTCGTACTCCAGCCGCGCGCGTACCGCCGGCCCCGGCCGCGCCCCATACTGCCGCCGCAGTCCCGCCTCGCACTGCGCGCGCAGTTGCAGATATGCGTTGTGGGGGGGCGGTTGCGCCGCCGGCGCTTGGGGAAACTGGGGCGTGCCCAGGGGCAAGTCCACTCGACAGTCCTCGGCAATCTTTTGCGCATTCGCGATCGCCTCGGTGCAGTCGGGGAACGCCGCAGCCATCTCATCCGCCGCCCGCAGCCACGCGTCGGGCGGCGCCACGTCGTGTGCCGCGGGGTCGAGCTGCTCCTGGGCGACGATATGGTCGATGGCGCGCAGGGTGCGATGCGTCGCGTAGTCGTCCGGCGTGGCGAAGAAAACATCGTTCGTCGCGACGCAGCCGATGCCGAGCGTGCGCGCGGTGGCGCGCAACCGCCGTAAGTGCTCCCGGGATGCCTGGCCCGGCCGCGGCACCAGCTCGGCGAACACCCGCCAGCCGGGCACCTGCGCGGCCAGGGCCGTGAGCAGGGGCCCGTGCGCCGTCAGGAAGTACACGCCCTCCTGGTAGCGCAGGCAGGCGCGCACGAGATCGAAGTCCGGGTCGAGCTGCCGCGCCGTCGTCAGGCGGCAGAGGTTGCGGTAGCCCGCCAAGTTCCGTGCAAGCGCAACGATGCGTTGGGAGTGGGAACCGCCAAGACGCCAAGACTGAGAAGAGGAACCGCGGATGAACGCAGATGAACGCGGATATTCCATTAATAATTGCGATGGGGGCCCGCCCGAATATGTCTGCGTGGATCTGCGTGAATCTGCGGTTCCAGTCTTGCTCTGGACGTCTTGGCGGTTCGTTGTATATCCACCCGGCCCGGAACCCTGGCGCTGCGCCTGCGGCGCAACCGCCTTCCCCGTGATCTCGACGCCGAGGACGGGATGCAGGTCCAGGCCGCGGCAAGCGGTGTAGAACGGCACGAGGCCGTACATGGCGTTCGTGTCCGTGAGCGCCACGGCGGTCATGCCCAGATCGCTCACCCGCGCCAGCAACGTGTGCAGGCCGTTCCCGCCCCGTAACAGGGAGTAGCACGAGTGCACGTGCAGGTGCGCGAACGGCGCGCTCATGGGCACCCGCTCCGTCCGCGCCGCACGGTATACTGGCGCGTTCTCGGGGGAGCACCGGTATGGCGACGCGCGTGGTGGGGTTTGGCAAGCCGGAACTGAAGCAACTGGCGGCGGATTTGACCGCCACGTGCACCGACCGGCTGGCCCACGGGTTCGGCTTGGAGCCGCAGCAAGCCCACCAGACGGCCAAGCGTCTGGTGAAAACGGCGCGCAAAATGGTGGACGGCCAGGCGCTGGTCCACGAGCCCCCCCGCCGGGGCCAGCGGCGGTTGGACCAAGTGCTCAAGTCGCGCCGCGGGCAGCGCCTGCTCAAGATGCTGAAGCGTGAGGGAGTGCGCGAGCGGGACTTCGTGCGCTGGTGGGATTTGCACGTGCTGGAGCAGGAGGTCATGCGCCGGCTGGATTCGTTCGAACAGGAGCAGTTCGTGGAGCGGCTCGCCGCGCGCAACCTGCCGCTGGAGTATGCGGAGCTTGAATTGCGGCGGCAGTATCCGGTGTTCGGCCCCCCGCCGGGCTCGATGCATTCGGTAAACCCCCATGCCCCGCTGCCCGACGAGCTGCGCCCGCGGGTGCAGGCCTATCTGGCGCGGGCGGATCCGGCCACGGTGCGAAAAGAAGCGAAACGCTGCCTGTCGCTCAACGCCTACCTCCGCGAGCTGATCACCCAACGGAAGCTGTAGGGCCGGCCGGCGGGTTCGGCCCCGTCCGGTATACTGCACCCTCTTTCGGGGGGAACTCGTATGGCGACAGCGGTGGGATTCGGCAAGCCGGAGCAGAAACGGCTGGCCAAGGAATTGAGCGAGAAATGCGCGGAGCTGTTCGCGCACCGGTTCGGGCTGGAGCCGCGGCAAGCGCAGAAGGCGGCGAAGCGGCTGGTGAAAGAGGCGCAGAAGACGCTCGCCGGGCAGCCGCTCATGCAGCAGCCACCGCGCCGCGGCCGCCGGCTGCTGGACGGGTTGCGCAAAACGCCGAAGGGGCTGGCGCGGTGGGAGGCGCTGCAACGCGAGGGGGTGCGCGAGCCAGATTTCATCCGCTGGTGGGACCATCACGTGTTGGAGCAGGAAGTGATGCGGCGGGTGGACGCGTTCGAGCAGGAGCAGTTCCTGCACCAATTCGCGGCGCGGAACCTGCCCCCGTCGCAAGCGCAGCACGTGATTCACTTGCAATGCCCCCTGTTCGGCCGGCCGAATTCGGCGAATCACACCATCGGCTCCCACGTGCCACTCCCCTACGAGTTGCGCCCACGAGTGCAGGTGTACATGTCCCAGACGAATCCGGACGAGTTGCGCAACGGGGCGAAGCGCTGCATGTCCATGAACGCCTACCTCCGCGAACTCATCCAGAGCGGCGAGTTGTAACGGCGCAGCCCCTCTCAGCTCGTCTGACGAACAAAAGACGAAACACAGACGCAAAAAAACACGCAGCAGCGCTGGACCCTCAGCCGGCATCGGTCGCACCGATCGCCCGTGGTGCCTGCCCGGCCTCCGCGGACGCGGGCGTAAGTGGGGCCACCCGATAGACCACGCCGAACGGCCACTGCATCACCGGCGTGAAGTGCGCCGCCAGTGTGTCTCCCAACTCCTGGCGCCATTCCCCCGAGTCGTAAATGACGTAGTCGATGTCTAACGCGTGCACGTTCGCCACCAGGTCCGCGGGATCCCGAGCGAAATGGTAGTAGGCATACGCGCGGTGGGGCAGGTCCGTGCAGAAGTAGCCCGCCGCCATGATGCGGTCCGTGGGTTCCGTATGGGCCGCGGCCCACGCGACGACGGTCTGCAACCGGGTATCGCGGTTCACCACCATGCTGACCCCCACGCGGCTGAGATTGAAAAGCACGTACAGACCCAGGGCCGTGCCCCAAATCCACCGCCCGGCCCGGTCGCCCGCCGCCGGTGCGGCCAGCCGGTCGAGCGTAAGCGCCCCGAAGAACGCGAGCGCCGGCAGCGCCAGCAGGAAGTAGCGGATGGGCTGAAACAATTGCAGGAGGAAGAACACCACGGTGAATCCCGCCCAGAGGCCGAACGGCGCCGCCTCCCGGGACCGCGCAAAGAGCCCGACCGGTAGTCCCACCACCGCTAACACCATCAGGAAGGGCACTTGGCGAAAGAGCGCGAACACCGTGTTGGACGCCAGCACGGGATCCAACGCGAATCGCCCGACCTGCACGAGCGGGTTCGCCCGGGACTGGAAGTGCGCCCCGTCCAGTTCAAAGGCGAAGGCGCGGACGAAGTGTTCCGGCGTCGCCAGGTACACCGCGCCGTAGACCGCCCCCGCCAGCCCCAGCGCTACCCCGAGCAGCAGCGCCGCCCGCCCGAGTCGCCGGGGATCGCGCGGCGCGTCGTCCGCCGTCGCCGGCAGGAGCAGGGTGGCGGCGAAGGCCAGGAGCACGATGGCCGCGTTCAGTTTGGTCAGCAGCACGAGCGCAAACACCACACCGGCCGCGGGCGTGCGCCACCAGCGGCGCGGGCCGAGCAGCACGAGCGCCCCCACCAGGATCAGGCAGAGTTGCAGCGGTTCGACCATCGCCTTGCGGGATACCGCGATGGTCCAGTGGCTGAACCCGAACAGGACGGCGGCGCCCAACGCCGTCCGCGGCTGCCGCGTGACGCGCAAGACGAGCAGGTACAGCACCGGCACGGCCAGCGCGCCGGCGAGCGCACTCAGGGCGCGGACCGCGCCGATGCTCGGGCCTGTCAGCGTAAACAGCGCCACGGAGAGCGCGTGGAACACCGGGGCCAGCACCACGTGCGTGCGGCCGTCCATGAACCAATCGCCGAACGCGACGAAATTCTTGCTGCAGTTGGTCCACAGCCCCTCATCAGCTTCGAGGGCGGGGTAAATCGTCAGGCCGACGAAGCGGACGATGGCCGCGGCGACCAGCAACGCCAGGAGTATCCGCCACGGCAGTGCCGGCGCGGGGGCGGTGGACGCCGCCTCCCCCACCGACGCGGAGGCAGCCCACCGCGCGCTAGCGGGGGCGGCGCGGTCACGCCGTGGAGGCATGCACTTCGGCCTGGATGACGAATACGTGGATGACCGGCTTGCCGAACATGGCCACATCGCGCTCGTGGGTCTCGCCAATCTTGCGGGCGACGGCGATGGAGGCCGCGTTCGCCGGATCGATAAGGGAGATGATACGCGGGAACCGGTGCCAGCGGAACCCGTAGTCGAGCAGCGCGCGGGCCGCTTCGGTGGCGAGGCCCCGGCCCCAATGCTCGCGGGCGACCACCCAGCCGACTTCCACTTCGTCGTGCCCATCGACGTGTTGCACGGCGAACCCGATGCGGCCCACGTACGCGCCCGTTGCCTTCAGCTCGGCCGTCAGCATGCCGTAGCCCTGCGTGTCGTAGACCTCCAGCCACTGCCGCGTCGCGGCGAGCTGAGTCTCTTTCGAGCCGAGATACCGCACCACCTCCGGCTCGTCCAGGATGCGGCCTAGCGGGTCCAGATCCGCCGGCACCAGCCGCCGCAACCGCAGCCGGGCGGTTTCCAGAATCGTCCCACGTGCCGCAACGCGCTCTGACATCACCACCGTCCCCTGCGTGCGCGTCTTACGGTTCGATGTAATCCCGTAGCGCGTTCCGGATCGTCGTTCGCGCTTTAGCGGCCAATTCGACGGCCACCTGCGCATCTGCCGCTGTATGAATTCAGTTCGGTAATACCTTGAAGCGAGTTGCTGAGCGCGACATCGACCGTTGCTACGAGTTCCAAGAGTTCACCGAGGTCGTGCGTTTTCGGAAACTCCACTTGGTGACAAACGAGAAATGCCTTGCAGAATTTTTCTGCAGCCTGTTGTGCGTGGAACCCAATAGCGCTCAAATAGCTTCCCCCCTGGGTATGCAGATGCTCGATCAGGCTGAAATCTTCCTCGGCCTTGGCAAGCCATTGCCGAATAAAGTCGCGGCGCACCTCCTCAGGCAGCTTCATAAATGACTGTCCCATACTTATGGGCCGGATAGGCGATCCCACCGATCACGTCCTTGGTTTCCTCAAAACGGTCGACCGCCATGACGATCACGTCAAACGGGTAGCCGAGCCCCCGGAGAGCGTCCCTGACTCGGACACTCTCGGCTCGCATGTGATCTGGAGCCTTTTCGAGGACGAGCACGTCGATATCGCTGTCTTCGGTCATCCCACCGGTCACGGCCGAGCCGAACAACATGATGCGTTCCGGCTGCGCTACCCGCCGGACGCGCCGGACAATCTCCGCGACTACCGATTCGTCAATACTCATCTTGGCTCCTCCCTATAGATACTACCGCGGTAGCTGCCGCAGCCGTAACCGCCCGGTTTCTGCGTGCCCGCCCACGCGGGCCGGTTGAAGGGGAAAGCGATTGCGCGAAGCGCAGAGCGGGATGCCGGGCTCGGCGGCGACAAAGACCGGCCCCTAGCAAAATTCTATCTGCATGAATCTGCGTAATCTGCGGTTTCCTTCCATCTTCCTATCTTCGTGTCCTTGGTGCCTTGGTGGGTAATCTTTTGATCCGCCCGGCCCGGAATCCAGCGCCGCGTTTCCCGCGACCGCCTTGTCTTATCGATAGCACTATAAAGTCAACGCGGGGTTGAAGAGGGTGAAGCCGTCGCCGTCGGGGTCTTGGGCGACGCGGGCGAGCAGGTGGATGGTGGCGCCGACGGTGAGCGCGTTGAAACCGTACTTGGTGCGCACGCGGTCGATGGTCGCCACAAGCCGCTCCACCTTCGCCTCGTCGGCCGCGGCAAAGATGTCGAGCTGTTCGCTCAGGGGTTGAATCTGCGTGAGTCGCACCCCTACCCGCCGCAGGCTCGTGCGCCGGGTGTGGTGCCGCGCCAGCAGCCGCCGTACCTGCGCGTACAGCACCGGGTCGGTATCCGTCGGCCCCGCGAGTTTTTCGGTCCGCGTCTTCCACTCCCCGTCCGCGTAGTGCAGCGTCAGCCCCACCGCCCCGGCCATGAGCGCGTCCGCCCGCAACCGCCGGCCCGCCCGCTCGACCAAATAATGCAGCATGCCGCGGATGTGGTCGCGGTCGTGGGTGTCGGCGGGAAACGCGGTCACGCGGCTGATGGACTTGGGAATCGCGCGCTGCAGCACCCGCGTGGTGTCGCGCCCGTGCGCGCGTTCGTGCAGCTCCACCCCGGCGGAGCCGAAGGCGGCTTCGACGGCGCGCCGGTCGATGGCCGCGAACTGGCCGATGGTTTCGATGCACAGCGCACGGAAGAGCTTGCGCGTCTTGGGCCCCACGCCGAGCAACTGCGTGATGGGCTGGTCGGCCAGGAAGTCGGCCTCGCCGCCGGGGAACACGCGCAGGATGCCGTTCGGTTTCGCGAAGCCCGACGCGCGCTTGGCCACGAGCTTGTTCGTGGCGACGCCGCCGGACACCACGAGCCGCGTCTCCCGGAGAATGCGCGCCTTCATGGCGCAGGCGGCCTCCCAGGGGTCGGGCCACTGCCGCCGCGCCGGCGTCAGGTCCACGTACGCCTCGTCCAACCCCGCTTCCACCACCGGCGCCATGGTCCGCAACAGGCCGAACACTTCCTGGCCCGCCGCCTGGTAATCCGCCGCCCGCCCCTTCAGGAACGCCGCCTGCGGGCACAGCCGTTTCGCCTGGCGCAGGGGCATGCCGATGGTGACGCCCCGCGCGCGCGCGTCGTACGTCGCCGTGTGCACAACCCCGCGCTGGTCCGCGGCGCCGCCGACGATCACGGGTCGCCCGCGCAGCTCGGGCCGGTTGCGCTGCTCCACCTGGGCGAAGAACGCATCCAGGTCCACATGCACGATCGCGCGAGCGTTTGTGTCATCCACAGACGCCACCTCCTTCACACCCGGTAAGTATAGCGAATAAATATCGAAAGTGCAAGCGAAATATATCTGGAAGCCGTTTGTAACCACCTTGGAATCAAAGAGTTATAGCTTGCGGCGATGCAGGAGCGGCGCACGCCATCCGCCGTGGACCGGGCCGGAAATGTGGGGCCGTCCAGCTGAAGACAGAGCGCCCTGGGAGGGTCTCCAGGGCGCGATGGGGGCGTCTGTGGGGGTGAGTGAGGGGACTTGAACCCCCGGCCTCCAGGGCCACAACCTGGCGCTCTAACCACCTGAGCTACACCCACCATATAGGGGCATATGGCCCGAAAGGCGTAGTATAGGTACCGTCTATACCAGCGTCAACGTACCGGTCTTGCGCTCGCGTTCGCAAAAGCGTAAAGTAGTTAGGTACTGGGCGCGGCGGGGAAACTCGCTGCGCCTTTCGTATTCTGCCTGGGGGCCGTCACCACACCGGTGCCGCCAGCCAGGCGGGCGATGCGCGACCTTGCGTGTGGGGGCACAGGGCGCACAAACTGATGAAAGAGTCCCGAGTCGACGCGCCGGGTGTGCGCCCGAGCGAACCGGCTCCTCAGGAAAATGCAGACACCGTCCTGCGGGCAGGGGGGCGATCGGAAGGAGTAACTATGCCGACCGCGCCGCATCCGTTCCCTGCCCAGGCCCGGTGCATTCCGCCTCATTTCGCCGGCCCAGGACCGCCCGATTGCGACCCCTCATTCGGGGGTGTTAGGATTCAACACCTTTTCTACGGTAGTGCTCAATCAACACCTTGCTATCCAGTAGAAGTGACGGGGGGGGCGTAATGGATTTCACCGGCAAGGTTGTCGTCGTGACAGGCGGCGGCAGCGGGATCGGACGTGTGACGGCCCAACGGTTTGCGGCAGCCGGGGCCAGAGTAGTCATTGCCGAACAACGGGAGCACGCGGGAGAAGAGACCCGCAAGCTGATCACCCAGGCGGGTGGCGACGCGCTGGCCGTCCGGACCGATGTCTCCCAGACGACCGATGTGGACGCCATGCTCGGGGCGGCCCAAGACTGGGCGGGCCGGCTGGACGTGCTCATCAACAACGCCGGCATCGTGAACCGCCGCATGCCCCTGGTGCGGTGTCGCGCGTCGGATTTTGACCGGGTGATGGCGGTCAACGTGCGGGGGCCGTTCCTGTGTACCCGCGAGTTCCTCAAGCGCTTGCTGGAGCAGGGTGAGGGCGGCCGGGTGATCAGCATCGCCTCCTACGCGGCCAAGGTCGCCGCGCCTGACTTGGCGCCCTACAGCGCGTCCAAGGCCGCCTTGATCGCGCTCATGCGGTGCGCCGCCGCCGAAGTGGCCGAGCACGGCATCACGGTGAACTGCATCTGTCCCGGCATCGTCGATACGGCGCCCACCCGGCGGGCCGCGGAGGAGAAAGGCGCCGAGGTCAAGCGCGACTTCGATATCAGTAAGTTACTGGGCGGCGTGCTGCCGGATGTGCCCGTGGGCCGCGTGCAGACGCCGGAGGAGGTGGCCGACTTGCTCATGTTCCTGGCGTCGGAGGACGCGGCCTACATCACGGGCCAGGCCATCGACGCCAGCGGCGGCATGGTGGTCGACTAGGCCTGCTCCCCGACCGGTGCGCCGCTGGGCAGCCGGGCCCAGAGGCCGCGGAGGGCCGCGGCCAACTCGGCGCGCGCCTCCGTGGGAAACCCGTGGCCCAGACCCGGGAACGCCAGCCGTTCGGCGTGGGGGAGGGATTCCGCCAACCGCTGGGAGTTCCGCGCGGGAATGATGCGATCCGCCTCGCCCCAGGCCACGAGAGTCGGGCAGCGCAGTTCCCCCAACCACGGCCGTGAATCGAATGCCCGCAGCGCTGCCAGGTGCTGCCGGTAGACCTCGCGGTTGACGGGGTACTTGGCCTTTTCGCCCTCACGCCACTCCAAATAATCCCGGTGGTGCTCGATGAATTCCGTCGTGTTGGACGTGGTCCACGCACGACGCCCCGCCTCGGCCGCGGGGAGACCATCCCGATTTTCGAGGATAGCCAGCGTCTCGTCGTCCGGGGCCAGACCGTCCGTCCCGCTAGGGGCGGTCGCCATGAGGGCCAGGGTCCGGATGCGCTCCGGATGCCGGTACGCGAAAGCTTGCGCGATCATGCCGCCCATGCTCGTGCCCACCAGGTGCGCCTCCGGCCAACCGGCGTGGTCCATCAGCGCCGCCGCGTCATCGGCGAAGCCCTCGATGCTGTACTCCCCCGCCGGATGGGGGGCACTGCGGGCTAGGCCGCGGGTGTCCATGAGCAGCACCCGCGCTTCCCGCGCCAGCAGATCTTCCAGGCGGTACTCGTTCGGCGACACCGCGAAGCTGCCCAACCCCAACAGATACAGCACCGGCGGACCCGCCTCGCCCCGGATCTCATAGTACAGCTCGCTGGGGCCAACCTTCACATGCGGCATCAGGCCGCCCCCTCATCTACGATTCTGCCCGCGGCCATACACCGACTGAATACGCCCAACTCTCCAGAGGTATCATCGGTGAAAGGCAACGCCGACATGCTTTGGAGACGCCGCACCAAGACAGGCACGGTCATCTATTCGTTCCCTCTGCGGATGATGGTTGGCCTTGTGGGCATCGCCGTGACGCTTTTGATACTGGGCATCATATGGGCGGTCAAGACCTACTGAGCACCATCCGGGCCCGCGCTAGCATCAACGTGAGTGGTATGCGACCTATGCGCCGCCATCACCCATCGGCCTCAGCGGCCGCCGGTGTTCGAGCCCGGATCTGGTGGGCGAATGCGGCCTTGGCGTCGCCGCCATAGAAGCGGTCCACCAGCAGCCGGCCGGGCAGGTCGACCCACGCCGCGAAGAACAGATGGTGGCCCAGGATGAAGAGCGCGAGCGTGAAGAACTTGTACTGATCGATGAAATAGACCGCCTCAGCGATGACGATGAACCAGAGCACGATGTTGTGCCCGAACGTGTTGTGGACGACCGAGTTTAGGATATGGCTGTACCGCACCAACTGCAGCAGCCGCAGCGCGAAGCCCACGACCGCGGCCAGCAGGAGCAGGGTCCACCACGGCCGGACCCACTCCCCGCCGCGCGTCCACCACCACACGCCCGCCAGCACAACTCCGTCATTTACCATCTCGGGGAAGTTGTACCAGCACGCCGCCTTCATCTCGATCATCTCCGGCGCGTGCGCCGGCAGCGGCTGCATGTCGCTGATCCGCGGCGGCCGGTCAGCGGCAGTTTTGTCTGATTCTTGGGCCATATTCACCATACGCTCGCAATCGTGGCCGATACAAACACACTGCGGCCCTTCTCACTAACCCACTTGTTCACGACGCAATTACCAGTTCGCGGAAGCGGCGAGGGTTCGTAAGAGGGACAATTCACTACTCCTCCGAAGGTTTCTGAGAGCTATGCATAACGGCCGATCTGGCCGAAGAACGAATATATCGAATAGGGCAGGCGGAGGCCGATGATCCACCTTCACCGATATCACGTACCTTGACAAATAGATGCGGTAGAAATTGATGCCGTCATATCGCTCGAAATGCGGGTCGAGCTGAAAAGTTTCGAAAGGGCCATCGAACTTTGCGAACACAGCTGCGAAGTCCTCCGGTTCACCAGGAGTCCCGGCACGAATCATCGATGCCAGCTGGGTTTCATGCGGTCCGGTTTTAACTCGGTGAAAAAACCCGTGGCTACTTGCAGAGGCTCTCCACAGTACTGATATAGCAAAGAGTTTCAGCTTTCGGTAATCAACCTCGGCGATCGTGTACCCGATCGTTCTTTCTCCATCTTTAATTGGGACGTGCAAATTCTCATCCCTAACCAAAACGGAGAATGCATAGTCGTCCCAGGGAGCAAAGAGATTCTCGCAATCAGCGCAAACTAGGGTGGGATCGTACACGCCGACAGGATTTCTTTTCGGATACTCACCAGGCGTGTTTGTGACTAGCTTCGCAGTGGTTGGGTCCTCCGATACTTGTTTACAGAAGCTTTTGGGAATTACGTGCGCTTTTACAAGTTTTGTCTCACTTGAACACAGTTTACATTTCACAGCGATGACCCACCTTCTTGGCCGGGTGCGATGCGTGCCATCGGTAGGATCAAATATCCAGCAGCACCCTCCACGGAGCGAGGCCTCACATGGGCACTTTCGTAGGTGAGGTGATGGCGGGCAGTTCCATGTACGCGATGCCGCAATCCGCGCCGTGGATATCTTCGGCCATGCAGATAGCGTCTTCGACCGTGCCGGCGCTCTCGAAGCCGATGTGCGCCGCCGTGGCGGGGTCCTCGATGCCCGCCACGATGATCCGGCCCGCGTGCTTGAGCCGCTTGAGGGGGTGCGTGGCCATGATCCCGTGGATCGGATGAAACGCGTAGTTGTTCCGGTACTTGTCGATCAGGTCTTCGCGGGTGGCGAACGCCTCACCGAACCGGCGGTCGATCTCGTAAGGGTCGCGGCACTCGGGCAGCACCTCCTCCCACACCACGGGATACGGTGCGTGATGCTCGTAGTCCCATTGAAACGGGCACGGCGTTGCCAGAATCACGGTGCAGCCTGGATTGCCCAGCGCGGGAATGACGCCGCCGAAATAGCCGAGGCCCGAGGAAATCAACGTCAGGATGGGGTTCATCTTGGCGAAGGTGGCGTAGGGACTCCAGTTCGGCACGCCGTACACGATCACGTCGTACTTCGTATCGCTCAGATCCCGGCGCCGGGGGTACAGATCCTCCATGATCGCCATCGCCGCCTTGCGGCCCTCCCAGGTGGAGCCGGCGAAGATCTCGGCCGTCTGAAACGGGTCGCACTCGATCGCGTCGATCTTGAACATGGTGCCCCCGATTTCTGCTTCGATCACCCGGCCCATCTCGTCCAGTATCTTGTGCATGCGGTTGTCCTTCACGGACATGCTCATGCCGTCCGGCCCGTGGTGATGCCGGATGGACCGCCAGCTTCCGAGGCCGACGCACACGGATTTCCATCCGCCGGAGAAGCCACGATTGTGGGAGGCGGTGATGTACACGGTCAGGTCGGCTTCCGCGGCGTAGCGGCTGATCTCCACGTCGTACCCCTGCTCGGTCTGCCCGAGGTACGACAGATTGGCCTCGTCCTCCGCGTCGTGGCAGATGAGCCGCGACCCGAACTCGGCCACCAAATCTTTGCCGAGCACGACGGCGAGTTCCTCGGGCGGAAACTTGCGGTGCAAGCCGTTGGCGCAGACGAGCATGACCGTGTCCCGCGCCACGCCCGCATCCGCAAGCTGCGCGAGCACTTCTTCGATGGCCACCCGGCGGATCGGCGAGAAGCAGGGCACCGTGAGGTCGTCGAACGCGATGGTGACTTGCGCCCCGGGCTTGACCAACTCCGGGATGGGCGGCAGCCCGCGGGGCGCGGCAAGCGCCGCGCGCGTGGCCGCCAGCAGGTCGTCGATCGGTTCCAGTGCGCGCCTCGGCTCCGTCCCCAGCACAAATGTACGGTCGGGCAGCTGCACCTCAACCGTACCGTCACCAAAGGGAATATGTCGTCGCATACGCTCCTCCACCATCCACGGCCCCACTCCGAGCCGGCCGTTTCGCGCGTGGGTGAACCACCGCGCACCGTCACTGGCTCCCCAGCGGCATTGTATCCGGTGACCGGCCTGCCTAACGGCCCCGCGCCCCCCGGCCGCCCCCGGCGAGAATCGTCTCGTAGACTGCCAGGTAGTCGTCCACCATGCGGCCCACGCTGAACTTGGCCTCGACCCAGCGGCGGCACTCCCGGCGGTCGATGTCGCGCACGCGCGGAATGCTGGCCGCCATCTCCTCCCAGTCGGTCACCAGGAACCCGGTCCGGCCATCGGCAATGACCTCGGGCATGCTGCCCCGCCGGATCGCGGTGACGGGGGTGCCGCACGCCATCGCCTCGATGACGGAGAGGCCGAACGGTTCGTCGAAGTTGATGGGGTGCAGCAGAGCGTAGGCCCCGCCCAACAGCGCATCGCGTTTGTCCGGTCCCGCGCTGCCGATGTAGCACACGCGTTCGTCGTCCAGGTGGGGTTGCACCTCGCGCCCGAAATAGGCCTCATCCTGGACGATCCCCGCAATGATGAGCCGCATACCCGTGGCACGGGCGATGGCGATGGATTCTTTCGTGCCCTTGTCGGGATGAATGCGGCCGAAGAAGAGCAGATACTCCCCCGCCGTGTCCACATAGGTGAATCGGGCGAGGTCGATCCCGTGATGAATGGTGGCGACGTAATCCAGGTCCGGGCTCCGGTCCGCGTCGCTGATGGCCACGTAGTAGGCCCGGCCGTTGTATTTCTGGTAGACGGGCAGAATCTTCGGCGAGGAGAAGCCGTGAATGGTGGTGACCACGGGGGTCGCGGTCATACCCATATACGTCAACGGCAAGAAATCGAAGTGACTGTGAATCAGATCGAACTCGTCCGCCCGCTCAAACACGGCGGAAATATGGAGGCTCTCCCAGACTTTCGGGTCGAGCGCCGGATCTTCCTCGTACCCCCGCGGACTGACGCCGACGAGCCGCGCGCGCGTTTCGGAATCCCCGGTCGCGAACAGGGTGACGTCGACGCCGCGGCGCACCAGGCCCTCCGTCAGCAGCGAGACGATGCTCTCCCACGGGCCGTAGTGTCGTGGCGGCGTGCGCCACGCGATCGGCGCGAGCATGGCCACTTTCATCGTGGTACTCCCGAGCTTCGTCCCCGGTTCCGCTGCGCGGTGGGGTGCCGCCCCTGTCCCGGCGCGGACCACCGCCCCCGAGGCCGAGCCTCATCCATGGCGCGCCCGCAGGGATTCGAACCCCGGACCGGCAGCTTAGAAGGCTGCTGCTCTATCCACCTGAGCTACGGGCGCAGAGGCGCTGCGGGCAGTATAGCAACCGCGCCCGGACAGTGGGGGCGCGCTCCGTCGTGCGACGCAGGTGATATAGTGCAGCCGCCGTGGAGAGGGCCCGCGCGCGGCGCGGGCGTCCCACGATGCACTCGGGGGCATGCGCGGACACGGCTGCCCGCCAAGCGGTGACGCACAACTGAACGCTGGCCTGACATCCGTTCCGCTGTGGGTCGCCTGGGGCGACAGCACGAGGTGCAGATGATGGGCTCCGTGGCTTCGATGACATTCGAGCGGATTGCGTTCATTGGCAACTACCTGCCGCGCCAGTGCGGCATCGCCACATTCACCACGGATCTCCGTTCGGCGGTCTCGGCAGCCGATCCCACCGCGACCTGTTTCGCGATCCCGGTCAACGATACCCCCGACGGGTACGCCTACCCGGCGTGTGTGCGATTCGAACTACGTGAGAAGGAACTGGCGTCGTACCATCGCGCGGCGGACTACCTCAACATCAATAAGGTGGACGTGGTCTGCCTCCAGCACGAGTACGGGATTTACGGCGGCCCCGCCGGGAGTCACATCCTGGCGCTGTTGCGCGATCTGCGCATGCCGATCGTGGCCACCTTGCACACGGTGTTGCGCGAGCCGGATGCGCAGCAGCATGAAGTCATGGTGCAATTGGGGCAGCTCGCGGACCGGCTCGTGGTCATGAGTGAGCTGGCCCGCACCTTCCTGCAGGACATCTACGGCATCCCTAAGGCGAAGATCGACCTGATCCCCCACGGGATTCCGGATGTGCCGTTCGTGGACCCGACTTTTTACAAAGACGACTTCGGGGTGGCGGGCAAGACCGTGATCCTGACCTTCGGCCTGCTCAATCCGAACAAGGGGGTGGAGTACGGCATCGAAGCCCTCCCGGCGATTCTCGACGAGTTTCCAGACGTCGTGTTCATGGTTGTGGGGGCGACGCATCCCCACCTCCGCCGGAGCAACGGCGAACAATACCGGTTGAGCCTGCAGCGGCTTGCGCGCCAGCTGGGGGTGCACGAGCACGTGATCTTCCACGACCGCTTCTTCTCACTCGAGGAACTGGTGAAATTCATTGGGGTGGCGGACCTCTACCTCACGCCCTATCTCAATGACGCCCAGATCGTGTCCGGCACCCTGGCGTATACCTTCGGCGCGGGGAAAGCGATCATTTCGACGCCCTATTGGTACGCGGAGGAACTGCTCGCTGACGGCCGCGGGGTGCTGATCCCCATGCGGGATAGCGACGCCGTCGCGCGCGCAGTGGTGGCGTTGCTGCACGAGGACACGCGGCGGCACGCCATGCGTAAAGCCGCCTACCTTGCGGGGCGCCACATGATCTGGCCGGTGGTCGCCGAGGCCTACCTGCGGAGTTTCGCCCACGCCACCCTGGACCGGAGCCGCGCCCCACGCCGCGTGTGCGAACCCTGGCGCCGGGACGAGCGGCTCGCCGAACTCCCGATTCTCAAACTGGACCATCTGCGGCGCATGACGGACGACACGGGGCTGTTGCAGCACGCCATCTATAGCGTCCCGAACTACCGCCATGGGTACTGCGTAGATGACAACGCGCGTGCGCTCGTGCTGACCACGCTGCTGGAAGGTATCCACGAAGACGGCTTGGAGGTCCACCTCATGGCGTCGCGCTACCTGGCCTTCCTGCTGCATGCCTTCCGCGCCGAGACCGGGACGTTCCACAACTTCCTGTCCTACGAACGGGAGTGGCTGGACGCGGCCGGGAGCGAAGACTGTCACGGCCGGGCATTGTGGGCGTTAGGGACGGCGGCGGGGCGCTCGGCCCAAAGTGGCATCCACGGGCTGGCCAGTCAGCTCTTTCTGCAAGCGCTGCCGGCGGCGCTGGAACACACGTCGCCGCGGGCGTGGGCCTTTACGGTGTTGGGCATCCACGAGTATCTGCGCTACTTCTCCGGACATTCCCTGTCCGAGCACGTTCGGGAGACGCTGGTGCGCCGCCTGATGCGCCTGTACGAGGAACACAGCGCGCAAGGGTGGCAGTGGGTGGAACCGATCCTGACCTACGCCAATGCCCGGATCCCGCACGCGCTCATCGTGAGCGGCCGCGTCCTGGAGCGCGGCGACCTGGTGGAGGTCGGCTTGGCCATGCTGGACTGGCTCGCGAAGTTGCACCGGGGGGACGACGGCCAGTTCGTGCCGGTCGGCAGCGAGGGGTGGTACCCCCGCAGCGGCGAGCGCGCGCGCTTCGACCAGCAGCCCATCGAAGCGCATGCGATGATCGCCGCGGCGTTGGAGGCCTACCGTGTGACGGGCGATGACGTCTGGATCGCGGAAGCGCGGCGGGCCTTTGACTGGTTCCTGGGACGGAACGACCTGGGCTTGCCCCTGTACGACGTGACCACGGGTGGCTGCCGGGACGGGCTCCAGCCGGCGCAGACCAACGAGAATCAGGGCGCGGAATCCACGCTGGCGTTCCTGTTATCGGTCGTGGAGTTGCGGCGAGCGGAAAGCGTGATCCCGGCCGCCTGACGGCCGGAGACGAGGAGGAAATCGTGGCGCCACGGACCGACCCGCATGAAACGCTGCTGCATCGGTTCGACGGTAATCCGATCTTGACGGCGGCGGATTGGCCGTACAAAGTCAATTCGGTCTTCAACCCCGGCGCCACGCGGCTGCAGGACGGCACGACCCTGCTGCTCTGCCGCGTCGAGGATTTGCGGGGGCACTCCCATTTCTGCGTCGCGCGGTCGCACAATGGGATCGATGCCTGGGAAGTGGATCCCCAGCCGACGCTCTGTCCCTCGCCGGACGAGTGGCCGGCAGAGCTGAGTGGGATCGAGGATGCCCGGGTCACCTACGTTCCCGAGCTGGGGCAGTACGCCATCGCGTACATCGCCGTCTCCGGTGGCGGGCCCGCAGTGTGTCTCGCGATGACGGCGGATTTCCGTCGGTTCAACCGTATCGGCGTCATAATGCCACCGGACGACAAGGATGCGGCCCTGCTGCCCCGGCGGATCAAGAACCGCTGGGTGATGATCCACCGCCCCGTGACGCCGGCGGGCTCCCACCTGTGGGTGTCCTACTCCCCGGATCTACTGCATTGGGGCAGCCACCGCATCATGCTCCGGCACCGGCACGGCACGTGGTGGGACGCGCACAAAGTCGGCTTGGCCTGCCCGCCGGTGGAAACGCCGGAAGGCTGGCTCGTGCTCTACCATGCGGTGCGGCGGAGTTCGGCGGGCAGCCTCTACCGGGTCGGCCTCGCGCTGTTCGAACTGGAGGAGCCGGAGCACTGTCTCCTGCGCGGGGACACGTGGATCTTCGGGCCAGACGAAGAATATGAACGCGTGGGCGACGTGGGGTACGTGGTGTTTCCGTGCGGCATCACGGTGCAGGACGACGGGGATACGGTGCACGTGTACTACGGCGCCGCGGATACGAGCATAGCGCTCGCCACCGGGAGCGTGCGACAGATGCTCGCGTGGCTCCACGAGCATGGGCAGGAGGAGTACCGGGGGGTCGAGCGGCGCTGGGATCTCTGGTAGCGGACCGTTACGCGAACAGGCTGAGGAAGAGGAAAGTACAGAGGCCACAAAACGCCAGGCTCAAGAGGCTGCCCAGCGTTGCGGCCGCCCACCGGTCCCGCGGCGTCCGCGCGAGCGCCCACGTCTGCCGGAGCAGGTGCACGAGCCGGGCGATGATGAACGCCATCACGCCTACATAAGCGAGAAAGGCAATGGGGTGCTCGCGGATGACGCGCGCGAGGGTTTCCATCTCTCCCGTGTCCCCGGCCTCAGCCGCGCGCCGGTCTCGGCAAACCTACCGGCGTTCGATCCACGTCAACCGGTCCGGATAGCGTTCGATCGCATGCTGCGCGCGTAACTCGGCGATGTAGTCTTCGTACAACTCTTCCACCAGACTTTCGTAAATCGCAGCCATCGGCGGGAAGCTCCACCGGTTGATCAAGCGCACGACCATGAAGGCGGGCTGGCCGGACGTGTCGTCCTTATACGGCGGCAGAACGGTCCCCGGCCGGGGGTCGGCCCCCAGTTCCCGCCGCAGCCACGGTGCCAGCAATTGTGTGTAGATCGGATCGGTCCGGCCCCCGTTGAGAAAATCCGGATGAGACCGGAACTGGGCGATCAGCTCCGCCGCGGTCGTCCCCGCATTGAAGGCCACCTCGGCCTCCTGCGCCAGGTTGGGATTGGTGGCGCGAACCAGCACGAAATCGTACTGCACGGTATCGCGCGGCGGTCCACGGTGCAGCTGCTCGTAGCGTTCCTGGACGGCCTCGAACCCCATGACGCTCTCCAGCGCCTTCTCGATGCGCAGAATTCGCTCGATCGTCTCGGCGTCGCGCATGAGGGGCAGGGCGGTCGGATCGCCTGTACGCTGGGCCATGGCCTGCCGCTCCTGCTCCATCCGGGCGCGCAGCTCGGCCTCGGGCACGATGATGCCGGCCGCGTCGGCCACGCCCAGCAGCAAGCTTTCGTTGATGAGATCGTCAAGGATTCCCTCCCGCCCCGCGCGCGAGCTGGCCTTCAAGCGGCTCTGGGGCGGGGTCTGGCTGATGCGCGCGAGCACATCCCGGAGGAGGATCTTCTGGCCGTCCACGCGCGCCACCTCTGTGTTGTCGATGTCGACGAGGCCGCTGCACCCCGCCGCCGCAGCCACCAGCACCACCAGCACGCGTGCCGCAGGATTCCGCATCACGGCGAAGTCTAGCACGCCCTCCGGGGCTCCTCAACGCGACCCCGGCGGTCAAGGGAAAGAGGCCCTAATGCGAGCCTGACGATGTCCAAGGATATCGAGGCCTGAGCGCACTCGCCCCGGCCTCGACCGCGCTTCGCGCCGCCTCACGTGCCGCCTCTCTAACCGCAAACGTCAGCGAATTTATGCATCGGCTACACGTTAAGCCAAGCTCACTATCTCCTGCTTGCATGCCTCATCGCTCCCCTCATGCGGCACTCGTTAAGGCGACAGCGGCGCTCAAGTCTCCACCATCGACGTGGCATGGGACGCATGTCATGCAGCGACATACTGACTACGAGAGGAAGAGATTTTCCATCAGGATCATAGAGGTGTCGTAAAGCTTAATTGCGATATACGGTAAACCGAAAAGTATCGCTAGAAGATAGAACAAAGCGCAGAACAATCTCGCGGGCGGCCGGCGCCACGATTCTGCACGGTAAAGGATTAATGGCTTTTGAAGCTCATGGCACCACCGATGCTCACTCACTTCCTGAACTCTTTCTGGACAAGCAATCGAATAGGTTAAGGCGCCCAACCACAAGAATGTCGTTGCTAAGAACAGAAGTAAAAGGTTGATGGATATGGGCAGCGGTCCAAGCCGCTCGAGGAGCATAGTCGCGAACTCTCTGACCTGGGGGCTATCATTATCCAGTGCGCGACGAGCCCACGCGTGTACGAGTTCTAGACGGTCGTTGTAGTAATCAATCAGATAGGTAAGCGGTGGCAAGCTGAACACAAGCAATGACGAAAAGCCAAAGATGGGTAGGCTTCCTATGTACCTGAGCCGAGCCCAGTCCAGTCTGTCGAAGCTCTTCCACTCAGCGGTTTCAAATCCAATTACGTCTCTGTCACCTCGAAGGTTGACCGTGTGTAGATTCTTGGCTTGGGGAAGACCCTTGGCTTTGTCGAAGTAAGCACCGCCAACCTCAGCTTGATAGAGGTCCGCCTTCCTAAAGTGTGCGCCAGAAAGAACTGCGCCATCAAGGTCGGCACGTCGCAGGTTGCATCCTGTAAATATGGCTTCGGAAAGCTTGGCTGAGCTAAACTTCGCCCCGTCTAGATCAACGCGGGTGAAATTACACTTTTCAAGTCGGCACCGATTCAGCGCAACAGGCTTGGTGGCAATCTCTGCATCTTTGAGATTGGCGGGACCAAATTGGACATTTTCGAAGGACAGGTGATCCAACTTGGCATTTCGCAAGTTGAGCTCAGCCTTCTGATTCTGTTGACGCCACGAGCGAAACTTTTCCTTATCGCCAGTTACCAGTGCGACATGCTCCGCATTCGGACTTGAAGGACATAGGCGGGTTCGGATCGCTCTGCGAAGAGGCTCTATAAGTGTCACCATCGGCTCATGCGCCCAGTGTGCGGATGAGCTCTGCCTCCTGCCGGGTTGCCCGCGTTGATACCCCCCTGGACAGGGCCCCATATCCCAGTCTCAGGAAGCGGATGGGATCTTGCCTCAGCCCCCTAACACTCGAATGGCCGCGATCTGTTACCCAGGGCGTACCCACGGGTCATTTTCCAGGGATGTAGAATTGCCGAAACCCTTCATTTATGCGGTCGGGGCGACTGGATTCGAACCAGCGACCCCCTGCTCCCAAAGCAGGTGCGCTACCGGACTGCGCCACGCCCCGAAAAGTGCCGCGAATCCGGAAAAGCCGACCGCGGCGGGGTCATTCTCGCACGGGGGCGGAAGTGCGGTCAATCCGATGCGGCGAGGATGTCTGCCATGCGCCGCTGGCCCTCGGCCGCGTGACTGCGTAGGGCGCTCACGGGGTCGGGGCCGAGTTCGGGCTCCAGCACGGGCGCCAACCCGAACAGGACGTCGGTCTCCGACTCCAGCGCAGCGCCACCCCCACGCTCCGCGTGCAGGATGACCGCGCACAGGTCGTCCCGCTGGCGTGCCGTGTCCCCGGCCAGCCGGTTGCAGAGCCTGCGACCCAGCGGACAGCACCACCCGTCCGCGAGCGCTGCGTACGCGGCCTGGAGCGCGGGGAGGCGCACCGCCGCCGCGTGCAACGTCCGCGCGGGTTCGCCCACATCCACCAGCTCCACCAGGGCGCGCCGCGCACCGTCGGGTACCTGCCCGGCCGTGCCGACGCATTCGAGATAGCGTCGCCAGCATTCCAGGTGGCGCGCGTGATCGTGCACGTGCACCGCGACGAGCAGTTGCGCGTCCGCATTCGCGAGCGTGGCCGCGAGCCGGCTGGTAGCCCCGAGCAACGCGTCCGACCAGTGGTAGAACGTGGCGACGAGGGCGGCACGGGTGGCGCGGGCTGCCGCCTCCGGCTGATGCGCCGCCAGCACCACCGCCTCTGCGGTCCATTCCAGGTCGGCCACCGTCCACTGGCCACCTTTCGCCTCGGCATACCGGGCCCGGAGGGTGGCGGACCGTTCGTCAAACCGATCGCCTAGTTGCACGGGGGTATCCTCCCGCGGTGGCTCCCGGCGCGGGAGGGCGCGTGCACCTGCACTGCGCCCGCGCTACTTCGCAGCCGCGCGACGTTTTCCCCGGCGCGGTTTCGCGTGTTTCCCCTGCCGCGTGAGCATGTATTCGATGCTGTCCACCAGCGCCTTGTAGCTGGCCACTAGTACGTTTTCGTCGACTCCCACCGTGTTCCAGGTATCGCCCGAGCGCTTGTCACCCGATTCGATAAGCACGCGCGTTTTCGCGTCCGTGCCCGCCTTGGTGGTGGCGAGGATCCGCACCTTGTAGTCCTCCAGGTGCAGGTGTTTCAGTACCGGATACCGGGGCTCCAGCGCTTCGCGCAGCGCCAAGTTGAGCGCGTCGACGGGGCCGTGGCCTTCGCTCTTGCCGTTGAAGACCTCATCCTCGACGCGCAGGCGAATGCGCACTTCCGAGAGCGACGAATCGTCCTCGAAGTGCTCGATGGTGACCCGGTAATTCAGCAGCTCGAAGAAGGGGGTGAACCGGCGTTGCAGTTTCGCGATTTCCAGTTCCAACGATGCTTCCGCCCCTTCGAACGTGTAGCCTTGGGCTTCCAATTCCTTCACGCGCAGCATGATGGCCTTAGCGTCCGCGCCGTCTCCGTCCAGGTCGATGCCCAGTTCGGCGGCCTTCATCTCGATATTGCGCCGGCCACTCACCTCGGACACGAGAATGCGGCGCTCGTTTCCCACCAGGTCCGGCTCGATGTGTTCGTACGTGCTCGCGTCCTGTTGCACCGCGTGCACGTGCCAGCCGCCCTTGTGCGTAAACGCGCTCTGGCCCACATAGGCCTGCCCCATGTTCGGCGTCTGGTTCGCCAGTTCAGCCACAAGATGCGCCGTGCGCGTCAGGTTCCGCAGTTGGCGCCGGGTGACCACCTGCATGCCCAGCTTCAGTTGCAGCGTCGGGATGATGGCGGTGAGGTCCGCGTTGCCGCAGCGCTCCCCCACCCCGTTGATCGTGCCCTGCACGTGCGTGACGCCGTGCGCAACGGCGGTGATGGTGTTGGCGGTCGACAGGTCCGCGTCGTCGTGCACGTGAATCCCCAGAGGCGTGCTCAGGTGTTCCTGCAGGGCGTCGACGATTTCGCCCACCTCCCACGGGAGCCGGCCCCCGTTGGTATCGCACAGGACGAGCCGGCACGCGCCGCCGGCCGCCGCGGCCTGGAGCGTCTTGATCGCGTACTGCGGATTGGCCAGGTAGCCGTCGAAGAAGTGTTCGGCATCGTAGAGCACCGTGCGCCCGCGCTTGACGCAGTACGCCACCGTGTCCTCGATCATCCGCAGGTTCTCCGTGAGAGAGGTGTGCAGCACCTTGTCCACGTGAAAATCCCAACTCTTGCCGACGATCATGACGGCTTCGGTCTCCGCCCGGAGCAGGTCCTTGGTGAGCGCGTCCCGCCCCGGCGTGGTGCGCGGCTTGCGCGTGGCGCCGAAGGCCACGATGCGCGTGGTCTTGAGCGACACGTGTCGGAGTTCCTGGAAGAAGGCGCGCGCCTTGGGGTTGGAGCCGGGTTGGCCGCCTTCGATGAAGGTGATGCCCAGCGCGTCCAGCGCCTGGACTACGTCCAGTTGATCCTTGAGGGAGAAGGACACCCCTTCCCCTTGCACGCCATCGCGCAACGTCGTGTCGTACGTTTCGATCTTCATCGGGCGGACCTTTCTTGGAGCGGCCGGTCCAGCTCGAACGCGGCATGCAGGATCTGCACGGCGCGCTCCCCATCGGCCATGCGGACCACGCACGAAATCTTGATCTCCGATGTGCTGATCATGTCGATGTTGATGCCGGCGTCGGCCAAGGCCGTGAACATGGCGGCGGCCACGCCGGAATGGCTGCGCATGCCCACCCCGACGGCGGAGACCTTCGCCACGTCGGCGTCCACCAAGGCCTCCCGGGCGCCCAGCTCCCGTTGTAACGCTTCGACCACGGGCTGGGCCTGCGGCAGATCGCTGGAGGGCACCGTGAACGAAATGTCGCTGTGGCCCCCTTTCCCGACGTTCTGGATAATCATGTCGACGACGATGTTGTGTTCCGCAATGCGCTGGAAGATGGTGGCGGCCACCCCCGGTTTGTCCGGCACTCCCATCAGGGAGAGCTTCGCTTCGTTCAGGTCGAGCGCCAAGCTGCTGATGACCAGTTGCTCCATGTCCGGCTCCTCGTGCGTCACTATTGTGCCCGGTTCCGCATCGTGGGTCGAGCAGATGTACAGGGGCACCTGGTACTTCTTCCCGAACTCGACGGACCGGGTTTGCATGACACTGGCGCCGACGCTCGCCAGTTCAAGCAGTTCGTCGTAGCTGATCCGATCCAGCTTGCGGGCGGCGGGGACGACGCGCGGGTCGGCCGTGTAAACCCCGGCCACGTCCGTACAGATTTCGCACATGTCCGCCTGCAGCGCGGCGGCGAGCGCCACCGCACTGGTGTCCGACCCGCCGCGGCCGAGGGTGGCGATGTCGCCGTTCTCCGTCATGCCCTGGAACCCGCACACCAGGAGGATCTCGCCCGCGGCGAGGTGGCTCTGGAGGCGGCCCGCGTCGATGGAGGTGATCCGGGCCTTGGTATGCCACCCGTCGGTCCGGAACCCCGCTTGCGACCCGGTGAGCGACCGCGCCTTGTGGCCCAGCTCGTGCAGCGCCATGGCCAGCAACGCCACCGACACCTGCTCGCCGGTGGCCAGCAACATATCGAACTCCCGCCCGTCCGGCTCGGGCGACACCGCATGGGCCAGATCCACCAGTTCGTCGGTCATCCGGCCCATGGCGCTGACGACCGCGACCACATCATTCCCCTGCGCGCGGGCGCGCGCGATGCGCTCGGCCACTTGCTTGATCTTGGCGACGTTCTCGACGGACGTCCCGCCGTATTTATGTACCAGGAGCGGCATGGTTCTTAGACCCCAGTGTGCCCTATCGGGCAGCGGGAGCGCACGAGTACGGCGGGAACCGAGTAGCGGGGCTGCCCGGGCCGGCCGGCCGCAGCCCGGGTCCGGAAGCGGTTAGGCCTCGGGGGCGGACTCAGTCTCGTCCGCGGCCTCAGGGTCCGTGGGCGCATCAGAGGCCGTGTCCGGAGGCGTGTCCGTCTCAGCCGCCTCCTCGGGCTCAGGGTCCGCGGGCGCATCAGAAGCCGCGTCCGGGGGCGTGTCCGACTCGGCCGCCTCCTCGGACCCAGCCTCGGGGAACGAGAGGTTGGCGGCGGCAAAGGCCTCGCCCATGCTGGAAGCGGAGAAGGTGGACTCGATGGCCCGCACCTCGCCGACGGCTTGCGACTCCTCGTCGATCTGGTGTTGCTTGATACTGAGCCCAATTTTCCGGGCGGTGGGATCAATGGAGATAACTTTCACCATGACCTCATCGCCCAGCTTGACCGTATCCTCGGGTTTGTTCACCCGGTCCTTGGACAGCTCTGAAATATGAATGAGCCCTTCTACGCCTTGGCCGAGGTCGGCGAACGCGCCGAAACTCACGAGTTTCGAGACCTTCGTCTTGATGTACTCGCCCACGGTGTATTGGCCGGCGACCGTCTGCCAGGGATCGCTTTCGAGTTGCTTGATGCCCAGCGCGATCTTCTCGTTCGCCGAGTCGACGCTGAGCACCTTCACTTCGATCGTCTGGCCTTTGGTCAACACGTCGCTGGGCTGGGTGACCTTCTTCGTCCACGAGATGTCCGAGACGTGGAGCAGGCCGTCGATGCCCTCTTCCAGCTCGACGAACGCGCCGTAATCCGTCAGGTTGCGGACGATGCCGGGCACCACCTTGCCCATGGGATACTTGCCGTCTACCTCGTCCCACGGATTCGTCCCCACCTGCTTGATGCCCAAGGAAATCTTCTGGTTGGCTTCGTCGACGTTCAGCACCTTGACCTCGGTCTCCTCGCCGACGGTCACGATCTCGCTCGGATGGCGCACGCGTTTGGTCCAACTCATCTCACTGATGTGGACCATGCCCTCGATACCTTCTTCGAGTTCCACGAACGCACCATAGTCCGTCATGCTGACGACGCGGCCGGTCACCAGCGAACCGGCGCCGTACTTCACCCCGGCGTAGGTCCACGGGTTTTCCGTGAGCTGCTTCATGCCCAGCGAAATCTTCTCCGCGTCCTTGTCAAAGCTGAGGACGGCGACCTGCACCTCCTGGCCGACCTTCAGCATCTCGCTCGGGTGCTTCACGCGGCCCCAGGACATATCGGTAATGTGCAGGAGCCCATCGATGCCGCCGACGTCGATGAACGCGCCGAAGTCGGTGATGTTCTTCACCCTGCCCTCGAGGGTCATGCCGATCTGCAGCTTGCCCAGCAGCTCGGCCTTCTGCTCGGACCGCTCGTCCTCCAGCACCTGACGGCGGGACAGGACCACGTTCCGGCGCCGCTTCGTAAGCTTGATGATCTTGAAGGACAGGCGCTTGCCGATGAACTGGTCGAGGTCGGACGTGGGCCGCCGGGCCACTTGCGAGGCCGGCAGGAAGGCGTCCAGCCCGATATCCACCTTGAGGCCCCCTTTAACCTTCTTCACCACGCGGCCCTCGATCGCCCCCTCGCTCTCATAGATCTCTTGGATACGCGTCCAATTCTTGATGCGGTCGGCCTTCTGCTTGGAGAGGACGACCATGCCGTTCTCGTCCTCCATCCGCTCGATCAGGACATCCACGGCCTCGCCCACCGGGATCTCCTCGGGGCCGGCCCACTCGCTGCGGGGCACCACGCCTTCGGATTTCCAACCGATGTCGATGAGGACGGCCTCGCCCGTCACGGCAGCGACGGTCCCCGGCACCACCTGCCCCTCGCGGTAATCCCGAAGGTTATCGCTGTACTCGGCCCACGCCTCCTCCATCGTCTGGGGCTCGCCCAGGATGACCGAGGTGGGCGCGCTGCTGCCGCTATCCTGAGTCGGTTCCGCTTCCATTGCTTGCTGCCTGTCCTCCGCGTACGGTGGGTATTACACGTAGACCGGCCAGCCTAGCAACTTCGCTGCACTGCGTCAACAATCAGGCCGCGCAGGAGGTCCGCAGAGCGCGGTTCTCGTGCCCCCGTCCTGCGGCAACCCTCACGTGCCGGGGCCGCAGGCGGAACAGTTGCCGCACCGTTCTTGCGCGGGGGCGGCACCGAAGTGCGTGAGCAGCGCGTGGCGCAGGCACCCGTCGGTGGTGGCGAACCGCCGCATGGCATCCAGGCGGCCGGTGCGGAGCCGACGCCGAGTGGCGATGAGTTCCCCCAGCCGGCGCGCGTGGTCGCGCGTCACCCGCTCCCCCAGCACGCGATACAACACCGCCCCATCCGCCGGGCGGTACGCGATCAAGCCGGCGGTCTCCATGTCGTACAGCGCCTGCTCCACGTCGGCGGGCGGGCGGCGCAGCATGGTGGCCGCATGCCCCACAAGATTCACGGGCCCCACGCCGCCCCGGACCGTCAGGTCGTACGCACCGTCGAGCGCCGCCCACACCTCGCGCGCGCGTGCCGTCGGCGCGGCGGCGGCGGCCTCCGCCGCTTGCACGCGCAGATGCACCGACCCGCGATGCCCCCGGCGCCACTCTTGTTCGACCAGTCCCACCTCCTCCAGCAAGTACAGATCATGTTTCAGCCGCTCGTGTACCGGGCGCGCGAGGGGAGCTTCCCCATCGGCGTCGGTCTGCGCGCAGACGATGCGGAACGTCTCGATGACCCGGTCCACCGGGGGGCAGGCCTCGCGCGTGAACTGGCGGTGCACGTGCGCGTCGTGGGGGCTGTACAGCAGCACACAGCGGCTCGGGGCGCCGTCGCGCCCGACGCGCCCCACCTCCTGGTAGTAAGCTTCGAGGCTGCCGGGATGGGCGAAGTGCACCACCCACCGCACGTCGGGTTTGTCGATGCCCATGCCGAACGCGTTGGTCGCGACGACCGCGTTCAGCTCATCCGCCAGGAACGCCCGCTGGATCTCTGCGCGCGCGGCCGGCGCCACGCCGGCGTGGTAAGCCTCGATGGCGATGCCTTCGGCGCCCAGATGTCGCGCGACGATCTCCGTCTGCCCGCGCGTGGCGCAATAGATCAACCCGACACCGGCAAAGGAGGGTCGTGTTTCTGTAGGGGCCGGTCGCGAGACCGGCCCGTCTGGCGCGGGCGACGCAAGCCTCGCCCCTACGGAGGATGGGGGGGATGTGGTCTTGCACAACATCCGCGCCAACACCGCGAGCTTCTCCCGCTGCGAGCGCACGCGGCGCCGACCGAACCACAGATTCGGCCGGTCCAGATTTCCCACGACCACCGGACAGTCCGCCACCTCCATGCACGCGCGGATATCCCCCTGCACGGCGGGGGTCGCGGTGGCCGTCAGCAGCAGCATCGGGGGATTGCCGAGCCTCGCCCGCGAGCGCGGAACGCTCATGTAATCCTCGCGGAAATCGTGCCCCCACTCCGTAATGCAGTGCGCTTCATCGATAGCGATGCGCGCGACCGGATGCGGCGCCGCCTGGAGCGCGTGATGGACCCGCGGGTCCCGCAGCCGCTCGGGCGCGAGATACAACAGCCGCGTCTCCCCCGCCCGCAACCGCTGCAGAGTCCGATCCATGTCGCCGCGGCTCAGGTGGCTATGCAACGCGTCGGCGGCAATGCCCCGCGCGCGCAACGCCTGCCACTGGTCGTGCATAAGCGCGATGAGCGGCGACACCACCAACGTGGGCCCGCGCTCCAGCAATGCGGGAAGCTGGTACAGGAGGCTCTTCCCGCCGCCCGTGGGCCACACCACGAGGAGCGTTTCCCCCGCCAGCACGCGCGGCAGCACCTCCGCCTGGGACGGGAGAAACTCGGGATGCCCGAAATGTCGTTGAAGCGCCGCGCGCGCCGCGTCGAGCGAAGAAACCGCCCGCCCGCCCGTCACGTTGAAACTGCCGGCACGTTCGGAATCAGCAACGTGCCGGCCTCCCGCACGCGCACCGTCCGGTTCAACGCCCTCGCCTTACACCGGTCGGCCAGTACGAACGGCGCTTGCGCAACCGCCGTCGACGCGCTACCCAGCACTAAGGCACAAGCAATACCCAGAGGCACTAGGCTTATGACGTGATGGCGCCGCATATGGCCGTCCTTATTGTGTCTCCATGTTGCGCTTCATACGCAGAAAATCGATCTGTTGTTGGGTGCCCTCGCGAATGACAGGCCGCAATTCCTCCAACATCGCGATTGTCTGCGTATCGGAATCCGGCGTAATCCGAAACACATGCATCGCGGCGAGACTGACGATCACCTGATGGAAGCTCGCATCGCACAGGTTGTGCAGATCTTGTCGAATGGTTTCCAAGACCACTTCCTCTGTCGGATCCAGCGCTCGGATGTCCAGCAGGCTGGCGAGCGTTCCGAGTGCCACGACAGGGATGGAGCAGTTCTGCGTCGTGTAATCGCAGGGCCGTGCGTCCATGTACGCGCGAATATGCGTGTAGGCTCTCACATCGCCGGACCGAGCCATCGGTATAAGCAGCGATTCCTCCAGGCCGGTGGCAGGCACCATGGCCACGAGGGAGTCCAAGCCCGCTGACCCGCAACCGCCCAGTGCGGCCACCGCGTTTTGCCATATGACGTCGGCACCGACAAAGGGGGCGTCGACGGGACCCGCGATGGCAATAATCTCCTCGAGCGCGGGGATCAGCGATGGCGCCCGCCAGAACAGGCGCATGGCCGTGACCAGTGCATTCTTGAGAATCGGATCAGGCGTCGGGTCGAGTGTGTACGTTTTGACGCATTGCACCGCTTGCTCGTGACTGGCGGCGCTCAGCGTGTCCGCATTGGCCATCCGCACCAGCACCATGATCGCCACGTACCGGCTCGGATAGGAGACACCAGTACACAGATTCTGCAGAAGCACGGGCTCGAGTTCCGCCTTCTCCGTCGAGGTCAACTGCGGTAACAAGTCGTATAGTTCAGAAAGGACATCAACGCTCCCCATAAGACTTACGGTTTCGGCCTCGGCCAGGGTGGCTTCGAATGCCGCGTGTGCATCGGCGGTAGTGCGCGCGGGCGGGGGGTACGCGGCCCCTGCCACGAGGACGATGATTGCAATCAACCACATCCTTGCCCCAGCAGTTGGTCGCGCTATGCGGAAAGCCCGTTGCATCATGGTCGATGCCTCCTCTTAGAAACTGTCTCCTGTTTCAGCACTGCGCACAATGTCGCATGGTCCCCACTGTTGAACAAGGTGCTGCCACCGTGAAATAACCGCGAGACAGTTGCGGGTCGGCGCCCGCGCGGGCCCCACCCAGCAGAGGCAGAGGGCGAGAACACGCGGCCACGCCCGCGTGCGGGTCACGCGCCGGCGTCGTGGGGGGCTTCGACGATCGCGGGCAGGTCTGGCTGCGAGTCGGGGGTCGGCGGGGCTTTCATTTCCCAATCCGCCGCACGCTGGGCCGAGTAGGTCTGGTGTCCGGGGCCCTGGAAGGCTTCGCGGCTCTCCATCAGGTGGACGCAGTTGAAACACGACCAGCCCGCGTAGACGGCCTTGATCTTCACCTTCTTCGGGAGCCCGAATTTCGATTCGTAGTCCGGGCAATCCGGCACGAAGTATTTCCCCTGCAGGATACGCTTCCGGGCGATGGGGGTAATCGGTTCGCCCTCGGGGATATTCGCATTACAACCGTAGTGCAGCGCCATGACTCAAGAAGTATAGCACTTGCGCGCGGAAAATACTGCGGCGCGTCAGTTCGCCGCTACGTGCTGGAACCACCGTTCCAACACGAGGAACGCTCCCGCCGCCACTAACGGGTCACTCGGCAGCGCTACGGTGTACGTTTGCTCTTCCAAGTTGACGGTGACGTTCGTGCGTGCGGGGGTTTGGCGCGCGCGGCCGACGTTGCGCGTCCGCAGCAGGTTGGGCTCGCTCACCAGCATCAAGTGCAGAGCCGTGCCCGACGCGACCGGTGAATCCGTCTCGCCGGCGAGGGCCGCCTCGAGCGCCGGCCAGGGCGCGGCGCTGTACACCACGTAGATGTGTTCCACGCCGGCATTCTCGTCCAGGTAGAACGTCTTCGCGTTGCCCGGGAGTTGCAGCACCGTGTTCGCCTTGACGGGATTGATACCGGTGGAGACATTCAGGTGGGGATTGCGCGGGTAGAGCCAGAAACGGTTCCCGTGGGAGCCCAGTTGAAAGATGTAGAGATAGCCCGGCGCAAAGGTTCGGACCACAAAAATGTAGTCGTCCACCATGGACCGCAACTCCCCACCATCCGGTACCGGCACGAGCCCCGTGCTGCCCTGGGGCCGGGCGAAAATCTCGAACTGCAATTCCGGCGCGGGGGCGGCCGCCGGTGCGGCGGGCGGGATACCTTCGTACGCGACGCGGAGCAACCCCGCGGCGGGCACGCTGGCCAAGCGGGCCGGCAGCGGAACGGGGTCGACCTGGGCCGGCGCGGGGCGGGCCTCCCGCTTGGGCTGAGTGGGCGCGACGACCGGTGCGGGCGAGGTGTCAGGCTCCGGCGGCCGGTCCGGCCGCAGGAAGATGAACGCGACAAGCGCGACGCCCACGGCGGCTACGGCGGCCGCGGCCAGGGTGAGGCCTCGGCCTTCGCGCTCACCCTCCGCCGCCTCCCCCCGCAGCGCAGCGGCGAGCGCACGGGCGTCGGGATACCGGTCCGCCGGGTCTTTGTTCATCAGCCGTTCGATAATGGGCCACAGGGTGGGGGCGTCGTCGGGAATGGGCGTCGGCGGTTCGTGTAACTGCTGGTACTGGATATCTCCCTGCAAGAACGGCAGCTTGCCGCTCACGAGTTCGTAGGCGGTGATACCCAGCGAGTACAAGTCCGTGCGCGCGTCGCAGTTTTTCCCCCGCAACTGTTCGGGCGCCATGTATGGCAGCGTCCCGGTGGTCCCCCGCCCCGTCAGCCGCGCCGTGGTATCCGCCATGACCCGCGCGATGCCGAAGTCGGTGATCTTCACCGTCCCGTCCGGCGCCAGCAACAGGTTGGCCGGCTTGATGTCCCGGTGTACCACCCGCTGCCGGTGCGCTTCTTCCAGGCCCGCACACACATCCAACAGCCAGCCGCGCAGCCGCTCCTCGGGCACGGGGCCTTCGTCGAAGAGCACCTTCGCGAGCGAGGGCCCCTTGACGAATTCCATTTCCAGGAACATCAGGGTGTCTTTGCGGTGATAGTGGAGCAGCTTGACGATGTTGGGATGCGCCAGCGCCAAGGCCGCTTGCGCCTCCTCGCGCATCTGCTGTTGCGCGCCCGCGTCGTGCGCCACCTCGGGGGGGACGAGTTTGATTGCCACCTGGTTATCCAACTCGTGATCGTGCGCCAGCCACACGAGGCCCATGCCGCCGCGGCCCAACTGGTGCAGGAATTCGTATCGCTCGACCAACCACTGGCCCGCCGCGGGTCGGCCCTCCTGAAAGGCCGCGCGTGATGACACTTGGGTCTCCGCCGCGGGGTCTCCGGCGGGCGGCGCGCCGTCAGGGGTGCGCCCCGGCGGTATCTGGTGCGTTGGCTGGTTGCGCAGCGCGTCGTCGTTCGGACCGTCGGTTTCACTCATGGCAAACGCGCCAGTGTAGCGCACCCTCAGAGCCCGGCGCTCGTCCCGTGCAGGCCGCGGAGGATAGCCGGGAGGAGGTCGTGGGCGCTACCGCTTCGGCTTCCAGGAGCGGGCGAGGTGGGTGGCGTCGTCAACCTGGCGGCGGGTCATGCGGGTGGTCAATTTTGTTTGCGCCTTGGTGGCCCGCTCGTGGCCCTGGCGCGCTGCCAGGAAGAACCATTTGTAGGCCTCCACGAAGTCCCGACGCATCCCGTCGCCCTTCGCGTACATGGTCCCGAGCGCATACTGGGCGCGCGCGTGCCCCTGTTCCGCCCCCCGGCGCCACCACTGCGCCGCTTGCCGCTGGTCTTTGGCCACGCCGCGCCCGTGCGCGTACATGCCCCCCACGTCGTACTGCGCCTCCACGTGCCCCTGCGCACCGGCGTGGCGCCACCACTTCACGGCCTCGACGGCGTTGAGCGGTACCCCCTGCCCGGTCCGAAACGCCACGCCGAGTTGGTACTGCGCGGGGGCCCACTCCTGCTCCGCTGCCGGCTGGAACCACCGCACGGCCTCGGCGTGATCCTGCTCGACGCCCTGCCCCTCCCAGTACATGAGGCCGAGCGTGTGCTGCGCTTCGGCCACCCCCTGCTCGGCCAGCGGCTTGAGCGTCCGGAACGCGGTCGCAAAGTCCCCCCGCGCGTGCACGGCACATCCCTCGCGCAACGCGTCACCGTTCACGGACATGGCCACCTTGCGGCCCAGGCCATCGCCTTTCCCTTCCCAGGCGCCCCGACCGGAAGCGACCGCGATACGGCTGCGGCCGGCCCCGGGATGCGCGCCAAACGGCGCACCGGCCAGCCCCGCCATGAACCCGCAGGACCCAACCGCGCCAGCCTCTCCCCTACGCTACTGCGTGGCCCAGCCCCTGGCAACTCGCCCCAGCACCCACCTACGCAAAGGCTTTCAGGAAGCGGGCAAGCCCGGCGCGCACGTCGACCCATGGGCCGGATTCCACACGGCCGCCGGGCAACGCGGCCTGGAAGGCGCGCCCGTACGACTTGCGCACCACCCGGCTGTCGAGGATCACGACGCACCCGGAGTCTGTGTGGTTGCGAATGAGGCGGCCGACCCCTTGCTTCACCTTGAGCACCGCGAGGGGCACCTGGTAATCGAAGAAGGCCGAGCCCCCCGCCGTTTCAATGGCTGCGGAACGCGCGGCGAACACCGGATCGGTCGGCACGCGGAACGGCAGTTTGCAGATGATGACGTTGCGCAGGGCGTCGCCGCCCACGTCCACCCCTTCCCAGAAACTGTCCACGGCGAAGAGCACGGACGTTTCGTCCGCCCGGAAACGGCGCAGGAGTGTGTCGCGCGGTTCGTCTCCCTGCCGTAAGACGGTCAGCGCGCGTTCCTCGAATGCCGGCTTGCACGCATCGTGCGCCGTATCGAGGGCGCGGAACGACGTGAACAACACCAGCGCTCGCCCCTCGGTCAATTCGACGGCGTCGCGCACGGCCTCGGCCAGCGCGGGGGCGTTGTCCTGCGCGTCGGGAAACGGGAGATCGTCCGGCAACCCGATGCACATCTGCTCGGCAAAGTTGAACGGCGAGGCCAACGCCTCGGTCGCGAGCCGCTCCGGGGCGGCCAAGCGGTCCAGACCCAACCGGTGCTGCAAGAAGCCGAACTCCCCGTCGATGGCAAGGGTGGCGGAGGACAGCACCACCGTAGCGAAGCGGTCGAACAACGCCTTCACGAGCCGGGCGCCGACCTCGACGGGGGCCGACTGCCACGCCACCAGGGGTGCACCACTCCCCCGGCCCTGCCGAACCGCGATCCAATTGACTTCGTCCGCGGTGCTGCCGCCGATGACGGCCCGTAACGTGTTGACGTGCGCCTCGAGCCGGCCGGCCTGCGCGCGCAATTCCGTGCGCGGCGCCAGGAGGGCGTCCGCCACCTCCCGGTCGGGATGTTCCAACAGCCGCGCCAGATGGACGAGCCGATTGACAAGCCGGCCCGCGCGCCGCGCGAACCGCTCGGTCGCTGCGGCCACATCAGTAGGCAGCGGTTCGGGGGCCTCGTCCACCGCGGGGATGCACCACTGCTGCTCGCGGCCACCACTCGTGCCGCGGGCGCTGACCAGGGCGGCGGTAGCCTCGAGCAATTCGGGCAGCGCCTCCAAGGTCTCCTCATGCAGGGGCAACACCTCCCCATCAATGAAAGCGTGAATCTCGTCCGTGTTGGCCCGCGCGCCGGCGCCGCCGGTGAGGGTCTTCCGCAGGAACGTGAGCGCCCCGCGCGGTTGGCCGCGACGCCCGACGCGGTAGATGCGGCCGAGCACGCGCCGCAGCCCCGCGCCCGTGGTGCGCGCGCCGAAGTGGCGGGTAGCCACGTCCTCCAGGTGGTGCGCCTCGTCCAGGATGATCCGGTCGTAACGGGGCAGCACACCAAGGTCGGTGTAATTCCCCGTCTGCTCGCGCAACGCCAGGTCGGCGAGGAGCAGGCTGTGGTTGACGACGAGCACGTCGGCGGTGTTCGCCTCGCGCCGCGCCGAGTGGTAGAAGCAGGAAGAATAGAACGGGCATCGCGTGCGCAGCGACGTATCGGTATCGGACTGAATGATCTCCCAGACGGCGTCCCGGGGGGTGAAATTGAGATCCGCCTTCGAGCCGTCCTCGGTGGCGCCGGCCCACTCCAACAACGTCTGCAATTCGCTCCGATGCTCGTCGTCCGTGAAGAGGTCCGCCTGTTCCCGCTGCAAGGCCACTTTGCGCTTGCACGCGTAATTCGCGCGGCCTTTCACCAGGACCGCCTTGATCTCGCGCTCGAGTACCCGCTGGACCACGGGGAGGTCCTTCTTGAGCAACTGCTCCTGCAGGTTGATGGTGTTCGTGGAAACGACAACCCGCTCGCGATTGTCGAGCGCCCACGTCAGGGCCGGCAGCAGATAGGCGAAGGTCTTGCCCGTGCCCGTGCCGGCTTCCACCATGGCCACGCCATTCTCGTTGAAGGCGTGCCCCACCCGGCGGAGCATCTGCTCCTGTTGGGGCCGGTGCTCGAATCCGTCCAGCACGGCGGCGACGCGGCCTCCGGGCCGCAGCATGGCGCCGAGCGTCTCGCTCGCGAGGGGGACGAGGGTCTTTGCGGGAATAGGTTCGACGATGACGTAGATGGCGTCCACCGCGTTCGTGACGATGAACGACGCGATGCCCGCGTCGCCGAGCCCGCCGGCGATATCAATGTCCGCATCGCTCGGCACCAGGCGCGCCTCATCCGGATGGTTGTGAATGATGACGTCCCCCGGCCGGGCCAGGTGCGTCAGCGCGTTGACGGCCGTGTCGTGGCCCCGGGCGAGGACGCGCGCCGCCGCCACCCGTCGGGCCCGGTCTACTTCGCCGACGAAACACACTTCATTGCCGCCGGCATCCGCGATTTGGACCCGGAGGTACGCTTGGACCTCGGGCGTCAGATAGGCATCGACGTTGGCGCTCATCCCTCCCCCCCCGCGCGTGCGTCCCGTCGGCGCAGGTGGTCCGCCATGCACCGGCCCGTGTGTGATGCGGCGCAGCCCATCACGTCCTCCGGCGTGCCGGCGACCACCACCTCGCCGCCGCCGTCGCCGCCTTCGGGGCCCAGGTCGATGATCCAGTCCGCGGCCCCGATCACGTCCAAGTGGTGTTCGATACAAATAATCGAATTGCCCCGATCCAACAGGGTGTCGAAGCAGTCGAGCAGCACGGCCACGTCGGCCAGGTGGAGGCCCACCGTCGGTTCGTCGAAGAGGAACAGGGTATCGTGCGTGCTGGCCTTGCCGATGTGCGCCGCGAGTTTGAGCCGTTGCGCTTCCCCGCCGCTCAAGGTAGGGGCCGGCTGCCCAAGCCGCAGGTAGCCCAACCCCGTGGCCTGCAAGACCGCGAGCTTCCGCTGGAGCGCCCGCTGGTCGTAGAAGAAGTCCGCGGCCTCATCCACCGTCATCTGTAGGACGTCGTGGATGGTCGCGTTCCGGAACTTGACGGCCAGCACCTCGGACCGGAAGCGTTTGCCGTCGCAATGGTCGCACGGGATGAACACGTCGGCGAACCAGTGCATCTCGACGCGGATCGCGCCGTCGCCGCCGCAGCGGGGGCAGCGTCCGTCGCCGGTGTTGAAGGAAAACGCGTCGGGCCCCAGTTTGCGCCGTTGCGCCTCCGGCGTTTTGGCGAACAGCTTCCGGACCTCGTTGAACCCCTGGACGTAGGTGATCGGATTGCTGCGCGGGGTGCGCCCGATGGGGGTCTGGTCGACCATGATCGCGTCGCGCACGTACTCCGTCCCGCCGAGCGCGGTATGCAGGCCGACCGGGTCGGTCGCCTCGTGCAGGTCCCGGTGTAACGCGGCGTACAACACATCGTGGACCAGCGTGCTCTTGCCCGATCCCGACACGCCGGTCACGCACGTGAATACTTCGAGCGGAAACTCCACGTCGATGCCCTTGAGCGTATGTTCGCGCGCGCCCTCGAGCGTGAGGCGACGATGCGTTCGGGGCCGCGGGGTCGCCTTGGCGGCCACGAAGCCGTTGCCCTGCAGCGCATGCGCCGTGAGCGAGCCGTTCTCCTGCGCCCGCAGCTCGTCGCACGTGCCGCTAAAAAGGAGTTGGCCGCCCTGCTCCCCCGCCCGCGGCCCCAAGTCCAGAATGTGGTCCGCCGCTGCGATGAGGTCGCAGTCGTGCTCCACGAGCAGCACCGTATTGCCCTGCGCTGTCAGCGATTGCAGGATGCGCACGAGGCGGTCCGTATCCCGCGCGTGCAGGCCGATGCTGGGTTCATCGAGCACGTACAGCGTATCCGTGAGCGCCGCCCCCAGGGAGGTGGCCAGGTGAATCCGTTCCGCTTCGCCGCCCGAGAGCGTTTTCGTCAGCCGGTCGAGGGTGAGGTAGCTGAGGCCCACCTCGACCAGGTACCGCAGGCGCCGGCGCAACTCCTCGAGCGGTCGACGTCCCACGGCGCCGCTCTGGCCGTCGAGTTCCAGCCCCTCAAAGAATGTGGCCGCGTCCGCTACGCGCCACCCGCAGATCTCCGCGATCGTCCGGTCCCCCACGGTGACCGACAAGGCCTGCGGGCGCAGGCGTGCGCCCCCGCAGGCGTGGCAGGGAACATATCGCCGGTAGCGGGAGAGAAAGACGCGCACGTGCACTTTGTACTTCTTCCGATCCAGGCGGCGGAAGTATTTCCAGATGCCGGGGAAGCGGCCGTGCCCGTCCCAGACGAATGCCTGCTGCTCTGGCGTCAACGCGCAGTACGGCACGTCCGTGGGCACGCCGCAGGCCGGCGCCTGCTCCAGGCAGCGGCGCTGCACCCATCGGTGCGTCGGGAGCGTCCACGGATGGACGGCGCCGTCGGCCAGGGAGCGCTGCGGATCGCGAATAACCAGGGCCGGGTCCAGGTCGATGGTGTTGCCGAATCCGTTGCACGTGGGACAGGCGCCCAGCGGACTGTTGAACGAAAAATGCAAGGGCGCCGGTTCCTCGACCTCCTCATCGCACGCGGCGCAGTGGAACCGTTCGCTGAAGGGCAGGACCTGCCCATCCACGGTCTGCGCCAGGCAGTAGCCGTCCCCGTGCCGGTACGCCAGCTCGACCGAATCCACCAGCCGCGCGCGGGACGTGCTGCGGCGCGCGAGCCGGTCCACCACGACCGCGACGGATGCTGCCGCGGCTAGGTCCTTCGGCTCCGCATCCGCCAACTCCACGGGCGCACCGTCGATGAGCGCGCGCAGAAAACCGTCCTGCTGCAGCGCGGCCACGACTTCGGCGGGATCCACTCCGCGTTCCAGCCGCAGCGGGTAGGCCACATAGAAGCGGGCATCCTCCGGCAAAGTCAGCAACCGGTCCACCACGTGCTCGGTGCTTTCGCGCCGCACCACCTCCCCACAGCCCGGACAGTGGGGCACGCCGACGCGCGCGAACAGCAGGCGCAGGTAATCGTGAATTTCCGTGGCCGTGCCGACGGTGCTGCGCGAGGTCCGGGTCGGATTGCTCTGTTGCACCGCGATGGCGGGCGGCATGTGCTCCACCTCGTCCACGGGCGGGCGCGGCATCTGCTGGAGAAATTGGCGCGCATAGATGGACAGGGATTCCACGTAGCGCCGCTGCCCCTCGGCGTAGACGGTATCGAACGCGAGGCTGGACTTCCCCGAGCCGCTCACCCCCGTCACCACCGTCATGGCCCCGCGCGGGATCGTGATGTCCAGATTCTTCAGATTGTGGGTGCGGACGCCCCGCAATCGAATGGGAGCTACCATAGGGACGCACCTCCCCACAGTAGAGACACATGTCGCACCATCGTAATCTCCCACGGTAGCGCGCGGACCAGCCGATGTCAAAGCTTGATCGAAAGCGTCGCTATATACTCCGCCGATGCAGGCCGCGCCGCGCCGGATACTGATCGTCCGCTTGAGCGCCATTGGCGACGTGGCGCGCGCGCTGCCGGCGCTCGAAGCGTTGCGGCGCGCGGAGCCGGAGGCGCACATCGCCTGGTTGGTGGAAGATCGCGCGGCCGCGACCGTGCAAGGGCACCCGGCGCTGGATGCGGTCTACGTCTTCGAGCGCAAGCAGCTCAGCACGCTCCTGCGCCGTCCGTGGCGCTGGCGCGAACTCGCCCGCCGGCTACTCACGCTGCTGACGGACCTGCGCCGGCGCCCGTACGACTTGGTCATCGATTTCCAGAGTTTGCTGAAAAGCGGCATCCTGACCTGGGCGACCGGGGCGCCGGTCCGCGTGGGATTCGTGCGCGAGCGCTGCCGGGAACCGCTGAACGTCCTGTTCACCAACGCGACGGTGGACCCGGGCGATCCCCGGCTGCCGCGCATCGAGCGCAACCTCCGCACCCTCGCGCACTTCGTGCCGTGCGAACATTGGCACCCGCACGCCACCTGGCACGATCCGCCGGAGGCGGCCGCGTGGGCAGACCGCGTTGTGGATTCCCTGGACGGGCCCGCTCCCATCGTGCTGCACCCGGGAACGAGCCGGGCGGAGAAGTGGTGGTGGCCCTCCTGTTGGGCGGCGGTGGCCGACGCCTTGCGCGAGCAGACGGGCGGGCCGGTACTGCTCACGTGGGGGCCGGGCGAGCGGGAGGCCGCCGAGGCGGTGCGCGAAGCCATGTGGGGCCCCGCGCAGGTGGTGGAGGAAACCACCACGCTGCACCATCTCGTGGCGCTCATCCGGCGCGCCGCATGCTTCGTGACGACCGACAACGGCCCGATGCACCTGGCCGCGATGGTCGACACCCCCGTCGTCGGGCTGTTCGGGCCCGTGGACGTGCGGGTGAATCAGCCCCTGTGCGCGCGCATGCGCTGCGTGACGGCTGCGGGGAGCTTCGGGCCCGAGGCGGACCTGCCGGCTGACGGCGGCAGCATGCGCGACATCCGCGCCAGCGACGTCATCGCCGCCGCCCTCGACTTACTTCCCCAATCAACAGCGGAGGACTGAACCACAAAGTCACCAAGGACACCAAGAAAGACGCCACGCCCGAACACCCTACCTCCAGGGCCCGAGCCTCTTGGTGTTCTCCGTGTCTTGGTGGTTCGATGGTTCTTAGCGGCTGGGCGGTTCAACCTCCGGCGCGCAGCAAGCGGCGTGCGGCGTCGAGGACGCGGGCGGGCGGAAGCAGGCGCATACATTCGTGTTCGGTGGGACAGACTTTGTAATGGCAGCCGATGCAATACAGGTCCCCCAACCGGACGACCTCCGTCCGGTCGAGGCAGCAGTTCGTGAACCGGGGATCCGTCGGCCCCATGACAACCACGACCGGTTTTCGTGCGGCGACGGCCATGTGCCGCGGGCCGGAGTCGAGGGACACGAGCAGGGCACATTCGGCGATGAGCCCGTACAGCGCCGCCAGGCCGATCGATTCCGTGCACAGGTCAACGGCCGGTTCCCGCATGGCGGTCATCACCGCGCGGCCGATCGCGCCTTCGCCCGGCCCGCCCACCAGGACGACGGCCGCACCCGCTTCCCGGGCGAGGGCGTCGGCCACCCCCGCGAACCCGTCGGCGGTCCAGAGTTTGCTTGCGCCGAAGTGCGCGCCAGGGTTGACGACCACGTACGGCCGGTCCAGCAGCCCGTGGGCTTCCCGAAGCGCGCGCACGCGCGCGACTGTCTCCTCCGTGAGCGGGAGTTTCGGCCACACGTCCGCCTGCGCCGGCCCGCCCAGCGCGCGGACGAATCCCAGGTACAGCTCATGCATGGGGGTGGGCACGAACCGGCCGCGCGTGTCGTACGCCACGGGCAGCGGGTCGGTCAGCAGCCACCGCCGCGCGGGATACTTGGTGTAGCCGATCCGCCGCGGCACCCGCGCCAGCGCCATGGGCCACGCAGCGCCGAACGAATGGGGCAGCACCAGCGCCACGTCGTAACCACGAGGTCGCAGCGCACGCACCAGTCGGCGGCCGCCGCGCCATCCGCGCTCGAACGGTAGAAAGGCGTCGTAGTACGGCAAGCCCGCGACCAACGGTTCGAGACCGGCCTTCCCCACCAGATCGATCTGCGCCTCGGGCAGGTACGCCCGCAACGCCCGCAACATGGGGGTGGCCATGATGACGTCGCCCACCCAATTGGGCAGGCGCACGAGAATGCGGTTCACGCGTCGCTAAAGGCGGGCTGGCGCAGGCCGAGGTCGCACAGAATCCAGTAGGCGGCTTCGCGCAGATCGCTGCACACGGCCGCGGGGGGCCGGGGCAGAGTGCGCAGCAGATAGGTGAAGTCCCCCTTGCCGTACCCGGTCAGCACCAGGAGCCCTTTCATCCCGGCGTTCTGCGCGCAGAGCACGTCGTGCACCTTGTCCCCCACCAGGTATGACCGGCTCAGATCGATGTCCAGCTCGCGCGCCGCCTGCTCGACCATCCCCGTCTTGGGCTTACGGCAGTCGCACACCTGCCGCAGGGGAGGCTCGCCCGCGGTGGGATGGTGCGGGCAGTAGTGCACCCCGTCCAAATGAACGCCCCGCTCGGTCAGGAGCACCCGCATCCGATCGTTCACCACGTCGATCAGAGACACGGGAAAATAGCCCCGCGCGGCGCCCGACTGGTTGGTGACGACCACGAGGAGCAGGCCGTGCGCCTGCAGTTCCTTCAGCCCCGCGGCCGCCGCGTCTTCCAACTCCAGTCGGTCCACGTGATTGACGTAGCCCACCTCGCGGGTGATGGTACCGTCGCGATCCAAGAACACGGCCGGGACAGCCACTGGTTGCGCCTCCCCGCGCGGTCAGCGCACCGCGCCGGTACGGCCGAGCACCGCATCGACCACGTCTGGCGTCATCAGATTCGCCTTCGGCAGCCGGCGCAGCAGCTCCGCCCAGTTCGGGTCCGCCGCGAACACGCGCTCGAAGATGGGGACGGCCTCGTCCAGCCGCCCGTTCATGGCGAAGCCGACGGCGTGCCAGTAGGCGATCTCCAGTTGCTCGGGCGCCAGGCGTTCCGCTTCCGCGACCGCCCGCGTGGCAGCGTCAATATCCCCCTGCATGGCGGCCCGGTTGGCGACCGCCATAGCGTCATACGCCTGCCGCAGCCGGAGCAGCCGGCCTAGCTCCCCCAAGGGCTCGGGGTGGTCCTCCACGCGCAAGTCCACGAGGCGATCATTCCACGGCTGGCCACTGGCTTCGCCTTTCACCACCAGCAGCGCGGCCGACTGCCGCCCGCGAATGTCCCCGCCCGCCGCTTCCGCGGCTTCCAACGCCGCCAGCAACCGTTCCGCCAGGGGGCCCGTGGCGGTGTCATACGCGGCCTTCATCGCAGGCACCACCGCCGCGTTCAGCATCATGTTGGCTTGCACCGTGTACGCGTCGCCCGTGTCGTGGCCCGCCCACTCGATGCACAGGGCCCCCGTATGCACCGCGGCCAGACCCTGCGCATCGATCATGGCCACCTGCCGCGTTTCGCGCAGCGGATCGGCTTTGAGCAGCGCGCCGAGCGCATCGGGGGCGGCGATGCCCGTGCGCATCAGGTCCAGACCCCGCGGCCCGTAGCCGGGATCTGACGTGGCCTGTGTCGCCACCGCCCCCACACCCGCCTCGGCCCAGGGCACGGCGGCCCCGACACCGAAGTAGTGGGATTGCACCGCGACACCCAGTTGGCCCGTGTCGGAATCGCGCGCCACGATCGAATAGGTATGCACGAGGTCGGTCATGGGTGTCCAATGTTGTGCGGGGCCAACCGCCGCCGCCAGCAATCCGAGGCAGAGCACAGCCGGCATCACGGCACCACCTTACCTCATGCGGGACGTGACCGACCCACCGCGCCGGCGAGGTGCGCCTCCAGCTCGACAAGGTTCGCGGCCTGGAATGTTGGCGGGGCGGCGTCGGCCGGATAGGGCGCGTTCGAGCGCTGGAGCCACACCGACGGCATGCCCACCGATTGCGCGCCGGCGATATCGTGCTCGACGCTGTCGCCAACGAACAGACACGCGTCCGCCTCCACAGCGAGGGCTTTCAGCACGCCGTCGAACAGCTGCGCTTCCGGCTTGCGCCAACCCAGGTCATCGGAGATGCCCACGTACCCGAACAATGATGTCAGTTCCAAGCGGTCGAGCAGGGCGCGGGCGCTCGGGCCATGATCGAAGTTGGACAAGAGGGCGATGGGATAGCGTTCACGCATGCGGTGCAGCGCCTCCCGCTCGGCTTCCGCGATGTTCCAGGCACCGCACAAGGTTCTCATGTGCGCCTCGACCACCCGCGTCACCAACGCTTCCGTGGGTGGAATCTCCAACGCTGTCAGCACGGCGGCCCAGCGGTGCGCGGACGGAATCTCGCGTCCGGTACGATGTTTCTCCGCATCCTGTTCGGTCGATATGCGCGTCTTCACTTCGTCTAGGCGGTCCAGGTCCACCGTGTGCCCGGCGTGTTCGAGCACTTCCTGTAAATGCGGGAGCGTGCTCGGCTGTTCGCGGCCATTGATGACGGCAGACGGCAGCAGCGAGAGATCACACGTGATCAGCGTGTTGAACAGGTCAAAGCCTATGGCACGTATTTGCACCAGGACGCACCCTTCCTACCAGAGTCGGCGCACCGGATCATCCGGCGCGGGAGTACCGGTGGTCTGGGACGTTCGGCGCAACCGACTATGAACCGGCAGGCACTTGCGCAGGTCGCGGTTCCTCCCGCGCGTCCGCACGGTGCACTTGGTCGGCCAGTTCCTCCGGAGTCAACCAGTCCGCAAGGTCAAATCCCGTCAAGTGCAGGAACCGCTTTGGATCGTGCTCGCGTGTGTGCGCCCGCAAACGGTCCACCGCCATGTGTCCTCTGCCAGAGAGATGGAAGGTGTCCGACATGATCAACCCTACGGAGGAAGCCTGCGCGTGGAGTTCCACCGCATTCACGTAGGTCACCATGTCCGGCAGCTGGGCGAATAGGTAGGCCTCGAGTTCACGCGCGGCGGTTCCACAACGAACGCTGCTGTCATTCGCCCGCAAAGCTTCATCCGTGACGACGAGGGGCATTGGCGAGAACAATAAGACCTCATCGGAGTGCGCTTGGGCCAACGCAAGTAACTCCTTCGTGGCCGAGAGATACACGTCCATGTCGGGACACTCGTCCGGCAGCACCATGTGGGCGCTTCCCGACCACAACACGATCAATTGGTAGTGGGACTTCTCGGAGAGCGCTTTTCGCAGGCGCTTCACGTGGACCTCAGAGCATTCGCGCGAGAGGATGACATCGTCCGTGAGGACCGGGTACCAAAGCAACTGGGAGTCGCCAACCAACAGCACATCATAGCCCCGGATTTCGATGGAGTCGGGCCGTCGAACGACCACGCCGTCTTGCTCGCGGGCTTCCTGCCTCAGCGCTTCGAAATCGAACATTGGCTCTATGGCGCGGTACTCCGGCAGGAGCAATTGCGGGAAGCGATGACGATTGGCCAAAACGTTGTACGCGCATGTCACGATGAGCGCCAATGCCATCCACTGTCCGAAGGCAATGGGTTCCGCCGGCCCACCGGTTTCGCCGGGCTCTCCCTGAAAACGGGTTTCCGCTAGTGCCCCGAACTCCGTTCGCAGGCGCCGCCACCAAGCAGCAAACACAGCATGCAACGTTGGCTTGGACTTCTTGGCGATCACGTAATGTCTACCCGGACAGGATGCGCTTGACCTTTTTCCCCCGCGGCCGGGGCGACTCAGGGCTCGCTTTGCCCATCCGCGGGAGCCCGCAGATGAAGCTTAGAGAAAATAATCTGCGCGTTCCGGGCCGGCTTCGAGGACGCCCTCCGCGCGCGGATCTTCGATCATTCGGTCCAGCCACCAGTTCACGTCATTGTAGAGACACGTCACCTCGCGGCACTCGTGGCTCGCATCGAAGCGGTCCAGGAGGTCGGCCAGGTGCCCCCCGGTTTCAGAGGCGTTGTCCGCGTCGAAGAACGCCCACCGCTCCCCGATCCGGGCTTTCCCCACGCCGCGATGGGCCGGGCAATTGTACAGGCCGGTGGGCGTCAGGACTTGCCGCAGCGCCTGCATGTGGCACACGCGTGGCTGGTGCGTGTACGCCTCCCACGTACCCTCCTCCAGCAGCCGCAAGTTAGTACTTTCGTACACGGCGAACGCCTCGTCCGCGTGGACCTTCGCCTTATCCACTTCGATTCGCACCCGCTTGATGATGCACTCCAGGTTTTCATGGCCATGCTCCGGCTCCATGACCTCCGCGCCCTCGGGGGTGCGTTCGAGAAACGGCTTCAGGGAAATGTAATCAAAGCCCGCGTGTTTCGCCCGCGCGGTCGCCGACACGATCTCCTGAATGTTCTCCTGTACCTCCACCCCGTCGCGTTCGGCGCCGCGCCAGACGATGATGAACGAGAAGCCCACCTTCACGCGGGGGTTTTTCGCCTTGAGCTTGGGAATCCACGAACAGATTTCATCCAGGTCGCACTTGGGATTCACCGGCCGGTGCATGGCGATGAACAACTCGTTACTCCCAGCGTCGAGCGAAAGCCGAATCCAGTCGCCCTCGTCCAGGCAGTCCGCGATTTCCAGAAGCCGGTCCCCCCGACTGCCGTTCGACACCACGGCCACCTGCAACCGCAGGGACTTCAGATACCGGACGAACTCCACAAACCCCGGGTAAATGGTCGGTTCGCCGCCGCCGATGATGATGACCGACCGCAGCCCGCGCTCGGCCATGAGCTGGAGCGAAGCGCGCAGCTCCGCCTCCTCGTGCTTGTGCTTCGAGTTCAGAATGTCCCAGTCGATGCAGTGATCGCATCGGAAATTGCACGCTGTGGTCAGGTCCAGATTGATCGAGATGGGCGCGGTGGCGGGCGGCGGCGGCTCGGGCGCACCTTCTGCGCGAGCGGCGGCGATAGCGCGGCGCCACTCGACGTAGGCGCGCACCTGTTCCACCACCGCGGGTTGGCGCAGTTTTCCCGAAAAGTCGTGAATGGGGTGGCTCACACGATCCTCTCCCGTAACGCCGCCGCCAAGTAGTCTAACATCTGCATACGTTGCACGATCTGTTGCGTCCGGGCCCGGCTCTCATCGGTCGGCCGCGCGCCTAAGGCCTGCACAAAGTCCCGCGCGAGCAGCGCCACGGGATCGTCGAGCGGCACCACGCGCAACCCGTCGCTGAAGAAAAGCGCGTAGTCGTCCATTTGGATGAGCCGCCGGACCCAGCACCCGTCCAGGGCATACGCGGTCAGGCGCGGCGCGCGGAGTTTCGGCGTCAGCCGCACTTCGACCGCAATGGCGTGGGGAGCGGCGCGGTACGTGAAGCGCAGCACCGCTTCCCTCTCCTGGTCCGTCGCCGGCGCGTACGTCGCGTCTTCGATGGTGACCTCATGCCCCGGCGCCAGCGCTTGCAGCATGCTCAGGGGATGCGGCAGCGAATCGGCCAACACCTGCGCCCCGAGCGCCGTGGGGTTCATGCGCATGGCGAAGTGCCGCGGTACCGCCTGCGTCGCCGCGGGGTGGAGCGCCGCGTAGGCCGGGAGCGTGTACGGCCACTGGCAGTTCTCCCACAGGACGAGGCCTCGGCCTTGGAACCGGTTGACGAGGTCCTGCGCCGTGGACGCCAAGTCGTCCCCGCCCCAGAGCAGCGGCTTGTCGCAGAGCACGTGCAGCCCGGCGTCGAGCGCCGTCTCCAGATAGACGCCGTGCGTCTCGTGGGGGGAGAGGACCGCGAGGGCATCCAGTTTCTCCTCGGCCACGAGTTCTGCCACGTCGACGTACCCGCGGGCGAGGATGCCGTAACGTTCTGCCAGGTCCCGTTGGGTAGCGTCGCGCGTCGCTTCGGTCGTCGCAAGGAAGCAGCAGACGTCGGCGCCCGCATCGCGCAAGTGTCGCGCCACGAAGGGGCCCAGGCCTTGGCGAACCCGCCGCGCGCCGATGATTCCGATGCGGGGTGCGCCTGGACTCATGGTCGAAGTCAGTGTAGCACCGCGTTCCCGCGCGGGATAGCCGCCGGGGATGGAACGTGGAGGCGCTAGCCGTCCCGCGAACGGCGGATGCGCTCGAAGATGTCCGTCGTCGAGGCGCTATCGATCACGGGCGCGAGCACCACTTCCCCGCCGATGGATTCCACGAAGTCCGCGCCGACCACCGTGTCGCGGGTGTAGTCTTTGCCCTTCACGAGCACATCCGGCCGAATACGTTTAATGAGCTTGAGCGGGGTCGGTTCGTCAAAGAGCACGATGTAGTCGATCGCCTCGAGGGCGCCGAGAATCTGCGCGCGGTCGTCCTCGCGCAAGACGGGGCGGCCCTTCCCCTTCAGCCGCCGTACGCTCGCGTCCGTGTTCAGGCCGACCACGAGCACGTCCCCGAGCCCCTTGGCGAATTGGAAGGAGCGGATGTGCCCAGCGTGCAGCAGGTCGAAACACCCATTGGTGAAGACGATGCGCTCGCCCCGCGCCACGTGCGGCGCCAGCGCATCGGCGATCATGCGCGGTGGGACAATTTTTAAGCCCGCGGCGTGATGCACGTCGAGCACGTGATGCACGATCTCATCGCGGCTGACCGTCGCGCTGCCCACCTTGCCGACCACCACGCTGGCGGCCACGTTCGCCAGGGCGGCGGCGTCCGGCAGCGGCGTGTCCCCGGCCAGGCTCCACGCCAGTGTCGCGATCACGGTATCCCCCGCCCCCGTCACGTCGTACACCTGCCGCGGCAGGCCGCGCACGTGCAGCGCCTTGCGCCCTTTGCGAATGACGCTGAGCCCGGCCGGGCCACGCGTGAGCACGACGGCGTCCGCTTGCACTTGTTTGCGCAGGGCCGCGCCGGCCTGGGCGATCTCCGCGTCCGATTGCGGTTCCGCGCCGAGTACCAGCGCGGCCTCGGCCAGGTTCGGCTTGAGCACACTGCACCCTTTGTACTTCTGATAGTCCGTCCGCCGATGCGGGTCCACGAGGACCGGGGCGCCCCGTTTCCGGCAGGCCTCGATCACGGTGGCCGCGAGCGTGGGGGCGAGCGCCCCCTTCGCATAGTCCGAGACGATCACCGCCTGCGCGGAGGCGAGGGCCGTGCGAAACGCCGCTTGCAACTCCCGCAGGGCGGGGCCGGCCACCACGTCCCGATCTTCCCGGTCCACGCGCAGCACCTGCTGATTGGCGGCGAGCATGCGCGTCTTCAACGTCGTGCGTCGCGTGTTGTCGATGACGAGGCCCTGCACATCGGCGCCAGCGCGTTTCAAGTGCTTCACGAGGCGGCGCCCGGCGTCGTCGTGCCCGCGCAGGCCGACGCAGGCCACGTCCGCCCCCAACGCGAGCAGGTTTAGCACCACGTTTCCCGCTCCACCCGGCCGGTCTTCTTCCTCCCGGACGTCGAGCACATGCACCGGCGCCTCGGGGGACACGCGCTCGATCGCGCCCCACACGTAATGGTCCAGCATGTAGTCGCCCACCACCACCACCCGCGCCCCGGGCATGTTTCGCGCAAGCTGCGCCAGGTGCTCGGTCATCGGCGCGCGGCCAGGGCGTCAAGCACGCCCATGCGCAATAGGGGGAGCATGATCTCGTGATGGCCGGTAATGTGGTAGCCGGTGCGGGTCGGCCGCTCGACGACGTTAACGGTGGTCCGGTAGTGGTGCTGCATATCGAAGTTGGCCGTCACGAAATCATCCACCCGGTGCCCCAAGTTGCGCGCCACGCTCAGCGCCTTGAGGAAGACTTCCGGCAGCAGGACGGCGGACCCCACGTTGAGCCAGACTCCGCCGCGCAAGTCGGCCACCACTGCGCAGAGGAGCTTAAAGTCGAGCCCGCTGGCCGCGCCGAGTAGTGCGGGATCCACCGCCGGGTGGGCGTGAATGGTGTCCGCGCCCAGGGCCACGTGCACGGTAGCCGGCACCCCGGCGGCCTCCGCGACCGCAAACAGACTGCGGTCGGCGCGCCGCGGCTGCTCCTTACGCAACACGGCGCCGACGGCGCACCCGAGGCCGACGCCTTCCTGCCACGCATACTCCAGGACGCGACCGAAGAAGTCGCCCGTCTCCCGCACCATGCCGAACGTCCCGTCGGCCAAGTTCGCGGTCACGTCCTCACTGGTCCGGCCGGTGGCCGCCAACTCGTAGTCGTGAATGGCGCCGGCCCCGTGCATGACGATTGCGTTCACGATGCCCCGCTCGATCAAGTCGATCACGACGGGCGAGCAGCCGCACTTGACCACGTGCGCCCCCATGGCAAAGACCACGGGCCGGCCGCGCCGGTGCGCCTTCGCGATCGCCTGGATGACGGTGCGCAAGTCCCGCGCGGCCAGCACATCCGGCAGACTGGCGAGGAGTGCGCGCACGGTGCTCCCCGCCCTCGGCGTGCCCGCGCGCATGCGGGTGGACACCTTGGTGGCGCGATTCCGCCTGGGCGACAGGCGCACCGCGCCCAAGTCAACCGGACGGTACGGTTTCCGCTTGCGGGACACGCGGCGGCGTCCACCCTTCCGGGGGTTGGGTCTTCCAGCGGCGATGCACCCAGAACCAATTGTCCGGATACCGGCGTACCATCCGTTCCAACTCCGCCGCGCAGCGCTGGGTGTTGAGGAGCACGTCGCGCTCAAAGTCGCCGGTGCGGATCAAGGGTAAGCGCGGTTCCACGTGCAGGGTCAGCCGGCGGGGCCCGGTCCGGCGCAGATAGCAGGGCAGGATCGGCGCCCCGGTCTTGAGCGCCAGGAAGGCGGGCGCGGGGGTGGTGGCGGCGGGGCGGCCGAAGAATTCGACGAAGACATGGTCCTTGCGCGTGTTCTGATCGGCGACGATACCGAGCGCGCCGCCGCGCCGTAACGTGCGCAACGCGGCGAGCGCGCCGGTGCGGCGCTGGATCATCGTAAGGCCGGTGGACGTGCGAATGGCGGTCACCGCAGCCGCGATGGCCGGTTGATCCAGGGGCCGGGCCACCGCGGAGACAGGCATCCCCCGCAGCGCTGCGCAGCCGGCCATGAGTTCCCAGTTGCCGAAGTGCGCCGCAAGCAAGATCACTCCGTGGCCTTCCGCCAGCACCGCATCGATCCGCGCGGCCTGCTCGAGATCGACAAAAGTCTCAAGGTCGGCGAGGCTCCACCGGGGCATGGTGAGAAATTCGGTGGTGGTGTGCGCGAGGTTTGCGAACACCGCACGGGCGATCCGCCCCCGTTCACTCGCGGAAAGGCTGTCGCCAAACGCCAAACGCAGGTTGTCATCCACGACGCGCCGGTGCCGACCGTCCACGGCGTACCAGACCGGCGCGAGGAGGCCGGCGCAGGCGATCCCCCACGAGGCAGGCAGCCGTTGCAAGAGCCAAGACAACCCCCGGATCGCCGCAGCTCCCAGGCGATCGGCGGCGTGAGCAACGGCCGAGCGGGAGTCGGCGCCGTCGCTACTCAATTCCCCAGGTATGACTGAACCCGATCTGGGCGGTGTACGCGGACGACTCACCGGTCAGCCCCGCGCCCATGGTCGCGCTCCACTTCCAGTCGTGGAACAGGTCGTAGTCCGGGAGAAAGTTGATCTCAGGCACGGGCCCCGTCAGCCCCGCCCGCAACACGAGTTGGTTATCCCCATAGTCCCCCTCGGCGACATTGTCTACCTCATCACCGCCCACCGCACCGTGGATTTCTGTCCAGAAGGTCCAGTCGTCCGTGATGGCGTACTCGGCCGCCGCTCCCCAAAGGAAGACGTCGTTCTGGCGCGACCGCTCAAATGGATCTTCCTGAATGGCGATGCCCATATTCATGTGCGTAGTCAGCCGGGAGACGATGGAGTTACTGGAGATGGCTCCCCAATTGCTGGACAGGAGCACCCGGGCAATGAAGTCAGTTTCATCGGTCCCCAACCCGGCCTCATCGCTCGCGTTCGGCAGCTTGGTCGTAAATTTCACCCCGAGATCCCCGACCCGCAGGCGAAACGGGACGAGCTTTAAGTGCACGCGGATGTCGCCCGTTTCACTGCCGTCCTTTCCCAGGCGCAGCACTTGGCCCCGTTCACTGACAACGTCGGTATCGCGGACGTGGAGGAATGCGTATTCGATTTCGAAGTCCGCCCAGGGCCCGATACCCCATCCGGCAATGACGGTGGGAGTGGCGTACAAGTCGCTGCCGTCCGCTTGATTCACGTAACCGAACGCCATCTCGCCCCGGAACCGCTTCGGGCCGATCACTTGCGCCTCCTCGGTCCAGAGGGGGTTGTAGTAGGTAAACGTCGCTTCCGGGTCCGTCCACCGCATGTCGGGGGAGGCGTTGCCTGGGGGTGGCCGCTCGTACCCGATCCCCCACTGGCGGCTCATGCCCAGTTGCAGTTCCCAGTCCAGCGCGTCATCCGTCAGGCCTTTGGCAGCGGTGACCCCAGCGGTCCAGTCGTCGGTCACCTCCCACGTCATCGCCAGGCGGCCCACGATGCTGTCGGCGCTCTCCGACCCCTCCGCGATGTTCCGCGTGCGGTCCGAGAGGAAGGCGGCGTCCAACTCCCCCATGAGGACGAGGCGCTCGGTCAGCGGATACTCGGCCGCGACGCTCCAAAGGAAGTAGTCGTTCTGTTCGCGGTTGCGCGATGGCTGCGAGAGGACGCCGATGCCAAGGTTCGCATGGGTGGTGAGATCGCGGAGGATCGCGGCGTCGGTAAACTCGCTCCAGTCCACGGTGTAGATGAATTGCACATTCGCGTCGATGCCGTCGGTCCCCAGGCCGGTCCGATCGTCCGCCATGGGCAGCTTCGTCTCGAAGTGGAAGCCCAAGTCCCCATACGGGAGTTCCCAGGGCACCATCTTCAGACGCAGGCGCAGGTCGCCCGTGCCGGCGTCGTCCTGGTTGAAGCGGATCTGCGGAGGGGAGGTGCGATGAATCGGCACGTCGGTGCCCTCGACCACGAAGAGGTCGTACTCCATCTCCAGATCGACCCACTCGCTCAATCCGTACTCCACCCGGAGCCGCGGAACGTTGTAGAGTTCGCTCGCGTCGTTTTGTTTGCGAACGCCCACCTCGACCGCGGTCCGCAGGTTCCCCGCGCCGACGGTTCGGGCCTCTTCGGTTTCTAAGGGGTAGTAGTCCCCTGCCCAGGCGATGTTGGCCTGGCTCAGGGTCCATGCCACTCCCAGAGCGAGCAGGATTGCTCGTCGTCCCATTCCGCTGCGGTTCCTCTCCCGGTCGCCGCGCCGCGCCGTCTGCGCTCCGGCGCGCGACTCTATCACAGCGATTTATCCAACAGCAACGGGGAAAAGGACTTAGCGGGTGCCAGCGCGTGCCCGCGGACCGCGGGTGGCGGGGAACGATGCCTGTGGCCGGATTTGCCCCGTCAGCCACACGCTGTCCGTCCCCAGCAACCCGCCGATGCAGGTGCGCAATTCGGCGGACGGGCTCACGCGCAGTTTGGGGGGCGCCTCGATGTCCACCACGGCATCCGGCGTTTCCAGGTGCAACACCAGGCGGCACGTTCCGGGGAAGCGCTGCAGCTCGCGATGCAAGTCGTCCACCATCCCCTGTTCCAGCCCGCGGGTGGTAAACCGGACGTGAACTGTCGTGGTCAACTGGCTCTCGGCGTCCTCGATGGCGGTGACGGTCTCGGCCACCAGCTTCATTTCATCGTCGCGCTCGTTCACGCGCCCTTTGATCACCACGAGGCGGTCGGCGTCGAGCAGGGGGCCGGCCTTCGCGTAGGCGTCCGCGAAGACGGTCACCTCGAGTATTCCAGCCAGGTCTTCCAGTTCGACGAACGCCATCTTCTCGCCCTTGCGGGTCAGAATCGTGCGCACGCCGCGAATCATGCCGCCCACGGTGACGATGTCCCCCGGCCGCCGGTCCTTCAGCGTGACGGCGTCCGCGGCGCAGTAGCGGCGCAGCGTCTCCGCGTTGTGCGCCAGTGGGTGGCCGGTGACGTACAGGCCGAGCACTTCCTTTTCCCGCTGCAGCATTTCGTGTTCCGACCAGACCGGCTCGTCGGTGTCGTACGTCTCCTCCGCGGCAACCTGCGCCAGGGCATCGTCCCCGGTGAGCATGTCCAGCAGCGACGTCTGTCCCGCCTGGCGGTCCCGCTGCGTCGTTTGGCCCACCTCTATAGCGCGGGACACCGCCGCGTGCAGTTCGTGGCGCGGGCGGCCGAGCGTGTCCATCGCCCCGGCCTTGATCAGGCTTTCGAGCACCCGCCGGTTCACCTGGCGCAGGTCGACGCGCCGGCAGAAGTCGTAGAGCGAGACGTACGGGCCGTTGGCTTCGCGCTCGGTCACGATGTAGGCGATCGCGCCTTCGCCCACGTTTTTCACCGCGGCGAGCCCGAACCGGATCGTGCCGCCATCCACCACGCGGAACCGTGCGACCGATTCGTTCAGGTCCGGCGCGTCCACCGTGATCCCCAGGCGCTCCGCTTCCGAAATGTACTGCACCACCTTATCCATGTTGCGCATTTCCGAGGTGAGCAACGCCGCCAGAAAATCGATGGGATAGTTCGCTTTCAGCCACGCGGTCTGATACGCAATGAGCCCGTACGCGGCGCTGTGCGATTTGTTAAAACCGTAGCCGGCAAACTGGAGAATGTCGTGCCAGATTTTGCGCGCGACCCCTTCCGCACAGCCACGCGCCACCGCCCCATCGATGAATTGTTGTTCGACCCGGCGCATGACGGCCGGCAGTTTCTTGCCCATCGCCTTCCGCAGGGTGTCGGCCTCCGCCATGGTGAAGCCGGACAGGGCGACCGCGATCTGCATCACCTGCTCCTGGTAGAGCATGATGCCGTGGGTTTCGCGCAGGATGGGCTCCATGCTCGGGTGGTCGTACTGCACTTGGGTGAGCCCCCGCTTGCGGCTCACGTAGTCCGGCAGCATGTTCATGGGCCCGGGGCGAAAAAGCGCCACGAGGGCGATCACGTCCTCGAACGCGCTGAGGCCCACGCGCCGCGCCAGTTCCCGCATGCCGGACGATTCCATCTGGAACACGCCCATGCACTCGCCGCTGCTCAACATGTCGAAGGACTTCTTATCGTCCAGGGGAATCTGGTCCAGGTCGATCTCCACGCCGAGCCGCTCGCGAACGCTCTCCACCGTGTGCTGCATGACCGTCAGCGTGCGGAGCCCGAGGAAGTCCATCTTGAGCAGGCCCAATTCCTCGAGGTCGCCCATGGCGAATTGGGTCGTCACGTCGCCGGAGGACGGGTGCCGGAAGAGGGGCACGTACTGGGTCAGCGGCTCGTCACAAATGACGACACCGGCCGCGTGCGTGGAGGCGTGGCGGGCCAACCCTTCGAGCTGGAGGGCGGTGTCCAGAAGTTGGGCCACATCCGGTTCCTCGTCGCGCAGGCGTTGCAGTTCCGTCTCGCGATCGATGGCGTCCTGCAGGGCGATGTTGAGTTCGTTCGGCACCAGCTTCGCCAGCCCGTCGACGCGCCCAAACTCCATGCCCAAAACCCGGCCCACGTCGCGGATCACGGCCCGGGCCTTCATCTGGCCGAACGTGATGATCTGGCTGACGCATTGTTTGCCGTACTTCTGCGTGACGTATTGGATGATCTCGCCGCGCCGTTCGTAACAGAAGTCGATGTCGATATCGGGCATGCTGATCCGCTCAGGGTTCAGGAACCGCTCGAAAATGAGCCCAAAGCGCAGGGGGTCCACGCCGGTGACCCCCAGGAGGAACGACACGAGGCTGCCGGCGGCGGACCCGCGGCCGGGGCCGACGGGAATCCCGCGCTCCCGCGCCTCCCGGATGAAGTCGTGCACGATGAGGAAGTAACCGGCGTAGCCCATGCGGTCGATGATGTCGAGTTCGTGCGTCAGCCGGTCGCGCACCTCGGGCGCCAGGTCGGTCGTCCCGTAGCGCCACTCCAGCCCCCGTTCGCAGAGGTCGCCCAGGTAGGCCCCCGCCGGCTGCCCGTCCGGTACCTGGAAAGTGGGCAGGTGCGTCTGATCGAACCCGAACTCCACCGTGCACCGGTCGGCGATCGTCCGCGCGTTCGCCACCGCGTCGGGATAGTCGGCAAAACGTTCTTGCATCTCCTCGTGGGAGCAGAGGTACCACTCCTCCCCCTCGAGCCGCCAACGGCGCTGGTCGTCCACGGTCGTGTTCTGCCCCAGGGCCAGGAGCACGTCGTGGGCCCCGGCATCCTCCCGCGCGATGTAGTGCACTTCATTCGTCGCGACTAGGGGAATGCCGAGCCGGGCGCTCAGGTCGCGCAATCCCTCATTCACCAGTTGCTCGGTGCGGATGCCGTGGTCCTGCAGCTCCAGGTAAAAATTCTCGGGGCCGAAGATCGCCTGCAGTTCCCGGGCGGCCTCCTCGGCGATCGCCATGTTCCCGGCCTTGAGGGCACTCGGCACTTCCCCCGGCAAGCCGCCGGACAGGGCCACCAAGCCGGCGCCGTACTTCCGCAATTGCGCTTTGTCCGTGCGCGGCTTGTAATAGAAGCCGTGGAGGTACGCGTCGCTCACGAGCGTAACGAGGTTCCGCCACCCCGTCTCGTTCTGCGCCAGGACCACGAGATGGTGGTAGCGCCGGCGCGCGCCTTTGGGGCGATCGGTCATGTCGCCCACGGCCACGTTCAACTCGCAGCCGAGCACGGGTTTGATGCCGGCCTGCTGGCACTCGCGGTAAAACGCGATAGCGCCGAACAGGTTCCCGTTGTCCGTCAGGGCGAGCGCGGGCATCTTCAGCTCGTGCGCGCGCCGCACCAAGTGTGGAATGCGGCAGGAGGCGCCGAGGAGGGTGTATTCGGATTTGACGTGGAGGTGGACGAAGGGGACGTGTTCCACGCGCGTATTCTACCCGCCCGGCAGCCGGACGCGGCCCCACACGAAATGTTCCCGGGTTTCGTGGGTTTCCGGGCGGGGGCCCCAGGCGCGCAGAAAATGGGCCAGCAGCGCGGCGGTGAAACATTGCTTGTAGACGGCCCACGAGGAGCCGTCGTTGAGCTTGCGCGTGTGGACGCCCCCGGTGTCTGCCGAGGGCGCCGGGTCGTGATCCACCGCGCCGCTGTCCCGCGACCAGCCCGAGTCGCAGACCCATACCTCGCCCCCCGGCCGGAGCACGCGCCCCACCTCATGACCGAACCGGGCCAGCCGGTCGGGGAAGACATGACTCAACCAGAACCCGAAAAATACAGCGTCGAACGCGTTGTCCGGAAACGGGAGCGTGTAAGCATCGGCACGCACGCGGAAGGCCTGCACGCCAACCCCCGCGCACGCGCTGCGCGTTTCGGCGAGCATCTCCGGCGCGAAGTCGCACGCGACGATGCGATTGTGCTGCGCCAGGCGCCGCGTCCAGCGACCCGTCCCGCACGCGATTTCGAGGACGCGGCTCGCACGCAACCCCTCGACCCACGCCGTGAGTTCCGCCAGCTCCGCGTGCCACGGCGCATTGGCCAGCCCGCGGTCGTAGCGCCCTTCCCGGTCGTACCACTGGTCGTATTCCGGGGCCCGCCGGCGATAGTAGGCCCGCATGGAGCTGTCGACCGTGTGGCTCACGCGTCCGCCTCGCCCATGCGTTCCAACAGGAGTTGCAGCGCCCGCTTGACCGTTTGGGTGCGCACTGCTTCGCGGTCGCCGGGGAAATTGTTCTTAAGCGCGAGGACCGTGTCATCCGGGCCGGCGACGCCAATGTAGACCAAGCCGACGGGTTTGTGGCTGCCGTCGGCCGCGGGCCCGGCGATGCCCGTCGCACTCACCGCCCACGTGGCGCCGAATCGCCGCCGCGCCCCCTGCGCCATCGCCTGCGCCACCGGCTCGCTCACCGCGCCGTGCGCTACGAGCAGGTCTTCCGGCACCTCCAGCAGGTTTTCTTTCGCCAGGTTGCTGTACACCACCAGTCCGCCGAGGAAGTAGTGGGAACTGCCGGGCACGTCCGTGATCGCGCCACCAATCAAACCGCCGGTGCAGGATTCGGCGGTCGCGACCGTGTACCCGCGTTCGCGGCACACGTCGTGCAACAGTTGTGCATCCGGATACATCCTCACGCCCCCGTGAAGCGCACGATAACCCAGAGTGCCGCATGGGCGTAGATGCCGGCGGCCACGTCGTCGGCCATGACGCCGAGGCCCCCCGGGAGTCGTTCGAGCTGGCGCGCCGGCGGGGGTTTCAACACGTCGAAGACGCGGAAGAGCAGAAACCCAAGCACCATGACCTTCGGAGTCAGGGGAAACAGGATGAGCGTGATCATCTGGCCGACCACCTCGTCGAGCACAATCTGCCCCGCGTCGTGCTTGCCCCAGTAGCGAAGGCCGTGGTCGCCCCAGACCATGCCGACCCCGAACAGGACGACGATGCAGATCCCGGCGTAATACGGCCGATCCCGCAGCAGCCACGCCAGCCCCACGCCGGGGAGGCTGCCCCAGGTGCCGGACGCGATGGGCATGTAACCGAGATACCCGACGGAGAGCACCGCGCGCCTTAGGGTGTCCATAGCGTCTGCTTTCGAGGAGTCTTCACCGCCAAGACGCCAAGAGCACCAAGGCAAGACAAGAGGTAAGCAGGAAAGACTCTCCACGAAGGACACCAAGGAACATGAAGGGAGTAGCGCTGACGAACCCGGCGTCTGTGGCTTTGTCGGGTGTGTTCGAGTTCTTCCCGGAGGAAATCTTCAGGATGCCCTCAGTGCCTTGGTAGTGAGTTGCTGGCCCCTCCGCCTCGGCGTTCTTGGCGTCTTGGCGGTTCAAGTCCTCTGCCGATGGCGTTTAGTTCGCGGGCGAGGCGAGCCCCTCCCGCAGCAGGTCGGTATTCTTACGCAGGTACTGGTAGCCACTGTACAGGGTCGCGATGAGCGTGATGGCGATCATGACGTGGCTGCTCACCTGCAACCAGGTGTCGTACTGATCCCGCCACAGGGTGGTGAAAGCGTGGAGGAACTTACGGCCCGTCATCAGGATGAGCAGCGTGATCACGACGGTCATCTGCACCACCGTCTTCAATTTGCCCGACCAGTCGGCGGCGATGATGCGCCCCTTCGCCGCGGCGAGGGCGCGCAGGCCGGAGATGGCGAACTCCCGCCCAATGATAATCATCACGATCCAGGCGGGAATCGACGGTTGCGTGCCGACGAAGTAGATGAACGCCGCGCTCAGCAGCATCTTGTCCGCCAGGGGATCGAGAAATTTCCCGAAGTCGGTGATGAGCTGTCGCTCGCGCGCGATCTTGCCGTCGTAGTGGTCCGTAATCGCCGCCGCAATGAACACGAGCGAGCCCAGCAGATACCCCCACGCGTTCTCGAACATCATGAACCCGATGAACACCGGGATCAGCATGATCCGCAAGATGGTGAGGCGGTTGGCCAGGTTGAACCGGCCCAAGCCGCGCCCCTGGTGATCCCCGGTCGCCATGGGTTAGGCCACCGGCAGCGGCGACGCCGCTTCTCCCGCCAGATCGTACGGGTCCGCCGCGGTAATGGTCACCGGTACGAAATCGCCCACCCGGACCGCATCCGGCGGGCCGGACAGATGGACCACGCCATCCACCTCCGGCGCATCCCGATAGCTGCGTCCGACCCACCCGTCGGCGTTCTCGGGATCCACGCCTTCCACCAAGACCTCTAGCGTCTCCCCGACCAGCCCCTCCTGCTGCCCCCGCACCGCCTCCTGCTGCGCGAGCATGATCTGTTCGTGGCGTCCTTCCTTCTCTTCCGCGGAAACTTGGTCGGGCCACTCCGCCGCGGCGGTCCCCGGCTCGGCGGAATAGGTGAACGCCCCTAGCCGATCGAACCGGCCCTCGGCCACGTAGTCGAGCAAGGTCGCAAACTGCGCCGGGGTCTCTCCCGGGAATCCGACGATGACGGTGGTGCGCAGCACCAAGCCGGGAATGCGATCGCGCAGCGTGTCGACCAGGCGCCGCACGTAGCGCTCCCCGCCCTTGCGGCGCATGGCGCGGAGCATGCCGTCGTCCACGTGCTGCACGGGCATGTCCAGGTAGGGAATCACCCGCGGCAGGTGCGCGAGGGCGTCAATGACGTCGTCCGTCATGCCCGTGGGATAGGCATAGTGGACGCGCACCCACTCGACCGTGGTGCGATCGTTCAGCGCCTGCAACAGTTCGGCGAACCGCGCGCGCCCGGATTCCGGCAGGCCATACGCTGTGGAGTCCTGCGCCACCAGGTTCACCTCGCGCACGCCGCGGGCCGCCAGCCCGTTCACCTCGTCCACGATGGCGTCCAGCGGGCGGCTCCGGAACCCGCCGCGAATGTCCGGGATGATGCAGAAGCTGCACGGATGGTCGCAGCCCTCCATGATCTTCACGTACGCCCAGGGGTGCGCGGTCGTATGCCCCCGCGTCACCTGCGCGCCCACGTCGCGCCCGTCCGGATCGTCTTGCCAGTAAAAGCGCCGGCCCGCCAGCACCTGGTCGCACGCCTCGGCAATGCGCCACGCCTCGCTGCTGCTCACCACCGCGTCGGCCTCCGGGAGCTGCTTCAGCAGGTCCGCGCCGTAGCGCGAGCCCAGGCACCCGGCCACGATCAGCCCGCGGCACCTCCCGGTGCGCTTGTGCTGCGCCAGATCGAGAATGGTATCGATAGACTGGTCGACGGCCGCCTCAAGAAAACTGCACGTGTTGACCACGATCACGTCCGCGTCCGCGGGCGACGCCGCGATGCCGTACCGATGCAGCCCGAGCGCGTCGCGCATGACTTCCGCGTCCACCGTATTCTTGGCGCACCCCAGTTCCGCGATGTACACGTCATGAGACATAATTCGAGGCAACGACAGAAGTTCCGATTGGGACCGACAGTCGCCGCCAGCTCCATTATAGCGAATGTCGCGTCACCGGGAATGTGAAAGCACCGCGGGGCGCGGCCTGCACTCTGGTTTATAGTTGCCCGCCATATGAGCGAATCGGACCCGGCCGACCGTGCGGTCGCGCGGCCGTCGCGCTTGCGTTGGGAACCGCCGCCGCGGCCGACTCGGCGCGAGTGCTTCGGAATCGTGCTGCTCCTTCTCGCAGGCGCCGGCCTGCGTATCGCAGTGGTGCGGGCCACACCGGACATTGATCCTGCGTACCACGGCACCGCTGCCGGCGTGTATCTGGATGTGGCCCGCAGCGTGGCGCAGGGCACGGGCTTCGTCTGGAACGGGATGCCCGCCACCCAACACCCCCCGGGGTACAGCCTGTATCTGGCGTCGGCGCTGCGGTTCAGCCCCGCCTCTGCTCCCCTGGTGGCCCGGCTGGGCCAAGCGCTCCTCGATGCATGTGTGATGGCACTAGTGTGGGCAGTGGCGCGGCGGATGGCGCCCCCGTGGGCCGCGTGGGTCGCGGCCGCATGCTACGCCGTCCTGCCCGAGTTCGTCCTCTCGGCCCCCCCGCTCCTGGCTGACGGCTTCATGCCCCTGTGGTGGGCGCTGGTGGTCTATACCGGTCTGCGGTGGGCGGAGACGGGCCAGGTGCGCTGGGCGGCGCTGCTCGGCGGGGCCGGGGCGCTGGCCATGCTCTGGCGCAGCGAAACGGTGTTGCTGGGTCCGGCCGTCGTGCTCTGGGCCGCCGTCGCCCGGCGGCAGCGCACGGACGGGATCCGCGGCGCGCTCGTGGTGTTCGTGGTCGTGTGTGCGCTGTTCGGTCCGTGGTGGGGCTGGACTTTGACTCTGCGGCTGCAAGGACAACCCCGCCCAAGCCAAGCCGCCACAACCGTTCTCAGCGGACTCGGCCAGTTTCCCAACCGGTACGGGCTCCTCACGAGTGACCGGTTTACCGGCGCCGTGGTGCAATCCCGGGGGCTCCCGTGGCACCTGCCTGAGGGCGACGCCTACTGCGCGGCGCTGGCGAAGCGCATCGCCACCACCGATCCCTGGGTGCCCGCGCGCGCCATCCTGGGGCGGCAGTGGATGCTTCTGGGACAGACGAACCTGCCGCATGTGAGCGCACGGTCGCCGCTGCGGATCGCCAATCGGCTGGTCATCCTCGCCGGTTTCGCGCTCGCCGCGTACGGAGTGGCGGCTGCACGCATTAGCTGGTGGCAGGCGGCCGTGCTGGGCGCACCGTGGCTACTGTATTGCGGCACGCTTGGACTGCTGTATTACGAACCGCGGTACGGTGTGCCCGCGCACCTGAGCGCGCTCTGGTTGGGGGCGGCGGCCTTGCAGCCTGTCTCGGGCACCCGGTGGCGGCGTGGGGTCGCGATCGCCGGAGTCACCGTAGCGCTGCTGGTGGCACTCGGCTGGGCATGGGAGCGGTGGAGCAATAACGCCACGGTCAAGCGGTTGTCCGCGTCGAGCGAAGATGCGCGCTGGCAGCCCGCCGAGCCGCACATTATCGGTGACGCGGTGCTCACTCGCGCGCGCGCCGGCGGGTTACAGCTCGAGGGCCCTACGGGGACCCGGGCGAACCCAGGATTTCTGGCGGTATGGGCGGATATCCCGACCGTACCCGGGGACGTGGCGTCGGTGCTGGTGCAAGTGGAGGTCGAGGCCGGGCAGGCCCTCGTGGGGCTGTTTCAAACCATTCAATTCCCGGGACAGCCCCCCGAACACCTCTGGGTGGCCCGGCACACGGTTGCGGCCCCCGGGGACCAGACAGTAGTGTTGCCAGTAGAGAATTTCACGGGGCAACCGCTGCATTTGGGCATTATGCCGGTGGCGAACTCCGTCAGGGCTCGCCCGGGAGGACCGGGGAGTACAGAGCAGACATGTCGCATACGGATACGGATCATCAGAGGGTGGCCGACGGAGCGCGGCCCGACGCGCCCGTGGAGCCGGCCCAGGACGCACCATCCAAGCGCCACCTGAAGATCTGCATCTTCATTCCGGCGTACAACGCCGCGACCACGCTCACCGTGGTGCTGGACCGCATACCGGCCGAGCTGCGTGATGAGGTGGATGAGGTGTTCGTCTGCGACGACGCGAGCCAGGACAACACGCACCTGATCGGCATCGGCTACCGGGCGCTCACGGGGCAGCACAACCTGCACATCCACCGGCACGAACAGAACAAGGGCTATGGCGGCAACCAGAAATTCGCGTACCGGTACGCCATCGATAACGGCTACGACGTGGTGGTCATGCTCCACGGCGACGCGCAGTACGCGCCGGAAAAGATCCCCCTGCTGCTCGAACCGTTCTACACCGGGGAGGCCGACATGGTGTTCGGCTCGCGGATGGCGGACGACCCGCTGGGCGGCGGCATGCCGCTCTACAAGTACCTGGGCAACAAGTTCCTGACACGCGTGGAAAACCTTGTCCTCGGGCAGAACCTGACGGAATACCACTCCGGCTTCCGGGTGTATAGCACCGCAGCGCTGCAACAGATCCCCTTCGAACTCTGCGCCGACGATTTCCACTTCGACTCGGAAATTCTGGTGCAGTTCGTGATGAAGGGTCTGCGCATCCTCGAGCGGCCGATCCCCACGTACTACGGCGACGAGCGCTGCTACGTGAACGTGTGGGCGTATGGGGTGAACATCTTGCGGGTCATGGGCCAATACCTGAGCCACAAGTGGGGTTGGCGCCGCATTCCCAAGTTCGAAATCACGCGCGAACCGACGCCCTGACCGCGGTCCCCGCGCTCTCCACTCCCACTGCGGCGGACCAGGCCCCGGTCAGGGGGCTTCGGTTTCACCGGGCGGTGGCGCACCCGGATCGGAACGCCCCAGCAGGGTGCGAACGTACCGCGGATACTGCCCAGCCCGGAGCCGCAGTTCCGCCACGAGGGTCAGTGTGGTTTGCCGCAGTGTGCGCCACCGCGGTGGGGTGCCATACCCCGCGCGCCACTCTGCGGACGCGTTCACCCACCGCCCGCCCCACCCCGGCACCACCGCCGATCCATCGAGGGGAGGGAACGCTGTGTCGCGCAGAGCGGAGGCAAGCAAGGCCGAGACCATTTCTCCGCCCTGTGCATTGAAGTGCACAAAGTCGCCGCGGAAGACCTCGCGCGGCAACGCGGAACCCACATCCGCAAACAGCACAGGTGCCAGCGCCTGGCGAAATTGCTCGAACGCAGCGCGATCGATTAGGGAAGCGAAATAGCCGGGATTATGCGGAGACAAGTAGTACAGCACGGTCACGCCTCGATACCGCGCATACTCCTGCAGACGTTCGAGGCGAGCCATTTCTGCGGGCTCCGGAACCGGCACTCTCGTGGGCAGGCGGGCCATAGCCCGGTAGTAGCGCTGCTGCTCGGGGGGCGCCTCGGGATCGGGGATCGGCCGTAGCGCCTCCCCCCCCGATCCGGAAGCGGGCAGATCCTTTCGTTCGCGCATGAGCCACCGACCCACGTCCAGCCCCAAATTTCGCGTAAGACGATGGAGCCCGTACGGATGCCCGTAACCGAAGAGTTGGTACACCGTCTGCTCCGCGCGTCCCCGCCGCCAGTGGTGGGGTGGCCCCGGCGGTGCCATCCGCCCGGCGCTTTTCTCGCGGAAACTGGGCCACACGAGGGGAACCAGCACGACATCCGCCGGCGCCGCATCAATCAGGATTCGCGTCAAAGCGGTGTGGGAGGCGATGGCGCCCCCCGGGGCCATCGCTTTCACACAGAGGTAGTCCGCGGACAGCGCCGCGGGGGGGACGTGGCGCGCCACGGAGCTTCCCGCAAGCAACAGGGTCGGCGCCCCCCGGGCCCGGGCCAGTCGGATCGCATGCACCGCCCCAAGAGTCAGGGTGGTGTCATGATTGAATGCTGCGGCCTCGTAGCCGTGCGCGGGCGAGGCGTACGCCCAGCGGGGCAAATTGGTGACCACCGCCGCCAGCCAGAACAGGGTCCAGCACGCGCCACTCCGGAAGATGCCCGGCAATCGCCGCGGCGCAACTGGAGGTAACGTCATTGGATATCCCGTGGGAGGCCTCGAGAAACGGGCCACCCTCCCCTGCTCGCGGCGGCGCCCGGGGCCGGCCGCATGGTAGCACAGCGCCGCGCGCCCAATAGCGGTAGCGGTCGCCCCCGGTTGCCCGCGGGTACACTGGTTGGTAGCATGCCGGACGGTCGCCTGTGAGTCCGCGCGCGAAGTGTATGACGACTCCCACGCTCAGCGTCATCGTTCCTTGCCACAACGAGGAGTCCAACCTGCCGGCTCTCGCGGTGCGGTGCCTTCGGGTATTCGGCGAGCGGGGGCTCCAGGGCGAACTGCTCCTCGTGGATGATGGGTCGACGGACGGCACCGCGGCGATCATCCGGGAGCTGGAGGCCGCGCACCCGGACCAGGTCCGGGGCGTGTTCCATGACACGAATCGGGGGATCACCGCCGCGTGGGAGTCGGGGCTGGCCGCGGCGGACGGCCAGTACACGGCCATCATGGATGCGGACCTCCAGTACCTGCCGGAGGACCTGTGGCGGCTGTACCGGGAGTTGCTGCACACGAACGCCGACGTAGTCCAGGGCTGCCGCAGCCAGATCGGCCGGCCCAAGCACCTGCGCTACTACCTCAGCGTGGGCTTGAACCGGATCCTGAACTTCCTGTTCGGCATGCACCTGCGCGACAACAAGAGCGGGTTCCTCATGTGCGAGCGGGACGTGCTGGCGCACGTGCTGCAACACCGCTTCTCCTATGCATATTTCCAGACGTTCATTACGGTGTCGGCGCATGCCAAGGGCTATACGGTCCGCGATATCGAAACCCTGTTCGAGGACCGGAAACAGGGCGAGTCCTTCATCAGCGCGGTCCCGTGGAAGGTGGTGCTGCGGTCCCTGGGCGATCTGGTGAAGGGGTTCGTGGAGTTCCGGCTTTTGGACCTGGGAGACGATACGTTGCGTGAGTTCCTGCGGGCCCACCCGCCGGCGCGGGAGCCGGATGCCCTGCCCTTGTGGCGCCGCCTGCACTTCCGCCTGTTCGGGCTGCTCATGCCGGTGCACCACTGGATGATCTCCTACCCGGCGCTGCGGTACTACGAGCAACTGCGCCGCACGCAGTGGTGGACGCCCGACCAGTTGGCCGCGTACCAGGCGCGGAAGCTCCAGCAACTGGTGCGGCACGCCTACCGCCACGTGCCGTTCTACCGGGAGCGGTTCGAGGCGCTCGGGCTCACCCCGGAGGACATCACCAGCCCGGCGGACCTGGCCAAGCTGCCCACGCTCTCGAAGGACGACGTGCGCGCCAACCTGTACTTCGATCTGCTGGCGGACAACCACGACAAGAACCGCATCCAGAAGATCACCACGAGCGGGTCCACGGGGGAGCCGTTCGTGACCTACGCGGACAAGTTCCAGTTGGAGATGCGCTGGGCCACCACGTTGCGCAACCAGGGGTGGACGGGCTACCGGTTTGGGGACCGCGCGGTGCGCCTGTGGCATACCACCATCGGCATGACGCGCCTCCAGGCCCTGCGCGAACGGTTGGATGCGTGGCTGCAACGGCGGCGGTTCCTGAGCGCCTACGACATGACGCAGGGCAATCTGGAGGGCTACTTCGCGGCAATTGAACGTGCCCGGCCGGCGCTGCTCGATGGGTATGCCGAATCGTTCAACATGCTGGCGGAGTACCTGAAGGACCACCCGCGGCCGGACCTCCGCCCGAAGGGGATTATCAGCTCGGCCCAAACCCTCTCCGCGCAATCGCGGCAGATTATCGAAGAGGCGTTTCACTGCCGGGTCTTTGACAAATACGGCAGCCGGGAGTTCAGTGGGATCGCGCACGAATGCGACGCGCACGACGGGCTGCACGTGAACGGGGAGAGCTACATCGTGGAAGTGCTGCGCGACGGGCAGCCCGCCACACCGGGGGAGCTGGGCGAGGTTTGCATCACGGACCTGAACAACTTCTGCGTCCCGCTCATTCGGTACCGGCTGGGCGACTTGGCGGTGCTGGCGGAGGGGGCGTGCGCCTGCGGGCGCGGCCTGCCCCGGCTGGCGCGGGTGGAAGGGCGCGTGCAGGCCATCATCCTCGGCACGAATGGCGCGTTCGTGCCGGGCACCTACTTTGCGCACCTGCTGAAGGACTACGACTACGCGATCCGGCAATTTCAGGTGGTGCAGGAGCGGGAAGGGCACCTGCACGTGAAACTCATCAAGGGGGAGCGATACGCCGACCGCACGCTGGAGGAGATTCTCGGTGCATTGCGCGAGCGCCTCGGGGCCGACATGGACCTGGACGTGGAGTTCGTGGACCACATTCCGCTGGGGCGCACCGGCAAGCATTACCACAGCATCAGCCGCCTGAATCTGAACCTGCAGACCAATCTGCCCGCCGCCGCGCGCGAGGCCAGTTGACCGACCCTGCGGCGCCCGCCCCCGGCGTGCGCCCGACCGCCGGCTGACGCACCCGCAACACCTCAGTGGAGCCCGCCCTCTACCAGCGTTTCTACGAGATCGAGGAACGGTATTGGTGGTGCCGCTGGATTCGGGACCTGGTGCGCGACTGGCTCCCCCCGGGACCGTCCACGCGGCGCATTCTGGACTTGGGGTGTGGCACGGGCATGCTGAGCCGGGAGCTGGCGAACGCCGGCCGGGTCACCTCACTCGATTACGTTCCCACGGCATTCCCCTACTGTCGGCAGCGGGGCTTGACGTGCCTGGTGCGCGCGGACGGCCAGGTCCTGCCGTTCCCCGACGGGGCGTTTGATGTGGTGCTGGCGCTGGATTCCCTCGAACACCTGCGGGATGATCGGCAGGCGCTCGGGGAAGTGCGGCGCGTGTTGCAGCCCGGCGGCCGGCTCATTATGAATGTGCCCGCGTTGCAGCTCCTGTGGAGCAGCCACGACGTGGCCAACCGCCACTTCCGCCGGTACACGTCGGGCCAGGTCCGGGGACTCCTGGCGGATGCGGGGTTCGCCGTCGACAAACTCACCTACACGAATTTCGTCCTCTTCGCGCCCGCGCTCGCAGTCCGCCTGAGTGAACGCCTGCGAACACGCCGCGCCACCGCCGCCGAGGGAGACACGATCCCCAACGTACCGCCCGCCCTCAACAGCCTCCTGTACGGGCTGCTCGCGGGCGAACGGCGGCTCGTGCGCCACATGAATCTGCCGGTGGGCACGTCGGTCTTCGCGGTCGCGCGCGCGGGATAGGTTTCAGATGCGTGCGGGGCGCCCGCGCGCGTCAGGCGTGCGGCTTCGACTGTGCGGGAGGCGGACGGCGGTTACGCGACGCTCGTGGCGGCGAGGGCGAGGGAGGTAAACTTGCGGCGGAACTCTTTGAGGTGCCGGCCGTAGAGTGAGTACACCCCGAGTTCGGCGACGACGAATTCGCCGAACTGTTCGAAGAGCTGCTTGCTGATGCTCGGCCCGAAGAACGCCTTCGCCGCCACGCGACTGAAGTGCACGGCCGGCCCGCCTTCGACGGTGGCCCGCAGGGCCTGGTCGTATTCCGCGAGCCGCGCCTGGGTCTGCACCCGGTTCGTGTCGATCTCGTCGGCGTCCACTTCGAGGGACTGCAGCACGTTCGCGTACCGGTCCAGCAGGGTCTCGCACAGGGTGCGCATGATGTCGGCAAAATCCATGTCCTGCTTCTGGGAGAACTCGGCACAGGCGTCGAACAGCGCGAATAGCAGCAACCGCTGCATCTCCCACAGGATATTTTCTTGAATGTCGGGGTCCACCTCGGACCCCAGCCGGGTGGTCAGGCCTTCGGCGTGCTCGAAGCTCTCGTACATGGTCTGCTCGGCCAAGTCCCCCACCAGCCGACAGAATGCCTCAAGCGAGATTCGCCGCAACCCCAGCTCCTTTGGCGTGTCAGACTACGCCGCATGTGTAATGCGCTTGTACGTATCCGGGAGGGAAGCGCCCTCTGCGTCCCCCCTGTCGCTTCCGCCCGAAATTGTAACAGAAACCCACCTGCCGTCCAGCCGGTCCGAGTCACGCCAGCTAGCGTAACGCCTGCTCTGACTAGAGGTTAGGACTCATCGGCCGGTGGCGCCGGCGCCGGCGGGGCGGCTGGAGCCCCGGGGGACTCGGGATCCGCGTCGTCCCGAGCGCGGAGCAGCTCGGGGAAGAACGGCCGGACGATGTCGATGGGGATGGGAAAGAGCGTCGTGGAATTCTGCTCGGAGGCAATCTCCTGAAGGGTCTGCAAGTACCGCATCTGCATGGCCATGGGATGGCGCTCCATCTTCCGGGCGGCGTTGACCAACTGCTCGGACGCCTGGAACTCGCCCTCGGCGGCAATCACCTTCGCCCGGCGCTCCCGTTCCGCTTCGGCCTGCTTGGCCATGGCCCGCTGCATCTCCTGGGGCAGGTCCACGTGTTTGACCTCGACGCTGGAGACCTTGATGCCCCAGCAGTCCGTGGCGCGGTCCAGAATGCCCTGCAGTTCCCGATTGATGTGCTCGCGCTCGGCGAGCAACTGGTCCAGTTCCGCCTGGCCGATGACCGACCGGAGCGTGGTCTGGGCCATCTGGCTCGTCGCATACAGGTACTGTTCCACTTCGACGATCGCCTTGATCGGCTCGATCACGCGGAAGTAGGCGACCGCGTTCACCTTCACCGAGACGTTGTCCCGCGTGATGATGTCCTGCGGCGGCACGTCGTGGGCAATGGTGCGCAAGCTGACGCGCACCATGCGGTCGATGGGCCAGAACACGAAGAAAAGGCCCGGGCCCTTGGGCGCTGGCAGCACGCGCCCCAAGCGGAAGATCACGCCCCGCTCGTACTCGCGCAGAATCTTGATGCAAGAAATAAAATAACCAAACAGCACCAAGGTCACAATCAGCGCGGGCATTACACGACTCCCTCTTCTTGTGTTACCGGCGCGTCGCCGGCAGTCTCCGCCCCGTCGAGCGGTTCCACGCGGACGGTCAGGCCGTCCATCTCCGTCACGCGCACGCGCGCGCCCACCGGCAGGGGCGTCCGGCACACCGCGTTCCAATACTCGCCCCGCGCGTCCACCTTGCCGTCCGGGTCCAGGGCGACGGCGACCACCCCTTCCACGCCAATCATGCCCTCCGCCCCCGCCATGGGCCGCGGCTGTTGGGAGCGGACCACGAGCGTCACCAGGAAGCCGGCGACAACCCCCACCGCCAGCGTGATGGGCAGCACGTCGGACAGTTGCATGCGCACGACTTCGTCCGGGCTGTCGATGAGCATGAGACCGCCGAGCGTGAAACACACGAGCGCGCCGAGGGTGAGCAGGCCGTAGCTCACGATCTTGAATTCGGCAATGAGCAACACGAGCGAGAGCAGCAGTAGCAGGATGCCGGCGACATTGATGGGCAACGTCTGGAGGCCGAAGTACGCCAGGATGAGGCACACCGCCCCGATGACCCCGGTAATGCCGTTCGGGTTGAACAGCTCCATGGTCAGCCCGAGCCCGCCCAACGAGAGGAGCAGGATGAGAATCTGGGGGTGTGCCAGGGCGCTCAGGAACCGGTAGCGGAAGGTCATGTCCAAGGCGCGCACAGTCGCATCGGCGGTGTGGAGCGTGACGGTGCGCTGGCCCGGCAGACGAATCGTCCGGCCGTCGGCCTGCGCCAAGAGTTCAGCGAGGTCTTCCGCGACGAAATCGATCACGTTTAAGTCGAGCGCTTCGTCCTCGGTGATGGACGCGCTGTCGACGATCGCCTTCTCCATCCACTCGGCATTGCGGCCCCGCTCCTCGGCGATGGTGCGCGCCCAGGCGATGGTGTCGTTGAGGATCTTGTCCCCCATGGCCGTGCCCGTGTCCTGCTGTTTCCGCTCAGCTTCTTCGTCATCTTCCGCAGCGTCGGTGGGCGTGGCCTCGTCCGCTGGCTCGCCGGCCGCGGGGTCGGGATCCGTTTCCGCCGCTGCGTCCTCGGCATCTGCATCGGACTCTTCGGCCTCATCCGCGTCCTGGTCCGTCTCGCCGAACGCATTCTTCAGCGCCTCGATCAGCTCGCGCACCGCCTCCCCCTGCGATTCCCGCGGCGAGGGCGCCTCTTTTTTGTCGGTGGGACTTGACCCGTCGATGCTCACCACATGGGCCGCGCCGATGGTGGTGCCGGGCGCCATAGCCGCCACGTGGGCCGCCACGGTAATGAACGTGCCCGCGGACGCGGCCCGGCTGCCGCTGGGGCCCACGTAGACGATCACGGGCACCCGGGCTGTCATGATGTCCTTGACGATGTCGTGGGTCGCCGTCAGCAGGCCCCCGGGCGTGTCCAACTGGATGACCAGCGCCTCCGCGCCGTCTTCTTCGGCCCGCTTGATCAACTCTTCGATCCACTGGGCCAGCACGGGGGTGACGATATCCGTGTCCAGCGTGGTGACGTAGACAAACCGGTCTTGGGCCAGGCTGGCAAGCGGCAGCACGAGCAGCGCCAACGCCGCCACACCCAGCAGCGCGCGCGCGCGACGGAAGCCCTTTTTGGGCCGATCATCCATATGCCGCACAGTATAGGAGCCTGCCCGGGGCCTGTCTACGAAACACGCGCGTTGACGGGGTTTCGTGCAATTCCTATACTCGCCGCATCGTGCGCTGGCTGCTCCTTGCACTCGCGGTGGCGTGCGCCGCGCCGCGCGCCGCATGGGCGCAGGGCCCGGCGTCCGTGGTGGAACTGGAGCGGCGCGTCGCCGCAGACCCCCACGACCCCGGGGCGGCCTACGATCTGGCGTTGGCCTATCACGCCGCCTACGACGTGACCCGCGCTATCGACCAGTACCGGCGCGCCCAGATACTGGACCCCACGAACGGCCTCATCCACACGAGCCTGCAAGCGGCGCTGACCGAGTGGGGGCTGCTCAAGGACTCCCTCGCCCGGTTCCAGACGTCCTTCAGCCAGGCGCGCCACGATGCGGGGGCCGCGTTCAATCTCGCGCTGGCCGCGGAGCGACACGGCCTGATCGAAGAAGCGATCTTCCACTACCGGCGGTACTTGGCCCTGGCGCCGATGGCCCATGACCGGGCGAGCGTGGACCTGCGCGTTCGCGCCATGGACCTGGCGATCGCGCACCGCGCGGTGCGCATCCTGCGCCTGACCGCGAAACCGGCGGTCGTCCATCCCGGGACGCGGGCCATGGTGGTATTCAGCTATGGCCTGCGCGGATGGGGCAAACGCAACCGGACAAGCGTGATCGAACGCGTGAGCCTGTACCGCGGGGATGTGGAAACGCACCGGTTCGTCCAACGCAGCGTCCGAGCCACGGAGAGACGCTACACCGCGCGCATGGAGATTCTCGTGCCGCCCGATGCCGCGCCGGGGCCCTACAGCCTGATTGCGGAGGTCGCGGCCGGCAGCCGGAGCGACGATCAGATCACCGTGTTCACCATCGCCCCCCGCCCGCTCCCCGCGCAGGACGTGAGCCGCGAGGACGCGGCGACCGCACCGGCCAGCTGAGCGGACCAGCGGCGCGCTTCCGGGGGCCTTGCCAGAAAAAGCTGCGCCCCCACGATGGGAGTGGGGGCGCTGGAGCCAAGGCGGCGATACCGGAATCAGGCTCGGGCGATGACGGGCTGGGCCCGCGTCAGCATCGCCAGCGGGAGGTGAACCTAGGCGCCGAAATGCCGCTGAAAGTGGTTGCTCCGGTCGATCAGGTGGATGTCGATCTCGAGGAAGTCGCGCAGTTCCTGATCCGTGATTTGTCCCAGGTCCGGCTGACGGATGGAGGGCTGCACGTGCGAGTCGCCCAGGTCCTCCTGGGTGGCGACGATCTCCCCCTCCAGCTGGATCTCGGCCTCCTCGTCGGCCTCGAGCAGGTGCAGCCGCTCGTGGTCAATCTCGAATTCCTCGGCGTACTCCTCGAGGAATTCCGTGAGCCGGGCTTCGAGAAACTCGTCGATACGCGCCAGAATATGATTCCGGATGGTTTCCAGTGAGTGTGTCCCGATGACGCCGTCCTCGAGCCCGAGGGAAGCGCCACAGAAGTACACCACGTAGCCGCCGCATACGGGGCAGCGGCCCATCATGAATGGTGAATTGGCGTCGTTATCTACACGACCAGCAGCGCTACAATGCGGGCACTTGATCTCGGCGTATGGCATGGCGCTGGCTCCTTCTGGTTATGGGCGAATTTGTATGTAACAGCAATATCATCAATGATAGTACCACCGTCTAAAATTTAATGCAAGCAATAAAGAATGAAACTGCTAGTTGTTGCGTACGCCGTGCGCAGAAGGAGTCAGGCGATTACAATCTTCATAAATAAGGTTGTATCAGTATATTACGTAATTGAATACTGCTGAGAATCTGAGACACAGTCCTACTGGGCGGACTCTATATCATCATTATTATCATTTTTTAGGACGTGTAAGACGGCTACTCCACCTGAAATAGTAGCAATTATAGCAATACCTAGGGAGGCGGCCGAGCCTCCCAGGAGCCAGGCCCCCAGCCCGAACAGGCCCCCGTAGATCATGACCACGCCCCCCACCCAGCCCAGGCGGGCACGGCCCAGGCCCGGAACCCCTGCCCCCCCACTCACCCGCGTCCACCCGGGCCCCTGCGGTCGGACCCGCGCGTAGAAGGCCTCCAGGTGCGCCTGCGGGACGGGACGGGTCAGCAGCGTCGCCGGGAGCCACACGGCCAGTGACCCCACCACCACGAGCATGACGCGCACCCCTTCATAGGCGGGATCGCTCCAGGGCTCCACGTTGAAGAGGTACACCGCGATGAGCAGGGAGGTGGCCATGGCGGTCAGTTCCGACCAGGCATTGATCCGCCACCAGTACCACCGAAGCAGGGTCACCATCCCCGCGCCGGCCCCCAGCGCCACAAGGAACTTCCAGGCCCACTCGATGGAGTTGATGCTGAACGCCGCGACCCCGGCCACACACGCCATGAGCAGCAACGCCCCGCGCGCGAGCCAGGTCTCCCCCCGCGGCGAGAGCTCCACCCCCATCAGCCCTTTCACCAGATCGTTCACCACGTAGCTCGCCCCCCAGTTCAGGTGCGTGTCCACCGTGCTCATGAAGGCCGCCAGCAGCGCCGCCACCATCAGCCCCCGCCAGCCGTCCGGCAGGAATTCCATCATCATCTTCGGGTAGCCCAGCTCGGGATCCTCGAGCGTCGGGAACACCGCTAGGGACGCCAGCGCCACCAGGATCCACGGCCACGGCCGCAGCACGTAGTGCGCCACCGCGTACCAGAGCGTGGCCAGGCGCGCGTCCCGTTCCGTACGACACGCCATCATGCGCTGGCCGATGTACTCGCCCCCGTCCGCGTTCCGCCCGGCCCACCACTGCATGCTCAGGTACACGCCGAAGGTCATCATGGCCAACCGCCCTGCCTCGGCGAACGTCGGCATCACGTTCATGACCCCGGCCGGGGCAGTTTCCACCTGCGCCACCGCGGCCCGCATCTCGGCGAGCCCGCCGAAGTGGTTCACCGCCAGCACGGCGAGAAAGATGGATCCCAACATCGCGATCCCGAACTGCAACACGTCTGTAACGACGACGCCCCACAATCCCGCGAGCATGGAGTAGAACAGCGCGAGCCCCACCAACACGGGCACGGCCACCTGGTCGGGCCACCCCAGGGCCACATCGCAGAACTTGGCCATGCCGCGGATGACCCAGCCCATGACGATGCCGTTGATGAGGATGGCGGCGTAGCACGCCTTGAACAGGCGTAGGACCCGGGCCGGCCGGCCGCTGTAGCGCAGGGCGATGAACTCCGCGTCCGTCACCAGCCGCGCCCGCCGCCACAGGCGCGCGTAGAAGAACGTCCACACCATGGCGGACATCACCAGGCTCCACCAGAACCAGTTGCCGCTGATGCCCTGCGTGCGCACGATGCCCGTGATCGCCAGCGGGGTGTCCGCCGCAAACGTGGTCGCCACCATGGAGGTGCCCGCCAACCACCAGGGCAGGGCGCGGCCCGACAGGAAGAACGCCTCCGCGTCCCGGCTGCCCCGGCGGGCCAGTGCGACGCCGATAGCCAACGCCACCACCAGGTACGCGACGATGATCGCCCAATCGATGAGTACGAGCTGCATGGAAGTCCGCCGGACTCGACGGCAACTCTAGAGTACGCAGCCACGGGGGCGAACGCCAAACTGGGTCCGCGACGTCCGCAATCAAGCGCACAGAAAACGCTGGCCTTTTGCGCGATCTGTGCTTAACTTTCTAGAAGAGTGAAACCACCAGTCGTGTACCGAGGAGCGGACCCATGACACGAGAGGAACTACTCAACGCCTTCGCCGCACTCCCCCCCGCCGACCAGGCGGCCGTCCGCGCTGCCCTGGCGGAGGGACCCGCGACCGGCGGGCCGGACGCCGGCTGCCCGCCTAACGGGATGCAGGAACACCTGGCGGGCATCATCCAGATGGTGGGCGCGCGGACAACCCCATGGAGATGTGCCACGAAATGATGGGGATGTGCCAGCAAATGCTCGCCACCTTCGGCGAGCCTGGCTCGACGGCAAGTTGACGGGCCGTGCCCGGCCGAGGGCCGATCTGCCGTGAAGGCCCCCGCCCCGGCAGGTGAATCCGCCCGCGGGGCCGGCGCGCGCGCGGCCCATACCCCACCCACCCGCTCTTCCTGGGGGTAAACAAAGCGCTTGACAAAAGCGGATAAAGAGATATGCTTATACTAGTAGGTGGGTCGTCGGACGGCGGACCAAGCCCCGGGCGGTTTCGGACGCGCGGTCGCTTGTCCCGGTGTGCGGACCGCCGCCGCCCTCCCCTGAGAGCAACGTGGTGTTGCCCCGGGTGCCCGACGTTTGTGTGCTCGGCAGCGTGAACCGGCTCCCCGGCGCCTGTCGAACGCACCTCGCGCGGGTGGCACCGCGTATGTGGCGCGGGCCGTTTCTCTCCCTCTCTCCAGCCCGCGCCCGATTCGAGCCGCGCCTGCTGCGTGTGGCAGGCGCGGCCGCCTTTTGGGCACCGCCCCACGACCAAGAGTCCGCCCCTACATGAATGGGTTCTTGGTGTCCTTCCGTGTCTTGGTGGTTTGCTCTTCTAGTTCTCTGGCTTCCTTGGCGACTTGGCGGTTAACTCTTCTCCAACAACTCCGCCACGTGCTGCGCGCGGATGGGCGCGCCCATGTCGGTGAATAGCCGCTGCGCCGCGCGCAGTTCGCGCTCGCGGGCGACGGGG
>CBDUXP010000013.1:0-83246 GCA_965371225.1 uncultured bacterium | reverse complement strand
AGGCGGTGGTGTGCTTCGACCCCACTGGGCGGATCACCTGGATCAATCGGGCCGGCCGGGGCCTGTTTCCCGGGCACGACGATTGGATCGGCACGTCCGTCTGGAAGCTCCCACTCCAGGTGCCGACGGCGGACTGGACCAGCTTCGTGGAAGCCGGCCTGGCCAATGGAAAGTTTCCGCCGCTCGGCGACGTGAATATCCCGGCGACCGCGGGGGCCGGGCCGGTGCTGTTGCAGTGCCGCGGGTCCGTGTTCCGCCGCGCGGATAACACCGTGGACGGCGGCTGCCTGGTGTTCTCGGATCGCACGGCCACCGTACGCCTGAATGAACAGCTGGTTGCGGCGGAACAGGATTCGGCGCTGGGCCGGCTCCTGGCGGAAGTGGCCCACGAACTCGCCAACCCCCTGGACAGCACCCGCCGCCTGGTGCAGTTGGCCCGGCGCAAGCGGGACGATGCGGCGGCCATGGACGCGCACCTGGACGATGCGCTGCGCGCCATGAATCGCATGATGGGCATCCTCAAGGAAGTCCTCGTGTTCGCCCGGCGGGACATCCATGCCGGGGCGGGCCCGCTGCCCTTGACGCAGGTGCTCGACCGGTACTTCGCCGAACTGTCAGCCGTCGAGCGCTACCCGCAGGTGCGCATCATCCGGGACTACCGCGGCCTCGGCCCCATCATCCCCTGTACGGATTTCGCCGCGGTGATCGACAATCTCGTGCGCAACGCGTGCGACGCCATGCAGGGGGAGGGCACGCTCGTCGTGTACGGCCAGACGCGCGAAGATACGTACATCTTGGAGGTCCAGGACACGGGCCCCGGCATCGACGCCGCGCTCTTGGAGCGGATTTTTGAGCCCTTCTTCACGACGAAGGCCTACGGAGAGGGCACCGGCCTGGGGCTGGCCATGTGCCGGAAGATGGTGGAATCCCACGGGGGGACCCTGACCTGCACCTCGGAAGGGGGCGTCGGAGCCACCTTCCGGCTGGAACTGCCCGTGCAGACACCCGCGCACAGCGAGACCCCGGCATGACGACCCCGGCAACCACCGTGCTGGTGGTCGACGATGATCCCCTCGTTCGCACCTCGCTGACCAGTTTTCTCCAGTTGGAGGGCTTCGCCACCTCCGAGGCCGACTCCGCCGAGAGCGCGCTCGCGCAATTACACGAGCGGGACTTTCCGCTGATCCTGTCCGACATGTACCTGCCCGGCCAGAACGGGCTGGACCTGTTGCGGCAGGTCAAGGCGCAGGCGCCGGACACCGCCGTCATCCTCCTCACCGGGTTCGCCCGGGTGGAGGACGCGGTCACGGGCATACGCGGCGGCGCCTACGATTACGTCACGAAGCCGGTCGATGACGCGGCGCTGCTGCGCACCATGCGCCACGCCCTGGAAGAGAGTCGCCTGCGCCGCGAGAACTCGCAGCTCAAGCGCCGGTTGGGGGACGTGATCGGTTTCGAGGAGTTGGTGGGCCGGGACCACCAGATGCGAAAACTGTTCGATCTCGCTGCCACGGTGGGGGATACGGACACGACCGTGCTGCTGGGGGGCGAGAGCGGGACCGGCAAGTCGAGCATTGCGCGCGCCATGCACCGGCATTCCCGGCGGCGGAAGGGGCCGCTCGTGGAAGTGAGCTGCGGGGCGCTCGCCCCGAACCTGCTGGAGAGTGAACTGTTCGGCCACGTGCGCGGCGCCTTCACCGGGGCGATTGCGAACAAGGTCGGGCGATTTCAGCAGGCCCGGGGCGGCACTATCCTGCTCGATGAAATCGACACGCTGGACCTGGCCCTCCAGGTGAAGTTGCTGCGCGTGCTTCAGGAGCGGCGCTTCGAACCCGTGGGCGGCACGGACACGCGGACGGCGGACGTGCGCATCATCGCCGCCTCGAATCAGGACTTGAACGAGTGCATGCGCGCCGGCACGTTCCGGCAAGACTTGTACTATCGCCTCAACGTCATTTCCTTGACCCTCCCGCCCCTGCGGGACCGCCTGACGGACATCCCCGAGTTCATTCGGCATTTCCTCGCCGCCTTCTGCGCCCACCACGAGAAACAGCTCACCGGTGTGGACGACGCCGCCGTAGAGGTGCTGGTGCACTATCCCTGGCCGGGCAACATCCGGGAGTTGGAGAACGTGATCGAGCGGGCGGTGATCCTCTGCCGGACGGATCTGGTGACGGTGGAGGATCTGCCGGACCAGATCGTGTCCCCACCGGCCGCCCCCCCCTCGGCCAACGGGCCCCCACAGCCCCTGCGGATGTCGATGGAGGATGCGGAACGGGGCATCATCCTGCGCGCGCTGGAGGCCCAGGGATGGAACCGGCAAGCGACGGCGGCGGTCCTCGACATCAACCGCACCACGCTCTTCCACAAGATGAAGAAGCTGGACCTGCTCCAGCCGCCGGCGTCCCGCCGCAGCTGATTCGCCCGCGCGGGCGCCCGGCCTACTCCAGGGTCACGCCGGCCGGCGGGTCCGGCGCCCCGGTCGCCGAGACTTCGTAGTCCAGACCCGTGACCACGTCCAGGTCCACGGTGGAGCCCGCGGTCCGCACGTACACCACGATCCCGTACGTGCCCGCGGCGCCCGTGGTGTCCCAGGTCCACGTGTTCGTAGTGGAGTACGTCTGCACCGCCGTCCAGATGGCGCTGTCGGGCGGCCGCCACCAGAACTGGTACTCATACGGGCCGGGGCCGCCGCTGCCCTGGGCGGTGAACGTCACCGCGGTGCCGGCGTCCTGCGGGCTCGCAGGGTTTGCATCGAGCGTGACGCCCGTAGCGGCATTCGGGTCGTCCGTGGGCCGCTCCAGGACAAACGTCACGGTCGAGACCGCCTCGGCCTGCATGGTGGAGCCCGCGCTCCGGACCTTCACCGTAAGGTGGTACATGCCCGTGTACCCCGCCGTGTTCCAGGTCCACGTGCCCACGGGCGAATAGGATTGCACCAGGGTTGCGCGGCTGCTTTGCTCCGCGCGGCGCCAGAACTCGTACTCGTAAGTGCCGCTGCCGCCGAGGCCCTGGCCGGTGAGCGTCAGGGGGGTGCCCGAATCCTGCGGGCTCGGCAGACTGGTCGTCGCGGTCGCGTCCGTAGTCGCTAGGTGGGTGACCGCGATCTCCACGCTGGCGGAGCTGGTCGCTCCCTCATTGTCCGTGACCGTCACGGTGGCCGTGTGCGTCCCGGACACGAGGTACGTATGGCTCACCGTGGCGCCTGCACCGCTCGTCCCATCGCCGAAAGTCCATGCGTAGGCCACGACGGTGCCATCCGGATCGCTGGCCGTCGCCGTGAATTGGACGGTGCCCCCGGCGTCGATAGTGGTCGGGGTCGCCGAGACGGAGACGGTCGGCGGCTGGTTCGGCGCGGTGATGGAGATCGACACCGTGTCGCTGGCCGTGAGCCCATCCGTATCCGTGACGGTGACCGTGGCCGCGTAGTCGCCGGCGGTCGTGTAGGTATGCCCGACCGTACTGTTGTTGGTCGTGAGCTGCATGCCATCCGCGAAGTCCCAGGCGTACGACACGATGGTCCCGTCCGGGTCGGTGGCGGTGGCGGTGAACTGTACGCTGTCGCCCGTCTCGGCGGTGGCCGGGGAGACGCTGGCCGTCACGGTGGGCGGCCGGCCGGCGATGGTGACTTGCACGCTCGCCGTCGCGGTGGCGCCGAAATTGTCCGTCGCCGTCAGCACCGCCGTGTACACACCCGCGCTCGCGTAGGCATGCGTCGTCGTGGATCCGGCCAGGATCGCGCTCGTGCCATCGCCGAAGTCGCACATGGCCGACACGATGGTGCCGTCCGGATCCGAGCCGCCGGCGGTGAACGTAATCGTTTCGCCCGTGAGCGCCGAGGTCGGATTCGCACCCAAGCTCACCGTCGGCGCCTGGTTCTGGACCTCGACAGTGACCGAGGCCGTCGCCGTGGTCGGCAGATCGGACGTTACCGTGACGGTAGCCGCCATAGTGCCGGGACTCGCGTAGGCGTGGGTGACGGTCGCGCCCGTACCAGAGGCCCCATCGCCGAAGGTCCACGCGTAGGACACGATGGTGCCACCGGCGACGGACGCTGTGGCCGTGAAGGTCACCGTCTCACCAAGATTCGCGGTGGAGGGCGTGGCGGACGCCGAGACGATCGGGACCGCGTCTTGCACGGTGATCGTCACCATCGTGGTGCCCGTAGCGCCCTCGTTGTCCGTCACGGTCACCGTGGCCGTGTATGAGCCGGCCGTGCCGTAGGCATGGCTCGGGGCCGCGCCGGTAGCAGTCGCGCCGTCGCCAAAGGTCCATGCGTAGGACGCGATGGTGCCGTCGGCATCGGACGCGGTGGCGGTGAACTGCACGGTTTCGCCCGTGTTGGCATTCGTCGGCGACGCGTTGACGCTCACCGTCGGCGCCTGGTTCGGCGCGGCGATGGACACGCTCACTGTCGCCGTGGCCGTGAGCCCGTGGTTATCCGAGACCGTCACCGTGGCCGTGTACGTGCCGCCGCTGGCGTACGCATGCGTCACCGTTGCGGCCGTGGTCATGAGCTGTATCCCATCGCCGAACGCCCAGGCATAGGACGCGATGGTGCCGTCCGGATCGCTCGCGGTGGCGGTGAACTGCACGGTGTCGCCGGCGACGGCGGATGCGGGAGACACGCTGACCGTCACGGTGGGCGCCTGCCCGGAAATCGTGACCTGCACGCTGGCGCTGCCCGTGGCGCCCCCGTCGTCCGTCGCCGTCAAGGTGGCGGTGTACACGCCCGGATCGGCGTAGACGTGCATGAGGTCGCTGCCCGTGAAGGGGGCGGTCGACCCATCACCGAAGTCGCAGAGAGCGGAGGCCACGGTGCCGTCTGCATCCGCGGTGCTGCCGGTGAAGGTAATCGTGTCGCCCACGGGCGCCGTCGTCGGCGCGGCGGTCAGGCTCGCTGTGGGGGGATCGTTCGGCGGCGGGAGCGGCCCACAGAGCATACCCAAGCTGATGCCGTATTTCGCGCCGAGTGTGCACTCGAGGGATTGCCGCTCGCTGTCCGTCAGCGCGGTACCGAAGGCGACCACTTCCAGCACGTCCCCCTGGAAGAATTCCATGCCCCCGTCCAGGCGTGCGCCGATCTTGAGCGCGTGGGTGCCGCCCGTGTTCAACACCACCGGCTTGCTCCCGGCGGTCTGGCCATTGACGAACATCTCGTCGACCGCGCCGTCGTAGCGAATGGCGAGGATCGTCGGCGCGGTCGTCGGTGCGAACTGCGAGCTGAAACCGTCCGACCAGTAGTGGTTGCCGGGATTGGTGCCGCCGGCCTGGTTGGAGAGGGTGCGCCATGCCAACCCGTACGCGCGCAGGGTCGACTTGTTGCCGTAGTGCAGAATGTGGTTGTAGCCGTTCGCGGCGGTCCCTTGGGCGTTAGCCACGACCACCACCAGGGTCCGCGGTCCGGTGCCCATCGCCGGCACCACGGGAGTGCGCATCCATTGCCCATTACCGGCGAACCGGACCGCGGGGAGGCCGTTGACCACGTTGGTGCGGTACGTCGGCCGCATCGCGCCGTCGCTCTGCGTCGCGTCGTTGCCCTGGCCGCTGACGTCCGACCAGGTCCCGACGGCCGCGCCGTCGGTCAGGCCGGCCAAGCTGTCCGCCCGCAGCCACAGGAGCGCCGCGGACTGTTCCACCACGGTCACGGTCGCGAACACGGCCGTACTGTCGGCATCGGTCAGCCGGATCGTGGCGATCCCGGTGCTGGACCCTGCGGTGTAGGTCGCGCCCGAGAGGGTGCCGGGCCCGGAGTCCAGGCTGAACGTGTACGGCTGCGCGCCACCGGACGCGGTGAATGTGAGCGAGTCACCGACAATAATCGTGGCGGCGTCGGGCGCGATCCCCAGCGGCGGCACCGGCACGATCGTCACCGCCGCACTGGCCGTGGCCCCCGTCTGGTCGGTCACCTGGACGGTGGCGGACCCCAGGGCGGCAGGCGCCGTGTAGGCCCCGGTGGCCGGGTCGATGGTGCCCAGCGTCGCTAAGAACGTGAAAGGCGGGGTGCCGTTCGTGGCGGCGAACGTCTGCGTCGCGTTCACCTCCAGGGTCGCAGCACTCGGCGAGATGCCGAGCCCCTCCGTGATGGCGACCACAACGCTCCCCTGAGCGGTGCCCCCCTGGTCGTCCATGACGGTGACCCGGGCGCTGTAGCTGCCGGACAGGCTGTAGGTGTGATCGACGCTGGCGCCGGACCCGTTCGTGCCGTCGCCGAATTCCCACGCGTACGACGCGATGGTCCCGTCGGGATCGGACGCGAACGCGGTAAAAGTAATGGGCATGCCGGTTGGCGCGGTGGTGGGCGTCGCCATCACCGTATCCACCGTGGGCGGCTGGTTGCTGATCACGCCGGACGCGTCCGTCGTAAAATTCATGACACCCTCGGCGTTGGCGACCACGGCGCCGCCTGCGTCCGGTGTGACCGTCACGCTGAGCGTGGCGCCGGACACGGACCGGGTGACCGTGTACCGCTGGCCGAAGGGCATGTCCACGAGCAAGTGGTTCACGCTGGCGGTGTTCGGCTGCACGCTATACGCGATGGGACCGACAGGCGCCGCGCCGGTGGGGTCCACGGTGAAGAGCACGACGCGGTTTTCGTAGCTGGCCGCGATGAACGCACCCTGCATCCCGCCCTGCTGCGTCGTCACCACGGACATGGGCGCCGGGGGCGCGCTCGTGACCGTGGGATGCAACACGTGCAGGAGAAAATGATCGCTGACCATATCCGTCGGCTCGATCTCCAAGCGCCAGTGACCGAAACGCCGGCGCGCCACGTCTTCCACCTTCGGCGGTGGGTAATTCTGGCCATCGACCCAGAAGTCGTACCCGGTGCCCCCGCGCTTGCGGATGACCCGGTTAGTCGGCAGCAGCGTGCGGGTGTAGAGCGTGCTGCCGCCTTCGGTAATGATGACGGAATCGCCGCTGTACTCTGTCGCGCCTTCCGCCGGCAGCGAGGCGAGCACGCTCCCCGTAACGGTGGGTTCGTTCTGTGCGTGCAAAATGAACTGGGTCGTGAACGTGGGATCGGTTTTCGAGATCCGGTCGGCGATGACGAAGTAATCCTCGTTGCCGTCCGGCGATCGGAGATACGTGAACTCCCGCTCCACGAGCGAGACTTTGGCCCGGTTCGGCCCATTGTTATTCGAAATCGTGCGCCGCGTAGATTGGTAGGCGCCCGTGATGTCGCCCCGGGCGTAGGTGTAACTGGACGGATCGTGGCTGTAGGCCAGCATGGTGCCGGCATCGAACCCTTCAGGCGCGTTCTTGGTGAACCAGCCCTCGGAGTACGCGGCGTAAACCTGGCCCCCGTCCCGCGGGTCGCCCCCGTCGTTGATCTGCCCGTAGTCCCACCGTTCCTGCGGATCGTGGATGAGCAGCGAGTTGTGCGCCACGGTGCGGGCCGCGTACCGGACCGTATGCCAATCGCTCTTGCCCCCGCTATCGAGCGCCAGCTCCTCGCCCTTATGAATGACGAACGAACCCTGATCGGCATGCTGATGGCCCGTGTAGTAGTCGCCGACCCGGAAATGCGCCCACGTGGCATCCCGGCTCTCGGCGGTAGGACTCCCCCGCCACGGCCCCGAGACCGAATAGCCGTCCCAGTCCGAGCGCATGTAGACGAGGCCCTTGCCCCGCAGGATCGTCGACGTTGGGAGCGTGCTCGGGTCCACGGGCGCGAGCGACTTGTCTTCCCAGACGATGCGGACCCACTTCCACTCGCCGGGAATCGCATCGCCGAACAGCTTCTGGCCGCGGTTCGACCAGCTGAGCCACCGCCACTGCAGCAGCGGATCCTGATACCGCTTCGCCACCAGGGGCGTAATGCGCCGCACCCCGATCGTCCGCTTCCCGTTGTCGTTCGGCACGCCGGTCCAGTTCGTCGCCGGCACGAGCCCGTGCACCAGCCACGCCCCCACCCCGGACAGCAGTTCGTACGGCTTGCCGTTCCAGTGCCACAGGTTCTGGCCCGTGGCCGTGGTCCACGCCTCCAGGCAGGAGCCCATCGCGCGGAACTTCGAGGTGAAGTACATGATGCTTTCCGGATGCCCGCCGCCGAGACTCACCCGGTTGTCCAGGGGCAACAGGTAATCCTTGAAGAAGACGTCCAGGCTGTCGAGCGCGCCCTGCACGATCGCCTGCTGCGCCGCGGTCAGCCCCGGGTCGCCGTAGATGGCGAGCGCGCCCAGGACGGTGGGGGCGACGCCGTACGTGTACTTTTGATTCCAGAAAGGCCGGGTGTGCGACGTGTAGGTATTGAACGGGCCCTTCTCGAGGAACCCCACGGCGTGGGTGGTGCGCTCGGCGGGGGTGAGGCCGTTGTAGATCCAGTCGTAGATCACCGGCCCGGAGATCATCCGCACGTCGCCGTAATTGATGCCGCCCTTCGCGATGTTGAGATAGTTGTCGCCGCCCTCGATGAGATAGACGAACGCCGCGCCCATGGGCAGACTATTCGCGTTGGTTTTCGCTTTCAGATCCTGATAGTCCGCCGCGCTGTCGCCGAACGTTACGCCGGCCACATTCTCATAGCCCGGGATGCCGCACTTCGCGCGCAAGCCCGGCAAGTCCGCCGGCCGGATGAAAATCCGGGGGTGGTCCGGCACCACAGTAAATTCGGCGGCAGCCGGGGGGGCGAACCACGTGGCTGCGAGGCACACGAGGCTGAGCAAAGTCAGGCGGCGGGTCATCTCAGCACCTCCGGGAAGCGACTCCATCTCTCAGCGCGGAGTCGCATCTCGTCTCCATTAATGCCAATATTGGCGTCTTCTGCACCGCAAGCCGGGTGCCAGATTGGAGATCGAGGTGTACCGGATGAGCACAGTACCGCAAGTGGTGTATTCCCAACGCCTTTTGAAACTTCCATGTGCGGATGCTGCGAGAGGGGGTAGGGTCCATTCGGGATTCTGACCGGTGCATGCCATGAAAACGACAATCCTGAACCCACTTGGGACACGGAATAGTAAGTCTGAGTGCTTATACGACACATGTCCCGGCCCGATGGCAATTTCTATCCGGCAATTATTGCCGTATAATCTTAGCGTTTGACTTTCAAGACCACTATATCTTGATTATTGGTGGAATGCAAAGAAACACGCCGCCCCCTTCGGTGCCGCCTCACACCCCATCCACGGTTGCCCGCATGGGGTCGAGGGGCCGGCCTCGCGCAGGACGTGGGTTCCCCGGGCCCGCCGCCGGCCGGTCCCGGGCGTGGTTGTCGGGAGCGTCGACGCCACATAGGCTATGACACCGCGTCGTCTCGGGATCCCACCATGAAGCCTTGGCCGCAGTTGTACCACTTGCTGTTCGGTTTGCATACCGAAGCCGCCCCCACCGCGGACCACCAGGAGGTGTTCCGGCACCGCTGGCTCCTGGCGCGGTACATCCAGGCCGCCCTCGCCACGCGGGGCCCGGCCGACCCCTTCGCCGAGGTGGAGACCTACTGCTTCTTCGTCGGCTTCCCGCGCAGCGGCCACAGCCTCCTGGGCGCCCTGCTGGATGCGCATCCCCAGATCGTCATCGCGCACGAACTGGACGCGCTCCGACTGATCCAGGCGGGCTTCCGCCGCGCGCAACTGTTCCACTGCATTCTCGCCAACTCCGCGGGGTTCGCCGCGGTGGAGCGCGCCTGGTCCGGCTATTCCTACGCGGTGCCCAATCAGTGGCAAGGGCGGTACGAGCGGCTGACGGTGATCGGCGATAAGAAGGGCGGCGATTCCAGCGAGCACCTGCTGCACCACCCCGGCCTCCTGTCGGACTTGCGGCAGACGGTGGCCGCGGCGCTCCGCATCGTCATCCACATCCGGAATCCCTTCGACTGCATCGCCACCAACTGCCGGCGGGCGGGCCTGGACGCGGTCGACGACGAGGCGGTCGACGCCTTCTTCCGCAAGTGCCGGCTCGTCGTCGATCTGGAGCGGACGCTCCCGCCGGAGGAACTCGTGCAGATCCGGCACGAGGCCTTCCTCCAGGATCCGGAGGCCCACCTGCGGCGGCTCGTGACCGCGCTCGGGGTCGAGGACTGTTCGGCCGCGTACCTGCGCGATGCGACCAGCATCATCAAGACCAGCCCGCACCAGAGCCGGAGCAAAATCCGCTGGGCGCCGGAACTCACCCGCCGCGTCACCGAGCAAATCGGCGAGTACCCGTTTCTGGCGGGGTACACCTTCGACGACTAGGGTCGCATCGGCGGACGCGGCCGGCGTCGCGGCGGACATGGCGCCCGACCGGCGCCCCTCCTTTATATATGTTGGCGGAGGGCGGGGATCGCGGTGACCAGGCGGTCCCGCAGCGGCCGTACGGATGGGCCCAGTGCGCGCCGCATCCGCCCCAGGAGCCGCGACCACGGGGCGAGCGCGGGATACTTGCGCGCGTACCCCACCAGATCCATCGTCTCCCCCGCCACGAGTTCGAACGCGGCCACATCGACGCCGTTCAGCTCAGCGGGCCAGCGACCCACGTCCGCCGGCTGTGGGGGCCGGAGCGTCTTGGCGTGGATGGCCTGCTCGCCCGGCGCGATTTCGTCCGCCGCCCCGCGGTAATACTCCGCCATACACGGATCGTACGCCTCGTCCAGGAACGCGCACACGCGCCGGAGCGTTCCCTCCGCATCCAGCACGAGCGCTTCGTAGGTAATCTCCAGGTACCGGTCCGGCCCCAGCGCCGCCCCCGCGTCGCGGCCCCGGCGGACGCTCGTGCTCCAGTAGTAGGCCCGCTTCAGGATGTTGCGCCCCCACCATGCCACCTGGCGCAGGGAGACGCACACGTCCCGGCCGTCCCGGATGACGTGCACGAACTTCGCGGCGGGAAACACCGCGTGGAGGCGGCGGATGTCGCGGATGTAGATGGGCGTCTTGTCCCCCCACCGCGGCTTGCCGTCCGGATTGTTCACCCGCCGGTACACCGCATCGATCACCTCGGCGAGCGACGGTTGCGCCAGCGCGAGCAGCGTCTTGCGGAGCGTCTCAGTATCCGCACCCCACTGCGGCCACCATTCGTGCGTGGAGATGATGGTGTAGGCCTGCTCCACCTCCTCCGCGCGAAGGGGCCGGTCCGGCGGCAGCGCATCCATGAGGTCCGTCAGAAAGTGCGTCTCCCGCGGGATGCGCAGCCGCGGGTGCGCGTTCAGCATGAGCCGCAGCAGCGTGGTGCCGGAGCGGTCGGCGCCGACCACAAAGAAGGGCACCCGGTCGACAGCCGCGGCGGCGGGAGGCTGATCCGCCGCGACCACGCTGCCGCTGGGGAGGGGGGACTGCTCCGGCGTCACCTACGCCACCTGCTCCCGCAGGCGCCCGGCCACGTGCGCCCACGTGTAGTGCTCGAGCACCTTGCGGCGTGCGGCGGCCCCCTGGCGCGCCAACGCATCCGGATCGCCCAACAGGTGAATCATCTTGTCCGCCAGATCGTCCACGTCACCACTCGCGACCAGGTCCCCGTGCACCCCCGGCGTGACCATCTCCGGGAATGCCCACGCGTCCGTCACGAGGCAGGGCAATTGGTGGGCCATGGCTTCCAGCACCGCCACACCGAAGGGTTCATACGTGGACGGGAGGACGAAGAGCGACGATCGCTGCAACAGCGTGTCGAACTGCCGTCGCTGCGCCGCATCCGCCCGCGAGAGGAATCCGTGAAACTCCACCCCCGCGCGCGGCGTTTGGAGGAGGGGGGGCCGGTGGCGCGGGCCCACGATGTGCAGTGTCGCATCGGCGAACTTCTGCCGCACCTGCTCGAATGCACGCACCAGCGAGGGGCCGCCTTTGCGGGCGAAGTCGATCCCGACGAACAGGATGTCCCGCCGGGCGTAGTCCTTCGCGGGCGCGTCGCACGGGTCAAAATTGATCCCGGCGCCGAGAGTGACGACCCGGTCCGCGTCAATGCCGAAGTCCTCTATAAAGGAGGCCCGGAGATACTCGGCCATGGTGAAAATCTTGTCCAGCCCGTCGTACACCCGGCGTTCATAATCGACCGCGGCGCGCACGCACCGCTCCGGAACGGCCGGCATGTAGGGGCTCTTCACCATTTGCGCCACATTCCCGTCATGGTAGGAGAAACACCGGGCCCGGCCGTTCACGAGCGCCGGCACGTCGTAGATACCGCCGATCTGCAGGAAGTCGTGCTCGAAATCCGCCGGCGCCAGTCCCCGGCCGATCGCCGCGGTCAGCGCGTCGTAGTACTGCGTATCCAGGTTGAACTTGGCTTCCCACCGGTGGCGCCCAAATGTCAGGTTCTTCACCATGAGTGGATAGCGCACGTGGGGTGGCGCTTCCACCCCGAACGCCCGGTGCAGCAAGCCCTCCCGCTCGCACGCCCGAAAGAATTGCCGGCTGATTCCGGACCACGCCCGCTCATCGAACGGATCGCGCCCGATCATGCCGCTGCCGATGATGCCGACCAACTGCTTCCCCCTCGCCGCCTCGCGCGGGGCCTGGACTGCGCGTTGCACTACAGCAACTTGTCCGCCAGCAGCCACGTCCACAGGATCCCCAAACCGCCCAGCGCGGACCAGGCGGTAGCCGTCTGGAGCGAGGCGTGCCGCAGCGTCCGTCCCGCCACGCGGAACTCGCGCGCCGCGTGCACCGCAGGGGCCAACAGCAGCAGATGGATCGGGTCGGCGAACCGCGGCGAACCGAACGCCACGGCGACGGTCAGGAACGCGTACCCGGTGACCACCACCGTGGCCCACCCGTAGCGATCCATCGGCCGCACGGCCAAGCCCACGACCCCGAACATCCACACCGCCGCCATGCCGAGCCCGCTGGCCGCCACCAGCGTCAGGGACACGCTCCGCGGCAGCGCGGGAAAAACGCCCGCGGACAGCAACGTCGTGCGCAGCGGCCGCGGCCACACCAGGTACGCCCACTTCCGCACGCTCATGGCCACGAACCGCCCCGGGGCCTCGCCGATGTACTCCACCGCCCGCGCCTTATGCCAACGGTCGTACGCGCGCGTCCCCCACGCGATGTCCGCGGGAGCGGCGTGCGCGGGATCGCGGATGACCGCGTAGGTCCCCGTCGCATCCGGCGAATTGCCCATGTGTAGATTCGGGCCGGCCGTCAACGCGAGGGGCAGGGCGCTACCCCACACTACCGTGTTGCGCCACAGCCACGGCGCACAGAGCAACATCATGCCCAGCCCCACCAGGCCGACGTTGGTGGCCGCCTCCTTCGCGCCGCGCGCGCCGGCAGCTACGGCCACCAGGGCGATCAGCCCCAGCCCCTGCCCGGATTGGCGCGTCAGCACCGCCGCCCCCAAGAGGAGACCCAAGCCGACGGCCGCGCCCGGCCGGTACCCCGCCCGCCACCGCGGCAGCAGGATCGCCAGACTTCCCAGCAGAAACACGTCGAACAGGGGTTCGCTCATCACCAACACATCCGTCATCACGAACGTGGGGAGCACCGCCCGGAGCCAGACCGCGAGCGTGGCCACGGTCGCGCCGAACACCGGGGCCGTCACGCGGTACAGCAACACGAGAATGCCGAGCACGAGCAGCACGTTCGCCAGTTGCGAGACGTGATACCCCGGCGCGCCCGTCATCCAGTGCACCGCCGCCAGATACGCGAAGTACAGCGGCGCGCGATAACCGAATTCGCTCCCCGGCTGCAGCCACGCCTCGGCCGACTCGGCCAGGCGCACAGCCACGTTGTGATACACGAACGTGTCCCCGTGCCCCACCGCGTCCGCCGGGGTGGCGGCAATGAGCAACACCCGCAACAGCACCGCCACCGCACACGCGGGCCACACGCGCCGCCAGGCCACCGGGCTCGGGCAGACGTCCACGGGCATCCTACCCCTCCGCCTTCACGCGCAGGGGCGTCCCCGGGGCCGCCGCCACGTGCGCGCCGAGCGCCTGGCGCACGGCACGGGCCATGCGCAGCAGCCGGCTGGCATCATCCGCGCCGCCGCCGACCGGCGTCGACAGCCGCACGAAGAACAACGCCGTGTTGCCGCCGATGCGGCCCCGCAGCCGGTGCAGGTTGCGCTGGAGTTCCGACGCCACCGGCCCGTACGCCGTTTCATACCAGTAGAGCACGAGCCGCTCCTCGGACTCGCGCCGCACCCGCAACCACCGCAACGGCCACTCGACCGGTGCGTCCTCCGCCGAGACGTTCCGGTCCACCGTGGCGATCCAGCCACTGCCGCGATAGCAGCCGCGCGGGCTGTGGACCGTGGCGTCCCGCTGGTTGTCGTAATAGCCGATCCACAGCCACACGACGGCCCCGTCGCCGTCCGTGTACTCGCGGAAAAGGTACCCCGCCGCCGCGAGCCGGTCGAACACCCCTTGGCTCACGGGCACCGACCGCGCCGTCGCGCCCGCCAACTGCAGCGGCACCAGCCGGTCCAGCGGAGCCGCGGGCTGCCCCGGCACCGGTTCGCGCGCTGCACCGCGGGCGGTCCACTGCACCCCCCACGCGCACGCGAGCGTCACGGCCACGCAGACCGCGACTAGCTGAAACCGTCGCTCGTCCGTAATTGCCATATCGCAAGGATCCACGCCACACCGGCGAAAGTGAACAGCCCAAAGCTCGTGTGGACTATCGCGGCCGACGGGCCGCCCGCGACGCTGGTCCACACCGCTTCCATCATCACGCGCACCAGATTCAACACATAGGCTACGAGCAACGCGCCGGGGAACATCGCCGCCGTGGTGAGCCGCGGCCCCGGCACCAAGTCCGCCAAGAGCAGCGCCACCGCCACCGCCGCCACGAACCCGCGCACCCCACTGCACGCCGCCGTCGTCTCCAATGTGGCGCGCGGCATGTGCAGCAGCACGCCCTCGGCCACGGCGGGCAACCCACCCAGCGACAGCACCTGCGCCGCGTGCGCCGTCACGCGCAACCGCAACGGATGCGTGAGAAGGTCCGAGAGGGTGACCGGCATGGGTTGCGCGAAGAACAGGAACAGCAGCGGCACCACCAGCACTCGCGTCCACGAGCCGCCCCACGCGGCCCACGTCAAGGTTGCGACGGCGCACCACAGGCCCAACCGGGCACCGGTGCCGAACCAGAGCGCTTCCGTCCCCGCCGTGAAGGCCATCGCAACGACGAATGCCAGGGCCCCGGCCCACGACACGCCGGCCGGCGTCTGCGCCAACGCGTCGCGCCGCCGCCAAACCAGATACCCCACCAGCGGCGGCACCAGCATGCCCAGTCCCTCTTCCAAGTCCCCCTTCAGGAACCGGTACCAATCCCAGAGGGTTTCGCGATACAGCAGGCCCAGCGCCAGGAGTCCGGCGCCCCACAGGACCGCGCCCTGCACCACGGCGCGGCGGTCCGCTTGGCTGGGAGCGCTCATGCCGCCCCCTCCCCCACCGCAGACGCAGCCGGCGCCGGCCGCAGGTTCACATCTACCGCACCGGCGAGCACCGCGGTGTACAGCGCGCTCGTGGCCGCCGTCATGGCTTCCACCGAAAAGTTCGTCGCCACATGCTGGCGCGCTGCGCGGCCCATGGCGTCCGCGCGCGCGCGATCCTGCAACACCGACACGCACGCCGCCGCGAGTGCCGTCGGCGTGGCGTCATCCACCAGGACGCCGGTCTCCCCGTCGCGCACGGCTTCCGGAATGCCACCGACGCGGGGCGCGACGACGGGCTTCCCCGCCGCGCCGGCCTCCAACACGATCATGGGCAACCCCTCGTGCCGTGAACTCATCACGACTACATCGCTCTGCGCCAACAGGTCCGGTACGTCCGGCCGCCACCCGCAAAACTGCACCGCCTCGGACACGCCCACCGAGCGAGCGAGTGCGCGCAACGCCGGCTCCTCCGACCCGGTGCCGACGATCCAGAGTTCCGCCTCGGGAACGGCGGCGCGGATCACCGCGAGCGCGCGAATGAGCCGGTCCACACGCTTCACCGGCGCCAGCCGGCCGCAGAAGACCAAGCGCGGCGGATGTGGCGGGACGGCCGGCGGCACCGGCGGACAGACCACCCCGTTGGGAATCGTGTGCAAAGGCGTCCGGCCCAGACGTGAACGGAACCGGGCCGCCAGTTCCTGGGACACCGCGATGACCGCCGCCGTGCGCCCGCGCAGGGCCCAGCCGTCGAGCGCGTTCGCGACGCTGCCCTTCACCCAGCGCCACCCGGCGGGCACCTCCGGTGCGCCGTGGAGTGTGCGGACGATCGCGGGCCCCGCGTCGCCGCGCGTCGCCCAGACGCTGAACAGGTGGCTCTTGTACTTGTGTGTGTGCACGAGGTTCAGACGCGCGTCCCCCATCCACGCGCGCAACCGCCGCGCCAGCGCACGCCGGCCGAGGACGTGCTCGTCCAGCAGCGTGACCGGCACGCCGAGCGCTGCGAACCGCTCCGCCGTTTCGCCCGGGTTCAGGAGCGCCACGTGCGGCTGCACGCCATGTTCCGGCAACCGGTGCACCAAGTGCCACGCCTGCGCTTCGGCGCCGGCCCACGCGTCGCCGGTGAGCACGTGGCCAACCCGCAGGGGGGCGCCGGCTACCGCACGGACGGCTGCCATACCTGCACCCCCCCTTGGCGCCAGTAGCGCAACCACGCCACCACTACCGCCGCGTTCGACACAATGAAAAATCCCAGCAGCCGGAAGGGGAAGAAGGCTTGCAGGCGCGGGCGCAGCAGCGCCGCCGCGGCCACGGCGTAGGCAACCAGTTGCACCAGCAGGAGCGACGCGTACGGCGCGGACCCGCTGAGGGCGATGTTACTCGCGAGCGCGAGGGCGAGGAAGAAGGGGACGCACCAGCGGAGCAGCTTGTGGCTGAACACCTGCAGCGCGAATACCCCGGTGCGCCACGGGAGCAGGACGCGGGGCACGCGCATGAGCGCCGCCAACCCGCGTTGCACGGTACGCACCTTGCGCTGGAACTCCGCCGGCAGGGAGTGCACCACTCCGTATCGCACCGTCGCGCGCCGCGCGTAGACGCCCCGGTACCCGCGCAGCACGGTGACTAGCATCATGTAGAAATCGCTGGGCACATCTTCCGGCCACACATCGCACAGCTCGCGCCGCAGGGCACTGAACGCGCCGCTGAGCCCCACCACACTGCCGAGCGCCGATTCCAGTTCCCGCAGCATCATGTCGTACCCGATGAACGTGCGCTCCGCGCTCCCGGCGCCCGCGATGTTGTGCCCCGTGACCGCGCCCACTGTGGGATCGGCGAACGGCTCCACGATGCGCCGCAGCCCGTCCGGTTCGATCCGCGCCGCCACATCCGTGAACACGCAGATGTCGCCGGTGGCGTGCGCCAGGGCCGCCCGCTGCGCCACCTCCTTGCCGCCCCGCACGCTGAGCGCGAGCAACGTGACGCCCTCGTCGGCACGGGCGTTCACCACAGACACCGTGTCGTCGGTGGACCCGTCGGACACGACGATGATCTGCATCGCCTCCCGCGGATAGTCCGAGGCCAGGAGGTTGTCGAGCTTGGCCCCGATGCGGGAACCGGCGTTGTGCACTGGGACGATAACGCTGAGTGCCGGTGTGGCCGGGGCCGCATGAACGGGACGGGACCGCAGGCCGCGCAGCAAAACGAGCACCACAAAGTAGCCGACGTACGTGTAAGCCACCACGCCGAGGCTCACCCAGAACACCACGGCCATGACTACAGCAGCCTTCCCAGCGCGGCGGCGGAGGCGGTCGCCCGCGCGCACGCCCCCAGGCTCGCCAACGCCTCGTCGTACAGGGCGGCATACTGCGCCACGGTGCGCGCCAGCGAGAAGTGCGCCGTCGCCCGCGCGCGGCCCGCCGCGCCGAGCGCGCGGCCCCACGCAGGGTCCACCACTACCCGCCGCACCGCTGCGGCCAGCGCGGGCCCATCGCCCGGCGGCACCAACAGCCCCGTCTCACCGTCGACAACCACTTCCGGCACGCCCCCCACCGCGGTCGCCACCACGGGCCGTCCCGCCGCCATGGCCTCCAAGAGTCCGAGCGGCATCCCCTCCCGCGTCGAGGATGACACCACCACATCCACCGCGGCCAGCACGGCGGGCACGTCCGCCCGATACCCGAGGAAGTGCACGCGGTCGGCCAGGCCGAGCGTACGCGCCTGTTGTTCCAGGTGCGGGCGCAAGGGACCATCGCCGGCCAGGTGCACCCGGATGGACAGGCCTTCCGCTACGAGCGTCGCGGCAGCGTCGAGCAGCGCGCCGAGCGCTTTTTCCTGGGTGAGGCGCGCGACTGCACCGAGTACGATTCCGCGCTCGGGATCGAACGCCGGCGGCGGCACCGACGCGAAGCGGGCCGTCTCTACCCCGTTTGGAATGACCTGAATGTGCGCGGCGGGAATGTGTTCGTACTGCATCACGTCCCGCTTGCCCCGCTCGCTGACCGCCACAAAACGATAGGTCGCCGGCGCGCACAGCCGTTCGCCGAGCATGTAGTGCCGCCGGCCGGGAAACTTGCGGGCGTGGTCCGTGTGGATGAGCTGAATACCAGGACGGCCGCGCGTGGCGGGGACACTGCTGAACAGCGACGGCGGATTGTGGGAATGCACCACGCGCACGGGGCTGTCGCGCAGCAACCGGCGCAGGCGAAGGGGCGCAGAGTATCCGCCCCGGCGTCCGTGTTGCGGGCCCCAGCTGTACACGGGCACGCCGGCGTCGCGGAGCACCTCGGCCAGAGGGCCCTCGCCCCGCAGGCACGCGACGCCGATCTGGAACCGGTCGCGCAACTGCACGCACAAGTCCGTCGCCACCCGCTCGAGGCCGCCGACCGCGAGCGTGGGCACCACCTGCAGCACGTCGACCTGGCACCGCGGGGTCACGTGCGCACCAACCCGTAGCGCGGCCGCACGGGGACCGGCACCGGCGCCGCGGCGGGGGCGGCGATGCCCACGTCGCCCAGCGCGCCGATAAAGAACGCGAGCCAGTACAGCTGCGGGTGGAACGCGACGGACAGGAACGCGCCGCCCACCATGAGCCCGACCACGCTCAGCTCAAGCGCCTGGCCCAGGAGCGCCGCATCCCGATCGCCGTCCTGCGCCGCCTTGCGCTGGACGGCACGCGCCGTCCGCACGTTGAGCACGCCGAGGCCGACGAGCCAGAGCACGCCGGGGATACCCAGGTCCCCCAGCATGTCGAAGTACATGCTGTGCGCCGGCCGGGCGCGTTTCACCCCCTCGGGCCGGTAAGTCTCCCACATGGCCGCCCAGGAGTTGCCGGGGCCGACGCCGGTCAGCGGACGATCCTTGGCCATGAGGACCGCCGCCTGCCAGGCTTCGTACCGGCCCTGCGCGGAGCCGTCGGCAAACTCCACCTTCCCGCTGCGGGTCCGGTGGGGCCCGACCCCTTGCAGATTCTCCCAGTACGACGCGGGCAGCGCCAGGTAGAGCACCAGCAGCACGCCCACCGCCATGGCGGCCAAGCCTCCACGATGGCCCGACGACCGATACAGCATGTAGCACCCCATGCCCGCGAGGGCGAGGAACGCGCCGCGGGAAAAGGTGAAGACGGCACCGGCGAGGGCGCAGGCGCTGAGCACCCACCACACCCGGCGCCAGCGCACCGTCTTCCGGGTGAGCGCCATGAACACGAGCAGCGGCAGGAACATGGCGACGAAGAGCGCGAATTCGTTCGGGCCGCCGACGAAGTGTCCGCTGATGCCGCCCGCCCAGCGGCGGCCGCCCGGCAACACGTAAATCCGCACCCCCTCCACCGCGAGCAGGGCTACCGCGCCGGCGAACCAGTGCATCAACGTATAGAAGCGCTCCCGGGTGGACACCAAGGTCGCCGCGACGATGACGGGCAACACGATGTGTTGCCCCACGTAGATGGTGCTCAGGATGGCGTAGCGGAACACGAGCGCGAATACCGTGGAGAACGCCATCAGCGCGAGCAGGCCCAACAGCCAGCGCACCTGCCGGACGTGCAGCGGGGGCCAGCACCCCTCCACGACGATGGCGAGCACCCAACACCCGCACATGGGCAGCGCCACGATCTTCAGCAGGCCGGGAAACGCGAAGCCGTACGTGTCCTGCGGGCGCGCGAAGTACAGAATGACGAAGACGAGCAGCAGCCCCCACGCGAAGCGGGCGAACGTGCCGCCCGCTACCCGCTCACGCCGTGCCGAGGCAGACGGCATACAACCCCTCCACTTGCCGCGCCACGCGCGCGGCGCTGAAGCGGGCCTGCACTTGGGCCAGCCCGCGCTCCTGCAACGCCCGCCGCGCCGCCGGGTCGGTAATGAGCGCGCGCAGTTCGCGCGCCAAGGCGTCCACATCCCCCGCAGGCAACACGCGGCCCGCGCCATCGGCCACCAGCTCGGGCGATCCGCCCACATCGGTGGTGACCACCGCGCAACCGGCGGCCATGCCCTCGAGCAGCACCCGCGCGCACGGTTCGGGCTCGATGGACGTGTGCATGAGAATGTCCATCTGCTGCATAAGCGCCGCCGCATCGGCCCGATGGCCGAGGAACGCAATCCGGTCCGCCTGCGGGCCGGCTTTCACCAGTGCTTCCAGCTCGGCGTGATACTCGGGGATGTTCGGGTGGACGCCGCCGACGAACATGAACCGCGCCTGGGGACAATCCACCGCGACGCGCAACGCCGCCTCGACCGCCACGTGAAGACCTTTCCAGCGCACGAACCGGCCCACCGCTCCTACGGTCACCGTCGGCGTGCACGGCCGCGGCGGTGGTCCCGCTTCGACGGCGATCCCGTTGTGGATCACGCTGACCTTGGCGGCCGGCACGCCCCACGCGATCAAGTGGTCCGCGATGCTCTGGGACACGCAGATGTGGTGGGCGACGAAGCGCGACAAGGCGCGGGGCAGCCGGGCGCCACGCTCATAACCCCGGTGATGCACGATGCAGGGAATGCCCAGCCAGCGCGCCGCCAGGATCGCGGGCAAGTTCGTGCTGATCTGGTTGTTGCAGTGAATCAGCCGCGCACCCGAAGCGCGCGCCAGCGCCGCCGTCCGTTGCGCCGCGGGGCGCAATTGGCGCCACAGACGCTGTCCCACGTGCAGCAATGCCGGCACGCCCCCATTGCGCGCGCCATCCTTACGCCAGCCCTTGCCGGTAACGGGGGGATCCCAGTGGGGCACGTACGTGGCGTCCCATGCCGAAAACGGCGTGGCCTGCGACTCGGGCAGGCTGTACTGCACCACAGGCCGGACCCCCTGCACGTGGCGCAACAGCAATGCGAGCGACGTGGGCGCACCGCCCACGGTCAAACTCGCGTCCACGTACAGCACGGGCACGGCGGCCGGCTTCGCAGTAAGCGGCGGCCCCGCCATCGCCGTCCCGCGCGCGCTCCCGGTCATGTGGCCTCCCGGGGCGGCGCGGTCGCCGGCGCATGGGCGCGCGACGTGGGCGAGGGCGCGGCCGGGTCCGACCGATAAATCCGAATCGTCCGGTCTTTCACGTTCGTCCATGCGGGGTACTCGGCCACGATCACCGCATGGTCCGCCAGCCACGCGCGCAACCGGCCATCCGGGTCCGTCAGGGCCAGCCGATCGGCCTTCACCACGAGCCATTGCCGGCCCGGCGCACGGATCACGCGGTCGACGCTCTCCGGCGGCCCTAACCACGTGATGGGTTGGGGCGCGCGCAACTCCGTCGGCGCATAGTCCAGGTAGTACGCCAGGGCGGGCGCCCCGGTGCTCGCGATCGCGGCGGGGGGCACGCCCTGCTGCTGCAGGTACGCGGCCGCTTCCCGCCAGCGCGGGCGGTTCCCATGCCGATGCGTGTGGTACAGCAGCGTCTCGCCCGCCTGATGGCCCAGGACCACCAGCGCCACGAGCGCACCCGCGAGCGGTCCCCCAAGCGGCGCGCGCGCCAGCCCGGTGGCCGCGTGCGCTGCCAGGGCGCACACGCCGGGCAGCACGGCGAACGCATACAAGGCGCTGACGTTCCACACCAGCGCACACGCCATGATGCCGGCCAGGGGTACGAGCGCGTACGCGCCGAGAAAAGCGCCCCACGCCCGGTCGGCGTTCCACGCCGCGATGAGGCCCGCGCCGGCCGCCACCAGCAAGGGAATTTCCACATACTGGAGGACTGTGGCGAGGAAGTACGGCAGGCTGCCGCCGGGTTGCACTTTTGCCGCCAGTTGTTCGAACACGGTCCAGGCGCGCAGCATGAACAGCGTCCCCAAGCCCCCGACCAGCAGCGCCACGACCATCCACCCGCGCGCGGACAGCCGCCGCCACTCTCCGGCGTACCGCCACACCGCGAAGAGCCCCAGCGCGCCCGCCAACAGCACGGCGGTCAGGTGCGTCAACGTGGCGACCGCCAGCGCCGCGAGCGCCACGACCCCCCACCCGATGCGGCGCCGATGAATCGCCTCGAAGCCGGCGAAGGCCGCCACCGTGGCGGCCAGCATCATGGGCGCGTAATGCCGCGCGTTCTGCGACCAGTACACGTGCCACGAGGAGAGCGCCAAGAAGCTGGCGGCCAGGAACGCACACCCCCGCCCCACATTCCGGCGCATGCCGGCGTACAGCACGCCCACCGCGGCGATGCCCGTGAGGCAGGGCAGCAAGCGCACGCTGACTTCGCTCGTGCCCCACCACCGGAGCGCGAAACTCACCAGCCAGTAGTTCAGCGGTTGCGGTCCCGACAGCCCAATCGCGGCGCTGGACGCGGCCCCCGGGGGCACGAACGCATCGTGGATGGTGAACGCCTCATCCATCCAGATGCTCCAGCGCCCCAACGTAGGCAGGCGCAACGCGGCCGCGCCCACGAGCAGAAGCGCGAGGCAGATCCAGTCGCGGCGATCCCAACCGCGTCCGGCGCGGCTAGGGCTGGGGACGGAAGACGTCATCAGATCCCTGTCGCGCATTGACGTACACGACGATTTCCCCGAGCAACCCCACCGACACGATCTGCACGCCGAGCACGATCAGCAGCGTGCCCAGGAGCAGCAGGGGCCGGTTCGCGAGGGCCGTCTCCCCGAACAGGCGTTGCAAGGTCAGATATCCGTCCACTAGCACGCCCGTGCCGAAGAGTGCGGCACCGATCATGCCGAAGAAGCGCAGGGGCTTGTGCGTGAAGCGCACGAGGAACACCAGCGTCAGCAGGTCCAACAGCCGGCGCAGATACGTGGTGCCGCCGTAGATGCGCAGCGTGGAGTCCTGCGCGCTCTGGCGCGCGTCGATCTCGGTAACCCGGTACCCTTCGCGGTCCGCGAGCACCGGGATGAAGCGGTGCAGATCGCCGTACAGGGGCAGGCGTTCCGCCACTTCGCGGCGCATGGCGCGCACACCGCAGCTCACGTCGCGCAGGCGCACGTGCGCGGTCTTCCCCACGAGCCACGCGAACAGCCGCGTCTGCAACTGGTTCAGGGCCGGGTCGGTGCGCGGCCAGCGGCGCGCGATGACCAGGTCCGACCCGGCTTCCACCGCCCGGATTAACGGCACCAGTGCGGCCGGTTCCACCTGGAGGTACGCGGGGATGGTGCAGAGAATGGCCCCGCGCGCCTGCCGAATGCCGTAGCTCAAGGAGGCGGACTCGCCGAAATTCCGCCGAAAGCGATGCAGGTGTACGCGGTCGTCTTCCTGCGCCAGCGCCTCCGCCTGTGCCGCGACCGTGTCCCAGCCGGCGTTGATCACGAAGAGACATTCGAACGTGTAGCCCGCGGCCTCCAGCGCCTCGGCATAGGCGGCGTAGATTTCGCGGAGGTCCCCGGCCCGTTCCACCACCGGCACGATGAGGGACACCGCAGGAGCCGCAGCCGCCGCCTCGGGGTCGTGCGCGTCGGCCGCAGTGTCGGGCCCCGCAACCGGCGGGATGGATGCCTGGGCAATAGTCGTCATGTCGTTTCCTCCGCCAGGGGCAGTATGAGACCCACGCCGCGGTACGGACTGTGCTGCACGAAGGCCTCGCCCACGAGCCCCAGAACCAACAGGTGCACGCCGAGGTACGCGCAGAGCAGACTGATGGCGGGGAAGATCACGAAGCTCTCCCCGGCCCAGGCCGCCACGATCCACGCGCCGAACGCGAGCACCGCCACCAGGAGCCACGGCACCGCGCACAGCGCGAACCATTGCGCGGGCCGGCTGGAGAAGGTCATGAGCATCTTCAGCCCGAGAATGTCCAGCAACACCTTCCAGATGCGCGATAGGCCGTACTTCGACTGGCCGTGCTCTCGCGCGTGGTGCCGCACCGCGACTTCCGCCACGCGTGCCCCGCGCGCGGCGCACAGCCCGGGCAAGAAGCGGTGCATATCGCTGTACAGGGGCAGCGCGCGCAACACCGCCGCCCGGTAGGCCTTCAGCGAGCAGCCGTTGTCGTGCAGCGGCACGCCGGTGACCAGACGAATGATCGCGTTCGCCACGCGTGAGGGGAACGTGCGGCTCAGCCACCGATCTTGCCGCTCCCGGCGCCACCCGCTCACCACGTCGTAGCCCTCGGCCATCTTCGCCAGCAACAGCGGGATGTCGCGCGGATCGTTCTGCCCATCCCCATCCATCCCGACGATCACGTCCCCTGTAGAAGACTGGATGGCGGCGGCCATGGCGGCCGTCTGCCCGCGATTCCGCCGGAAGCAGATCACCCGAAGCCGGGGCAGGTCCGCCGCCAAGTCGTACAGGAGGGCGGGCGTGCCGTCCGTACTGCCGTCGTCCGCCACGACGATCTCCCCCGGCAATTTTTCCGCGTCGAGCACCCGGATGCAGTCATGGATTACGGCCCCGATGCTCTCAACTTCGTTGTAGACGGGAATGACGATGCTCAGCCGCATGGGGCCACTCCGCGCCGGAGCGCGCCGGCTACCCATGATCCGGCTGCGCTTCCTTGGGCGCCCGCTTCCCGGTCAGCCGGTTGCCCGACAGCCACGCCAGCAACTCGGAGCGCAGGTACCGCAGCTCGCTGCGCGCACTGTTGCCGACGCGGTAGGCCGGGACTTCATTGGCCTGCGTGAGTTGCCACAGCTTGGTGCGGCCGATCTTCAGGAACCGGCAGGCCTCCTCCGTCGTCAGGATTTCCCCGTCGGCCGGAACCGGCGATTCCCCCCCTGCTCTGCTCGCCATACGCGTTCATTCCCCTCCACACGTGTTCGCACGTGTTCAAACCTGCCCGCACTTTTCGCAAGGCCAATGCCAGCCGGCGGCGGGTTGCCATATTGCATAACTTATGTCATATCAATATGTTACGTACCGTTACCCGGATGCGCTGCGGTCCAGCTACCCCGCTGGGGTTGCGGTCGCGCATCACCGCGTTGCGGAGCTTCAACACCTGGCCCCCCTCTAATAGGGGGGTAATGATCCAAACTCGGGCTCCCGGCATGTGACTATTCACACACAGATCGCCGGGGTCCCGTGGAGCGGTCAGCGCCGGAACCCCTTGGCACAACACTGGTTCCCGACCCGGCCGAATGGCCTCGCGTGGTCCCTTTCGCCGGAATTCGGTATGCTGAGACGGAGCGGGCAGCCGGGTGCACCCCGTGGCGGATGCTGTGCCACGACGAACCCCAACCGGCGCGAATCGGGGCGCACGCCCCCGCGACCGGGACCGCGGCACGCCTCCTGCTACGGCCAGACACGATGTGCGGCATCGCTGGAATCCACTCCCTGGAGGGCGGCCTCCCCATCGACCGGGGCCTGTTGGAGGCCATGAACCGGGTCATCACCCACCGGGGCCCGGACGGGGAGGGCTTCTACGAGGATCCAGGCCGCGTGGGGCTGGCCATGCGCCGCCTGGCCATCATCGATCTTGCCGGCGGCGCCCAGCCCATCGCGAACGAAGACGAGTCCGTGTGGGTGGTGTTCAATGGGGAGATCTACAACTTCCAGGCGTTGCGCCGCGAGCTGGAAGGGCGCGGCCACCGGTTTCGCACCCGCTGCGACACGGAAGTCATCGTGCACGCCTACGAGGAGTATGGGGTGGACTGCGTCGCCCATCTGCGGGGCATGTTCGCGTTCGCCGTGTGGGACGCGCCGCGCGGCCGGTTGTTGCTCGCCCGCGACCGCGTCGGCATTAAGCAGCTCTTCTACACCGTGGCCGACGGCCAGTTGCTCTGGGGCTCCGAACTGAAATGCCTGCTGCAGCACCCGGCGGTTGAACGCCGCTTGAGTCCCGCAGCGCTCAACCACTTCCTCACCTTCCTGTACGTCCCCGCGCCGCTGACCATTTTCCAGGACCTCCAGGAACTGGAGGCCGGCCACGTGCTGGTCGCCGAGAACGGCGCCTGCGAGGTGCGCAAGTACTGGGACCTGCGGTACGACGTGGACGAGACGCGGACGCCGGACGAGACCGCGGAGGGCCTGCGCGCCCACCTGGAGGACGCGGTGCGCGTGCGCCTCATGTCGGACGTGCCACTCGGCGCGTTTCTCTCGGGCGGCATCGACTCGGCGAGCGTGGTGGCGCTCATGGCCGCGCACAGCTCCGAGCCGGTCCGCACGTTTTCCATCGGCTACGAGGACGGTGGCGAGCTGTACGACGAACGGCCGGCCGCGCGGGAGATCGCTGAACGGTACGCCACGCAGCATCGCGAGTTCGTCGTCCGCCCGGACCTCACGGAGGTGGTGCCCCATCTGGTGCGGGCGTTCGACCAGCCGTTCGCCGACTCTTCCGCGATTCCGAATTGGTACCTGAGCGAGTTGACCCGCCGCCACGTGACCGTCGCGCTCTCCGGGCTGGGGGGCGATGAAGTCGCGGCCGGGTACGAGCGCTACCGGGGCGCGCTGCTGGGCAATCACCTGCGCCGCCTGCCCCGGTGGCTGCGGCAGGGAGTACTGGCGCCGCTGGTGGACCGGTTGCCGGATTCCCGGCGGGGCGGCCAGTGGACCGGACGCGCCAAACGCTTCGTGCATGGGCTCGACCTGGAGTTCGACGCGCGGTACTTCGCGCTCATCTCCACCTTCGGCACCGCCCTGCGGCAGGACCTGCTTAGCCCCGGCATGCGCGAACAGGTCACCCTGGACGAGCCGGGGGACCTGTGTCGCCGGTCCATGAACGGGGTGGCCGACGCCGCGCCCCTGAACCGCGCGTTGTTTTGTGATTTGAAGTTGTATCTGCCCGGCGACCTGTTGACCCTGAGCGATCGGATTTCCATGGCGCACTCGCTGGAGGTGCGCGTGCCGTTCCTGGATCACCACGTGCTGGAATACGCGGCCACGATTCCCCCGGCGCTGAAATTGCGCGGCCTGGAGCGGAAGCACATCCTGAAGCGGGCGGTGGCGGACCTGCTACCGCCGCACATCTTGAATCGCCGCAAGATGGGGTTCAGCGTGCCGCTACCCGAGTGGTTCCGCGGCGAGCTGCGGCCGTTTCTGGAGGACGTGCTTTCCCGGACCGCGGTGCAGCAGGCGGGGGTGTTCGAGTACCCCGTGGTGCGGCGGCTGCTGGACGACCACTTCGCCCGGCGCGCGAACTACGTGAATCACATTTGGGGATTGCTGACGTTCATGCTGTGGCATCGCGAGTACCTCGGCAGCGCGGCGGCGCCCGGGCCGCAACACGACATCCAGCCCGGATCCCTGTACGCATGAACATCCTCCTCTTCTCGAACCTGGTGCCGTATCCGCTCACCTCAGGGGTGCTGCTCCGCTGCTACAACCTGCTCCGGGAAGTGGCCCGCCACCACCGCATCTTCCTGTACGCCTTCAATCAAACGGTCCTGCTCAAATCCGGCGATCCCTTGGCGGCTTCCGTCCGTCATTTGGAAGAATTCTGCGCGGAAGTCCGCGTGTTTCCCATTCCCACGGAACAGTCCCGCGCCGCATATGCCGGACTGCTCGCGCGCAACCTCCTGTCGGCCGACCCGTACCTGGTGCCCCGTTTTGCATCGGCGCCGCTGCGCGCTGCGGCCGCGGACCTGTTGCGGCGGGAACAGATCGACCTGGTGCAGTTCGAAACTCTCGCCCTAGCGCCCTACGGGGCGCTGGCTCCGGCGCTGCCGCAGGTGTTGATCCATCAGAATGTGGAGTCGAAGCTGCTGGCGCGGCGCGCGGAGGCGGAGGCGAATCCCGCCGCGCGCTGGTACCTCGGCGTGCAGGCGCGCAAGGTGCGGCGGTATGAGATCGCGTGTTTTCAGCGCGTCGGCGCGCACGTGGCCGTTTCCCCAAGCGACCGCGAGGATTTCCTGGCGATGGCGCCGGGCGCGCGCGTGCACGTGGTGGAGAACGGGACGGACACGGCGTACTTCCGTGCCGGCCCCGATCCCGCTGGATCGGCGCCGAACCTGATTTTCGTGGGTGGGATGTCGTGGTACCCGAACCGGGATGGCGTCGCGTGGTTCCTCCGCGACGTCTGGCCGCGCATTCGCCGGGAGCGGCCGGACGCCACGGTGACGTTCGTCGGGTCCCACCCCTCGGCGGGCGCCGTGGCCGCGGCGGCGGCCGACCCGGAGCACGTGACGGTCACCGGCCTGGTGGAGGACATCCGTCCGCTCGTGCAGGCAGCGGCCGTCTTCTTCGTGCCGTTGCTCGTAGGCGGCGGCACGCGCCTGAAGGTTCTCGATGCGTGGGCAATGCAGAAGGCTGTGCTGTCCACCTCGGTGGGCTGTGAGGGTCTGCATGCGGAGGCCGAGCGAGACGTGTGCGTCGCAGATACTCCGGAGGCGTTCGCTGCGGCCGCGGTCGCCTTGCTCGCCGACCGTGAGCGCCGGCTTCGACTGGGGTGCGCGGGCCGGGCGCGGGTGGAGCAGGAATTCGCATGGCCGCAACTGGCGCAGGGGATGCTCGACCTCTACACCGAACTGGTGCCAGAGCCCGCGGCGGTGCCGCGATGAGCGGCGCGCCGGTGGTGGCCGCGGGGGAGGTGCGCGAGAACGGGCAGACGGTCGTCGTGCCGGACACGCGCGCGCAGCAGGAGCGCTTGCAGCACGCGATTGCGGCCGTGGACGCCGACCTGCTCGCGCGGTATCCCATCGACACGTATATCCAGCACCTGGATGCGCGCCCCCGGTACGCGGCCTATCATTTTGTCAGCGATGCGACGCTGGAGATGTGCAACGCCATCGCGGCGGGGGGCCGCGAGCCGCTGCTCGAGCAGTACCATCAACTCGTTTTCATGACCCTCATCGCGCGGTTTCGCGAACGCATCCGCGGGCGGATCCTTCCCCTGAGCATCGCGGAACAGTACTCCCTCGCCCTGCAGCGCATTGTCGATAGCCTCGACACCAACGCGCCTGGGTTCTACCTGTACCCGAACGAGAACTTCTGCAAGGACGTGGCCATTTGCAGCCAGCGGATGATTCCGGCGGGCATGCGGCTGATTCAGGAATATTCCGGCGTCCCGCGCAGCCTGCTCTGGCGCCACGGGCCGCGGCAGTTCTTCAAAGGCCTGTGGTACTTCACGTTCGAAACCCGGGGGTTCCGCACCATCTGCGAACCGCACAGCGACAGCCGCGACTTTTCGGAGTTCACGCCCGAAGGGCTCACCCGATTCTGCCTGCGGTTGGCGGAGTTCTTCGAGCTGAACCCGCACGTGAAGGGGTGGTTTGGGGATAGCTGGTTCTACGATCCCTACGTGGCCGTCATCAGTCCGCGGCTGTGGTACATCCGGCAGATTCCGGAGGAGGGGGGCGCGCAGTTTTTCTACAGCGGACCCGGGGAGGAAGCGAACCGGAACGCGCTCGCCACGTCGCCCACGCGGCAGCGGCTGCACGCGGAAGGCAGCTACACGCCCATCAGCTACCTCATGGTCTGGTCGCGCAGCGCCCTGCTCCGATGGGCGAAGCGGCAGTAGCGCGCCCCCGGAGGGGGGGGATGCGACACGGGTTCAAGGTCGCGATCCTCCATGCTCTCAAGCGCGTAGGAGCGTTTCCTCTCTGCCGGTGGCTCACGCGGCGCGGCGTACGCATCCTCTGCTATCACGGCATCTCCCAGAAGGACGAACACACGTTCGACGACATGCTCTTCATGCAGCCCGCCACCTTCCGCCGGCGCATGGCGCGACTGGCGGCGTGGGGGTATCCCGTGGTGCCGCTCGCGGAGGCGGTGCGTGGACTCGACGGCGGCGAGCTGCCCCCGTGCGCCACGGTCATCACCGTAGACGACGGCTGGAGCGGCACGTGCAGCGACGTCCTCCCCATCCTGCGCGAGCACAACATGCCCGCGACCGTGTACGTCACCACGCACTACGCGCTGAAAGAAGTCCCGGTCTTCAACGTGGCCGTGCGGTACGCATATGCATTGACGACGGTCTCCACCTTCGCGCTGCCACATCGCGATGCGACGCTGGCGGGACCATTCGATCTGTCCCGCGCCGCAGAGCGGGCGCGGGCGTGCGACGCCGTGCTCGCATTCGGGGAAGCCCGCCTCAACGCCGAGGAACGGTGGGACCTGGCGGTCGCGGTCGCCGAGGCGCTCGATGTGAGCCTGTGCGGAACGAATGGGCAGCCGTTATTCCTCCTGCTGACGGCACCGCAGATGCAGACGCTGGTGGACGGGGGCCTCGACCTCCAACTGCACACGCACCGGCACGCGCTGCCGCAGGACGACCGGATGGAGTGCGAGCGCGAAATTCAGGAGAACCGCGACGCCTTGCGCCCGTTCGTGCGCGAGCCGCTCGCCCATCTCTGTTATCCGAGCGGGGCGTACCATCCGCGGCAGTGGCCCTGGCTGGCCGAGCTGGGTATCGTCAGCGCCACCACCACGAAGCCCGGCTTGAACTACCGGGACACCCCACGCTTGGAGTTGCGGCGCTTCGTGGACGGCGAGAACGTGACGGACATCGAATTCGAAGCGGAACTGTGCGGCCTGCTGGAACTACTGCGACGGGTGCGCGGCTGGGTGATCCGGCCGGCGGCGCGGGCGGGGGCGTAGGCCCGCCGCCGCGCGTCCGTCCATGCGAATCGCTGTCATCATTACCGGACTCGGCATCGGCGGCGCGGAAGCCCTGCTCCTGCGCGTAGCCAGAACCATCGATCGCGCGAAATACAACCTCACGTTCTTCTGCCTGTACGATGACGACAACCGGTTGATCCCGGCGTTTCAGGAGGCGGGCTACACTGTCCACGTGGCCAAGGTGTTCGACTACACCCGCCCTCTGCCGTTTCGCTACAACGTCCGGGCCATCCTCCGCCTCGCCCGGCTCTTGCGGCAGGGGGGATACGACGTGGTCGAAACGCACCTCCCGCATGCGAACACAGTCGGGCGGCTCGCCGCGCTGATGGCCGGGCGCCGGCGTCTTATCGCGTCTGAGCACAACACCGCTGTGAAGTCGCGGTGGCAGGTCCGCTGGGATTGCCTGCTGGCGCCACGAACGGCCCGCATCCGGTGCGTCTCCGAATCTGTCAAGGCTTTCGTCTGCGAGCAGCCGGGCATCCGCCCCGATCGGTGCACCGTCATTTACAACGGGATCGATCCGGCGGCGTACGCGTCCGCCGAGGACCGGCGCGCGGCCAAGGAGCGGCTCGGCATCCCGGCGGGCGAGACCGTCATCGGCACCGTCGGCCGGCTGCACCCGCAGAAAGGCTACGGGGATCTGCTCGACGCGTTCGCCCAGGTCGTGCAACAGCGGCCGGACACCCGGCTCGTGCTGGCCGGCGACGGCCGCGAACGCGCGACGCTGGAAGCGCGCGCGGCGGGATTGGGCCTCGGCGACCGCGTGCGCTTCCTCGGCTTTCGGCAAGACGTGCCTGCGCTCCTGCGCGCCTTCGACGTGTTCGTGCTGTCTTCCCACTATGAGGGGTTCGGTCTCGTCATCATCGAAGCCATGGCCGCCGGGGTCCCCGTGATCTCGACGGCGATCCCCACCTCCCAAGAGATCATCGAGCCTGAGGTCAATGGGCTGCTGACCCCCGTGCAACAGCCGGCGGCGCTGGCCGAGACCATCCTCGCCCTGTTGGCCGACGAGGCGCTGCGGGAACGCCTGGTTGGCCGGGGTGTGCGGACCGTGGCGGAACGGTTCAGCCAGCAGACGATGGTGCGCGCGCTCGAGCGGCTGTACACCGAGGTCGCCGGCGATCCGGCGTCCGCGCGGGACACATGAGCCGCGGCCGCGCCGTCACGCCGCGAGGATGCCCTGCAGGGTCCGGCGCGGGTTGGCCAGCAGGGCCAGGAACTGCGCGCGCTCCGCAGCGGGGAACGCGCCGCTGAAATAGACGCCCACCGGGAGCGCCAGCCAGAGCGCGGCGTGGAGCCCGAGGGACAACGGCAGGCGCTCGACCGGCGCGAGCAGCGACACGGTGAGCAACCCCGCCGCCAGCGCCGCCATGCGGAGGATCGCGTTCCAATCGTACGGAATGCGGATGTGCCGCTGGGAGTAGTGGATGAGGATCACGTGGCGCACGCAGAAGCAGAGGAGGGTGCCGACCGCCGCGCCCGTACTGTGCCACCGCGGGATCAGCAGGGCGTACGCGGCGAGCGCCACGACGGCCGCGATGAACGTCGCCACGCTGTTCTGTTCCGTTCGGCCGGAAACCAGCACCCCGATCAAGCCGAAGGAGGTGACCGAGGACACCGTGTACGCGAGCACCAGGATCCACACCACGCGCCAGGCCGGGTGGAATTCCGGGGTGGCCAGAATGTAGATGGCATCCCGGGCGAAAAGCGCGATGCCCAACGCGGCGCACAACAGGAAGAACAGATAGTAGTTGAACACCCGGCGGTACACCTGCGGCGCCTCAGGCCGCTTCGCGACTTCGAAGCGCTCCGCCGCCCACATGCGGTTGAACGGCTGGAGCAGGAACGTGAGCATAAACCCGAAACGGTACGCCAGCGAGTACAGGCCCACGTCCGCGGTGCTCGCGAACTGGTTCAGGAAATACCGATCGCCGAACGTGTAGACAAACGCGCAGAGGTTCACCACGATCAGGGGCGCGCCGTACCGCACGAGCGGGCGGACGAGCGGGACGGAGAAGCGCACGCCGACCTCGCGCACCATCGCACCCATCAGCAGCGTGGCCGTCACCGCCTGCGCGATGAGATTGCCGTAGAGCAGCGCCCGGATGCCCAGGCCGCGCGCCACGAGAAAGTACACGTTCAGCGACAGTTGCAGCGCCACGAGACCGAGGCCCACGAGCACGAAGAACCCCGACCGCTGGTGCGCCTGGAGATGCCGCAAGCCGACCTGCGTCACAGCCAGGAAAAAGAAGGTCATGAACACAACGCGGAACAGCCCGGCGTACTCCACCGTCCCGAAGACGAGGGCCGAGAGGGGGCCGGCACACGCGATACCCACCGCCGCGCCGGACAGGAACAACAGGATCACGAGGATGAGGATGGTGCTGATGACGGCCGACCGTTCCTCGTCGGATTCCGCGTCGCTGAAAAACTTGAACAGCGCGGCATTCAGGCCTATACCCAACACCAGCGCCGCCACCTCGGTGGTGATGCTCAGCAGCTCGAGGGTGCCGTAGTCCGCCGGTGTCAGGTAGCGCGTGTAGACGGGCAGCATGAGGATGGACGCCACCCGCCGCAGGACCACGTGGATCCCGTACACGAACGAATGCTTGACGATTCGCTGGCCGACGCCGCTCACAGGAGTCTTCGGGATAGGGCGCCGGTCGGCCGCGCCGCCTGACGGAGTCCGCGCCAGCCGCTCCCATCGCGCATGCGTTCAGGCACGCGCGGCGCGCGGCCGGACCACCCGGGGCGGCTCACGCGCGGACGCTGCGCGTTGCCCGTTGTCCATCGTTGCGCGTCACGACCTCTCACGATACTCCATCCACTAGAACCCTGCCAGCGCGCAGCGGCGTGCGCCGGTTCGGACGCGCGAGACGCAGACGCGACGCGGCCCGCCCCCCGCATGTACCATGACTCTCGTGCCTCCCGATCAGATGCGGCACCGCCCTGCTGCCGCAGCCCTGTGGTTGTATCTGGCCGCCGTCGTGCTCGCGACCCAGTACCCCCTGCGTTACGGCACGCCGAACTACTTTCGCGAAGCCGCGGCGCCGCCGCCCGCCTGGCACCCCACGGACGGCATGGTCTTCGCCGGGATCGGCCGGTACTCCATGGGAGCCGCGAGCCCGGAGGTCGGCGCCGCGATCCGGGACGCGGGCGCGTTCTACGTGTACCTGGAAGCGTCCTCCGCCCGTCCGGACCAGTACGGCCCCAGCCGCCTCTTCGCGTACTCGCGCACGCCGACGAACCATGCCATCATGGTTGGCCAGCACGGGCCGCACCTCATCGTGCGGGTGCGCCAGCGATCCGTGCGCCCCCCCCGGAGCCGCGAGTACGAAACGCGCTTTCCCGATGTCCTGGCTTCCAGCGAGTGGCAGGCGCTGCTGCTGATCGGCACGGGCGGCACGTTGCGCGTCTATCGCAACGGCGCGCTAGTCGGCGAGCATCCCGGGCCGGACTTGCACGCGGTCCGGTGGTCGCGCAACAGCTTCCTGGTGGCGGGCAATGAAGCGATCGGCGACCGCGGATGGCACGGGCGCCTCCGGCGCGTGGAACTCGGGGCGGGCCCACCGCCGGCACGCATCCTGGCCGAAGCGGGGGTGGCCCCGACCGACGCGCCGGGCGCGCAGCCCGGGCCGGAGGCCGTTCCGCTCTTCGACCTGTCCGCGGCGGACGGGCGGCAGCCCCAGGGATGGCACGGGCACGTTGCGGACGTCGCAGGCGGTCGGCTGCTCCCCCCCTGGTCGCTCGTGCCGTTTCGCAACAGCGACCAAATGCGTCGGCCTTGGGTGGACTGGAGCCTGAACGTGCTGCTGTTCCTCCCGTTCGGTTGGCTGCTGACGCAGCGCGGCCACGGGCTGGTGGTGACGGTGGTCCTCGCCGCCTGTCTCAGCGCGGCCGTCGAAAGCGGACAAGTGTTTCTGCCGACGCGTACCTGCGACGCGACGGACCTCCTGTTGAACACGGTCGGCGCGTGGGCGGGCGCTCTCGCCTACGCGCGGCGCCGGGCCAAAGCGGACGCCGCGGCGTGAAGGAGAGAGGAAGTCCGGTGTGGCGTCGCCACTCGCCCATGGCTTGATCGGGTACGCGATTTTCGCGGTTGCGGACCGACCGGGCGATGCCGCGGCCAAGCGCCGGCTGGGCCTCTGCGTCGGGCTGGCGATCGGTCCGGACCTCGACTTTCTTCCCGGCGCCCTGCTCGGCCAGCCGAACCTCTATCACCAACAATTCACCCACAGTCTGGCAGCGGCCCTGCTCGCCGGCCTGGCCGCCGCCCTCTGGTGCAGCCGGGGGACGGAGCGCTGGTGGCGCGACGGGGTTGCGTTCACGGTGGCGTACGCGTCGCACCTGGCCCTGGACCTCTGCGGCCCCGACGTGGTGGCTCCGCACGGACTGCCCCTGTTCGCGCCGTTCAGCCAAGCGCATTACCTCTCTACCGTGCAACTGCTGCTCGGCGTCCGCCGGCCGCCCGCGGTCGAGCCGGGCCTGCTCGCATGGATGGGCGGGCTGATGAGTTGGTACAACCTCGCGGCCCTGGGCCGGGAGGTGGTTCTTTTCGCGCCGGTGGCGCTGGGCGCGGCCTACGTGCGTCGGCGGGCGGCCGCAGCCGCCGTGGCCGGGTCCGACGCGCTTGCCCCGCCGGGCCGCCCGAGCTGATTCGCCAGGTCCGCCAGTTCCTGCGCGGTACGCCCCGCGTCCCATCCCAGGAGGCGACACACGTCCGGCGCGACGTGGAATGCACGGTCGGGATTGTCCCCCAGGTTCGACCGGCGCAGCAGTAGGTCGCTCAAATGTTGCACGGCCTCATCGGCCGCCGCACGGCGTAGGTCCGCTTGCCACGCCTCGTCACCGGGCGGCGGCATCCAGAAGTACGGGTACTCCGGCGCCGTCACGGCGGGAGCGGGACGCGGGAACGCGGCGGCGGTGAGGGGCACGGCGGCGGGAAATGCACGCCGCAACACTTTGTCGGCCATCCGGCGCGCGGTGGTGAGCTTGACGCCGCTGAGGCTGAAGAAGCCCCCGGGCCCGCCGCGTGCGCCGTGGTCCACGATCACTTCGCGCGTGGTGGGCTCGCTCGTGTCCGCCCGCGTCGCGGGGAGTAAACCGGCGAACACGCGATGCACGTCGTGCGGGGTCAACTCGAGGCCGGGCACGGCGGCGTTCAAGTCGGCGATGAACTCCAGCAGTTGTTCGGGTGTCGGGCCGGGGCGGTCGAGCCCGCCGCGCCAGGGGGCGTGGCCTGTGCCCGCCAGCAGCGCCCCCTTCCACGGCACGAGAAAATACGTTTGTGCGGCCCGCCGTCGCGGCGCCACCGCGAGGGCCGCGTCGGCCAGCGCCTCCCGGCGGAACACCACGTTCCACGCCAAGGCGGGTTCGAACAGGGGAGGATGTTCATGGCCACACGCCGCGGAAAACTGCCGCGCCCAGGGGCCGGCGGCATTCACGACCGCGTCGGCGTGGAATTCCAGATCCTGTTGATCCACCAGGTCCCGCGCGCGGATGCCGGCGACGCGCCCGGCCGTCTCGATCAGCCCCTGCGCTTCCACATAGTTAAGCGCTGCCGCGCCGCGCTCGCAGGCCCAGCGCAACGTCTCGATGAGCTGCAGTGGCGCGCTGGGCATTAATGCGTCATGCCAGAGCGCCCCGCCCCGCAGGTCCCGGGTGTCCACGCCGGGGAACCGGTCCCGCGTCGCGGCCGCGTCCAGGATGCGGCCCGGCGGAATATGCCGGTCGCGCGGGACCTCGACGTTCCGGCGCGCGGACCCGAGATCGTTCAGCGCCAGCGCGAGACGCAGCAGCCCCGGCGTGCGGAGCCCCGCGCCGTAGAGCGGCATGAGGCACGGCAGGGGCTGCACGAAATCCGGAAACGTCCGCAGGAACCACCGGCGCTCCTGCACGGATTCGTAAAACCGCGGCAGGTCGGCGGATTGCAGGTATCGCAATCCGCCGTGGACGATGCGTTGGCTGTTGTGGCTGGTGGCGCCGCCGAAGTCCGCACGTTCCACCAGGAGCGGACGCAGCCGGCGGCGCACGGCTTCGAGGCACAGCATGACGCCGTAGATGCCGCCACCGACCACGATGAGATCGAAGCGTTCGAGGGCCAGGGTGGCGGGCGCGCGTTCAGGGAGCGGCACGGCGCGCCTCCGCCCGCACCCCGCGGGATTCGAGACGCCGGGTTCGCGGCACTGCGAAATGGGGGGCGCGCGCCGTCGCCACGGGCTCAGCTTCCGGGGGGCGATCCGCGCGTGCCGATGATCTTGGCGGGTACGCCGCCGACGATGGCGTAGTCCGGCACGTCGCGATGCACCACCGCGCCGGCGGCCAGGATGCTGCCCCGACCGACGCGGACACCGTCCAACACCTGGACGTGCGAACCGATCCACACATCTTCACCGATCGTGATGCCGCCCTTGGAATACTGCCCCTGCTGCCACATGGGCACGTCGAAGCGGTTCGTGTGATAGTTGCCGCCGCCCACAATGTCCACGAACGCCGCAATGACCGTGTCGTCCCCGATGGTCACCGGGCTGTCATCCTGCGCACGCACCAGGCTGTTGTTACCGATCGTCACGTTGCGGCCGATGCGAATGTTGGCGCCCTTGCAGCTCAGGACGACATTCCGGCTAATGAACGCATGCGCGCCGATGTCGATCCCGTCGTTGTGCGCCCCCTTGGCGTCCAGCGCCGCGTAGTCGTCGATGACCACGTTGTCGTCCAGGCGGATCTTGCGGCCGTGGCGCACGGTAAGGCTCCGCCCGAAGACCACCCCGCGGCCCACTCGGCCGAGGATTGCCGGAAAGAAAAGCCGCCGGAGCGCCAGCCCCAGCGCCCCGGGCATCGGCGTGAGGAAGAGGGTGACGAACTCGTAGGTGAGCAATGCGCGCAAGCCGCCCTCGGTACCGAGCACGAACTCGCGATACCGCTGCAGCAGGGAGACGGACTTATCCGTGATCGCGTGGGCCAGCTTCGCGGAATGCCGATCGGGCGCCGCCAGGGCGGCATCGAAGTGCCCCGCAACGCCGCTCATACGCGCCCTCCCGCGGGCGCGCTGCCGTGGCGCACCTCACCTACCTGGGGCCCGACCGGGGAAGCCGGCGCCGCGGGGGCGCGATCTCGCCGACCGACGAGGTACAGCCCGCCGCCGACCAACGCGTACAAGAACGTAAAGAAGATGAAGGCCCAAGCGAGCGCGATGGCGTCGCCCACGGCGAGGCCGAGGGGCGCCCCGAGCACGGCGAGGGCACTCTCGCGCAACCCGATGCCGTTAATCGCGAGCGGCAGCAGGCTGACCAGCGTGACGACGGGAACGATTGCCGCAAGTCCCGTGCGAGACACGGGCAAGTCGAACGCCACGGACAACAGGACGAATTGCCCGATGATGATGAGCTGCAGGATCATGGAGTATAGGAGCGCGGCCATGAGGTGCGCCCGCTTGCGGCGAAAGGTATGCAGCGCGTCGTACACGGTGCGGCCCGTCTCCTGCAAGGGACGAAAGAGCGGGATGACGGTCAGCCGACGCCCGAGAGCGGCGGTGCGCGGATGGGACATCAAGGCGAGAAACACCAAGCCGAGGGTAGCGAGGCCCAGCACGGCCCAGAAGGCGGGCAGCTCGCGAATGGTGTCCGGCCTCAGCACGGCGGCGAGCAGCCCCACCGCGCAGATCCCCACCATCCCGATCACCCGGTCCAGCCCCACCACCGTCAAGCTTTGGACGGGCGAGTCGACCGTGTGCTTCATCCACCAGCCGCGCACCATATCCCCACCAATGGTGGACGGCAGAAACTGGTTGAAGAAGTGGCCGACGAGATACGCGTGCGCGAGACTGCCCAGGCTCGGCCGCGCGCCCAGCCCCCGGAGCAGCACCCGCCACCGGAGGACTGCCGCCAGCGTGCCGAGGCCGGGCAGCACGGTGGCCACCAGCAACAGCGGCCACCGGTCGAGCGCACGCGCAAAGACGGCACCGATGTCCTGGAGGGAGGTGCTGCGCAGGATGTAGTACAGCAGCCCTACGCTAATGGCCACGCGCAGCAACCGCATGCCATGGCGCGTGGCGGGCGCGGCGCCGGACGCCGACGGGGTGGTGTGCGCCGCGTTCATGACGTGGCCGACAGATCCGCGGGGCGCCGGGAGCCTGGGGTCATCCGGCGGGCGCCTCGGACGGCGGCTTCCGGCCGGCGATGCTGAAGCAACTGAAACGCAAGCCCAAGGCGGCCCAACCGAGCTGACTCATCACCTGCGACACGCCTGAGGGATACGGGAACGGGTGCGCCTCCTCCGGCCGGTAGCCCATCACCGACGCCAGGCCCTTGAGACAGCCGCTGGCCAAGCGCGACAGCACGTAACCGTCGAAGGTGCGCTCGAACACCTGGTACTCCGGCAAACTCGCCGCGTAGATGTAATCGCGAATCCGCAGCGGCCCAAACGCCCCCAGGTACTCCAGGCCATGCTCCCGATACCAACCGAGAATCTCCCCGGCCGTGTGCAGGGATTCGTGCGGCTGGCTGAACTGGTCGTACAACACTGCGTCGCTGTCGTCGTGCGCGCGCAGCTTGAGTTTACGCGCCGTCAGCGGGAAGAGCCGCTTGCCCCACCGGTACCGCGCCTCGATGTCGTCCCCCGCCAGCCAACCGATCAGCCGCTGCTTCTCCCGATGGATGAACCGGCTGTACAGGCTGTAGACGCTTACGATGACGATACCGCCCGGTTTGCACACGCGCACCATATTCTGGAAGCCTTTGTAGGGATCCGGCGTGTGGTGCAGGACGCCGTAGGAATAGACGATATCGAACGAGTCGTCCGGGAAGTCCAACTCGAGCACGGAGTGCTGCCGAAACGTGATGCGGTCCTCCAGCTCGTAACTGGCCGCGTACTTCTTCGCGTGCGCGATGGAGGGGCCGGACAAGTCCACCGCCGTCACGTCGTTCCCGCGCGCCGCGTACCAGCAGGTGAACTCCCCCGTGCCGCACCCGCAGTCGAGAATCCGCTTGTTCGTGTACGCCGCCTCGGCCAAGCCCAGGAGCCGCATCTTCAGCACCATCTCCTCGGACGCTTTGCGGAACTTGTCCGTGTACGCCGGGAAGGGATGGCGCTCGTACATGGCGACGACCTGCTCCTGGATCGTCGTGTCCTGGCCGGTCGGCTGTGGTGTGTGAATCTGCGTCATGCGCGGGTCCTTCTAGGTCATCGCCGCCCGGTCCACCGGCATGGGCCGGAGGGGACGGGTGACGGGGGTCGGAGACGGCACGAGGCAATTTCCAATCGCGAGGTAGTCCAAGTGGCCCAGCCGGAACGCGCGAATCGCGTCCTGCGGCGAACATACGATCGGCTCTTCGTGCATGTTGAAACTCGTGTTGATGATCGTCGGCACCCCCGTGAGCTTGCCGAACGCGTCGATGATCCGGTGGTAGCTCGGATTGTCCTCGCGGCGGACGAGCTGGGGCCGGGCGGTCCCGTCCACGTGCACCACCCCGGGACACGTATCCTTCATGCGCGCGGTACACCCGTACGTCACCGTCATGAACCGCGCGGCCTCACGCGCCACCTCCACGTTCTCGTAAAACTCCTCGGCACATTCCATCACCGTTGACGGGGCGAACGGCATGAACTCCGTCCGCTGGAGGCGGTCGTTCAACCAATCGTTCACGCTGGGATCGGCCGGCTGATACAGGATGGAGCGGTTGCCGAGCGCCCGCGGTCCGTATTCCATCCGCCCGTCGAACCGCGCGACCACGTAGCCCTCCGCCAGCAGCCGCGCGATCTCCGTCTCGATGCACGCCGGCCGCGAGAAGGCGAGCCCGTCGCTCGTGAGCGCCCGCTCGATCTCCGCCGTGCTGTACCCCCGTCCGTAATACACGTCCGGGATCACGCCCGGGTCGCGCGGCATGTGGCTGTCTTCACCGCCGCGCATGCACGCGGTCAGCGCGGCACCGACGGCGAGGCCGCCATCCGTCATGCCGGGGTGCACGAACAGCCGGTCCACGCCGTCGCACTCCGCGATGCATTGGTTGATGCGCACGTTAGCGAAGAGGCCGCCGGCCAAGGCGACGTTTGCGCGCGCGTCGAGCCCCAGGTGGTGCAGCACGTATTGCCCGGCCAAGCGCTCCGCATGCAGTTGGATGCTGGCCGCCACGTCCTCCCTCGCCCAGTCGGCGGGCAGGCGCCGGCGCAGCGCCTCCACAGCCGCGGAGAAGACCACGCCCCCCACGTTCCGCAGCGCGCCGTCCCGAAACGTGATGAACGTATCCAGCAGGTCCACGTACCGCGGCTCGCCGTATGCGGCGAGACCGGTGATCTTGCCCTCATGCTTCTGCGCTTTGAACCCGCAGATGTGCGTCATATACGCGTAGTAATTCGCCAGGGAATTGAAGGCGCTCGTGTACCCGATCCGGCGGAACCGGCCGTCCCGCACCTCGTAGATGTGGGAGGAAGCGCCGTCGCCGCCGCCGTCCATGCTTACCACCGTCGCGTCCGCGAAGCCGCTGGTGAAGTACGCGCTCGTGGCGTGCGCCAGGTGGTGGTTCACGAACCGCACCGGTGCCGCGATCCCGAACTCCTGCGCCATGATGCGGCGAATGGCGCGGCGCCGCGCAGCGAATACCGGCTTGCGGGCGGTGTAATACAGCGCCTCGAGTCCCGGCACGCTATCGATGAGAAAACTGAAGCGCCCGGCAGAATTGAACACCGCGTTCCGGATGAAGCCCTTGTCCTGGGCCATCCACCCGTCAAAGGGGCGTACGCCGTCGAAGAAGTGGTTGTTGATCGTCGCGGCCGCCACGCGATCGATATCAGCCGGCTCCACGCCGGCGAGCTGCAGCACCTCGGCGATCGCTTGCCGCGGGAAGCCATACGCCATCTTCAACCGCGTCAGGCGCTCCTCATTGACCGCCGCGAGCACCACGCCGTCCGCGATGACCGCGGCGCCGCAGGTGATACCGTCTGTGAGTCCCAGGACGAGCATGCGACGCAGGCGCCCCCTTACACCGGCGCGACCGCGCGGAAGAGCGCGAACTTGCGCACTAGCTTCTTGGTTTCGCTGTACGACGGCGCCAGTTCCGTCAGGGCCACGTCCTCGAATCCCGCTCCCGCGAACAGCGCGAACAGTTCATCCGTGCGGTAGTACTGCACGTGGGCCCGCTCGAACCACCGGTGCAACCGGTCCCACACCCAGGTGCCCAGGGACAGGTTGCGGCAGATGTCGCCGATGAGGAGCTGCCCCCCGGGCCGCAGGATCCGCCGGATTTCGGTGAGCGCGGCCGCCGGGTCGGGAAAGTGGTGGAACGCAGTGGTGCAAAGCACGGCATCGAACGTGCCGGTCGCGTAGGGCAGGGCCTGCGCGCTCGCTGCCTGGAAATAGGTGCGGGACGGTGCTCCGTCCCCCGCCGGGGTGCGCCGGCCGAGCATGGCGACGGAAATGTCGCAGCCGCACGCCATGCCGCCGGGGGTCGCGCGCAAACGCGCGCCGGCTTCGTAGACCGCGTACCCGCTGCCGCACGCGATGTCCAGCACCCGCCGCGTCCGCGCCCAGTCGATCCGCCCGAGCACCTGCCGCTGGTTGTACGCGAGCCACGGGCGCACGTGGTCGAACATGTAGGAATCCGACCACGCGTCGAACCGTTCGCGCGTCACGAGTTCGTGCTCGGCAACCGGGCTGTGGCTCATACGTCTGTCCCTCCACCCCGGGCCCCCCGGCCCGGCTGCGGCGTTATAACCAGCCGGCCTCCGCGAATGACTGCACCATCTCCGTGAGCCCTTGCTCCGTCTTCACTTTCGGTTCGTACCCCAACTCGCGCCGCGCCTTCCCGATATCGAACGACCGGGTAGAGCGGAACCACGCGGCCCTGCGGCGGTGCAGCGGCGGCGAAATCCCAAAAGGCTTACACGCAAACTCGCAGGCGATGCTCGCGGTTTGCAGTACGGCGAAGGGCACGTGCAGACGCGGCGGCTTCTTGCCGGTGGCCTCGGCTAGCACCCGCACCACGGTATTCAGCGTCACGGCGTGGTCGTCGGCAATGAGGTAGGTTTCGCCCACGGCCTGGTCCAGCTCAGCGCAGAGGATGAATCCGTCGCACAGGTCCCGCACGTGGACGAAGTGGTACAGCACCTCCCCATCGCCGAACATGACGAACCGGCCGCGGCTGATCAGCTGCGCCAGCTTGCGGAACCGCGTCTCCCGCGGCCCGTAGATGGCCGCCGGGCGCACGATGGCCATGGGCAAGTTCAACTGCTGGCCCAGTTCGCGGGCGATCTCTTCGCCCTTCAGTTTCGTGAGCTGGTAGTAATCGTCCGGCTGGATGGGCGCCTCTTCCGTCCCGGGAGGGTCGGCCACCGTACCGTGCACCCCCATGGTCGAACACTGGACGAACCGGCGCACGCCGGCTTCGGCGGCGAGTTCCACCAAGTTTCCCACCCCGGCGGCGTTCACATCGAAGTACATCTGCTCCGAGACGGTCATGGTGCGGTAGAGCGCCGCGATGTTGTAGACCACCTCTATACCGTCCAGCGCCGGCTTCAGGGTTTCCCGATCGCGCAGGTCCCCGGGCACCAGCTCCAGGTTCTCGTGCGCGTAATCCGGCTCCCCGTCCGGCGGCCAGTACATGCCCCGCGTGGCAACGCCCTGCTGGGCCAAATACTCGCACATGTACTTGCCGGTGTAGCCGTTGGCCCCCGTCACCAACACCGTGGGGGTCATACCATCCTCCTCCATCCTGCAATCCTTCTGAACCCTACCATTGCCTGGGAGCCCCCACCCCCCGGCAGCCGGAGCCGCCGGACCAAGCCCCAAACGGCCGATCCGCGCCGACACCCCGGCCTCCAGCGCACCAGCCCGGGCTGTGCACGGGGGACGCGCGACGACAGATCTGCGGGATCAGGTCCGGGCGGCGGGTCGCGGACTCGCTTCCAGCGTGCCCAAGTCTACCACCCGTACGAGCCAAGTTCCTGTCTTGCAACGATTTATCCATGACGCTGTTTAGTCACTAAATGTTCTGTTTTCCGGGACGTCACCGGCAACGTTCCCGAAAGAGCCTACGACCGGAAGTACCAGACCTACAACAGCTTATGAGCACGATGCCCCCCCTGCGGCTCTCCCGGAACGCCGGCCCCGCGGCTTGCGCCGGACACGGACTCCCTCTACGACTGCGTTGAAACTATCCCCCCTCCGGCACCGACCCCGATTACCTATCGGCCCCGGCCGGGACTCACTGAAGCGGCCCGCCCCTACCGAAGATGGCGGCAGGGCAGCCGCCGGCAGCGTTCACGCGAGCTTCCCGAGGAACTCCTCCATCTTGGCCACGTACGCGTGCCGTGCATACTTTTGGTCGTAGAGGCGCTTGGCGGCGTCCACCTTGCGCGCCGCGGCAGGCGCGTCTCCCAGCGCGGCGGCCAAGCCCGCGCTGAAAGCCTCGGGCGTGGGCTGGACGAGAAAAGCCACGGCGTCGTCCAGCACTTGGGTGTGCGCGTAGATATCCGTCGCCACGAGCGGCACCCCGCTGGCCAACTGCTCGTAGACCTTGAGCGGCGTGTTCATGCCCTCGATGCGGGCCGACACCTGCACGTCGGCGCGCGCACAGAACGCCTTCGCCACGGCCGGCGGCACGCGGCCGGTGAACACGCAGTCGTCGCGCAATTTCAGGTCCGCCGCCAGGGCGCGGTAGTGCTCCACGTGATCCGCCGTGCCGCCCGCCACCAGCAGGAACGCCGCCGGCTCGTCCGCGCGCAAGAGCCGGAACGCGCGCAACAGCAACTCGATGCCCTGGTACGCCTCCAGGGTTCCCGCATACACGATGAGCGGGCGGCCGGCGGGCAAGTCGACGCCCGCATCCCCATTGGCCCCGGCCGGGGGCGAGGCGCCGTCCCCCGCCGTCCCGGCCAGCTTGACCGGTTCGAACAGCGAGTTCTCGATCAGCACGTGCTTGTCCGGCTGCGCGAGCACCCCCGTCGCGTAATCGGCCAGCGCCGGGCAGATGGTGATCACGGCATCGGCAGCGTGCAGCGCGGTCGCTTCCAGCCGCTCGAACGCCCAGATCAATGCGCGGGACGTGGTGAAATCGAAATTGCGCAATTGCTCCGGCAGCTGCGAGTGCATCTCGTACACGAGCTTGAAGCGGAACAGCGGCTTCAAGAAGCGGCAGAAGAACACCGCCTCTTCGTGCGCGTGTACGAAATCGTACCGGTGGCGCAACAGCAGCCCGATCGTCCAGAGCGCCAGAAACACGTCCAGAAACGCCTTGAGCAGGGACGGGCCCGTCTTCACGTGGCCGAGACTCGCGAAGCGGGGGATGCGGATCATCCGCACGCCCGGGAGGTCCACGTCCTGCCCCTCCCCGTACGTGAGCAGGTCCACTTTCACGCCCAGCTCCGCCAAGACCTGCACGCGGTAATACACCTGCAGCGGGGACCCGCGCGGGGAGAAGAACGGCTGCGGTTCCACCATCAGCGCGCGCATACCCGGCCTCACGTCGCCCTGCCCGCCTGCCGGAACTGTAGGGCCGCCTGCCGCCAGACAAACAGGGGCGGCGTCTTGCGCGCACCGTACGCCACGGGGGCCACGCCCGAAGCCTGCAGCGCCGCCCGCACGGAGCGCGCGGGATGTTCAGGGTCCAGGGACGCCCGCACGTAAAAGCCATAGCTCCCCACCCGGGTGCATTCCGCCGCCAGCGGCAGGGGATCCGTCCCCGGCAACATGCGGACCCCACGCGCGGCCGCCTGCCGGAAGGGGGCGGGGGTGGGCGCAAACTGCGGGCGGCTGCCGTTGTCCCCCACGAAAAGCGCCCCGGCGGCCACCGTCTCCAGGTACGCCCGGAGCACCGCGCCCCGCCGGCCCCACCACTTCCCGAAGCCCCAGGGCAGCACCGGCACGGCGCCCGCCGCGCGCACTTGGTCCACCGCCTGCGACAGGGGCAGCCCATCGTCGAACCGCGCCGCCGTCCCCAGCGCCAACACCTCGAGCCGCTCGCGCGTGACGAGTTGGCGTCCCGCGATCAGCAACAAGCTCTCCGACTCCGGCCCCGCGATGCGCAAGGATTCCGCTTCCCCCGTGCGCTGCGGGCGCCAGGGAGTCGCGGCCTGCCCATCGACGGACTCGCCCGCATCGGCTCGAACCCCCAACGCGGCGAACCAGTCATCCTCCGCGGTCTCCGCCAGCAGCAGCACACCGGTAAACGGCCCGCCGGCCGCCTCGCGGGAAAAATTGGTCCACGCGGCGTCGAAGAACCGGGCCAGGGCGAAGCAGCTGTAGATATGCACGTGGGCATCCGCGAGGATGCGGCTGGTGCCGACGGCCCGGCCCGACGTGTCGGGAGCAGTGCTGGTGCGCATAACGGCGTGGTACTGGCGGCGGCGGGCCTGCGCGTACGCCCTTCAACTGTACCGCAACCACCGACCCGGCGACATCGCGCGGCCGCGGCCCGGCAAGCCGGCGCGTGCTAGAGTGCACGCTGGTGGGGTGCCCGGCACCTGGGGGAGCGGGATCACATGGGACGGCAGCGCAAATTCTGGGGCTGGGGGTACGCGGACCAGACGGACGATGCCATGCAGCAGGTCATGGTCGATTACGTGGTCCAACACCATTTCCCCGGCGCCGACCTCACCCCCGACCCGGAACCGCGCCTGGACGATCTCGACCTCCGCGCCCCCCGCTTGACCGTGCCGGCGCCGCTGGCCGGCATCTGCACCACCGATCCCTACGAACGGGCCGCCCACACGTACGGCAAGTCTTTTCGGGACGTGGTGCGCGGCGCCCGGGGCGAGTTCGACGCGCCGCCGGACCTGGTTGCGCTACCCCGCACGGAAGGGGACGTGGTGGCGTTGCTGGACTGGTGCACGGACGCCAACGCGGCCGCGATCCCCTACGGCGGCGGGTCCTCCGTGGTGGGCGGCGTGGAGCCAGGCGCCGTGGACGACAGCTACGCCGGCGTCGTCACCATCGACCTGCGCGAGCTGGACCAGGTGATCGAGATCGACAAGATGTCGCGGGCGGCGCGCATTCAGGCCGGCATCTTCGGCCCGGCACTCGAAGACGCGCTGCGGCCGCACGGCCTGACCCTGCGCCACTTCCCGCAGTCGTTCGAATTTTCGACCCTCGGCGGCTGGATCGCCACCCGCTCCGGGGGCCACTATGCCACCTTATATACGCACATCGAAGACTTCGTGGAATCGCTCCGGTGCGTAACTCCCACGGGCATCTTGGAAAGTCGGCGGTTGCCCGGCTCGGGCGCGGGGCCGAGCCCGGATCGCCTGCTCGCCGGCTCGGAGGGCACCCTGGGCATCATCACCGAAGCGTGGATGCGCCTGCAGGACCGGCCCGTCTATCGCGCGTCCGCCCCGGTCCGGTTTCCCGGCGAGGACGGGTTCCTCCGCGGAGCGGAGGCGGCGCGGCAGCTGGCCCAAAGCGGGCTCTACCCGACCAACTGTCGATTGCTCGACGCAGCGGAAGCGGCCAACAGCGGCGCGGGCACCGGCGAGCACGCCATCCTGGTGCTCGGGTTCGAATCGGCGGACCATCCCCTGGACCCGTGGATGGCGCGCGCGCTGGAATGCTGCCGCGATGCGGGCGGTGAGGCGGACGAGGACGCGGGCCAAACGCGCACGGATGCGGCCGCCACGCGCGGCGGCGCGGCAGGCGCGTGGCGCAAAGCGTTCCTGCAGGCGCCGTACATGCGCGACACGCTCATTCGCATGGGCATCGTGTGCGAAACGTTCGAAACCGCGATCCCCTGGAGCGCGTTCGAAGCGTTCTACCACGAAGTGATGGAGGCGGGGCGGGCAGCGATCAAGGGCGTATGCGGCCAGGGGGACATGACCTGCCGGTTCACGCACCTGTACCCGGACGGCCCGGCGCCGTACTTCACCATCTTCGCCGAAGGGAAGAAGGGCAGCCAGATCGAACAGTGGGACGAGATCAAACAGGCGGCCGCCGAGGCGGTCCTGAGTAACGGCGGGACGATCACGCACCACCACGCCGTCGGCCGGGATCACCGGCCGTGGTACGACCGGCAGCGGCCGGAACCGTTCGCCCGGGCGCTACGCGCCGCGAAGGCGGAACTCGACCCGGCGGGCATCCTGAACCCGGGCGTGCTCCTGGATCCCCGCACGAGTTAGCGCAAGCCCGGTGACCGGCGCATCCGGTTCCGGGGAAGCGGTGACCACGTATCGCAGCGGCCCGCCGGGCACCGGCGTATCGAACGGATAGCACGTCACCAGCACCAACCGCTCCACGTCCGGGTCGTGCACGATCAGCGCGTCCCGGCTGTCGACAACCTCGGCCCGCGTCACCCGATACCGGTGCTGCGCGCGGTCGGGGGTCTCGAGCACGACCACCTCGCCCGGCGCCACCCGGCGCAGGAACCGGAAGTGAGTGTCCCGGTGCCCGCTCACGAGCACGGTGCCCGGCTCCCCGGGCCGGGCGCTTTCCGTGGCGTGTCCGGGGCCGAACGCGAGGGTGCGGCCGCTGTCGCCCGCGAGGATAAACAAGTCCACCCCGTGTGCGGGCACGCGCATGCGCGCCACCGGTTGCGTGTCCGCCCACGGCCACGGCGGGGCCCACGCCCGGCCCGCCTCGACCTGCGTCCACGAGCGTTGAATGAGCCGTTGCGCGAGCAGTGCCTTCGCGGGGATGTAGAGGCCCCGGGCGACGTTCGCGACGCCGACCAACGCACACGCCGCGGCCAACAGCGCGGTGGCACGGCGGCTCACGCGTACCGCGTCCACGGCCGCCACAGGCACACCGCCAGCAGCAGCGCCAGCGTGCCCAACAGTAGATGCGCGGGAGCCCACGTGGCGGTGCGCGGCATGCCGAACACGTGTTCGTAACTCCACCCGGCGGGCAGGTTGGTTTTCATGGCGCGCGTGCGGAGCGCGTCCGCATCCGGGCGCACCGGCGTGACGTCCACCGCGACGAGGCTCGTGTACTTGCTGACCAGATGATGGTCGAGCGCGACTTGGATCACCGCCTCACGCACCTCCGCCTGCTTCGTGGACCTTGTCACGCGCTGGTCCATGAGCGCCGCGATCTTGCGCCGGGCCCACAGCACGGACACGCCGGGCCGGTCCACCTCGTCCGTCAGGCTGACGTCCTTCGACCACGCCGCGTCCCCCGTGCGGCCCCGGATGCGCAGGGACCGGGGCCGGCGCGGAAACCGGGCCGCGACCACCACCGGCTCACCCAGGTACAGGTCCGGAATAAACTCGGGATAGAGCACGGCCGCCGAGGCGCCGACGGCGTCGATCGAGATGTCCGACAGGGCGGGGTGCTCCATCTTGCGGAAGAGGGCCGCCATCTTCTCCCGCACCTCCTGGATGCTGCCGATGTACGTGAACGTGCCGCGCCCGAACTGGGCGGCCTTGGTCATGAAATGACTGTTGGGCGCCGACCCGGCACCCACGGTGAACAGGCGGCTGTTGCCCAGACGCTGCTTGATGATGCGGAACAGTTCCAACTCGTTGCCGACGCCCCCGTCCGTAATGAAGAGCACCTGGCGCAGGCGGCCGGAATCGTCGCGCACGTTGAGCGCTTCTTCCAGCGCGCCCAGCATCTCCGTTCCCCCGCCGGCCTGCAGCCGCTTCACATACGTCGCCGCATTCCGGAGATTGGCCGCGGTCGCGGGCACCGAAGTCGGGAACATTGATTCGGTCCGGCTGTTGAAGGGCACCACGTTGAAGTAATCCTCCGGCGTCAAGGTTTGCATGGCGAGCGTCATGGCCAGCTTCGCCTGCGCGATGGACCGGCCGTGCATGGACCCCGACGTGTCCAGGACCATGATCATCTCGCGCGGCTGTCGGGACGCCGCCGTGGCGGACGGTTGCGGCGGCATGACCATGACGAGCGCGTACGTTGCGTCGTCCCCCCGCTCGGTAAACACCGCCGCGGTGGGCGCGGCCTCCCGTACCGGTTCCCACATCAGCTCGAAATCGCGGTCCGCGGGCACGGGCCCCGCCAGACGAATGTCGTACCGCTCGCCGCCCAGGTCCTTCACCACCACCTGGTGATACGCGCTTTCCAACCGCGTGAGGGCCAGGCCGGCTTCCAGATCGACGCGCAAGGTGACCGGGTTGATGTGGCCCAAGTCGGGATGTCGCACGGGCGGCGTGATGCGCGACGCGTCGGGCACCTGATCCGTGTTCGGCGCCCACCCGAGCCCCGTGGTGGCCGGGCTGGGCGTGGGAGCTGCCGCCGCCGATCCCGGTATGTACCGGGGCCCGACCACCATGGGGAAGCGGAGCCGGTACTGCCCTTGGTCGTAGCGCAGCGTCTCCTGGTACTCGATCTCCACGACGATTTCGGCATGCGGCGCAATGTTGGCCACGGACGTGGTGAAAATGTTCGGCCGCTCCTGCTCTACCAGGCTCGCGCGCTTACCCTGCCTCTTGGCGCGATCGTAGGTCCGCTTCGCCTCAGCGCGTTCCTGAATCTGCCCTTCGATCACCAATGCGCCCACGCGCATGCGCATGTGATCCACCGCCGCGCCCTCGGGCAGCGGGAACACGTAGATCCCCTCGGCCCAGGTGTCGCTCGGATTGCGGAACCGCTGGGTGACCGTGGCCCGCGCCAACATCCCGGTGACTTGGATGCTCACTTCCGTGTGCAGCATCGGGGCGGGATTGACTTCTTTGTTATCGTCGCCCCGCAGCAGCAACGAGCCGCAGGTGACAGCCTCCGGACGCGAGTCGCGGTCGGGCGTGGGCGCGGCGTGCGCGATGCTGACGGCGGGCCCGACGATCGCGAGCAGGGTGCCGGTGACGGCGGCGTACCACAGCAGGCGGCGCAGATCAGCAATACGGTCATACATATGGAGGCTCCTTGGTGACGGGGTGCGTTCCCCAGCGATAAGTAAGCCACATTAAAATGCGTCTACCGGGGCGGAACCGTGGCAATGTGGCGCCGAATAATGACGAACCGATGGAATGTGTGTCGGCCCGCGCCGTGGGCATACCTCTCGGCTCGCGCGGTGGAGTATGGTGGAGTCATCCCCCGACCCTGCCGGTGGAGGAGCCCGTGCCGAAGACCATCGCCATCGTGGAAGATGACGCGGACCAGTTGCAGAATTACGCCGACGCGCTCCGCACGCGCGGCTACGCGGTGCAGACGTACGGTAGCCGCGCGGAAGCGGAGGCCGGGTTCGCGGAGCGGCTGCCCGACCTGGCGATCCTCGACATCGTCCTGCACGACGAGGTGGACGGCGGCTTCGAGCTGTCCCGTACGCTCCTTCGGCTCGCGCCGCACCTGCCCGTCATCTTCCTAACGGACCGCTCGAGCGAAGTCGACAAAGTCGCCGGCCTGCTGCTGGCGTGGGATTACGTTCCGAAACCCATCACGCTGGATTTTCTCGCCGCGAAAGTGGCCGCCCTCTTTCGGATCATCGAGACGAAGACGAAGCAGGCCTCCAGCGACCCCATCCTCCGCCGCGGCCCACTCGTCATTGACGAAGCGCGCGTGACGGTGGAATGGCAGGGCGCCCGGCTGCGTCTGACCGTGACGGAGTTCGAGATACTCCTGCGCCTGGTCAAGCATCCCGGCCACGTGGTGACCTATGACGCCCTCATGGACGCGACTCGGCAGATGATCGTGACGAAGAACACGATCACCACGCACATCCGCCGCATCCGCGACAAATTCACGGCCATCGAGCCCACGTTCGCGCGCATCGAGAACGAGTACGGCCTCGGCTACCGGTGGAGCGCCGACTGATGCGCCTCCGCGTGCCGCGGCGCGTAGGCATCCGCGCGCGGCTCATGCTCGTGTCCTCGATCCTGCTCCTCATTCCCTTGCTCGGGCACTACTACGCGCGCGAGATGCAGGCGTTCCTGCTCGAGGGCCAGGCGAACGCCCAGGTGCTTGCGGCGGGGGCGATCGCCACCGTGCTGCACGATCGCGCCGACCTGTTCGATCCCACGTTCGGCTTGCCGCTTCCGCTCAAGGACGAACACGAAGTGATCGCCCACCTCCTGCCGCGGGCGATCCGGCTCGACGGGCGCGCGAACGACTGGGGGCCCGTGGCCGCCGAGGCACAGACGTTCGGCGCCAGCCACGTGCTGCAACCGCGGCAGCCATTCAACCCGGCCGACTTGGAACTTCGCCTCGTGTTCGGCCTGCGCGGCGGCTTCCTCTACGCGTATGCCGTGGTGCGCGACGACCGCGTGTTGTATCGCCACGCGCGCTACCTGCGCCTGGACCACTGCGACCACCTGCGGCTGTACGTGCAGGACGCGGACGGCCGGCTGCAGCGCTACGTGCTCCTCGCCGAGGGGCCGGGCACGGGCACCACCTACGCGGTGGGGGACGACTGGGCGCGGCCGGCGGGCGGTGCACCCGAAGGCCGGATCCGTTCGGAGTGGCAGCCGGCGCCGGACGGCTACGCCGTGGAGATACGCTTTCCCGAACGCTTGCTGGGCCGCGACGCGCGCCTGGCCCTGGTGGTGGCGGACGTGGACGATCCCGACGCGCGCACGGTGGATACGCTGGTGAGCACGGTGCCCACTCCGCAGGTGAAGGACCTGAACCGGCTCCTGGTGCACTCGCCCGACATTGCGCGCATCCTCGCGGGCCTCGACCGGCCCGGCGAACGCATCTGGGTGGTGGACACGCAACAGCGCGTGCGCGCCGTGAAGGGCTCACCGGATCCGCCATACGACCCTGAGGCCGAAGCGTCCGGCGGCGTGCGCGATGCCGTCATGGACGTGTTCTTCCGCACGACGGCATCCGGCATCGGCTACGGATCGCATCCCCGGACGACAACCAGCGCGCTCCGGGATCAACTCGTCGCGGGCGCGCTCGCCGGGCGGACGGAGGTCCGCCGCCTGACCTCGGCGCGAGGCACCCGTATCCTCGCCGCGGCGCATCCCATCTGGTCGGGCGAGGACGTGCTCGGCGCAGTGGTCGTGGAGCAGAGCGAACGGGAGGTCCTCGGGGTCCAGCGCCGCGCGATGGAAAACCTCACCGGCGCGACCCTGCTGGTGTTCGCCGCGGTCGCCGCGGTGTTGCTGGCGTTCGCGACGCGGTTGACCCTGCGCATCCGCCGCTTGCGGGACGACAGCGAGGCCGCCATCGACCGGGACGGGCGCGTCCGCCTGGACCGGCTGCCGGCCGAAGCGCAGGCGCGCGACGAGATCGGCGATCTGGCGCGCGGCATCTCGGGCATGTTGCAGCGGCTCGCGCAGTACACGCGGTACCTGGAACTGATTCCCCGGGCGCTGAAGCACGAACTGCACAACCCGCTGAACACGGTCAGTACGTCGCTGCAACACCTGGCGGCCCAGGTTCCGGCCGGGCGCGAGGACAAATACCTGGCGGCGGCGGAGCGGGGCGTGCAGCGGCTCGGGGTGATCGTGGACAGCCTGACGGAAGCGGCGAATCTCGAGGAAGCCCTGCGCCGGGAGACGCGGGCGGACCTGGACCTGGACGCCCTCGTGGCGCGCTACGTGGAGAACGTCGCCGCCGCGCGGCCGCAGCGCCGGCTACGGTACGAAGGGCCGGCGGGACCGCTCCACGTGCGCGCGGCCGATTTCATGATCGAGCAGATGCTCGACAAGCTCGTAGACAACGCGGTGGACTTCAGCCCCGCCGACAGCACGATCCTCGTCCGGCTGACGCAGGCGAATGGCGAGGCGCATCTCAGCATGCTCAACGATGGGCCACCGCTGCCCGACGCGCTCCGCGGGCAAGTCTTCGAATCGCTCGTGTCCGGCCGGCCGCCGAGCCACGACGATCGGCCGCATCTTGGCATGGGGCTCTACGTGGTGCGCGTCATCGCTGAACACCACGGCGGGCGCGTGGAGGCTGCGGACCGCCTCGACCGGCCCGGCACGATCTTCACCGTGCGGCTACCGCTCGACCATCGCCGCACCGATGCGGCGTCGTAGGCGGACGCCTACGGAACCACCAGCAGGTTTCCGTACAGTTCCAGAGTCCCATCCTCCAGGCCGACCACCACGTCGTTGTCCCCGTCCCCATCGAAATCGCCGGCGATGACCGCCGTCGGCGCCGCGCCGGTGGATGTGGAAAACTTCGCGGAACCGAACAACATGCCGACGCCGTTGTTCGCGAAGAACCGAATGTCGAATCCGTCGTCCGCGGCGTCGCCGATAACCACCAAGTCCACGCCTGCGGGGCCCAGGTCACTGAAGGACGCCGCGACCAAGTCGTGCGCTTCGCCGGGACCGAATCCCGTCGCCACCGAGATGGCCGGCAACAGGGTGCCCGGGTTGGCCGGATCGTTGATCGCAATCTCCAGGGTGCCGTCCGTTCGGAGCACGATAACGTCAGCCAGCCTCGCGGGATCGTTGTCGAAGTTCGCCACGGCGAAACCCACGGCCGGCCCGCCCATGGGGAAGGTCAGGTCCGGGTTCTGCGGCGGCGGCGGAAACGGAAGCCCCTCGTCCAGCCACACAACCACGCGCACATTTGTGCCGGTCCCCACCAAGCCGATGATGTCCGCGGCCGCGTCGTCATCGAAGCGGCCGACGGCCACATCGATAGCGGCGCCCGGCGCGACCAGGTGCGGAGTGTCCACCAGAATGTTCGCGGGTGGCGGCGTGTTGAGGAGGATGGTAAAACTGTCATTCTTTTCGTTCGCCGTGACCACGTCCACGTCGAAGTCGCCGTCGAAGTCGGCCATGGCGATGCGCCGCGGCTGCCCGCCGGGCGGCCCGTAGCTCACCGTCAGACCGGTGCTGGCCAGCTCGCCCTCATTGCCCGTCATGTTGGCATCGTTCAGGGCGACTTCCAGGTCCGGGCCCATGCCCGTCGTCCCGTCGCCGACCACCAAGTCGTTCCGCCCGTCGCCGTCCATGTCCGCGAGGATCGCCCCGCCCGGGCGATGCGCGCCCGGCGCCTTATTCGCCACAGTGCCCGGCGCGGTCAACCCGCTGGCGTAGGGTCCGCCGGGCGCCAGCGGCAGCATGAAGGGGAACGTGCCCCCCGGCGCGGTGTCGTCGAACAACTGCGGCAGCACGGGCGTGCCGCCGTCCGTGATCGCCACAAAGTCGACCGAGCCTAAGGGTTCGCCGATGCCGGGGTCCAGCACTCCGGCCGCCAGGACGAGCACCGTGCTGCCGCCCGAAGCCTGGGAACTATCGAACCCGATGGAGATGACGCCCGGCGGAGGCGGATCCAGTTGTGGGATGATCCCGCCGCCTCCGCCGCCGCCATCGCAGCCGATCATGCCGACCAGCGCGCCCGCGAGCGCGAGGCGTCCCGCCCCAACCTTGACTGCCGCGCGCAGGTTCGCGCGTGAACCAAAAACACCGTTGATGTACTGCATAATCCGTCCTAAGAGAGGTCGAGCATCCCTGGGGTCCGGCGCCCTTCCCGTGGCGCCGTCTCTCCCCCTACAGGTACTCGCTGCCCCCGTTTGGTCTTCCACAGGAAACGTACCACCGAACATCACATCCGGCGGTGCATGACCCGAACTACCGTGTGTCGGTTGACAAGTGTTACGGGATTGGGTGCACGACTGCGTGCATGTTATGCACGCCGCGGCGCCGGGCGCCGCGAATCGGCACTTCGGGTGCGGGAATGCCGTTAGTGATAGCGTCAGCGGCGCCGGGAGCGGCCCAGGGCCATGAGAAACATGACGCTCTTGCCGGCGGCGGGCGGCGAGAAGAAGTCGGTCACCTCATCGTCGAGGAAGGTCAGGCCCGTGGCCCCGAAGCGTTGCGCGTACGCGGCCAGGTACATGCGCCCGCCAACAATGCCGCCTTCCAATTGCGCCGCACGATATCCCCGATTGCCGAAGCGCGCGAGCACCGCGTCCAAATCCGTGAGCATATAAATGTTCACCGCCGCGTCGGCGGGCAACGCTTGGAACAGGCCGAGCCGCCCCGCGCGCGCGCGAAAGTCGCCTTCCGCCAGCCGTTCGAGCGCCCCGTCGCCGCGCCGGTAGCGGTACGAGCCGGGAGCCAGCCCTTCCACGTTCTGCACGATGAGGTACGTATCGAGCAGCGTCGACGCCGCCGGACCGAGAAAATCGGCGGACATCCCGCAGGTCGCGGCCTTGAGCACGGCCGACAACTGCTCGAACGTGATAGCCCGGTGCGGATCGAAATGCCGCGTGGAGCCGCGGCGCGTGATCACCTGCTCCACCGGGTCCGTGGGGAGCGCCTCCGGCGCAGGAGCACGCAACGGCACGAGCCCGTCCCCGGCCGGTAGCTGAGCGGCCTCGGGCGTGCCGCCGCGCCAAGCCGCGGCGTCGGCGCCCGTCTCCAGCGATGACGCGGCGTGCATCTCCCGAATCAACGGGTAGTCGATGGGATGGTCCGACAGGGGCAAGGTGTCGTATTGCAATGCCGCCGCGTGGGGCGGCGCCGGTGGCGGGGTCGCGGTGCGGCCGAGTGGCACGAGCGTCAGCGCGCCCTCCGTCTGCGGGTCAAGCCCCAGCAGCTGCTCGACAGGACGGTCCGCGAATCCCACCACGACTCGTGGCGTAAGTTGCGCGGTCGCCGCCACCGCCAGCAAGTTCGCGTGCAGAGTGCCCGCGTCCCAGAAGCAATGCCGGTAGGCGCGCGCGCGGTACTTCCATGCGTTGCGCCAGTAGGTGGACGCGCTCGCAAGGATGACGGGCGCGTGCGCCACCGCCGGCTCGACGCCGCTGGCCTCCACCAGCACCCCACGGTAGTCCCCGGCGCGCAGCCGCCGCAACGCGAAGTCGTGCGGACTGAAGTGGTACACACCCGCCTCCAGGCCTGGCAGGGCGCCACACACCACGTACAGATCGATGTGGTAGAGCGCGCCCGTGTTCGCATACGCGCGGAAGTACATCTCCCCGCCGGGCCGTGCAATGCGCCGCAGAACCCCGGCGGACAGGTACAACACACGCGTGAGCGCCGCCAGGTCCGGGATGCGTTCCTCGTCGCCGCCCACCCCCGCATCCGCGGCCGACGCGGCCAGCGCCGCCAGAGTGGGCATGCCGGACACGGCCACGTCCGGTGTGAGGGGGATCGCGTCGAGCGTGGTGTAGACCTTGAACGGCAGCGGCCGGTTGGCGAAATCGAGCGTGTGGTCGCCCGTGCGCAGGCCCGCCTCGGAATGGCATGTGGCCCGGTGATACTCCCACGCCGCGGCAATCTCCCGGTTGCGACTCATGCGTCCCTGTCCCCCCGTGCCCCCAGTATCCGCCGGTCCCCCGCGCGCCGCAAGGGACGCGCCCGCATCCTAACCGTCCACCGCGGGCCGCTCCTCCTCAGCGGGATGCCAGCCAAGCACTCGCAGCGCCTCGTGCGCCCGTTCGGCCTCCAGCGTGTACAGCGCGATCGTCGCGTCGTCCCCGGGCTGCGGCACGTATGCGGCAGACATGGGGTCGCGCCGGTCGTCCGCACCGACCGCGAGGATTACAAACGGCCGCGCATGCACGTCGGCGGGCGGTGTAGCCTCAGCTTCCTGGGCCGGGACCGGCGCACCGGCGTAGCGGAAGGGCCGCACGCGGACCATGTCGTGCCGGAATCGCACGTTCCAGCGCTCCACATCCGTCGGCCCGTCGAACAGCACCCCCGTGCCCTGGCGGGCGAGCATGTCCGGCGTGATGCCGCTCGTGCTGCTGTCGATCGCGGCGAGCGTCGCGGGCACGTCGAACTGCTCGGCCACCTCGCGCGCGAAGAGGCTGTTGACCTCTTCGTTCGAGGTGACCGCGACGGCCAGCTTCGCCTGGTCCAAGCCTGCCTGTGCGAGCGTGCGCTCCGCCAGCGCGTTCCCGTACACGCACGGGAAGCCCTCCTCCTGCGCCCCGTGGATGTGGCCGGGATTCGTATCGAGCAACAGGACACGCGTCGCATCGCTGCGGACGGCGCGGGCCAGCGCCAGGCCCAGCTCGCCGGCGCCGAGGATCACCACCCCGTCGCGGCCTGGGCGCCGCACGCGGAGCGCGCGCGCCAGCAGCGGTGCCGTGCCGCCCTGCACCACCACGGTCAACGCGATGGTCAGGAACAGCAGCGCGCGCAGCTCCCGGCCGCCGGGCACGCCCTGCGCCTCCATGAACCCGGCGGCGATGGACGCGATTGCCGCGGCGACGATACCCCGCGGGCCCATCCACGCGAGAAAGAGCTTCTCGCGCACGGACAGGTCGGAAGTGATGGTACTCACCGCGACCGCCACGGGGCGGACGATGAACGCCAGGGCGGCGACGGTCAGGATGCCGCCGCGGCCCAGCTCCATCACCTCCGCGACGCGCACGTCCGCCGCCAGCAGCACGAACAGCATCCCGACGAAGCCGACGGTCAGGTGCTCCTTGAACTCGCGCAAGTCCTCGGTCACGTGCGCGCCGAAGTTCGCCACGACGATGCCCGCGAGCGTCACGGCCAGGATACCGGTTTCGGACAGCGTGTGCTCACAGAGCGCGAACAACGCCAGCACGAGCCCGAGCGTGACGATGTTCACCAAGTCGCGAGGGACGATGCGCGGCGTGCTGAGGCCGCGGGCGAGCACGTAGCCGAACGCGAGCCCGACCGCCGTGCCGAACCCCAACCGCAGGAACAGGCCGGCGATGCCGAACGCCACGGACTCGAGCGTCGCGTGCAGCACGATCTGGAGCGTGACCGTGGCCAGGATCGCCCCGATCGGATCGATGAGCACGCCTTCGGCTTCCACCACGGTGGCGAGCCGCGGGGCCAGCGGCACGTTGCGCAAGATTGGGCGGACGACAGTGGGCCCCGTGACCACCACCAAGGTTCCGAACAGTACGGCCTGCGGCGGCGACCAGTCCATGAGCAGCGCGGCTGCCGTCGCGCCCCCGACGGCGGTCACGGCGACGCCGACGGTTACCAGCCCGCGGATGGGCGCGCTCTGCCGCCGCAATTGCCGCAGGTCCAAGTTCAGGCCGCCTTCGAACAGAATGATCGCGACCGCCAGCTCCACGATGCCGAACAGGCCGTCGCCGAGCGCGGCGGGCACGATCCAGCCGGCCCCGTCCGGACCGAGTGCGACGCCGAGCGCGAACAGCAGCACGATGCTCGGCAACCGCAGGTGACTCGCCACGACCTGAGCGAGCACGCCGACCCCTAGCGCGAGTGCGATTACCAGCGTCGGTTCGGGATGCGCCATCAGGACCTTACGGGGCGGCGGTGCGCGAATCGGCCACGGCGGATCGGAAGCCGCGCCGGGGGGGATGGGGGGGGAACCGATCTCACGCGGGGTGCGGGGCTAGCGGCTGGGGCGGAGAACGTGGCGGAGCGGGTGGGATTCGAACCCACGGTGGCTTGCACCACACACGCTTTCCAAGCGTGCTCCTTCGACCGCTCGGACACCGCTCCAAGGAAACGCGGCGCCAGTATGGCAGAGGCCCTAAGCGCGGTCAATTCCGCCGATCAAAACGCGGACGGGCGACGGAGCGCATACACCGCGACCTGGCCCCCCATGTGTTGCACACCAGGTCCTGCGTGCCGTCGCCGTCGATGTCCGCGAGTTGGTACCACCAGGGGTAGCCGGAGTGCAGGGTGTCCGCGTGCGGTTTGAGTGCGCGGCCGGTGTTGAGGAACACGCGATTCCCGGCGAGCACGTCTTCACGGCCATCATGGTTCACATCGAGCACGACCAGCGCGTTGCCGGCCAGCGTGCGCCCGCACTCCACCACGTCGAACCGGCCGGTGCCGCTATTCCACAGGAGCACCACGTCGTAGACGGCGTCCCCGTTGGCGTTCTTGCGCTTGCCCGCGTAGCGCAACGCCACCAGATCCATGCCGTCCTTACCGTCCAGATCAATTGGCGCCAGTGCGAGAATGGCCGGAGACACCTGCGTCCGTTTCACGGGCCCTGCGGGCTGCAGGGCCGACGTCATCAGCGCCACAGTCACCACCGCAGTCGCCTGCGGCGTATCCCAGCTATATGCGTCCGCCGTCGCCACATCCATCACGCCGTCGCCGTTGAAGTCCGCCACCGCGATGAAGGTTTGTTTCCCGTGATCGTGTGCGCGCTGCGGCGGGGCGAAGTCGCCGTCGCCGACGCCACGGAAGATCCAGGCACCCCGATAACCTGCCGTCGCAATGTCGACTGCACCGTCCCCGTTCATGTCCGCTGTCGCGACCCGCCAGTAGGCCTGGCCTTGGCCGATCACCCGCTGCTCGAACGTACCATCGCCGCGGTTGCGCAAATACCAAAATGGGGAGTCACGCGTCGCGTGCGGAATCAGCAAGTCCGGTGCGCTGTCGGCATTGATATCTGCAATGTGCAACGTCTGCGGAAACGGTTCCGTGAGAAGCTGGCGCTGAAACGCGTAATCGCCGCCGCGGCGGCCTTGGGCGTACACCAGAATGCGCTGCCCCGGTTTGTCGTAGAACAACCATTCAGCGCGTCCATCCCCATCCAGGTCGGCAAAGGGCGTGCGCCAGGTTTTCCCCGGCCGTTCGTACACCACCGGCGCCTCGAGGGCCGCGCGCCACAGCGCACCGTTCAAGCGAGTCAGTGGGCCACCCGTCCGGACCCGGAGGCGTGGTGGGGGCGGCGGCCGCTCGGGTGGCGCCGGTGCTTGCGCCGCCTGGCCGCGGATGTAGCCGAAACGTTCGGCCGCCGCCCGGCCCGCGGTCACGTTCTCGCTCGTGGTGGGATCGACTTCGGGCTCGCCGCGGACCCAAGCGATGAGGCGCGCGACAGGATTTGCCGCCGCGCCGTCCGCGTCCGTGGAGAATGCGCCAACCCCGACTACGCCCACAACGAGCACCACCAGCAGCACGCCCCCCAGGGCGAGCACCGGCGCGGGAATCTGGGTGTTGGCCGCCGCGCCGCTGTCGTCCTCATCGCGCAGCCCGCGGAGCCGTCCGAGGAAGCGCCGCCAGCGCGCGCGCTTCCGCAGCCGCACCAACTTCGCCAGGGCCTTCTCCAATTGGAGTTTCTCGCGGTGCAGCTTCTCGCACCACGCATTCTGGGTCGCGAAGCCCTGTTCCGCGTCTGTGAGAGCGGCCTGCTTCCGTTTTCGCTGCGCGCGCAGCTTCTTCGTCGCTGCCGCATCCCGCGCCGTCCCCGCCCGCGCCGTCAGGTCCGCGATGCGCTGGCGCGCCTCCCGCGCGGCGTCGGCATGTTGCTGGCGGCGCTCGAGCGCGCCGCGCAGGTCGCGCTCCACCCGCTCCACCCGCGCCTCGAACTCGCGCAGCACATCCTCCGTCCCCCCGAGCGACGCCTCTCCGCGAAGCGCCCGTTCAAAGTCGGAGCGTTGCAGCGCGCACATACGGAACCAGTGTAGGCAGGTCCCGGGCGCGGGTCAAAAACCCGTCACGCCCGCCGCCCCTGCGCGGCGATCCGCACGGCGAGCAGCAGGAGCGCCCCGCCGAGGGCGGTGGCCCACGACACGCGCTCGCGGAGCAGCAGGATCGCGATGACGCTGCCGCTCAGCGGCTGCACGTAGAGCGTGATCGCCATGTGGCTTGCCTCCAGCACGCGCGCCGCCACCAGCCAGATGGTGTACGCCAGCGCCGTGGGCCCGAGCCCGAGGAACAGGACGGCGGCCCACACGCCGGGGGTCGCCTGCCGCAGTTCGTCCAGCGCCCCGCCCGGCAGGACCGGCAGCAGCAACAGGGCACCGAAGCAGACGGACCAGGTCATGGCGCGGTACGGATCGTGCGTGCGCATGAGGCGCGCGCCCCAGACCGTGTACCCCGCCTCGCAGCACAGGGACAGCACCATGATCGCGTTGCCGAGCACGTGTTGATCCGCGAGGACGGCGAACCCCTGCCACGGCCGCACGCGGGAGAGCACGCATACGCCGACGAAGCCCAGCGCCGCGCTGGCGAGCTTGCGGCGCGTGAGCGCCTCGCGCAGGAACACCACGGCGGCGAGCATCGTGAGAATCGCTTCGATGGACACCAACAGCGCCCCGTCCACGGCGGTCGACATTGCGAGCCCCGAGTACTGCAAGTACTTCGCCCCGGCGAAGCCGAAAAGGCCCAACAGGGCGAAGGCGGCCGCGTCGCGCACCGACAGCCGCAGCGGGATGCGGCGCCACACCAGCACCGCGAACATGAACGGCACGGCCGGGGCTACCCGCATGAACGCGACCAGGGGCGGCGACAGGGTGTCCAAGAGGTATTTTGCCGCCACGAACGCGCTGCCCCACAGCACGTTCGCGAACACGAGCGCGAAGAGGGCAAGCCGCTGGTCGCGGGCCATGTGCGGCTAGGGCGCCCGCTTGGGCACGGGAATCCGATCCAGGTCGTTGGCCAGGACGGTGTCCGGATGGATCGGCACGGCCTCGTCGAGGAACTGCTGCGGCTCCGCATACCGTTGACTGAAATGGGAGAGCACGAGCCGGTCCACGCCGGCCTCCTGAGCCAGCCGCGCCGCGCCCGCCGCGGTGGTGTGGCCGTACTTGTCGGCAAGGTCCGCGTGGCACTCCAGGAACGTGGCCTCGATGACGGCGAGGCTCGCACCGCGCGCGAGTGCCACGGCGTTCGCGCATGGGCGCGTATCCATCACGAACGCGAAGCTTGCGCCGGGGTGGGGAACGCTTACCTCGGCAAGCCGCACCGTGCGGTCCTCGATACGGATCTCCCCCGCTGCCTGCAATCGCGCGACGTCCGGGCCGCGCACGCCCGCGGCCGCGAGCTGGTCCGGAAGGAATCGCACGCCGTCCGGCTCACTCACGCGGTATCCCATGGTCGGCACCTTGTGGTCCAGCGGCAGGGCGTCAAACCGCAACCCGTCCCGCTCCCACTGTTGCGGGGCTTCCGCCAGCGGCCGCAGGGTGAGAGTCGTGGTGTCGTGAAAGATACTACTGGTGCGCAGACGCTGCACGTACTCTGCGCCGGAGGCGGGGAACGCGACGTGCACGGGCCGCGTCACCTGTTCGTGGGCCAAGCGCTGGATCATGCCGGCGAGGCCCAGACAGTGATCGCCATGAAAGTGCGTGATGCACATGTCGGTGACCGCCGCGGGCGAGATGCCGGCGAACGTGAACTGCCGCTGCATCCCCTCACCGGGATCGAAGAGGATGCTGCGGCCATCCCAGCGCAACAGGTAGCCGTTGTGATTGCGGTGCCGCGTGGGGACGCGACTCGCCGTCCCCAGCACGACCAGTTCGCGGACACTCATGCGCCGCCGCTCCGTCGGTCGCCCATCGTGCTCCTCGGAGCGCACCGTAGCACGATCAACGGCTTCCGGGCGCCCGGCTGGTGGTATGTGGTATATAGTTTGTGTTGCGGCGTCTTGCAGGGGGTTTGAGATTCACCAGAAACGTACACGCCTTCCGTCCGCGAAGGGCGCGGCCGCGCCGCTGACCGGCCGCACGCGCGGGCCGGGCTAGGGCATGCCGCAGTCCCCCGCACAACAACTCGGGCTGGACACCGGGAAACGCTCCGACCTGGTGTCGCTGGCCGTGGTGGTGAGCCACATCGCCGCGGCGTTAGGCCCGATGTACGTGGGCATCGTCTGGGGCGCAGGCTGGTGGTGGCTCGCGATTTGGGTGTGGACCGGGGTGACGCTGAACGGTCTGGTCTCGCTCATGCATGAGACGTCGCACTACCTCACGTTTCAACCCCAATGGGCCTCGGAAGTGCTGGGCCGCTGGGTGCTAGGCCCCATCCTGTCCGCCGACTTCGACGCTTATCGCGAGCGCCACTGGGGACACCACGCGTATCTGGGCACGGAGCGCGACACGAAGGAAATCTACCTGCTCAACATTCGCGGGTTCCGCGTAGTCACCTTGCTGCTGCGCTCCGTCCTGCTAACGGAAGCGTGGGGCAAAATTCGCATGCAGGTCGGGCAGGGCGCACGCGCGCAGGCGCGGCCGGCCGGGCTCCCGGCGTGGATGTGGCGCGCCGTGCCGGCCCACATGCTCATCGTCGGCGGCATGGCGGCGGCGGCCCAGGTGCACCACCCGAACGACGCTCTGGCCATTGTAGGCACCGTCGCCCTCGTGTACTTCGGCGTGTACTTCTATAGCGGCGCTGCGCTCACGAATTTCCTCGCCGCGTTGCGTGGCATCGCGGAGCATCAGATCGGTGCCGGCGAGATTGCGGTGGAGGGGCACGCCGCGATCCGCAATCTGCGGTGTAACCGGGTCACGTGGTACGTCTTCGGCATGTACGGGTTCGACGACCACGCCGCGCATCACTTGGACGCGAACGTGCCCTACTATCACCTGCCCGCCGTGACACGGGCGCGCGCCGACACCGAGCCGGCATGGGCTCCCACGGCGGGCTACGGGACCGTGCTCGCGCGCCTGATCCGCCGACCCGCGGCCGCCGCCGGCGCGTAACCCTCGCGCGGGCCTACCGGGCGACCAGGGGGGCGTACCCCAGGTGAAGGCCGGCGTCCACGAGCAGGGTTTCGCCCGTCACCAGCTTGCCCGCTTCGAGGAGCCACACCACGGCCTCGGCGATCTCCTCCGGCGTGCCGGCCTTTTGGAGCGGCGTCGTGCGTTCGATGTGCGCCTTCGTCGCATCGTACCGGTCCGCGCCGAGGCCTTCGCGCAGCCACCGGCCCTGGATGAATCCGGGGCAGACAGCGTTCACGCGGATCGCCGGGCCCAGCACCCGCGCCAGCGACAGGGTGAGCGTATTGAGCGCACCTTTCGAGGCGGCGTATGCCAGGGAACTGCCGATGCCCATGACGGCCGCGACGGACGATACGTTGACGATGGCCCCGTGGCCCGCGGCTTGCATGTGCGGCACCACGGCGCGGACCATCTGAAACGGCCCGATGACGTTCACGGCGTACACCTGCTGAAAATCCTCCGCGGTGAGCCCCTCCAGATCGGCCATGTTCCGGAACACCGTCGTACCGGCGTTGTTCACGAGCGCATCGATACGGCCCCAGCGGTCGACGGCGGCCTGCGCCAGCCGCCGGCAATCGGCATCCTCGGCCACGTTCGCCTGACACACGAGCGCCTCCACCCCGTGCGCTTCGCAGGCCGCGGCGGTGGCCCGGGCTTCCGCGTCGCTCGCGCGGTAGTTGATCACCACGTTGCAGCCCTTGGCCGCGAGTTGCGTCGCCGCCGCCGCACCCAAGCCCCGGCTCGCGCCGGTCACGATCGTCACGCCACCTTTGAGTTCCACCGAGCCCCCTCTCCCCCGTGCCAGCGGGGACGGGCAGGATACCTCACCCGCGCCGATGCGGGCCCCTACGGCACCACCGGAACCTCCCCGCGATACTCCCACCGGTCGCCGGCAAGCGCGAACGCGGACAGGGTGCCGCCGAGGGGGAGGAAGGTCAGGGGGCCGCTCTTGGGGAGGCGGCCCGTGAAGTAAAACGTCTCGGCCGGCGCCGGACCGGTGGCAGACTGCAGGGGGCGGCCGGGATAGTGCGCCGTGGGCGCGCCCACGTGTTCCAGAATGGTCGGGCCCACGTCGAGCATCTGGGCGGGCACGGGCGACGGCGCCGCCTCCCGCGCGCCAGGATACTTCACGAGCAGCAACGTGCGGCTGCGCTGCTTGACGTTCACCCCGGTGCGCCACTCGCGCAGGGCCCGCGGTAGACCGGGCGCGCCCGCGGCGGGATCGGTCGCGGCGCCGGGCCGGTGCGCCGCCGCCCACGGATGGCGCGCGGCGAGCTGCAGGCCGATGGTGGGCCACGCCCCGTGGTCGGCATGCAGCACGATCAGGGCGTCGTCGTAGCGGCCGAGCGCCCGCAGCCGGTCCACCAGCGTGTGCACCAACCGGAGCGCGCACGCGGCCTGTTCCATATACGCGTCCAGGTCATCCTGGTCGAAGCGCCACGCGGGGTCCAGGCCCGTGTAACGGCACGTGCAGTCCAAAACGTAGGGCGAGTGCGGCAGCATGAGGTGCAGAAACACGTACTGCCCCGTGCCTGGGCGCGCTTCCTCATCCGCCAGCATCTGGTCCAATTGGGCCGGACTGTGCGCCGACGTGTGATTGCGCCGGATCACGCGAGCGCCCGGCGCGCCGGCGGGCAGGAGCCGATCCGTAATCGAGTACCAGTCCAACACCTGGCGCCGTTCCTCAATGGGCCGCTGCGTGACCGTCTCCCACCCGTGGTTCAACGCCAGGCGCGCCGAACGCGGCAACACGTGGAGGAACCAGAGGTCCACCGTCGCCCGCAGTTGCGCGCGCCCGCCGCCGCTGACGCCCGCCTGCTCCTCCACGTCCTGGCCGAAGCGCAGGGTGTCGGCGAGGGGCGATGCGTGGTAGGCAAATTGGGGGTACAGGGCTAGGCGCATGCCGCGCGCGTACAAGTCACCCCAAAACCCGACGAGCGTCGCATCCCGGCGCCACGTGACCACGGAGGTGCCCGCCTGATAGTAGCGGCCGGCGATCAACCCCGGCACCGCGTTCACCGTGAAGTCGTAATTCGCGACGAAGCGCGTGTACTCGGTGAAGTCCGCCAGCCGCAGGTCGGGCCGCTCCCGGGCCAGCACGGTGTACGCCTCGGGCTGAAACGCGTCCAACACGATGTGGTACACGTTGCCCACGTCGGGCGGCGCCGTGGGCCGGGCGACCCGGGTGAAGTCCGCCACGGCCGTCGACCGCGCCGCTTGCGCTTCGCGGTACTGCCCGTACCGGACGGCGTGGAAGCCGAGTCCGTGGAACACCAGCACTGGACCGATGACCGCAAACACCCGCACCAGGGCGGGCAGGGGCGCGAGGCGCATGAGGAGCGCGACCCCGATCGCGGCCGCCGCGTCGATCGCCAACATCTGCACGAACCATCGCACGCGCGTGGCGGTGGCGGCGTCGACCGCGTCGAACAACAGAATCGCGAGCCCGAGGCCGAGGCTGCAGCGTACCGCCACCGCCGCGGCGCGCGAGCGGCCGCAGGCGAGGAATGCGGGCAAGAGCAGCCCCACGCTCGCCACTAGGCCGATAGCAAATACGACAGTGGTGGACCACCGGTACGGCAAATCAGCGAGGTTGGCGAACACAATGGAGTTGGGCGCGCCCAGGAACACGACGGCGGGCAGAAACAGCGCCGCGAACGCGCCGGGACGGCGGGAGTCGCGGGCGGCGTTCCCCGCCGCGGCGGCGGGCGGGACCACATCCGGCGGGGGGGGCGTATGGGAGTCGCTCATGGAGACCGGACCAGGCCCCTATGGTACAAGTCGTCCCGCGTCCCCCGCAGGCGGCGGACGGGTGCGCAGGCGCGGCGCTAGAACATGGGCGTGGGAATGTCGCCCCAGCGGACGTGGACCGGAGGCGTCTCCGTCGCGGTGACCGTACCCCGTTCCACATCGACGTGGGCGAGGATGAGCGGCTCGCGCCCGTACGCACGGGTCACGATCTCCGCGCCGCGCGTGTGCGCGGCGTGGGTGCGCACCTTGGTAAACAGCACCTTGTAGTAGCGCCGGTCGAAGTCGGCCGGCACGTGGTGGCCCCCCGGCCGGTGCTCGCGGTCCATCGGCAGGTCGGCCAGGCTCCACTCCCGCGGCACCACGTAGACCAGCAGCCGCGCGTCGGGCCCAGCGTCGCGGAGCGCCTGCTGCACGGTCGCGTCACCGAGGGCGACGCGATGGGCGGCGGCCAACTCCTGTTCGCTGAGCACGGCGGGCGACAAGATGGCTACGTCGTCGCTGAACGAGGCCGAGACCTGGGTGAGAGCGTACGCTTGCACGCCGCGGCCGAGGGCAACGGTGATCAGCATGAGCGCGACGTAGAGTCCAATGTTGGCGAACACGCGCGGCGCACCGGCGGCCGGCAACCACGGTCCGCCACCGCGATACAGCACCCGCGGGAAAAACATGCCCGTGCGCGCGGCGTAGTCGCGGTAGCCGTCGCCGAACTTCGCGATGCAGAGTTCCTCTTCCCATCGCGCGAGGAACACGTACAAGAACAGCATGGTCACGTAGGCCAAGAGCACGAGGAAACGGGGCCACACCAGGGTGGTGCCCAGGCCGAGCACGGCGAGGGCCGCGTACTGCGGGTGGCGGACGAACCGGTACAGGCCGCCGGTCACTTCGCTGCGGCGCAGCAGCTTCGCTCCGTAAATCTGGATGAAGCCGATGACAAACGTGGCGATGCCGACAAAGATCGCCGCCCGGCCGACCAGCGGCAGCACGTTCAGGATGGGGTTGGTCGTGTGCGAGAAGTGGGGCAGGAAAAAAGTGGTGAGCCAAGCCGTGGCGGCGGACTGGTGCCACACGTTGAGCACCGGGCCGTAGGTCGAATAGAAATAGAGCGCGAACGGGCTGATCATGTACAGGATTTCGAAGACGATCAACAGGTAGAAGCCCCAGATTGCGGGCGTAAACAGGCGTTTCGCATCGGTCATGCGTATCTCCTCCACGTTCCACACGGCCGCAGGGCGGCCCGGTCCTTCGTGCGTCCCCCGTCATACGGGCCCGGCGGGACGGAAGTTTCAGTTACGTGCGGGGAAAGTGCGGGGCGCTCAGACGACGCGTCGTGCGTCTGGACCCCTGGCGGCGCGCTTCTGACTATCCGAGCGCGCCCGAGGTACGAAGGCTCGCGATGTCGTCAGCGGAATAGCCAAGCTCCGCCAGCACCTCGTCCGTATGTTCCCCGTGGATCGGGGCATGCCGCTGCGGAGTGGCGGGGGTGCCCGCGAACCGCGCGGCGGGCCGGGGTTCGCGCATCCGACCCGCCTGCGGGTGCTCCGATTCCACCAGGGTGCCGTTCGCCTGCACCTGCGGATGCTCGGGCACCTCGTCCAGCGACAGGATGGGCGCATGCGGCACGTCATGCTGTTCGAAAAGCGCGCACCACTCCGCCGTCGTGCGCGTCCCGATCATCTCGCGCAAAGTGGACCGCAGCTCATCCATATGGCTCATGCGGCCGAAGATGGAGGCGTAGCGGGGATCCGTGATGAGATCCTCGCGGCCGCCGGCGCGGCACGCATTCGCCCACTGCTCGTCCGTGAGCGCCGTCACCGTGATCGCGCCGTCCGCCGTGGGCAGCACGCTGTAGATGACGCCGAACGGCGGGATGCGCATCACGTCGTCTCCGAGAAACGTGTGGTTCATCATGCCGTCCGGCCAAAGGAACGCGAGCCCCACGTCGAGCATGGCCAGGCGCACGTGCTGGCCGCCCCGGCCGCGTTCGCGGGCGAACAACGCGGCCGTCACCGCTTGCGCGACGGTGTAGGCCGTGGCCTTGTCGAGGGAGAGGTTGCGCACCAGCTCGGGCGCGCCCGTCTCCGGATCAGCCTGTGCTGCAGCCATGCCGGAGATGCCTTGCACGATGTTGTCGTACACCGGCCGATCCGCAAGGGGGCCGGTCTCGCCGAACCCGGAAATAGACACGTAAATCACGTCCGGGGCAAGCGCCGCCACGTCGTCGTACCCGAATCCCATGCGGTCAATGGCGCCCGGCCGGAAGTTCTGCACGAACACGTCCGCGGTGCGCACGAGCCGGCGCAGCACCTCTTTCCCCTCGTCGGTCCGCAGGTTCAGCACGACACCGCGCTTACTCCGGTTGTTGGTCACGTACGTGGACGCGACCCCGCCGCGCATGGCGCCGAACATGCGCATGGGATCCCCCAACCCGGGCGGTTCAATCTTGATCACGTCCGCCCCTTGGTCCCCGAGGATCATGGTGCCCAGCGGCCCGCTGATCATGGCCGTCAGGTCCACCACCCGGATTCCCGCCAGCGGCCCCTCACCGTTCGTACTGCTCATGTCCACCTCCCGGCGCCCTACGCGCGCCCGTAGCCTAGAGCCGCCCCCGGCCGAATGCAACGCATCCGCGCGGCGCGGACTGCAGGCCTGCCGCTACCGGCGCCGGACGAGGCCCGCCAGGCCGGTGGCCAGCATCAGCCCGGCAAAGAGCAGTAACCCCGGCCCCAGGCCGCCGAATCGGGAGCACGCGCCAAACAGCAGCGCCAGTCCGATTCCGGCGAGGTTCATGACGAGCCGGTGCAGCGAGATGATCGTGGCGCGCTCGGCCGAGGCGATCTCCCGCTGCAGCTCGCCCTCCACCAGCACGTGCGCGAGTGCCATGATCCAGTACGTCAAGGCGTACAGCGGCAGGACCGCGAAGGACGGAAACAGCGCCGCGGCCAGCAAGCACGCACCGGCCGCCAGCGCGCACGCGTATTTCACGCGAGGCCGGCCGCGGCCACCGACGCGGTGCGCGAGCCGCGCGCTCAGGCCCTCGCCACCCATCAGGAGCGCGCTCCAGACGCCGAACCACGCGAGCGGCATCCCGATCCAGTCGCGGTATAACTGGTCGTACTCCTCCAGCGTGCCGTACACCGCGAGCGCCCCCATGGCGAAGAGCATCAACCGGCGCAGCCCAGGCTGGACCATGGCCTGCCGCGTCGCGCCGGAGATTTGGGCCATGAGCCCGTGCGTCGGCGGGATCGCCGGGGTGGGCCGGACGTCGCGGAACCCGGCGGCGAGCACCGCGCCAATGCCCATCACCGCCACCGAGCACCAGACCGTGAGGGCAAAGCTGTACGTGGCCACTGCAGCGCCGAGCAGGAAAGCGGCCGTGATGGCGGCCAGGTAGTAGAACATGGCGCGGCCTGCGACGCGCTCGTACTCTTGCGTCGCGCCGTGCGCCTGCAACGTATCGAACAGCAATGACTCGAGCGTTCCCGAACGCAGGCTGCCCGCCACGCCCCAGCACACGAAGCCGAGGGCGAACGTCGCGAAGCTCGGCGCCATCAGCCAGCAGGTGAAGCCTGCGCCCTTGCCCACCATGGAGAGCACCAGCATCCGCGGGCGATGCCACCGGTCCGCTAAGGCGCCGGACGGGAGTTCCGAGATGACCGCGCTACCGCTCCAGATGGCGAGCAACACGGAAATACTCGCGACGGACAAGCCCGCGCGCACGAAGAGGATGGCGTACACGGGGTACACCAGCACGAAACCGTTGCAGAAGTGGTACGCGTAATAGCGCCACAGAAACGAGCGGAGGCCGCGGGCGGCGTCAGGCATGGGTCACCTCCGCCCCGGGCGCGGCGTGCGGCCGTGCGCGGTCAGGCCGCTGTGCGATGAGCGGTGTGCGTGGTCACGTGTGCGGCATCGCGGGGAAGCTCCGGCCTCAGTATAGCGGCCGCCGGCCCCAAAAGGGGGCGCCGGCGGCCTGTGGGAGACGGGAGCCAGGGCGCCGGCGCGGGGTACCAGGAGACAGCGGCAGTGCCGCTCACCGGTACAATCGATAGACCTCGTGCGAAACCACGCGTGTGGTCGGCGCGCCGTACGCGTACACCTCGTGCGTCACGGCCGGCCACGTGTGGAACTGCCGCGAGCCGGTGTAGTAGTTCGTGAACACGGGCCGGGGGTGGACTTCCACGTGCGTGCGCGCCATCCGGTGATGGGTGTGGCCGTGGTAAGCGCGCGTGTGGACGCGGTGGGGCGTCGCGTAGACCGTGACGGTCTCGTGCACGGGGGAACTGTAGACCTCGATCCGGTCTGCGGAAGCAGCCCCGGGCGCACCAACCAGCGTGCCCAGTCCGATCACCGAGGCGAGTGCAAGTGTCGTCGAGCGCATGATCTCTCTCCCTCTGCCCCCGCCCTGCGGCCGGAGTCGGTTGCGTTCTGCTCCCTTTGACGCCGCGCGGGCCGGGATATTCACGTCACATCCAGGCGGGGAGAGAATTTTTCCGCGACGGATGCATCGCGGCCGGGCGCCGTGGGGAGGGCGGCGGCTAGGCGGCTGGCGGCGTGGGGCTGAGGAGGTCCCCAATGAGCGGATCTTCACCTGCGAATCGGCTGGAAAATTCAGCCATGAGGGGATCCAGGTCCACGGGGTCCATGTGCAGGAGTTCGAGCGCCGCCGGGCTCACCGGCCGCCGGGCGATCTCCTCGCTATCCGCATCATTCAGGCGATGCACGAGGGCGTCCGCCACATGGACGGCAGCCGGAAGCAGATTATTGTGGCTTCGGTCCGGGGCGTGGTGATTGCGAATCGCCTCCACCAAAGTTTCCGGCAGGTGCCAGCATTCCGCCAGCCATGAACCGATGTCGGCGTGCGTGCACCGCAGCAGCTCCTGTTCCACCACCACCGCGGGCCGCTGCGTCTCGCGTTCGTTCTGCCACACTGCCTGGTAGAATTCCGGAAAGTACTGGTCCATGGTCGCGCGGCCCAGGTCGTGCAGGATGCCGGCGGTGAACGCGCCCTGCTCGCCCCGGCCCAAGCTCCGCTCCAGCAGCTCCGCCATGGCGGCCGTGTCGAAGGAGTGCGTCCAGAAGTGCATGCGTCGCGTGTTCTGGGCTCCGCCGGGGCCGAACATGCCCACCACCGTCGCCGCCAAGCTGATGCGCTGCACTTCGTTGAACCCGAGGATCACCACCGCTTCGCTGATGAGGCCGATCCGGCGCGGGAAACCGTAGAATGCACTGTTCACGATCTTCAGAATCCGCGCCGTCAGGCTGGTGTCCGTCGCGATCAGTTCGCTCACGTCCGTGGCCGACGCGTCGTCGCCAACGACGATCTCCAGCAACCGGCTCATGACATGCGGCAGCGTGGCCAGTTCCCGGATCGCTTCGACCTGCCGGCGCAAGTCGCCGGGAGCGGGGAAGTCAGCCATGGGTTCCGGTCGGGGTTGGGGCCACGCGGGATTGTGCGCACCCACGGGCAGGCCGCACACGCTCAGTCGAGCAGGCATACTCCACAACGCTAGAAGAGGCGGTCAGCGTGGGGCCCACTTTGTCCTGTCAGACTGTTTGTCCGTGGAAACTCCACCATAGTAGCCGAACGCACACTTTCTGCCAAGGGTCACGGTTCGCGGTCAACGATATCTGGCGACGCGCACGCCGAGGCGTCGTCATCCCGCCCACCCAAACGGGGGGTGCCAGGCGCAAGGAATGTCCGCGGATGGATCACCCGCGTGCGCACGCGGCCGCGCCAGTCCATGGCGGAGAGGGAGGGATTCGAACCCCCGGTCGGGTTGCCCCGACACCTGATTTCGAGTCAGGCGCATTCAACCGGGCTCTGCCACCTCTCCAAACGTGTCGGACGCCGGACCCATCGGCCCGGCGCGCGAGTATTTTACCGTGCCGGCCCCGGACCCGCCAACCACGGGGCGGTGCAGCCCTCGCGCCCGTCGCTCAGCTCACCGGGGCCAGCCGACCAAGCCAGCTCGGCTCCCGATCACCGCCCCGATGGCGCCGGCCTTGCAGGTAGCCCAGATAGCGTTCGCGGATATCGGGCACGGTCGAACGCCGCACGCTTTCACGCCCGAGCAGCGCCGCTCCCCCCGTCAACAGGATAGGCACTTTGCCCAGGGGGGAGGCTGCAGAGAACCAGTCGGGTGGGTTCGCGAGTTCGATGTACTCGAGTTCATGGGGTACCTGCCGCTCTTCCAGGGTGATCGCGCTGCGCTGGACAAAGGGGCAAATGTCAAAACTGACCAACGTGTAGTCGGGCATCAGGATTCCCCCGTCTAGCTCTGCTGCATCTCGGCCCGTAGCCGCGCGTTCTCCGCCTCCAGCCCCGCGATGCGCACCTTCAGATCGCGCACCGTGTCCTCCACTTCCTCGGCCGTGAACCGGGGAACGATGTGCTGGGGGCAATTCACGTCCCACGCTTCCACCCGGAAGCGGAACGCCCGCTCCGGAACCCCACTGTAGTCTGGGTCCGCGAGTGCCGCGAGCAGCGCGGGATCATCCTCCACGACTTCGGCCCGACCCCAGATCTTGATGCGGCGCCGGTTGGGGTAGTCCATCAGGAAAATGAACGCCCGATCGTTCTCACTCAAGTTGCCTGTGGAGATGTACTGGCGGTTCCCGCGAAAATCGGCGAAGGCCAGCGTATGTTCATCGATGACCCGCAGGAACCCCTTCGATCCGCCCCGGTGCTGAATGTAGGGCCGTCCGTCGCCGCTGGCCGTGCCGAGATAGAACGAATCCCGTTCGGCGATGAACGCCGCCAAATCGGGCGTGACCGTATCGGTCCACCCGCCGCGTTGTTCCATCTTCACGTACCCGCTGCGCGAGCCGAGTCGTTCTTGGACGGCCTTCACACTCGGAGTAAAGGCGATGTCGCTCACAGGCTGGGTCACGACACGCGCTCCTGTCGGGGGTGGCCGCCGGTCGGGCCGGACTGCGCCCGACCGACAGCCTGGCGGAGTGGGCGCACTTTTTAGCGCTCCGCCGCCACGGGCGCGGGCGGGAAGTCCACCTCGGTCTGCGCCACGTGGTTGAAGTAGTTGCTGAAGATCGACTGGGCAACGTTCGCGACGATCTCGGCGACTTCCCCGTCGCCGAAACCCGCCGCGCGCACCCGCGCCAGCTCCTCGTCGCTCACCCACCCCCGCTTGTCCACCAGGGTGCGGGAGAACGCGAGCGCCGCGGCGGACTTGCTGTCGGCGGAGGCGCCGGCCCGGCTGTCCAAGATGGCCTCCTCGCTGAGGCCGACCATCCTACCGACCGCGCAGTGCGCCGCGAGGCAGTAGCCACAGCCGTTCGCGTCGCTGACGGCGAGCGCGATCTGCTCGCGCAGCTTCGCCGGCAGCGTGCCGCGGCCTAGCGCGCCGATGATGCCCAAGTAGGCTTCCAGCACGGCTGGCGACTGCGCCATGGTGCGCATGAGGTTGGGCGCCATGCCCAATTTCTGTTGCACCCCGTCGAGCAGGTCCTTGGCCCTGCCGGTTGCGATTTCAGGATTGATGGGTTCGATGCGTGGCATGGGATACTCACTTTCGTTTGGGGTGTCGGACCCGCGCCTGCGCGCTAGTCCGCCCAGGGGAGCAACACGAGGTTGCCGGCCACGGTGTTGTCTGCGATGAGCCGGTGAGCTTCCGCGGCCTCGCTGAGTGGCAGTGTGCGAGCCACGGTGGGCGTAATGTGCCCGGCACGCACCTGCTCAATGCCCCACTGGTAATCCGTGGGGGCGCCCAGCAGCGTGCCGCGAATCTGCTTGTGGCCGAAGAAGAAGTCGGGAATGTTGAACGTGGCCTCGGGGCCGGCCACAAACCCGACGGACACGAGGATACCTTGCGTCCGTACAGCTTCCACGCTCCGCTGGAATTCGGGACCGCCGATGTTGTCGAGGACCACGTCCACGCCGCGTCCATCGGTCCAATCGCGGGTGCGCGCAAGGAAGTCGTCCTCGCGCGTATTGATGACCACATCCGCGCCGAGTGCCTCGATGAACTCGGCCTTGGCCGCGCTGCGGACAGTAGCCGCCACGTCGGCGCCGAGCGCCTTGGCCACCTGCACTTGCATGCTGCCGACGCCGGAACCGGCGGCGTGCACCAGCACCTTGTCACCCGCCTGCACCTCGCCGACGTGCTTGACGGCCCGCACCGCGGTGGGGAGCACCACGGGCAGGGTGGCAATTTGCTCGGCGGGCAGCGCGCTTTCATCCTGCATCACCCACGGCGCGGGAACTTCCACGTACTGCGCGTACGTGCCGGGCGCCGCCAGACCGAGCAGCGTGAAGCTGGCCGCGGCGCTGGGCGGGTGAACGTGGGATTCCTCCCCGTTGGCCGGATAGCCCGGGAAGGGCACCACGCGGTCGCCCTCGACCACCTCCGTCACACCTGCGCCCACGGCGGCGACTTCGCCGACCGCGTCCATGCCCAGGGTGTGGGGAAAGGCCAGGTCCGGCGCCACCGATCCTTCCCGGATGTAATGGTCCAGCCGGTTCACGCCGGCGGCCAGCACCCGCACAACGACGTTGCCGGGTTTCGGGGTGGGGGTGGTCACGTCTTCGTACTTCAGGACGTCAACATCTCCAAACTCGTGGAAGATTGTTGCTTTCATGACTCTCGTCTCCTGTGTGGTTGGTGCGGCGTGGACACCCGCGCGGTTAGGCGACCGCGATGAGGGTGTCCAGCGCGCGCTGGTATTGCTGCTTCGGTTGCACGCCTACCAGTGAGGTCACCACATCGCCGTCATGGAACAACACTACGGTCGGGATGGAGGTGACGCCGTAGGCCTGCGCCGTTTCCGGGTTCTCGTCCACGTTGAGCTTCACTACCTTGACCGCGCCGTCGTAGTGGGCGGCCAACTCTTCAATCACCGGGCCCAAGACGCGGCAGGGACCGCACCAGACGGCCCAAAAGTCCACCAGCACGGGCACGTCGCTGCCCAGCACCTCGACCGCAAAATCGGCGTCGGTAACGGCCACAGTGGCGTGCTCTGTCTGCGTTGTGCTTGTCATGTTCAGCTCCTTTGCTTGTCTTGCTGTTGGGACTGCACTAGGGCATGGCCCGTGCCCATCCGCGCCACGTGACAGAAGTCGGTTTTTATCATGGGGTTCCACTGTTCATGCGCTTCCGCGATACAGAAACGATATTTCGTGAATCATGCGAATACGTTGCCTATACACGAAATCTCGTGTACCATGGAACCCAATGCATGGAGATTCGTGGGGCGACCCGGAATTCGACGGGCTGAAACAGTTGCTGTTGGACATGGGCCAGCAGCGCACCTGCGACGCGGTTCTCCACCTGATCGTGAATCGCCTCGCCGCGAACCCGGAGGTCGCCCTCGCCCGCATCTGGCTCGTGCGGCCGGGCGACATCTGCTCCACCTGCCGCATGCGGCGGGACTGTCCGGACCGGACCGCCTGCCTGCACCTGGTCGCGAGTGCCGGCAATCCGCAGGCCGAGCCCGACGCCGACTGGTCGCGCGTGGACGGGTCGTTTCGCCGCTTTCCGCTCGGCATCCGCAAGGTCGGCCGGATTGGCGCCACGGGCGAGGCCATCGGCGTGCCGGATCTGGCCGCCGAATCGAGCTGGCTCGCGGACCCGGCGTGGGCTAGACGCGAGGGCATTCGGGCCTTCTGCGGCCAGCCCCTCGTGTTCAAGGGCGACGTGCTCGGCGTGCTTGCGGTGTTTCGCCGCCGGCCGATTCCGGCCGAGCGGTTCGCGTGGCAACGGCTCGTGGCCGACCACGCCGCGGCGGCGATCGCGAATGCGCGCGCGTTCGAAGAGATCGAGCGACTGAAGCGGCAGGTGGAGCTGGAGAACGAGTACTTGCGCGAAGAAGTGCTCCAGGCGCAAGACTTTGGCGCGATCGTGGGCCACAGTGCTGCTCTGCGCACCATCGAGCGGCAGATCGAACTCGTGGCGCCGACCGACGCCACGGTGCTCATCCTGGGCGAGTCGGGCACCGGCAAGGAGCTGGTGGCGCGCGAGATCCACGCGCGCAGTGCTCGCGCCGCCCGGCCCATGGTCCGCGTGAACTGCGCCTCGATTCCCCGCGAGCTGTATGAGAGTGAGTTTTTCGGCCACGTGAAGGGGGCGTTCACCGGCGCGGTGCGCGATCGCGTCGGCCGGTTCGAGTTGGCCGACGGCGGCACCCTGTTTCTGGACGAGGTGGGCGAAATCCCGATCGAGCTGCAGAGCAAGCTGCTGCGCGTGTTGCAGGAGGGCCAATACGAGCGGGTGGGCGACGACGTGACGCGGCGAGTGGACGTGCGGATCATCGCCGCCACCAACCGGGAGCTCAAGAACGACGTGGCGGCCGGCCACTTCCGGCAGGATCTCTACTACCGCTTAAACGTGTTCCCCCTGGTGACGCCGGCCCTGCGGGAGCGGCCGGAGGACATCCCTCTGCTGGCGGAGCACTTTCTCGAATCGGCCGCTAAGCGGATGAAGGGCCCGCGGGCGCGCCTGACGCAGGCAAACGTCCTGCAGCTTCAGGGTTATGACTGGCCGGGCAACGTGCGCGAACTGCAGAACGTGCTCGAGCGCGCCATCATTACCTCGCGCGGGGACGTGCTCAACTTTGATCTGCCGGCGGACGGCGTGCCTTCCGCCCCGGCCGCCCCGACCGGGAAGCTGGAGGTGGTGCCGGACGGGGAGATGAAGCGTCGCGAGCGCGACAACATCCTGGTTGCGTTGCGCCGGACGGACTGGAAGATTTACGGGGCGGGCGGCGCCGCGGAACTGCTCGGGATCAAGCCCACCACCCTCGCGTCACGCGTGAAACGATTTGACCTGAGGCGGCCGATCTGACCTCTTCAGAAGGGTAGGAGTCGCCGGAGCCCGTGCAGCAGAATCACGGGATACAGCGCGAGATTCCGGGCCAGGGCCACGACCGCGGAGTAGCGTACGACGGTGTACGGCCTGCCGGCGCCAGCGGTGGCGAGGTTATCCGCCAGCGCGCGCAGATGCGTCGGGCCGAACGGCCCATCATGAATGCGCTCCACCAGGTGCGCAGGCAGGGCTGTGGCCCCGTGCAACGCGCCCACCCACGCGCCTACCATAGCCGCGTTCGTATCCGTGTCGCCGCCCGCTTCGACGCACTCCGTGATGGCGGTGAACGGGTCGGTGCCGTATCGCAGGAAACAGAACGCGGCGAACGGCACGCTACAGATGACGAAGCCGGTGGTCCGCAACGCGTCCGCCGCCGTGGCCGTCGCCGCTTCGGCCAGGGCCAGCTCCCGCGCGCGATCCAGCGCCGCGCCCAGTTCTGCATTCGCGACCACGTGGCGGGCGGCCTTGAAACACGCGTCCGGCACTGCGGCCGCGTCGCCCGCGCACGCGGCGGCCAGCTCGGCGACGAAGAGCGCGCCTTCCACCGCCCGCGGGTCCCGGTGCGTGACCTCCGCGAGCGCGGTGCCGAACGTGCGGCGCGCGGCGGCGTCATCGCGGAAGAATGCGCCCACCACCGCCGCGCGCATAGCCGCGCCATTGCCCGCGGAGTTCACGCCGCTGGGCGAAATCCCTATCGCAATCTTGAGGCACGCGCGCAGAGTGCCGAAGCCGATGCCCCACGGGAGCCGCAGGAACCAGCCGAGCAGCGCGCGCCGGAAGGCGCGGGTGCACGCCGCCGCGTCGTCGGGATGCCGCGCCAGGCTCTGCGCCATGAGGGCGGACTGTTCCGTATCGTCGGACACGAACCCCGTGCGGCCCAGCAGATGGAATCGGTCCACAGCCCCGAAGCGCCACGCGATGCTCGCGGCCTTGAGCCCTTCCATGGGCAGCCCCAGCGCGTCGCCCAGCGCCGTCCCCAGGAGGGTGCCCGCCAGCCGGTCTGGCCAGTCAATGGGCGCCGGCGCGGCTTCAGCTTCGGCAGTCATGCGGCGTGTCCTCTCACATGGTACCAAAGGCCCGCATGGTCGCCGTCCCGGCCGGGCGGAAGGCGCGCCGGCGGGGATGCCCGCACCCAGTGGTACCGGGCGCTCTTGCCACTTCCGCTTGCTTTCAGGATATCCACCTGTGTATATCTAGTATCGCGCTGAGGTTCTTCGGGAATGCCCATTCGTTCTGTGCCCGGTGCGGGCAACTGGCGCGTCGTCGCGCTGTTCACCCTCTCCGGTGCGACTGGTCTGCTGTACGAAGTCGCGTGGGTCCGCCGGCTGACCCTGGTCTTTGGCAACACCACACAGGCCGCCAGCGTCACGCTGGCCATTTTCTTCCTTGGCCTGGCGTTGGGAGCGGCCGTCGCGGCGCGCGCCAGCCGTCGCTTGCGCCGGCCCCTGCAGGTGTATGGCTGCCTCGAACTGGTGCTGGGCCTGTATGCGGCCGCCACGCCGTGGGCGTTCGACGCCGCCCTGCCGCTCTACCGGGCGGTGTATCGCGCCTGGCCGGCGGAGTCTGCGCTACTCCTCGGCGCACAGGTGGGCCTCTGCGTGCTGGTCCTGTTGCCACCCACCGCGCTGATGGGGGCCACGCTCCCCGTCTTGAGCGCCGGGCTCGCGCGCCGGACCGACGGACTCAGCGCGCGCATCGGGCGGCTGTACGGGTGGAACACGGCGGGGGCCGCGGCAGGGACGCTACTGACCGGTTTCGTGTTCCTCGGCACCGTCGGCGTGACCCGCACCATCTGGCTCGGCGCCGCGACCAGCGTAGCCATCGGGTTGGCGGCGCTGGCGCTCGCCTGGCGCGCGTCGCCAGCGACGGACTCGCGCCCCCACTCGGACGCGCCTCCTCCAGCGCCCGCGTCGCGCGGCGACCGCCGCGTGGTCCTTGGCGTGATGGCCGTGTCCGGCGCGCTGGCGCTGGCCTACGAGGTGACGTGGACGCGACTGAGTGTGTACGCACTCGGCACCACGGCCTACGCCTTCACCGTCATGCTGGTGACGTACCTGGTGGGGCTGGCGTGGGGGGGACTTCTGGGCGCACGCGCGGTGCGCCGGCGGCGGGCGACGTTCGCGCAGCTTGCGTGGATGCAGCTCGGCGTGGGGGTGTCCATCGCCCTGTCGTTGCTGGCCTTGCAGCAGTTGCCGGCGTTCGGCCGCGCGGTCAACGCCTCGGTAGTGCTCACGTCGGCGTGGGGATTCTACGCGTTTCGATTCGCGGAGTGTTTCCTCGTCATGCTCCTGCCCACGCTCTTCCTGGGCGCCACCTTTCCCCTGGCGGTGGACCTGCTCGCGCCGGCACGCGGGCGAGCCGCCCGAGCGGTGGGGCGGTTGTACGCATGGAACACGGTCGGCGGGGTGTGCGGGGCGGGGCTGGCCGGTTTCGCCCTCATTCCCGCGCTCGGGACCGTCGCCATGCTGCGTGTCGGGATCGGGACGAACGCCGCCCTGGCCGCGCTCCTGGTGGTCGCGGGGCATCCCGGGCGGCGCCGGCGGAGTCCGCTGCTCCTCGGCGTCGGAGCGACGGTGCTCGTGGCGGCGGTCGGGCTCCGGGGGGCGGACTTGACCCCGTTGTTCACGGCCGCGGAGTTCGGCAGCGTCGTGGAATACCAGGACGAAGGGGTGACCGGCACGGTCACGATTCACCGGTATGTGGAAACGGGGGTGCGCGTCCTGAGCATCAATGGCTGCAACGTCGCCGGCACCACACTCCCGTTGCGGACGACGCAGAAGCTGCAGGGCCATCTCCCCGCGCTGCTCCATGGCCACGCCCGTACGGCCATGCAGATTGGGTTCGGGAGTGGCGAGACCGCGAAGGTCCTGCTGCAGCACGGGGTGCGCACCGTGCACGGGATCGAAATCTCGCCGGAGGTGATCGCGGCGGGCATTTACTTTGCCGTCTTGAACGGGCGGGCGGCCGACAACGGGCGCTTTCAACTCACCATTATGGACGCCGTGAACTACGCCCGGCTGACCGAGCGCACGTACGACTTGATTCTCAACGATGCCACCTTCCCGGGTCTGGCGGGCAGTTCGGCGCTGTACACGCGCGACCACTTTGCCGCGTGCGCCGCCCGGCTGAACCCCGGCGGGATCTTTTCCTGCTGGGTGCCCCTAGACGTCACGCCCGCCACCTTCCGCATGATTCTCGCGTCGCTCACCGACGTGTTTCCGTACACGCAACTCTGGTTGGGGACGAACTGCGATAACAAAAACGCGCTGCTGGTCGCCTCGCGGGCGCCGCTCCGCCTCGACCTGGCCGCCTGGGAGCGGCGGCTGGCGCAGCCGGACGTGCACCGGGACTTGCACGAGATCCGCATCGCCGAAGCGGCCGTCCTCGCCGGCTACCTCCGGTTGGACACGGCCGGATGCCGCGCGCTGGCGGCGGGCGCCCCCCTGAATACGCACGATGCGCCCCGGCTCGAATACGCGCCGTTCAACGCCCAGGGCTACAATAGCCGGTGGGCCGAGAACCTGACCGCGATCGTCGCCCACTGTCCCCCCATGGACGCCGTGCTGTCTCCCCGCGCATCCGACCGGGCGGACCTGGTGGCGGACCTTCGCCGGGAGCGCAACGCTAACGCGGTCTTCCTCGGCGCTCTCGTGCAGCAATTGCGCAACCATCCGTTCGAGGCGCGCAAGGGGTACGAGCGGACCCTGGCCCTCCAGCCGGCGCACCGCGGCGCGCGGTACACGCTGGCGCGGATGCGCGACGGGGTGCGGCGGATGGAAGCCCGGGTACCCCACGGCACGACGGATCCCACCCAGTTGCGCGAACTCACCGAGGCCTACTGGCGCGGCGGCCGTCCCGCGGAAGCGGTGCGCGCCGTGCAGCGGTTGCTCCAGCGGGTCCCGGGCGATGCGGCCGCGGAAGAGCTGCTGGTGGTCGGCGCGATCGCGGCCGCAGACCCGGCGCCCGCCGACGCGGTCATCGACCGGATCCTCGCGCGCCATCCGGACGATCCCACGTGGCAGTACAGTGCCGTCCTCCTGGATCAGATCGCCGGGCGGTCAGCGGAGGCGGCGGCGGGATTGGAGGCGCTGGTGACCGCGCACGCAACCTATCGGCCCGGGAGGTACGCGCTCGCACGACTGCGCATGCGACGCGGGGACTTCGCGGCGGGCGAGCGCCTGCTGCGGGCCGACCCGGACGCCGCGCAGGATCCCGAGTGGTATCGCCTGCTCGCGCTGGCGTGTGCGGGGCAGGGGCGCGGAACGGAAGCGCGCGCGGCCGCCGCCGAGGCGCTCCGCCGCACGCCGGACTCCCCGGACGCGCAGGCGCTCGTGGCGTACCTCGGGCAGCTGCGCTAACGCGCGGGCGTCAGTCGCGCCGCGAAATAACCTGCAGGGCGCGGGGCACGCCGAGGGCGCTGAGGGCGAGCCACGCGAGGAAGGCGGGCCCGAAGTAGGTGTGGTGCCGGAGCGGATTCGCGATACTGAGGTCGTCGACGGGCCGGCCATCGAACCCGCCGAACACGATGATGCCGAATATCGCGGCGCCGAGCACGCCCCAGGCGATCAGGGCCGCCACGATCGGGGTGCGGGAGCGGGACGTGGCTGATGCGGGAGCGCCGGCCTGAACCGCGCCCATCGTGGTCTGCGACGGCGCCATGGGGGAAGCGTTACGCGTAGCTGTGCAGGCCGCTGATGACCAGGTTCACGGCGAAGTAGCAGAACATGGTGACCGCGAAGCCGACGACGGCGAGCCAGGCGTTGAACACGTTCATGTCCTTGATGCCGAGGCGCCCGGGAACGTACTTCACGTGCAGGCCGAAGAGGTAGACCAGCCACGTGATGAGCGCCCAGGTCTCCTTCGGGTCCCAGCCCCAGAACCGGCCCCACGCCTCCTGCGCCCAGACGCCGCCGAGAAAGATGCCGATGATCAGGGCGAAGAAGCCGAACCGCATGGCGGCGGTGCTGAAGGCTTGGTAGACCGCGATCTCCTCCAAGCCGCCGGCGCCCGTCGCCCCTGCGGCGGCCGCCTCGTGGACGCGCGCGCGCCGCGCGATGAGGTAGTAGACGCTCGCGGCGAACGCGACGGTGAACGCGGCGTAGCTGGCCAGGATCACGCTCACGTGAATGGTGATCCAGTAGCTCTGCAGCGCCGGCACGAGTTTGCCGGGCGTCTGATCGAAGGTGGACGCCACCATCATGCCCAGCACGATCATCAGGGTCATCATGAGCCCGAGCGCGCGCGTGCGGTACACCTGTTCGAGCACCACGTAGAGGCCGCACGCCGTCCAGAGCACCATGGTGATGGATTCGAACATGTTGCTCCACGGCGCGCGGCCCACGAGGAGCCACCGATCGATCAGGAACGCCGTCAACAGCAGGTACGCGAGGGAGAACAGGCCGGTGCCGAGCTGCCCGACCCAGCGGCGCTTGGACACGGCGAAGCCGGTGTAGGTGCCACAGGCGGCGACCATGGTGGCGAGCGTCGAGTTGATGAGCACGGCTTGCATGGGACGAGCACCTCCCGCGATGCGGAGCGCGGCGGAACCGCGGCATTCGCGCATCTGCGCCTAGTTTAACAAACCTTTCCGCCCCCCGCGATACGCGCGCCGGCGGGGGGCGCGTTCAAAAACGATTGTCCGTGCCGGCTTCGGGAACCAGGGGGCCACCCTTGCGCCGCGCTTCCCGCCAGGGCCGCACGTAGAAGAGGAAAAACACGCCGAGGAACATGAATCCGAAGCCCGTGTACACAATGGGAATGCCCGGATCGCGCTTCACCTGCAAGCCGCTCCACCGCCCCCCCTTCTCAT
>CBDUXP010000012.1:0-86187 GCA_965371225.1 uncultured bacterium | reverse complement strand
TAGCCCTCCACCAGTGCGATGATGCACCCTTGAATCTGTTCCGGCAGTTGCGGCCAGGCCCAGGCGAGGTAGAGCAGATCACGTGGGGGCGCTATGGGGGCGTGGGCGTGACCGGTACTTGTACCTGAGGCAACCGGTTCTGTCCGCTCCTCGACATGTGCCGACGGGATGTCTGTCCGATTCTGGCCGGGAGGTGACCCGATCTGTCCGCTACTTGCCTCGGCCCGTCCTATGTTTGACGTTGCGGGCAAACACGCCGCTTCGGGTTCGATTCCCGCCGCCATGAGCCGCAAGGAACGCTCCAAATTGCTCATGTGTTTGACCTTACAGGCGATCCGTTGTGGGCATCTAATTGTCAGGGGGCGCTTGGGGGGCAAGACTGCATTGGGTACACAATAGGCCCCTTGGTTTCCCAGCACGAGTGCGCCCCTAGAGTCGCGCGCGTCCGGCCCTGACACATCACTCACGGCGCAGGCGGGCAAGTGGATCGCATTTGGCCACTTGGTCATGGACATGTTTCGGAGTGACTTAAAGCCCGCCTCGCCGAGTTAGTGTGGCTATGACGCGCGCTTTCTTTGGCCCTATTTCGCTGCGGGGGCTGTGGCGGGACTCGCGAGGTGATGGCAAGATTCAACCGGCGGCAGGTCAAGCGACCCCTGGATGAAACGTGGCCGGTGGCGCATTGTGGCCTGCTAAGGGTCTATGCGGGACACGCCCTCGCTCCGGCTTATACACGGCACCACCCCGAGCAGGCGACGGCTCGTCGGGCCGGAGTCGGGCTGGGAAAGCGTCTGCGTCGCGCCCTACTGCTCGCTGTGTGGTGGCCAGAAGGTGGTAGATGTGTGGGATGAGAAGGCGGGCGTGCGGGTATGCCGAACTACCATAGACACACGTGGACGCCCGGCTGCCGGTTCAGCGGGTAAGCGGCGGACTGTCCTCACGGAAGAGTTCTGTTGTGGACATGTGGAAGTTCTCTGGGGCAGGGTGCCCCCGCAAGCTTTGTCTCTCTATCGGACCCTGTACACGCTTGGCCACCGCGACTGGCAGCTCAAGCAAGCATTGCAGCCTTGGCGACCGAAGATCCATCGCTGGCAGCCGACGGGAAAAACCCCGTGCGGCCGTGACGTCACGAAAGTGCACGTGAACGGTGGCCGGCCGGGCGATAACGGGGTGACGTGTGTCGCCTGTCAGTGCATCGAGAAACGGGACACGACCTGGGAAGTCAATCCCGGGGAGTACGGCAAGCCTGGCCTCGCTCGTGATCCTCTTCTGTGTAAGGGTAGCCCTTAGAACTCCCGGCACGTTACGCGGTGTCGGCCGTGCTGGTGGGCGACGGCCACGGCCATTTCAAGGGCGTCGGGGCCGTCGTCGTGGGCGGCCTTGGGAAACAGCCGCAACTGTTCGAGCAGTTGGCGATGCCGCCGGTTGAACTGAAGCGCACCAGCCTTGACGAGGGGCTGGAGGCTCTGGATGCGCGCAATCTTGTCCGTGCGGTGAGTGACGTCCCGCACGCGGAGGTAGCTGCCCTGGGCGTTCGCCCGTTTCCGCAGCTCGTCCGCCATGAGCACCTGAAACTGGTTCGTCTCAACGGCAAACGCCTTGTATCTGCGTCGCTGATGATACGCAAGGATGTCGTCGATGGTCCGGTCGGGTGGGCGACGCGCGAGATCTGCGTCCAGAACGTAGAGCGTGCCCGTGGACCGGTGGCGCGCCACCGTGACAATGGCCGAGTCATCCCCCCCGGTCCCCCGTTTGCCCAGACTCGGATCGCAGGCGCCGAGCATTTGCACGTCCGTCCCGAGCATGGCCAGCAGCGCGGTTTCGGTCGGCCATTGCGCATCCCAGAACACAAAGTCCTCCGGCTGGAACAGACAATCCCGGGGGTTGACAGGTTCGTTCTGCTTCTCCGAATCGAAACTCGCGTGCCCTTCGCTCTCGCGCATGACCATGAGCGTGGCGTAGTCTTCCAACTCCGGCCACAGGACCGCGGTGTCTTCAAGCATCTCGTCCTCGTGAGCCGCCAGATAGGCGGCCGCGGCCTCTGGCCCCGTGCGCCCGTCGGCGTCCTCCGTGCGCCGATGAAAGAGATTCACCCAGTGCTCCCACGCGTCGGTGGCGGGAGACCACGCCAGTACCGAGCGATAGACGCGGCCCGTCCAGGCCGGGGCGCGGTTCGGGTCCACGAGCCTCGCCAGCAGGGCGTCGTAATGCTGCAGCGTACCCACCACGACCACGTTGGTCTCGGGCGTGCCGCTCTTGAGCACCACCTTCGCGAACCACGCCGCCAGCCGTTCGCGGGCCTCGGCCGTTGCGGTGTTGTCCTCGTTCTCCACGTCATCAAGGATGAGCAGTGTGGGGCGGTACGCGCCGTGCTTGCGTCCACGGAGTTTCTGGCCCGCCCCCAGCGCTGTGAGCTTGACGCCGGTGCGTGTAATTATTTCGTTCTTGCGCCAGCGGGTCGGTGGCGGTTTCCGGCCGACCGGTTCGCACACGTGGGGGAAGTCCATCCGGAGCCGCGGGTTCGTCTCCAGTTCCGTCTTGATTTGCCCGAGGAAATCTGCCGCCTTGTCGGCGGTATCGCTGAGCAGGACGATGTACGCTTCCGTCCCGTAGCAGACGCACCACACCACGTACATCAGGCTGACCACAGTGCTCTTAGCGATGCCGCGCGGTGCGCCGATGGCCAGCCGGAGCCCCCGGCTCTCTGGCGTCGGCTGGAGGTACGCATAGAGGTCGATGTGCAGGACGGAATCCGGTTTCGAGAGCAGATGCGGGAAGTAGAGCCGACCAAACGCCTGCAGGGAGACCCGCCCCATGTCCCGGCGGCGCGCGCCGACTTCACTCTCCAGCCGAACACGCGCGTGGGCGAGTCGCAGACTACGGGGCGGCGTCGCCACCCTGCGCATTCCCTTTTCTTGGCTGTGGTGCGCTGGCGATTCGTTCGGAGAGGCGGCAGCGTTCCACATCCGCCAGCAGAAGTCGGCGCTCCGTCCGGGCTTCGGGGGTGTCGATGCCGGCCGCTTCCGCGAGCGACTCCAGGTGTCGGAGGTCGTCGTACAGGTGGTCGAAAGTAAGGTCCGCCGACTCGCCGCCGCGAATGGTCACCTCGCTGACGACCGTGGTGGGCGCGGTCGGAAGATAGCCGAGGCTTTGGAGGCGCTGGGTGAGATCACTGCGTACCCGCCAGGCCAGATAGGCGGCCTGGGCACGCTCGCTCACGCTGGCGCTGTTGTCTCGAGCGAGGCGGGTCAGCATCGCTTCCTGATGCTCCGCCCGCGTCACGAGCTCCCCGACCAGTGCCATGGCAAGGTCGGCACTTGGGAGGAACCCATTCCGATCTCGGATGTCCTGGAGGTCTCGCCGAATGGTGCGATCGCTGCATTGCAGGATCTGCGCGATTCCGGACTGGGCGTATCCTTCGGCCGTGAGCACTTCCACACACGACTGGCGCGTGCCCCGGTCCAGGGTCCTCGGACTGAGCTGTCCCGCCTGAATCTGCTGGATCACCGCGAGGACGGGCAGGCCGGGCGTGTCCTCGCTCATGAGGCTGCGGCCACCCCCGCCGCGAAGCGCGTGCGCCAGGGCTCGGCCACTTGGTCGACTCCGCGGGTGGCAATGTATCGTCGCACGATGCCGTCACAATAGTGGGGGTCAAGCTCGATGCCACAGCAGACGCGCTCCAGCGTGTCCGCCGCGATCAGCGTGGTCCCCGAGCCGAGAAACACGTCGAGGATCAGGTCCCCCCGCCGACTGCTGTTGAGGAGGGCCCGCTCCGCCAGCGCGAGGGGCTTTTGCGTCGGATGTCGGTACGTCTTGGTCCGGTCCCGATGCAGGGTCCATAAGGTGCTGGCGTTCGTGGGACCGTACCAGCGGTGGGCATCCGCGCCAGACTTCCACCCGTATAAGCAGAACTCCGTCTGCTGGTTGAAGTCCCCGTAGCCGATGGCGAAGCTCTCCTTCGCCCACGTGATCACGCAGGACACGTGGCAGCCGAGCGCCTCCAAGATTTCGTGCATGCCGCCGAACTGTCGATGCCCGTTCCAGATGTAGAAAGGCGCACCGGGAGCCATGGCGACAACGACCCGCTTGAGGAGTGTTCCCAGCCAGTCTTGGTACTCCGCGTGCGGTCGGTTGTCGCCGTATATCCGCTTCCACCGACGCGAGGGCTTGGGTCGTGCTTTGGCCGGTGCCGGGCGGTCGCCACCGTAATAGTCGACGTTATACGGGGGGTCTGTGAACAGAAGGTCCACGTTCTTCCCGTCGAGTACCGTGGCGAGGTCAGCCGGATCGGCGCTGTCCCCGCACAGCAACCGGTGCGGACCCAGCTCAATGAGTTCGCCCCGCTGCACGATCGACGGATGGTCGTCGTCGATCAGATCCGCCACGTCGATGCTGTCATCGAGGCCCGCGTGGACGCGATCCTGCAACGCACCGATCTCGGGAAATTCGAAGCCGGTCAGGGTCACGTCGAAGTCCGGCAGGGTGGCGAGTTCATCTAGGAGGCTCACGAGTTTGGCGTCGTCCCAGCGGCCTTGCACTTTGTTGAGGGCGACATTCAGCGCCTGTTCCTGCTCGATGGGGAGATCGACCACGCTGACCTCGAACTCCCGCTCACCCTGGGCCCGCAGGACCGTGAACCGCTGGTGCCCGCCCACGAGATGGCCCGTCTGTTGGTTCCAGACCAACGGTTCCACACACCCGAACTCAGTGAGACTTCGCTCCAGTTTCACGTAGTCGGGGTCCCCTGGCCCGAGCGCCACCCGCGGGTTGTACGGGGCCGGAATGATCTTCTGGGCGCTGATCGTGCGGATCTCCATATGGCTCACCTATGTGTTTTTGACCGCCCCGTGTGTCTCAATATGACTAGGCAATGTCTCATTACAAGACATAGTAGCGTTATGGAAGACATCGCGCAACATCTTGGGGTCTGGGCCCACAGCCCAGAAAAAGTGCACCCCGTGAGATACCCCGTATTTTTGGAGTGACGATTAGCCACCGGAGGCCAGGACAGCCACGCGGCGGTACTCATCCAAGGACACGAACCTTTGGGTGTCTGAGAAAGTGATCCGCCGGGTAGCCCGTGCTCTTACGTCGGGCAGGACTTTTTTGCGAATTACCGAACACCGGAGAACGGAGACGGTGTCAGCGGAGTCGAGTGTGCGTTCGCGGGACCCGCTCCTGATCTTGAGTTACACGTCTGGCGATTCGCGAGCTGTTTCATGTTAAGTTGAAGTTGTCGTGGGCATTTAGATCGTCCCGGGCCATCGCCTTCGAATCCATTTGCGCTGCTCATCAGCGAGCTCTGTGTCGCCGATCGCTTCCAAGGCGCGGAGCGCGGCCATGTTGAGTTGGCGGTCGTCGGGTTTGATCTCGAGCCCGGCCTTGGCCAGCCGCAACGCGAGGGCACCGTCCCCGATCTGCAGCGCCACGCCGATAGCGTTGTGCCTTGCCAAATCGTAGGTGGGGTTCATGGCCAGAGCCCGCTCGTAATACATCAGTGCGTCGCTGATGAGCCCGTTCTCTGCGGAAAGGCTGCCGCAGTTGTTGTACACCTCCTTGACGCCTCGCCCGTATTCCAATGCCAAGTCCAAGGCAATGCGGGCGCTGGCGTAATCGTGTCGCGCGAATGCGTCGCGCGCATGCACGAAGAACCAGTCGCCCGCAATTGCATCGACCGTGTAGTCGAACGACTCGGGGCGTACGGCACGGGGCCATCCCGCCAGCGGCAACGCCGGTTGTGCGGGGAAGGCCTCCCCAGCCCGCTGCAACCGGTACGTCAACCCCCAGGGCACGAGCCTGCTCCCGGGTGGCAAACTTGATGGGCCGCGCTTCTGCGAAAAGCACACCGGACGATCCGTGCGCGCGATCAGCCATTCTTCGATTTCCACCTGGTGTTTGGCCGAGCGATGGCCCAGTTGCCAATGGGGATGTGCATGCCGGCCCGGCTGGATCAGATCGTCGCGGATGTAGCCGTAGGGATCAGCGATGGTGACATCTGGCCGAACCCCTTCAACCACTTGGAGATAGAGTAACGGGAAGGTGCTGTGGTCCGACGACGCGAAGAAAAGCGTGTTGGGGGGGAGCGTGTCCGCCAATGTTTCCGCATACTCGCGCGCAAACTTGTAGCCTGACTTATCGGCGGCGGCATAGTTGCTCACTGCAGTAGCCAGGGGAACCAACACCACACCCGCCGCAGCCGTGTAATGGGCGATGCGCCATCCCGCGTCGCGCATCCAGGTGCGCCACGCCGCGAGTCCCGCCCCTACCAGGAACACACAGACCGTGTACAGAGGCATGTGAAACGGTCGCGATCCGTCGAGCGACTCCCGCTCTTGGGGAAGGTTCAGGGTGAACACCGTTGCGTTCACGAGCCAGAGACCGAGCAAAACGATGAGTCCCGCCTGTTTCGCACGTGCACCGCGTAACCAGAGGAGTCCTGTCATGCCTAGCAGCAGCGGACCGGGCGTCCACTGGGCCCACAGGCGGGTCGTAATCAACCACGCGTGGCGCGCGTAGTCCCAGGGGCTCCGATCCTGTTGAAAGAAGAGGAAATTGTATTGCTCGCGCGAAACGTGCGCCCACCACAGTGCACCGGTTTCCGGGTTCCCCCAATCGATAGGCGGGTCGCCGCGAGAAGCGATAAGCAAATACAGCCAGGGTAACCAGCCCACCGCCAGCGCCGCCGCGAGGAAAAAGATGCGAGGGGCGAGAAACAGGCGATAGTGTTCCGTGAATACAACGATCACTGCCAGTGGCCACAGGACCGGCAGCAGCGTGTAGTGGTTCGTCGTGCCAAGCGCCGCCAGGAAGGTCAGTGCTACCAGACTCGATGTCGTCCGCCGTCGCCACCAGAGCACGAACAGCATCAGGACCGCCACGATGAAGAGCGTGTTGAGGGCATAGACCTCCGCGATAACGCTCTGGGTCCACTGCTCAAGTCCCCAACAGAGCAGCCAGGCGGTGGCCACCCCCGCGGGCGCGTCGTCCGTCTCATGCCAAACCGCCCACCCGGCGAGGGCGCCCGCCGCTGTCGCACACGATGCGGACAGCAAGTGGACCCGCCAGGCCACTTCACCACAGGGCACGACGAGAATGGCCAGCTTCGCGAGCATGGTCCAGAGGGGATACCCGGGAGGATGGGGGACACCCAGGGAGTAGGCTGCTGCGATGAGTTCCCCGCTATCCTCCCCCGTCACCGTGTGCCCAACGGTGAGCAGGTAGATGCCAAGCGGCGGAATTATAGTTGCGGCCCAGAAGCTGATCTGGCACCGCTTCAGTAGCCCTCCCCCGTTCACCATCGCTCCCCTCGCTGATTTCGTGTTGTCTGCGGTACGCTTGCTCAGGCTTGCACCTTTGCCGCGGGAATTATAGGCTAGCGCTACGCGTCGTGCCGGATGTCCATCACTGCATAGGTGCCGGAGACAGCCGCGGGGGGGGGGGTGCGTTTCATGACTGTGCCAAAGACCGAAGACATCTGTGAGCAGTTACGCGAATTTCTGTTCCGGCGTTTGGAGTTGGAAGAGATCCGGCCCGAGGATGTTCCTTACGACAAGGACTTGTTCGAATCGGGGACCATCGACTCGATCGACGCCCTCGAGCTCATTATCGGCTTCGAGGAAGAGTTTGAATTCGTGGTGCCCGATACTGTCGAGGACCTGAGTGACTTCTCCTCATTGCAGGGCATGGCGCAGTTCCTTGAACAGGAAATGAGCTGCGAGCTGTTGGAGCGGGCCTTCGGTGGGGTCCGCTCTTGACCTGGATGCCCTCTTAGCATCCGCGCCGGTGACGGCGCCGTTTCGCTTCGTGGGCCACATAGATGCGTTGGTGCCGCGCGAGCGCATTGCGGTCACCCTCGCGTATCCTCGCGACAATCCGAACCTGTTGGCCCATCGTGTTGGCATGTCGGTTGTCCCCGGCAGTTTACTATTGGAAGGCGTGGCCCAGGCCGCGGGCCTTCTTCTCTACGCCACTGAAACCATCCGGACGATTGCGCTCGCGAGCGTGCGCCGCGCCCGATTTCACTACACTGTGGCTCCGGGCAGCGCCCCGTGCGCTCGGGTGAGCCTTCGCCGGTTGCAGTGGGTCCGCGCCGATCACGCTGGCCTTGGGTTGTGCGATGCCGAAATATTCGGAGAGCACACGGCCAAGCCAGCGGCAACAATGGTTTTTGTGATACGCGTTGAGCTGGGGGATGTCGCATGACCGAGCCATTAGGCTTTCCAGTTGCGGGTACTGGCGTAGTCTGCACTCTTGGACATGATTGCGAGACGGTGTGGTCGAAATTGCTCTGCGGCGCAGGCCGGGCAACCGTGGTGGAGGATTTGCAGACGAAGGGGCTTCCATGGACCCGCGCGTTCCAAGTAACCGGTATGGAACTGTCGGCTGAGTTGGACGCGCGTGCGGAAGAGTTGCTTACCCACGCCGTACGGCAGGCGGTGGGGTCGATCCCGCCAGAACGATGGCGAGAATCCGTCGTTGGCCTCGTTGTCGGCACCGTTGCTTCGGGGGTCGCGCAGTTTGAATCCGCAGTGTGCGCCGGTCACGATCCGCTACCCGTTGCGCAATTTCGGCCCTGGGGTCCGGCCCACACGTGTGCCTCGCGCCTTGGCTTAACCGGGCCAGTGGCCTGTGTCTCGACGGCCTGCGCCACCGGAACGCACGCCATCGTGCTCGCGAAGCGCTGGCTCACGGCGGGGTGGTGCGATCTGGTTATTGCCGCAGGGGTGGATGTTCTTCTGCCGACGTTGCAGGCCTCCTTCGCCAGTCTGAAGGCGTTGGCCGTTGGGGAGCCACGTCCATTCAGTGATGAGGCGACGGGATTCCTGCTGGGTGAAGGCGCTGCCGCGCTCGCGTTCGCCCGGCCCGAGGTTTGGCCCGACTCTGCAGCAGCCGTGTTGTTGGGTGGGGCCGGGACCGCTGACGCATATCACTTAGCCATCCCGGACCCGTCCGGTACTGGTGCCGCCGCCGCCATGACCGACGCGCTCGCGGACGCCGGTGTCGAGCCGGATGCGGTAGGTTACGTAAACGCGCATGGCACGGGGACCCGTCATAACGACACGGCGGAGACGTACGCGCTGCGTGCGGTGTTGGGTAACTGTTGCCCCGGCCCCTGGGTGGGATCCACCAAAGCCCTGACCGGTCATTGCCAGGGGGCCGCGGGGGTGATGGAAGCCGTGTTCGCGGTCCAGGCGTTGTCGACTGGTCGCGTCCCCGGTATGCCATGGCTAGAAGCCAGTTGCGACGAGGCCGGCTTCCGGCTGGTGGGGCGGGAGCCCGAATCCTTCTCGGGATCGTGCGCGGTATCTGCCACCTATGGTTTTGGTGGCGCTGACGCGGCTGTCGTGTTCGGTCTTCCACCGGGTGAGAGCATGTGATGACGGCGCTCGCGGTTTTGGGGGCCGGGGTGGCGGATGCCGAGACACCGTGGCCGTGCGATCTCGATCCCAAGCGCCGGCGGGAGTTTGGTTCTGTCGGGCGGGCCGCGTGCGCCGCGGTGGCGCATGCCTTCACCGCCGCGGCCATCCAAATCGATGATCTCAATGACCCGCAAGAGATTGGGGTTGCCTGGGGGACCAGGTGGGGAGAACTCGAAAGCCTGGTGAGCTGTATGCGTCCCCCGCGGTCCGGGTCCGCGCCCCGGCCGAGTCCGCGGCGTGTCCCGCACGGAGTGCTGAATGCCGTCGCCGGGGCGGTGTCTATTGCGTTTGGCGCACGGGGGCCTCTGTGGACGTTTATCGGGGCGCACCCGGGGTCGTGGGCGTTGGCGACTGCCGTGCTAGAGGCCCGGTGTAGTGCCCGCCCGATGTATTGGATTGTGGGCGAAGGCGATCTGAGCGAGGCGTGCGCAGCGGGCTACGTCGAAGCGGAACTCTCGGCTGCCGCCGTGGTCCTGTGTGCGTCGGACAAAGCGGGCCCGGGCGCGTTCGCCGAAATTCTCCAGGTTCAGCCACCCCACCGCACTCCGCGCGATCCAAACCGGGAAACGTGGTCCTCTGCTTTTGTTCCCTGGGTTCGCAGCTTATTGGGGAGTGAAGAGCCACCGCGAGACACAACGCGCTCCGAGCCCGCCTGGCAATGGCGGCGTTTCGCACCATGACTGCATCCACCTGCCCGAATCAGATGACCATTCAGGTCCGTTTTGCCGAGGTGGACTCCATGGGCATCGCCAATCACAGCGCGTATTTCGTATGGGCGCAGGAGGCGCTCGGTCGGTTCATGTGGGAGGTACTTGCGCTCGACTGCGCCAATACCGGGGAAGATAGCTACCATATTCCGGTGGTGGAAACGGCCGCACGTTTCTATGCGCCCGCGCACTTTCGCGACCGATTACGCATCACCACGTTCGTTGAACTCTCCCGAGCTCCGAGTTTTCTCGTGCATCATGTCATGTACCGTAAGGGTCCCTCCGAGGCCACCGTGGGGGAGCTTCGCTCTTGGCACGTCTTCCAGCGGGTGGATGGGAGCCTCTGTGCGCAGGTGCCTCCAGTGGTAGAGCGGGCTCTTCGTGAGGCGATGCACCGGTGGCCCAAAGTGTTCCGCGCACCCAAATCGTGGCGACCGACTCCGCATCGCCCGCGCGCCTCGTAAGACCGCGGCTGTGATATCGGTGGACAAACTGTGTACGGTGTGGTAGAAACATCGGCAGAGGGGCAGGCGGCATTGCCGGCGCGCGACGTGGAGTTCTGTCACCCGTCCCCAGCGTGCGCGGGTACGCCTCCAGTGCCATCGGAAGACGAGAAGGGCGGGGGGATATGCAGGCATGTACGGCAGCGCCTACATCAATGTCAGATGGGCGGCGCACACCAAGGCCCGCGACGTGCATCCTGTGAGCGTGCTCAGGCTGGGGCCGTAGGCGCGGCTTAGGGCAGACACCCAACGTCCTTATGCGCGTACTGCTGGTTCAGCCCCAAGAGTTTCGGTCCGGCCTTTACGACTCGCTATTTCTCTTTTCCCCACTGCCGCTGGAGACCCTCGCGGCGACCATCGCATCGCACCATGATGTACGCATTCTCGATCTTCGTCTGGCCGGGGAAATGCCCCAACAGACCGCCCGGTTGCGGCAGGAGTTGGAAGAGTTCCTCCCCGATGTGGTGGGCGTGACGGCGCTCACGCTGACTGCAGTCCAAGCGTTGGATGTGCTTCGGCAGACAAAGGATTGGAACGTCGATACGTTGACGATGATGGGTGGCCGGCATGCGACGGCGCACCCCACCGCGTGCCAATGGCCATTCGTGGACTTCATCGTGCTTGGAGAAGCGGACTACAGTTTTCCGGAGTTGATCCACGCGATAGAAGCCCGTGGGGCAGTGGGCGCCGGCGTCGACTTGCCGTGCGTGCCTGGTGTGCTGACACGCACGATCGAGGGATGGGTTTCCGGTGGAGTCCAGGGCGGGCAGCCCGATCTCAATGCGCTCCCGTTTCCCGCGCGGTGGCTGACCGCGCCGCAGCATGATCGATACCGTCTCCCGTCAGGTCGAGGCCCAGCCCTGTTTCTGGAAACCAGTCGCGGTTGCAGCTTTCGTTGCAAGTTCTGCGCGGTCCCTTCGTTCTATCAGGGGGGATTTCGCGCGAAGACTGCACAGCGGGTTGTCGATGAGCTGGCGCAAGACTCGCGCGAGTGGGTGCTGGTGGCCGATGACAACTTTCTGGACGATGTAGCTCGCGCGGAGGAATTGGCCACGACGATTACGCACAGTGGCCTCCAGCGCAAGTTCATTATTCAAGCGCGAACCGATGCCATTGCCAGAAACCCGAAGCTGCTCGACCAGTGGACCGAGGCCGGGTTGGGGGCCGTGTACCTGGGATTCGAGGACTTTGACCGGCGGCGATTGCGGGCTCTCGGCGCGAATAAATCCGGCAACACGAACGGCCCGGCCGTCGACATGGTGCGTGAGCGTGGCGTGGAGGCATTCGGGGGCTTCATCGTACATCCGAACTTCACGCACGAGGATTTCGACGAGATGGAGGAGTACACGGCGCAGCTGAACGCAACGCTGTTGGTGTTTTATGTCCTGACCCCGTATCCCGGCACTGCCATATTCGACGAAATGCGCGAAGACATTACGGAGTGGGATTACCGGCTTTGGGACAGCTTTCATGCGGTCCTTCCGACGCGGCTACCGTTAGAAGTGTTCTACCAGCGCTACCGGCGCCTGTTCAGAAAATACTGGCAGACGGCGGATCGCAGCGGGATGAACGGGACGTATCCCTTGAGCAATGTGTTGGAGTGGTACCGAAAACTGGCGCAGTTTCCCAGAGACGCCGCGGGGCTCGCGCAGAATCGTCCGGCCTTTGCGGACGTGTCACTGGATCGGCAGCCCGTCGCATGAAGATCCTACTAATCCACCCCATTTGTCGGACGCGCGGCATGGGGCTAGACGCGCTGTTCGCCTTCCGGCCCCTGTCGTTGGAAGTGGCGGCTGCAACGGTTCCCGATCACGAAGTGCGCATTCTCGACATGCGGTTCACGGCCGACTGGAGGGCAGAGTTCACAGCGTTTGCCCCTGATCTCGTAGGCATCTCCGCGCTCACCTCGACAGCATACGTCAGTCTGGCGCTGTGTCGTGCGATTAAGCGCGAGGCCCCGGAGACCTTCACCGTCATCGGCGGCCAACACCCGTCCTTGCGCCCGCAGGATTTCGATTGGCCCTTTGTGGATGCGATCGTGTGCGGAGAAGCTGAGCAGACGTTTCCCGCTCTGGTCGCCGCGGTCGCCCAAAGAGGGCCGCGGGCCGCCGCCGGTCTGCCCGGCGTGCACGCGTTTGGCAGCGCTGGGTGTCGGGAGGCGGGGCCGCCGGCCGTGTTACTTGAGGACTTCGATGCTTCGCCGTGGCCCAGGCTCGCTGCCCACCCAGTTCCGGCATCAGGATTCCGCTGGGTCGATGGCACCACCACGATGGCACCACTCGAGGCCACGCGGGGCTGTCTCCACACCTGTAGTTTTTGCACGGTATGGAAAACGTACGGTCGCCAGTTCCGGACGAAATCCGTCAACCGGGTCGTTGCCGAATTCTGCTCGTCAGAAGCGCAACTCCTGATGTTTGTTGACGACAACCCGCTACAGCGCAAGGACTACGCGTTGGAATTAGCGCGCGCGCTCGGAAGCGTCGACCACGGTAAGATGCTCGCGATTCTCGCGCGCGCGGACACATTAGCCATGCAGCCGGACCTGCTCGATGCGTGGTGCGCGGCTGGGCTCAAGATCGTCTTTGTCGGTTTTGAGACGCTGGACCAGGGTGTCATGGAGCGGTGGGAGTTCAAGAAGCATGCTCGGTTTACCCGGACCGCGCTGGACGCGCTGAACGCACGAGACCTGTTTGTCATCGGATCGTTCATTACTCCGCCGGATTGGGTGGCGGGCGATTTTGATGCGATGACCGAATTTGTCCAAGAGTGCGAGATGGGTCATTTGAATATGCACTGCCTGACCCCGTTTCCCGGGACACAGATCTTGCAGCGCTACTCGGATCAGGTGTTGGCGCACGATTGGCGCCTGTACGACGGGCAGCACAACGTGCTACCCACCACCTTGCCCCTGGACGAATTTTACGCGCGGCGCCTCGACCTCTACATGACCGCCTGGCGGCGGGTGCACGCCTTGTGGGCCAGTGGTCGCAAGGCCGTCCCCACGGCGCATCCCGAGCAGCCTGTCCGGTACTCGTTTGACGATTTCCTGCACAACTACAAGTTTCTCCGAGGGCTGCCCTCGCATCACGAGGCATTCAACTGGGGATATTCGGGCCCAGAGGACCCGACGAAGTTCGACGAAGAGCTGGCTGCCGTCGAGGCGCGCAAGGTGGTTCATCCCAGTGTGAACAACCGGCGTGCGAGTCCCGCCTAGAGACTTTCTGTACCAAAGCCGCCGGACCTAACTATTGACTATGAGTCTCGTCAAAATGTCCGCCCGATGTGGTGCCTAGTTACGACAAGGATCGGGATTCAACTCATCGGGGACTAACATGGCGTATGCATTTAACGTGTGAGGAGTTAAGGCCTGAGCATATTGGCGCCCTCGTCCAGATTTGGGAGGAGAGCGAATTCCCTGCAAGATTGGGCTTCACACATGCTACCTCCGTGCTTTCTGAGGCGGTACAGGATGATCGGTATCGCGGCTCGCTGACGGTCTGTGCCGAGGGAGAACCCAAAGGATTCATCCTTTCAGAGCGTGTGGATTGCCGGACAGCGTTCGTACGTGCCGTGGTACTCGCACAGGATCACCCTTTCATGTACATGCGCCGATTATCGCGTGAACACTGTTCGATCATGGCCAGTGATGGGGTTACGCGGGCTATCAGCTTTCAGCCACCAGAAAACGTGAAGATGTTGCGTCTGGCACTGTTGAGCGGTGCTCAACCTACTACATCACCAGACGGAAAAGCCCTGATCGAATATTTCTCGCCCTTGGTCATGGGGCTCTGGCCCGCGTCCGAAGAGGATTCTCCGCTTGTCTCAGACGTATGGAACGCAAGGTTGCTGGATAGTGGATTCACGCGGTACCTTACCTCCTGGAAAAAGCGCATGCGCACGGACGAATCATGTGCGTGGGTTCCACTGGGGCGGGACTGTGCGTGGGGATTAATCGATCGTCGTGCCGCCGTGTTTCGTGGCGTTTGGGTTGCACGCCGTGGAGGTTGGCGACTCATGCCCATATTGGGGCGGGAGGGTGTAAAACTTGAGTTCGCGGCCTGGAACGAAAGTGCACGCCAAGTCAATCTAAGGCTCGAATTGTCAGACGGATCCCCCACCCATCTGATCTGTGTGAACCCCGGCGAACAGTTTCGAACCACTTTTGAGCCATTACCAGATTCGAATCAGCCTTGGTGTGCTGTACTGTGGTGGAATTTCCAGAAGTTCCGCCTTGGCTGCCGCGCCCACGACTGGCCCCGTCTTGAGCCTGAACCCATCGAAGGCGGGCGGTGGGGTTTCCGCATTGTTAACACGACTCCACAGCAGCTCCGGATTCAATGCACAAGGAATTCCGGGAAGTCGCTCAGCGCGTCCGTAAACGCGGGTGCTGCCAGTAGGCAAGTCTTTGACGTGGCCGATTCACCCGTACGGTGGGCAATGTGTGAGTCCAACTTGAAAGGAAGTTTTCGGATCTCAAAAGTAGAAGCGCCGACATTCGGGACCGGAAAATATTGCATTCTGCAAACCGACTCGGCCTGGCTATACCTCGACATGGATCGACGATGTGGTTTCGGGGGCCTGCGAGAGACGCGAACGCTCTTATGGGCCTTTTCGCTTCCTGTCTGGAACAGACGAGATGTCGGAACGTACGATTTTGCAGATTGGTATTCTTTTACCGGGACATGCAGCGAAGATGTGGGCGAGTGGCGACTTTCGATTGACGGTGCTGCTGCGATATTGACGTGGAGGGGGCCGCGATTCGACTCACCTGAATTGCGAATGGAAGTCAAGGTTGTTCAGGAATTTTTTGAGGCACGACTTACGTTCCCGTCACGAGGGCAGGAATCCTCGAAACAATGGTTGTGGCTGCGTCAGGTATTTCGCGCTCACGCAGACACCGTTCTGTATCCAAAGTCAGTAGGTCAGAAGGAAGGATTAAGCGAGGACATCCCGGGAAGAGTGTTCGAACGCTGGAGCGCGGCATACTGGCCTCAGCTCCAAGCAACCGTCGGGCTCACGTGGAACCGTCACTGGAATGCTCGGCCTGGCCTTCGGCCCCGCCAGGCAAGCCAGTACGTGCGGGCACCTTATCTTACTTATCGGTCCACCAACGACAACCAGGCATGTCTGCGATGGCGTTGGTGGGCAGAGAGGCGGGAGCAATCAAGGCTGGAGCACCTTGGGTCCAGACTTACCCCGGGCATAGATGATGACGCATAGCGAGTTCCCGCCCTAGTGAGAGGTTTCGTACGTTTCCCTATTGCCCAAACTCCAATGGATCACGTTTTCTGGGGCTTGCCCGTTACACTGTTTCGCAATGCTACGGAGCCACAGATGCGCGGTGACCAGATCAGTAGAACCTTCCCTCTGTGGATCGTTTCAGTTCGCGCAGGACTGGAAGAGTGGGACCCGCCCGAACACGGATGCACCCGCGTTGAAATCGCCCAAGCTACCTGTCTGTAACGTGCTGGTCCGTGCAAAAGGTCTGTTGTGCCGCAAACCGCACTAGTGCGATGACAACCCAAGTCCGGCGTGCGCGCTTTCGAGTTGCGGCTAATCCATGGCAATCCCCATGACCAGAGTTCGACCTAAACGGTACCAATGTATGGCTAGAGTAAATCTGGCCATCGCTCCTGCCATGGTCGGCTTGATTGGGCTGGGCGCAATCTGGTGTCCCCATGTGTGGACTTTGTGATGAGAGTGAATCGCTTGTGACGGTCGCAGACCGGTCACGCTGTCGGATGCCCCCCGTGGATTCACTGCTGGCGGAATGTCCGAGTTCTGTCGCGAATCCCTGGTTCGTACTACCAGTGCGCTTGCGACTGCTTCTGCCAATGGTACTGGCCGTCGCGCATGTGGCCGCTGACGCGACGGCAGAGACGCTGCGCCCAGTTGTGCGGGATCTCGGTCCGATTGCCGACACTGCCGAACGCACGGTTGAATTCATTCTACCTGGCGCTCCGGAAGGCGGACTGCGCATATTGGACGTTCGCACGCCGTGCGGATGCACCGTGCCGAGTTTCGCGAGCAGACAGTATGCAGCCGGGGAACGAGCAAGTATCATCGTGTCTTTCGACGCGTCTGCGGTGGGGCGTTACGGGGAGGTGAGACGTGAACTCTGGGTTCTCACGAACGCACAAGGATGGAGCCCCGTTCGGTTGGTGCTTACCGCGCTTATCCATCCAACCGGTGCGCAGATCCTGGCTTTGCCAGCGGTTGTGGACATCGGGAATGTTGGCCCTGGGGCTGTCCTCGGGGGAGAGTTCGACATTCATATTTTGGATTTGGATATTCAGCCGATCACCGTAGAAGTTCTTTCTGACGACCTGAGTAGTAAACTCTCGCCACCGGATGGAGCAGAAGGTCAGTGGCACGTGACGCTTGACGGACTAGCACCGCAACAGCCCGGCAGATTTCAAATTCCCATCCGAATCCGCGGGTCGGATGGAAGCGAGGTGGGGGGGAGCTGGATACACGGGCAGGTCATGGCACCAGTACGAATTGAGCCCCGGCGAGTCTATTTCGGTGTGTTGCCACAAGGCAGTGCTGCCGAGCGAAAAGTTCGCGTATTCGGTTCCAAAGGACAACCACCGTCTATCAAGCGCGTCGAAGTCTCTGATTCACAGGTGAACGGCGAGTTCGTCGCTGACTCCGGCGGGGTAACCGGGTACCTGCGATTCGAGCTTCCCGAGAAAACGCCACCTGGGCGCTTTGTCGCCCACTGTCTCGTAGAGTTTGAAGATCCCGCACTCCCAAATCTGAATATCCCGCTTTACTGGACGCGAAGTGCCAGCCGAGCGGAAGAGGGGCAGCGCATCATACGTGGCTTCCCGAACGAGCCTGAACTGACGACCGAAGAAAATGGTGAGATGGTACATCGCCGCCAGTGGGAGTCCCAAGAGACCTTGCGCCCAAGGGAAGGCGATCCGCAAATGTATCCGTAAACCAACTGCCTCGAGTTCGCCTGCCCTCAACCTCCACTGCCACACTGCTTAGCGACGTACTGGCAGTTCATCTGAATTGCTCCACATCCTCGCCCTGGTCTTGAGCAAGTAACGGAAGCCCAATTGTCCTCTATCCGTCCCGGATATATTGGGCATTACAGCAAGTGACATATGCTATCTTTAATCTTGCCATACACTTCCAGCGGAGATAAACTTCTGGTTTCTATTTGTCCATATTGATTGTGCCCCGCACTTTTCTGTTGACGTATTGATACACATATGTTTTACTTCTGTACGGATCCTTACCAGTGGGCAATGCTGGGGTGGCACGGACCGATAGAAAGCGGGGACTATGACTTCTTTTTTGGGGAGTAGTAGTTCGCGGCGGACTTGGTTGCGGGCGGTTGCTCAGGGGGTCGTTGGTGGGGCCTTTGCCTTAAACGGGCGTTTGTCCGCAGCATTTGCTGGAGATTCGCGGGGGATCGAACTCGCTCTTGATCGCGCGTGGGCCCTTGATATCGCAACGGCTGATTTTCTTCTGTCGAATATCGCCTTCGTACCGGCGGCGGTTAATACGAATAAGCAAACGATAGAACTTCGCGTCACGAAGGTCTCCGCCCTGCTGGCCTCGTATACCGGTTTGCGCCCAGGGGATCGAATCATTGGGTGGGATGGAGCGCCGCTCTATTTGGATGTTGACAGAGATCTTGTGTATCAGACGCGGGTGAGACTGGCTAATTCCTCGAGGATCAGGCTTCACCTTTATCGAGGGGATCAACTGAGTGTTGATCCACCGGGTCGTCTTGTCCGCCCCGGTGACCCCTGGGATATCACGCTGCACCTGATGTAGAGGACGCGCAGATTGTTCGACTATGGCTCGACTTCCACCTGAACAGCTTAAATCGGAGGGACGAAATGCATAGGGGATTAAAGCCGGGTTTCCCAGTGGCTGCCAGTCAAGTCGCTGGGTTGCATGTGTTCGAGCGGTTCGGTCAGTGGTTCGTGTTCGATCCGGTCAGTATTACCCCCATCCAGATTGATGGGCCAATGGCCGAAATCGTACGAGAGGTCGTGGCGTGGGCTCAGGAGGTGCAGACCGATCCCGAAACCGACGTTTTAGATTGGCTCGAGGAGCGAGTCGAGGTGGATTGTTTGCGCGCTGAACTCTACGCGGAGTTCAAGCGCCTCCTCGCCTATCGCCTATTGGGTGTACCTGACGACTATTTCAGGCGCGAGGGACGTGGGAAAACGCCTGCGATCAGCCACCTCGTACTTCAGGTCGCACAAGCCTGCAACATGAGTTGTGGCTACTGTTTTGCCGATGGTGGCAATTATGGGGGCGCGAATCTCCTTATGACTTGGGAGACGGCCCAAAGTGCATTGGACTTCATGGTCGCCCACTGGGCAAAAGGTGCTGGCTATCACATCACGTTCTTCGGCGGCGAGCCAATGCTTAATTTCCCGGTCATCAAGCAGGTCGTAGATTACGTCGAGGAGCGCGCACGGGCCGATGGACGAGAGTGTTCGTTCGGGATGACAACCAACGGGACCCTCTTGACTCCGGAGGCGCGCGAGTATCTTGAAGCACATAACTTTGGCTTGATCCTTAGTCATGATGGTACTCCTGAACTGCATAACGAGTTCCGCATTTTGAATAATGGCGCGGGTAGTTACGACAAGATTCTCAAGAACCTGCGCGCTATGAAAGGGACCCGACTTGCACGCAGTACCACATTGCGTGGCTCCTACGTAGCTTCAAATCCGCGAGTTCTCGAACGGGCCGAACACCTTCAGGAGTTTGTTCGGGATGGCTTCGCGCGTGCCTTCACTGTGGAACCAGCTGCGCTAGTTTCACAGGGGTGCACGGATGAGCCAGACCAGTTTCGCTTTCCCGATGATGGTGCGAGTACCGGAGAGGATTTTGAGGAACTTGGTCGCCGAACCCTTCAGGCGCTGCGTCGCGGCGAGCCACTGACTTTCACCCCGCTGTCGCGTGCAATCCGGCGTCTTATCGGTCGGACGCGGGTTACCCACTCTTGTGGAGCAGGCCGCGGGTACGTGGAAGTGGACCCTCATGGCAACATCCATGCGTGCCACCGGCAAGGTCCCTCCGGAATCGGAAATACCAGAGATGGCTTCGACCATGGGCGTCGGAACGGGTGGCTCCACAACACGATCTATGATCGCGACGACTGTCCGACATGTTGGGCTCGCTATCTCTGTGGCGGGGGTTGTCGGTTCGATAATGAGGCGCTCACTGGCGATCCGGCAAAGGTGTGGAAAGTCTACTGCCATAGAGAACACACGGTGACAGAGCTGGCCATCTGGATTATTTCTCAGTTGGATCTGGCGACCCTTGACCGAATCGCGAACACGAAGATGGCTCCCGCCGCCGAGGCCTTCGCCGTATGAGCGCATCGCTCAGGTGCGCGACGGTCAAAATGGGACCACTTGCGCAAACGCTGTTACCTCTGCCCGCACTCAGTACACTTCGTGCAGCACATCCAAGGTGGCGCTTGGAGTACTGGGTACCGCAGGCGCATGTGGCCGTAGTCGAACTGGTAAAGGGCCTTGACTACGTCGGCGTCGGCGACCAAATTGGGGATGAAGCTTCGGCAGGCGCTTGGCGAGAACGGATTGACGCATCTGATATTGCCATTAGTTGGTCCCTATTAGACGACTCGGTTACTCCGCACGTTATTGCCTCCGGTGCACGCAGGCGTTACGCGGTACAGGACAATGGTTCTGCCGCGGACGCCAGGTGGGCCAAATACGTTGATTTCGTAGCGCGGTGTGAGTTAGCGGGAGGCCTCGCTTGGCCGGAAGTAGCCCCTCCCCAACAGGAACTGGAGCGCATAGTTGTCGGGCTGCAGGATACGTGTGCGGCCGCTGAATGCACGACTTCGAGTGAGCTCATCGCACTCATGCCTGGTAGCGCCCTGCCCGTTGGCACCTGGGACGCACGGACCTTTGCAAGATTGGCAACCCTGTGCCGAGAACACAGATATGGTGAGCCGATCCTTTTAGGGTATTCCTGGCAGCGGGATGCGCTGAAGGCAATCGCGTGCCTGGTCTCGCCATGGATTCCCGTTGTTACCTTGGGATCTGCCCGCGCCCTTGTGATTCTGTTGACCCTCTTGCAAGCAGCCATCACTGTAGAGGGCGAATTCGGCTATATGGCCGCACTGGCGGGCATCCCAACACGAACTTTGCATGACCGGCTTCGCCCCGACATATGGGCCGCGTGGGGGCCGTGGACCTCAGCCTTGAGCGTGAGGGTAGATGCCCCTCCCGAGTTGAGCGCATCCCCTGAGCGCATTGTTGAGAGCCTAGCGAAATCCACCTGCATCAAACCCTAGGGGGAACACTATGGGCACCCGGACAGAGCAGAACGGGGCCGTTGACCGAGAAACGGTGGGCGATGCAGCGCCTAGTTGCCTGCTGGGTCCCTTCCGCTTTGCGCGTGTGTTGACCCCCTTGCGCGCTGGCCTCCCTCCGGCCATTTGGTGCGGTGAACAAGCCGAGCCGTCTCCCGAAGACGGGTCTGACCGCCATCAAGCCGATGGCGACAGTGCTCCCCTGCCCGGGGCGTATTATGTGCCAGTCCCATTGCGGCGGCGGGGGCCCGCCATTGGGCCGTTCCATCACTCCCGGGTTCTCACGCCCAGCCGACGGGACTTTCCGCCTGCCATTTGGTGTCCGGAAAGCGAACCCGCAAATGCAGGACGCGGACAGGTTCTAACGCCCGACCGCGGCGCCTTTTATTATCCCGTCCCCCGTAGGGATGGAAAAGCAAGTGATGCGGCCTTTGGGTATAACCCGTTAGAGATTACAGGCTGCGGCGATTTCGGAACACCGTGCATCGGGCAAACATGTTTCATATCGGATGCCTGCCCACCGAGCACTGATATTCCCGGGTGCGGGGTAAGCCAGTCCTGCACCAACCAGACCTGCACCGGCCAAAGCTGCGACCCTTTCACGGAAGCCTGCGCCAGCCAGTCCTGCACCAACCAGACCTGCACCAGCCAGAGCTGCGACCCTGCGACGGAATCCTGCACCAGCCAGACCTGCGACCCTACGTTGGAAACCTGCACCAGCGAAAGCTGCGACCCTTTTACGGAAGCCTGCACCAGCGATAGCTGCGGCCCAGGGTCGGAATCGCCGTGCGGGAGTTGCGAATCAAGCCCAGACACGTGCAGCAGCACCGAATCGTGTGGCACCTCTGAGCAGTGCACCGGCAACGAATCTTGCGGTAACACGGAAGGATGTGTCAGTCAATCGGGGGCACCCTGCCAGACTGGAGACACTGGGACCCCCGGTTGTCCGAGCGATGGGGGTACTGGGTGCCCGAGCGATGGGCCTAGTACGTGCACGAGCGATGGGGGTAGTACGTGCCCGAGCGATGGGGGTAGTGGGTGCCCGAACGATTGCCCGTGAAGCAAAGCAGGAACAAGGGAGCGCGGGCCAACTTATGAGCACTGGCGTTGAAAGAGGCAGGGATCCGGCGCGAGCGAGTCGGTGGAGCTTGGCCTTCCGCAGCGCAACTGTGGGCACGATTATCGCATTCGGCGGCGGAACGGTTGTGCCGCCCCCGTCCGCACACGCCCAGGAGGCACCCACTCCGGCACGACGTGAGTCGTCCGCCCTTCCGCCCGTGCTGGTGAGCGCGCGCGGGTACTCCCCCGCACGAGAAATGCAAAAGATCGAAGCCCGATTGCAGGCCGCGCTGGATTCGGGGCGGCCATTGGCATCTGGACTCGGGGAGGCGGTGGCCGCGCCGGTAAACTTTGCGGAAGCCAACTCGGCAAGGCTCGGGACGGGATTGCGCGGCGCCTCACAACTGGCGTCGGACCCGGTATTTCTGCCCACGGGATCCCTTGTGCTGCAGGGGATGGATGCCTACATTCCGCTTGGACGAACACAGCTGGCTTTCAAGCTTTGGCGGCACTATGTCTCAAGCCTAGGTACACGGATGCCCGACAACCCGTGGTTCGGCCAACAGTGGACCCTGAACTGGGCCACCTATGTCCAGGACAGCGGGACCCTTGTGAGCTGGCGCGCCCCCTGGTCGGAGTATCTGGATTTTTCGTTGGCGAGCGGTGATCCGCTCGATCCAAGTCGCTACGAGAAGCTCGTGAAGAACGTGGATAATTCGTACACGATCACAGCCACGAGCGGCGTTGTATATGAGTTCCACCCGCAAGGCGCAGTGATGCCCTTCTGGGGTGGCCTAAAAGAAGTGCGAGACCGGTTCGGCAATACGATTAGCCTGACCTGGGCAAGCGGGGTTGTCTCGCAATTGACGGGCCCCGGTGGCGAGATACTGTCCTTTGCCTATGACTTGAGCAATCAAATTACTCGGGCCACATTGCCCAGCGGCGACGTGATCGACTATGCGTACGATGCCGCGAACAATCTGACGGGGACTACCTTTCCAAACGGGGGAACCCTCCAGTTCCAGTATGATGCGGTGAACCTCGTGACGGCACGGGTGCTTCCTACGGGAGAGACGACACAGTGGGCATACGATGAAAATGCCAAAGTCACGCAAGTGACATATCCCAATGGCACGTATGACACGATCACTTACGGCACAAACATGGCCACGGTGGCGGACGTGTTGGGACGGTCGCTCGAGTCGCACTGGGACGCGAACCTGCTTATTACGAAGCGGGTGGACTCCAACGGCGCCGCGGAATTGTTCTTTTACGACAGCATCGGCCGCCTGACACGGTCCGAGGATCCGCTCGGAAGCGCCTTCACGTACATTTACGATGCGAACGGGAATTTCACGGAAAAAGTGGATCCGTTGGGCAACAGCACCACCTATAGCTACGATCCGACAACCGGGTTGCCAAATGGCCGGCTGAACGCGGTGGGGGGGCAGTTGGACCTCTTCTATGATGCTGCGGGGTTGCTCACGCTGCGAACCGATGAGGCGAGCCGCGATACGGCGTACGCCTACGACACAAATATGCTCCTGACACAGAAAACGCTTCCGGGGGGGCGCACATTGGCGTATGAGTACGATGCCTACAGCCACCGCACCAAGACGATTGAGCCCGGAGGCCTCACCACGTCTGAGTTGTACGATGCGTATGGGAACCGCACGTCGCGGCAGCGGGGCGATCCGGCCATTCCCGCCGAGACGTGGGCCTATGACGGGGAGGGGCGGGCTACCAGCGCCGTGAGGCCCAGCGGTGCCACATATCAGTGGACCTACGACCGCAGCGGACGCGCAACGAGCGTGGCCCGGCCGGGCCAGAACCCGGTTACTACCGCCTACGACAACGATGGGCGATTGACGTCGCAGACGCGGCCCTCCGGGGACACGGTCAATTGGACCTATGACGCAGCAGGCAACCGGACGCAGATAGTCCATCCAGCCGATGGCACAACGACCATCTCCTACGAGTACGGAATCGGGTGCGGGTGCGGCGGCAGCGGGAGCGCGCCTACCCGCTACGACTACCCGGATGGAGGAGTAGAGCGCCTCTTCTATGACCAGGCTGGGCGGTTGACCAACCAGCGTGATGTCCTAGGATTTGACACAGAGTTGCATCGCGACGCGTCCGATCTCGTGACTCGTGTAGTAAGGGCAGACGCCTCAGAATCGCTGTCGGAGTACGACGCAGTTGGGCGCCTGACAGCCATCCACGAGGTTCGTGCGGGCGCCACGTCTACGACGGAATTTGCTCACGACGCGGTACAGCGACTCACACAGACGACATTGCCAAATGGCCTCATCACGACGGAAGAATACGATCTTGCGGGCAACATCACCCGCAGTACCAGTGCGCGGGGGAGCGTCATGGATTTCTTGTACGATCCGACAACGTTTCAACTCAGCGAGATGACGTGGCCCGATGGGCGGGCGATCCGGCACCTGTATGACGACTATGGCCGTCGGACCGGTCGCCTGGACACTACCCGAGGCACTACAACCTGGGCGTTTGACGGTGTGGGGCGCGTGACACGAAAAACTAATCCGGACGGCGGCTATACGCAACGTGCGTATGACGGAGCGGACCGGGTGACGCAGGGCACGGACGAGAACGGGAACGTTATAACGCGGGTGTACGACGCGGCGGGGCGCGTGACGATCGGCACATTCGGCAACGGCGATGCGGTGACCGCGGGCTTCAGCGCCGGCGGTGTGCGCACGAGCCTGGCGGATGGGAACGGCACGACCACCTTCGCCTACGGTCCCCTGCGGCGGCGGACCCAGATCACCTATCCCGGCGGAACGGGCAGCGAGAGTTTCGCGTACGACGTGAGTGGCCGGCGGACGGAGTGGACGACCGGATCGGGGGCGGTCGTTACCCATGAATATGATATTATGGGCCGGCAGACGCGGCGGAACCTGCCAGGAACGAACAACTACGTTTCCACAATATACGATGCCTGGGGGCGAATAACGGCGGCAAGCACGGTGGAGAACGGTGCAACGACTACAAACTTGACGCGCGCGTACGACGGGAACGGTCAGTTGACAACTGAGACCCAGCAGATCGGGTTTTTACCTGCGCAGACTATTCAATATGCTTATGATGGGCGCGGGGAGCTGACACAGGTCACGGCAGCAGCACTTACGACAACGTACGAATACGATGCCACGTACCGGCTAACGGGCATTACGATCGGCGGAACAGGCACGGTCGCGTATGCCTACGATGGCAACAGCCAGCTGACGCGAGTGGCGTATCCGTCGGCGGCGAAGACGGACTATGCCCATGACGGACGGGGCCGGGTGACAAATATCGCGCACACCACTTCGGGAGGTAGCACAATCAGCAGCCACGATTACGCATACGATCCAGCCGGGAATATCACGTCCTGGACGCGGGCAGGCGTGGGCACTGGAACGTTCACGTACGGATACGACGGACGCAATCAGTTGACTAGCGTGGATGACGGGAGCGCGACCATGATGTACACGTACGACGGCGCGCAGAACCGTGTGACGACGACCGTGAGCGGTGGCGGGCCGATTGAGACGGCCACGATCAACGGGGGGAACCAGGTCACGCAGACGGTCCACTCGATCGATGGCACAACGACGTATGCCTACGACGGCGCCGGGAATCGGACCAGCAAAGTACATGGCGCGGTCACGGACACATACCTCTACGATGCCGAGAACCGGCTGACCACGACAACGGTTGGCGGGATCAGCACGATATTTACCTATGATGCCTTGGATCGCCTCGTCACTATCGATAGCGCTGGAACGATCAAACATCTAATCTACGACAGGTCCGGGAACCCTATAGGGGAACTGGCCTCGAGCGGCGCTGTGACCACCGCCTATGTCATGATACTCGGAAAGTTTGATACGCCAGTGGCTCAAAAGAACTCGGGCGAAACCTACTACTATCATAAAGATCTGTTAGGTAGTGTTTGGGCTATAACTGACACAGCGCAATCGCTCAGCAAAACATACACGTATGATGCCTTTGGTCAACTCGGTTCCGAAAGCGGTACGCTAGAGAACCTGTATTACTTTACTGGTCGGCAATGGGTTGACAGCGCTAGCTTGTTCTACTACCGCGCCCGCCATATGGATCCAGATAGTGGCACCTTTGTACAGCGCGATCCTCTGGGTCAAGACGCGAGCACCAATCTCTATGCCTACGTTGGAAACAATCCGTTGATTCGGACCGACCCGACCGGACTCCTCCCGGAGCCTACTCCGTGCCAATTTCGCAACCCCTTTATTGATTGCGACGCGACTGCTCCCACATGTGATACGTCCGAACTCAGAAGCTGCTGTATGGACCATTGTGACCATGAAGCTTGTCTAGCCGGCCGAGATTGTACATCCCCGATATGTGTCAAGAGAGTTCAACAGCAGGCGTTTAGATGTAACCTATGCTGCGACGGGCTTGGCACGAATGACGGACGAGCGGGCATTGATGCATGCATCTGGGTAGGCTTTCATTGATGTATGCATCTGGGTTTTCCGATCACTGAATACAGTGCTGCGCGGGTAGCGCATTGAACGGCGTGTTCAGATCACGGACTGCTAACACTGCTGTAGCAGTTCTCCTCTCATGTGCGATCCTGCTCTCGGCGTTTTGGTGGATCGCAGATTCACAATCGGCCAAGCGCCTTGAAAGGGAGATTGCCGATTTGCGCGTTCGGGGCGAACCTTTGCGTTTGCCGGATCTGATACCGCAGGACGACGCCGTTTCGAACAGCGGTGAGCTACTCTGGGCGTCTGCCCTCGAACTACGCACGCTCACACGACGAATCACATCGGGCACGAACGGCGCCCCACAGGATACCCAGGAACCCTGGGCCGCGATTTGGGCTTTTGCGCGCACTGGCGGTGAGAGCGCTCTTTTGGAGGAGCACGCGCCAGCTGCATTAGAAACACTAACGGCGCGTCTAGCTCCCCTCGCTCTTGCGGAAGCAGCGTTAAGAGAGCCGGTATGTCGGATTCAACCAGAGGTCGGGGGTGGGGGGGCGCTTGCGGTCGCTGTGCGTGCGTCGGGGCGGATGCGTGCCATCCGCGAGTTGGCCCGTCATTTCACGGTAAGAGCTTATGCAAGAGCCGGCACTGGTGACATGGATGGAGCATACGCTGACTGCAGACGTCTTCTCGGCATCGGCAGGGCCCTCGACGGATTGCCTTTCGCGACCCCCCATCTCACACGCTTCGCAATGTACGGCCTTGCAATACAGATCGTGGAACGGTTGTCCTCTTCCTACTCTCTATCGCCCGCCCAGCTTGCCGCATTCGCGGAAGCGTTTGCGAAGGAAGCTGAGGCGGCTGAGCGCGGGTTGGCCGCAGTATTAAGAGCCGAACGGATCCTTTTGATAGAGAGCTATCTAGTGAGATCTGAGCGAGAGAGTGAAACAATGAATGTGAACACCAGTGTGTATGGGCGCGTTGCTTTGCGGCTCAGAAGGCCGCTACGGAACTACCGAACCTGGCGCGCTCTTCAAAAGCTGAATGTGTTGATAGACGCCGCAAAGCAGACATACTTGGAGGCAGCGCCGGCGTTTGCGGCTGACGAGGATGGCGGTGGAAGACTGATATATGGAGCCGCCTATGGTGAGTCCCTAGCAATATTCAGAGAGATGTTTCAGGCGCACTGGCGTAACGTTACCACCCTGCGCGTCGCTAGCGCTGGGTGTCAGATTGCGGCGGAATGTCGTAGGGGTGCTCAGCTGAAAGAGGCGGTCGATGGAGTGCCCGCGAGCCTGCGAACCGACCCCTTTGTACAGGAGAAGGACATTCGCGTAGTTCTGGAGGGGCAAAAGCTGATCGTTTATTCCCGCGGATTGAACGGTCGCGATGATGCAGGCCGCGGAGTTGGAGTGCTGCCCACGCAGAAGACTGAAACCCTGGTTGGCGTGTCCGACGACATAAGCTTCGTGACTAGATGTCTACCTGTACAAAGTCCGGACCGGGGTGAAGCCCGGTCCTGACGGGGGATGGTGACGGGCTACATGTGCAAAAACTCCCTGTGCAAAAAGTTCGAGTGCAGTCAAGCCGAGCCGTGACGGGGAGTTGTGAGCGAAACCCGGGCCGGAACTAAGTGCGGCGCCCAATTGGGGGCGGTCAGGGGTGTACAAATATTAGGATCGGGCCCTGGAGGGGCGCGTTCTAACGGGCCGCCGGCGCGGGCGGAGTGTGTCGGAGGACTGAGCGGGAGGGTATTCGAGTGCGCACGAGCATGATGGGCGCATCCTATCCGATCCGTGCTGCGGCGAACAGCCTCAAAGTACGCACCGAGGCCATGCCCAGACACACATCTCTTGTGGCCCGCCCAAGGGCCACTGTGATCAGTGCTACGCGGCTTCGCGGTAATAGTGATTCAAGAGTCCGCCGAGGCGGGAGGCGCGGCGGATTGGCCCGTCACGGATCGGCTCGTGCGGGGCGAGTGGCGCATTCCCTATGGCCGAGTGTGGCCGAACCGTGTTGTAGTAGTCCACATACTCCCGGAGCACGTAGTCGAGGTGCGTCTGTCCAAAGCAGATGAAGTGGCTCAGGCACTCCCGTTTGAGGCTGCCGATCCAGGATTCGCAATAGGCATCGAGGTTCGGAGCGGCCCATGTAAGGCTAACGTCATGTTCGCGTGGAGTGGCCGTCTCGTCCGGCAGACAGGTGTTCGGGGGCACTCAGGGAAGGAAATCCCGCCGGCTCCGTCTATAAAGCGTGGGACCACGGGCAGGACCCCGGATGACAGCCGCGTTCCCAGTGGCGTAGCGGTTGAGTCCTGCCCGGTCCCGCCGCTCCCAAGAGGCCTCCCCGATTGTCCCTCTACGGTGTGCTGGGTTATATTTGACGAGTGGAATCCCTAAGAAATAGAGGCATCATCGTCACAGGTGGGGCGGCTGGGCTTGGGGGACTGGTTGCCCGGACGCTCGGTGAATGCGGCGCGCGGGTCGTGATCGCGGATCAGTTCCAACACGCGGCGGACGCAACGCGACGCGTGATTACCAACGCCGACGGACAAGCCATTGCCGTCCGGGCGGATATTTCCCAGAGCCATGATGTGGCCAACCTAATAGCCAAGGCGACCGAGTGGGCTGGTCAACTGGATGTGCTGGTCAACTGTGTGATGGTACCCAGTCGCGGATTGCCCGTTGCCCGCAGTCGAGCATCGGAAATCGATCGCGTCTTGGCTGTCAATGTTCGGGGCCCTTTTTTGTGTATGAGAGCCTTCCTGAACGCCTTGTTGGAGCAGGGAAGCGGCGGACGGATAATCTCAGTGGTGTCCTCGGCCGCGCGGGAAGGCCAGGCCAATCGCTCTCTTTTTGCTGCATCGCAGGCCGCCGTGATCGCGCTGATGCAATCTGCCGCTGCGGAGGTTGCGAAGGAGGAGATCCTCGTAAATACGATCTGCACTCCGGCTGCCGGTGCACCGCAAGATTTCGATGCACGTCAGGTGTTAGATGCGGTCGATACGTTACTGGACGCAGAGCGAGACTGGAGAGCGGTGCCGCCCGGCGAGGGATACGCACTCGGGCCGATAGAGATGCCGGAAGCGGTCGTAGCCGCGGTGGCCTTCCTGGCCTCTGATCGGGCAGGGGCTGTGACCGGGCTGACGTTCGGCAGCACCCCGCATAGCAAATTCAGCACGAGCGGGGCCCCGTAATCGAGCCAGGCGCTGAACGGACAGTACGATAGATTTCTCCGGTTTTCGTGTTCCCCGCCCGCGGTCTAGCTACTCCTTGAGGGAGAGATCCCGCTTAAATAGGATCCCGATGACCGGCAGCAACTCACGAATGCTGCTCCGCGCGACACTTGGGGTTGCGGAGCTCTCCTCCGGCCGCAGTGCCGTCAACAGCACTTCGTCCTCGGACGGGTAGTACTGGCCTATGTGAACCTGACCATTCTGGAGCGTCGCGATCACGAGGTCCCCCGCGGTCGGCTTGCATGTGCGCGCGCAAATGGCCAGTTGACCCGCGCATAAGACCGGCGCCATCGCATCCGTTTGAACTGGTATCGCAACACAGTCGCGGAGGTCGATGCGATCTTGAAATCCTGCCGGCCCCTCGGACTCCATCGCTTGCGCTGGGAACACGACCTGCCGTGGTCCTGTTTGCCGCAGGACTTTCGCCTCTGCTGCGCCAGTCCGGCCTGCGGCCGCAGCCACCGTGAACGCCTCCGTTTCTTCGGGCGAGAGCTGCAGTAGCTCAACCAACTGTTCAACCCGCGCCAGCGTAGGTGGAGAGCTTTTCCCCTTTTCAAGCAGGTAGACGTACCCTGCGCTGACCCCAAGTAGGCGGGCGAGCTTCGCTTTGGACAGGCTCTGCTGCTCGCGATACCGCGTCAGCAGGAGGGGAAACGTTTCGGCGCTATCAAGTTTGGACGCCATACCATGAACCTCCACCCTGGTGACTACAATACCATAGCATAGCAGTTCGCATGGCTAACTGTTTGGTTATAGATGAGGCTCGGATAGGGCCGATTAACCAACTTATTTGCGCGTATCGCTACCCAATGTTCGCCACTAGTGATATACTTGTGTTAGTATAGCAAAGTGCTACGGTCTCGTTGTGGAGCGAATCCGACCGTTGCATTTGCCATCAGGGGGAAGGAACCGCGGGGTGGCGATGGGGACAGGTTTATCCTTCACAAAATCACCAAACCGTTCATATAGCCGGTGACTCCCGTCCGCATCGGGGTCACCGCGGGAAAGCGTGGGCAAGATGGAACCGATCTTAGGCTTGCTTGTTTTCGTCTCGCTGGGGCTGAGTATCACAGCACTCGTGCGCACTGGCCGTCGTGGAATGATGTCGCTCACCAGAGCCCGGCGTCTCGAAATCATTAACGACGAGGGCGTGGTCGTCATTGCGGCCTTCGCCGGGCCCGAGGGCGGTGTGCTGAGCATCGCAAATTCGGATGGACGCGTACTTTCGGGGGTTTCCGCCGAAGAGTACGGAGGCTACATGGCGGTGTTCAACCCCCAGGGGGAGATTCTGTCGGACCTCGGCGTGGACGACACCGGAAACAATCGCGTCATCGACTGGAGCATGCAGCACGGACTCCCTCAGCCTTCGAATGCGCCCTAATCTCGTGGCGCTAGCCTTAGCGAGTTGGTACGCCCGTTGGAATCTCTTTTGCCATTAGTTCCGCGGGCAGACATGAACTGGCCCGCCTTGCAGGGTGGTACCCGTCAGTCGGGGGATGGCGTGCGCCGTGAATATCTCCGCCTGCTATACCGAGGCGTACGACCACTGCGAGGCTTAGTCATTTTGGCCTCATGCCCTCCCATTTTGGAAGAACCTGGCTGCCTCAGTACACGTGTAATTGAGGGGCGGTAGCGTATGAGCGACTGCTGGGGTGCCGGGCTGTCCACAGAGGGAAATCAGGCTCTTCCACCGGCTGGATAGAGCGGACCCATACGTGTGGTAATTTGACCCATGATGCTGCCTGAGACCAAGAGTGAGGTAAGATCACCGTTCGCGCCTGATTGGGGAGACGCGAGGGAGGGCTCTCACCATCATCACCGTGCCCACGCACGTCTACGCCGACCCATCACTGGTGGTCTCCTGGGTCGGATATCTGACAGAGACAGGCAGGCGAGAGCTACCTGTGGCGTGGATGGGCCCTGGTTGAGCATGCGTCCATCCTTCGTGCCTGAAGCGCCAGAACCAGGCCAATGGCTGCGGGACCGGTACGAACTCTGCCGGGAACTCGGTCGCGGAGGCGTGGGTCGGGTCTGGGCCGCCCGCGATCATGAACTCGACGTGGAGGTGGCGCTGAAGTTCATGCCGCCCACCCTCGCCCACGAGCCGGGAGCAGAACAGCACTTGCGACGCGAGGCGCAAGCGGCAATCCGGCTTGCGCATCCAAATATCGTGCGCCTCTTGCACTTCCATGCGGAGCCTGATGTTTCGTTCCTCGAAATGGAACTGGTGAATGGGCCGTCGTTGGCGCACGTACTGGCGGAGCGGGGTCCGCAGCAGGAAGACCAGGTGTGCGCTTGGCTACTCCAGGTTTGTGCAGGCCTGGCGGACGCCCACCGCCATGGCGTGATTCATCTTGATATCAAGCCGAGCAATCTGTTGCTCGCGCCGGACGACACGCTCAAAATTACGGATTTTGGGGTCGCGCGCGTGCTGCTCGACACCCAGACGCGTACCACGGGCGAGGTCACCTCCGGCACACTGCCCTACATGTCGCCGGAACTCCTAAGCGGCAAACACTGCGACGAACGGAGCGATCTCTATGCCCTTGGCGTAACCGCGTATGAGCTCCTCACAGGCAGGCCACCATTCCATAGAGGGGACCTCTACCATCAACACTTGCACGAACCGCCTCCCGCTATTCCCAGCCGCGCGCCCACACTCTGGCCGATTGTGGCCCAGCTCCTCGCCAAGCGCCCGAGTGAACGTTTCGAGAACGCGGCAGCACTCGCCAGGACACTCAGAGGCAGTGTACCGGTCGATGAGATGCCACTCGCGATTCTGTGTACTGACGTGGAAGAATCCACGGCCCTCCATGCCTCGCTGGGTGACACGAAAGTGCGGCGCCTGCTACGACGCCATGAGGAGATTGTGCGAGAACAGGTCTCCCGGTTCGGTGGCGAGGAAATCAAGACCCTGAGGGACGGTTTCTTGGTCGCCTTTGGCGATGTGGACCACGGTCTGGAATGCGCCGTCGCGATTCAACAGGCTCTGGAAGTGTCGGGAACGCCAGCGGATCGCGCGCTGGCTGTGCGAATCGGGATGGATTACGGGCGTGTGTTACGCGACGGGGGGGATCTCCTTGGTCAGACAGTCACCATCGCATCGCGAATCGCAGCGGGAGCGCGCCCGGGCCGTATCTTCATCGGTGAACGCCTGCGGGAGCAGCTATCGGAGCAGTCCTCCGTCGATCTCTTTGACCGCGGCCTGTTCCACCTGAAGGGCTTATCCGAGAGCATTCGCCTGTTTGAGGTGATCTGGGGTCCGGACGTCGCACCGACTGTGCCCAAAGCGGTACTTCCTGTTGCGGCGGACGCGGAATCCCCCTTCGTCGGCCGAGAGGTGGAGCTGCGGGAGTTGGAGCGGTGTCTCAACATCGTCGAGCATGGCCAGGGCCACTTCGTCGTGCTGGATGGCGACCCCGGAATCGGCAAGTCTCGACTCGCGCGCGAGTTCCTGCAATTTCTGGGACCTCGGTCGGTGGCCACCGCCGCGGGCCGATGTGTTGAGCATCTCACGGAAGCCTGGCAGCCAATCATCGAATGCGTGCGTGGGTTGTTGCACGATCCGGCGGGGTGGAACGTGCCGGACGTGCTCGCAACGGATCTCGCCCCACTGGCAGACCTGGTACCGGAGTTGCGCCAGGACATAGCCGCGGGTCAGCAATCCGGTTCCCGGCGAGAGCCTCAGGAAGAGCGACAACGGCTGCTTGGTGCGCTAGCTGGTCTCTTGATTTACTGGGCGCGCAGGGAAGCTATTACCCTGGTCATTGATGATCTCCACTGGGCCGACGAAAACACGGTCGAATTTCTGCGGCATTTGGGCAGGCGGCTTACGCCCGATTTGAATGGGCATAGCGCCCGCATCTTCGTGATTGTCACCTGCCGCGAAACTGCCTTGTCGCCCGACCACCCACTGAACGAGCTCTGGACGGACCTGGAACACGATCACCTGCTCACTCGAATCCCTGTGCGGGGCCTCGGCGCCGGGGATGTCAAGACAATGCTCCACGATCTCTACGATGGACCGCCGTATGAACAGCTCGTCGCATTCGTATTTCGACGGAGTGAGGGCAATCCGTACTTCGTCGAGGAGATTTATCGCGACTTGGCCGAGCAGTCGTTACTCGATCCCGATCAGGCGGATCGGCAGTTGGAGTTTCAGGAGGAATGGCTTGTCGCCACACGAGTGCGTGATGTCATTCACCAGCGACTCCTCCGCTTAAGTGCGCGCTGCCGCGACGTCCTGCAGGTCGCTGGGCTTATGGGTCTCCGGCTCCGATTTGATGCGCTGCGGTATGCGACCGGATGTACGGAAGAAGAAACGATCGATGCGTTGGAAGAGGCGATGGCGGCGCGAGTGATTCGGGAATGGGCCGAAGGGGACGCAGTCTACTATGCATTTGAGCATGGGTTAGCTCAAGAAGTGCTCGCGGATGAAGGCAGCATCGTCCGCCGTCAGCGGACCCATGTGCGGATCGCCCGCGCACTGGAAACGGTCTATGGCGCCGCAGTGCTGGATCACTCCACGGAAGTGGCGCAGCACCTGCTGCAAGCTGGAACCATGGCACCGCCCGAGGCCATGGTCCGTTACGGCACAGCCGCGGGCGACGCAGCCCTGGCGCGATACGCCTTCCGTGAGGCCGCGCGCTTCCTTGAGGTGGTGGACGCTACACAGGCGCGATCAGATGGCGCCTCTGACATGGATCGAGCCTATACACAACGCAAACTGTTTGGAGCCATCGGCCACGAAGGCGACGTTGAACGAGCCCGTGAACTCGCAAACGCTGTTATACAGACGTTTGAAGACGCTATGGAGGACCAACTCGCCGATGAAGCACGCGTCGAGATCGGTCTGATTCTGCGTCGGCAGGCGCGCCAGCGAGGGGCCTTGCCTTACTTCGAGTCCGTGGCAGCAAAGGCAAAACAGAGCCCGAGCCATCTCCATGCCGTCGCGCTGCTGCAGTATGCCGTGGCCCTGGATTACTCCGATCAGCCTGGTCGCATGCTGGCGTGCGCCCAGGATCTCAAGGATATGGCACAAGAGCTTAACGACACTGTTTTGGCCTCGCGCGCACTGGCCGTTGAGCGCTTGTGGTATCTGAACCATACCAGGGAACTAGATCGCGTGATTAGCCTGTCCGAACACCTGGTGTCCTACTACAGACGAAAGCAGGATCGGTGGTTCTTGTGTCGGGAGCTCGGAGACCTTGCGTTTTTTCAGTTTCTTACCGGACAGGTCACGAAGGCGCTAGCCACCTGCGAGGAAGCGATTGCCCTAGCTGAGAACATCGGTACACATTACGAACTCCTCGACAATCGCGCTGTCCGCGCTATCTGCCACTGTTTCCGGGGCGCGTGGGACCAGGTAGATCAGGAGTGGGAAGACCTGAAGCCCCACATGGGGCGCGTCCCGGGCACCAAGCGTCTCGGCTTGTTGATTTGGGCGAGAGTGCGGACGGATCTGTGGCGCGGTCACGAGTCGCTGAACGTGCCCTCGGCCCGGAAGAACTACGAGGATATGCCCCTGACGGAAGTCCCCGTAATGGCCTCGACGGCGCTTCGTTTCTCAGAGGAGCGAGGCCCAGAATCTGTTGGCATGCTCGGAGCGGTGAGCGCGCGTGTGCCCGGCAATGGAGACGGTCTCATGTGGCTGATCGCGGCCCAGGCTCTGACGGCAGGCTGGGTGAATGTCGGTGAGGCAGCAAGGGGTGCGACCTGGCATGCAGCCCTCGCGCCGTATAGACGCACTCTGTACCTAACTAGCACTACGCTTGAGCGCGCCCGGGCAGCCGCCGCCAACGGATGGTGGCAGCAGGCACTGGCAGATTTCAGCCATTGCACGCGCCTTTGTCGGCGCGAGGGCCTGCGACCACTTTTGGCAGTTGCCCTATTCGAGAAGGCGCACATGTATACGACTCGGAATCGCTCCGGAGACCGCCGGAGGGCCCGGGAGGCGCGGGCAGAGGCCGCACAGATATTCGCGGCTCTACAGATGCAGCCCTATCTGGAACGCGTCGGGGAGCTGCGGGATCATTGACATAGGGAGGGCGCGCCAGCGGTGCGCCCACTAGAGGGAGGAGGCATTTATGCCAGAGCAGGCAATGATCGAACCGGAAACACAATCGCACGTGACATCAATCGCCCGGTGCGCCAACGAATCGGCGGTGAACGCGCAACTATGCGCGGACGTGTGGCGCAACATTCCCGAAGGCAGCGGCATTGGGGCTGGCACGTGGAAGGCATTGCAAGTGTACTGGCAGACCTTTCGCGGTGGCCCGCCCCCAGCCGAGTTTGAACAGGTCGTTCTCAATTGGCCAGAGGATCAGTTGCGGTGGCTTCGGGGGACCATGGTCCAGTACACGAGTTGCGAGGGTATTCACCTGCGCATTGCGGACATTCACCGCGTGAATACGGTTGATGACGGCCAGGACTGGAAGCTCGAACTGACAGTGAGTCACGCGGATGACTTGGTGCAGATCAAAGTCTACTACCCGTGGGATGCGCTGACCGGCGATCCCATTTGGCCGTAGAACCGCAAGCAGTAAGACGGGCGGTCTCAACGGCCGCGGGAGGAGAGCAAGATGGAACAGTACTGTTGCGGAGACGACGTGGTTGAAGTGAAAGAGTTGCGAGAAATCCGCGCTATCGCGCCTGGGGCGAGTATCGCGGTCGACTCGCAGTGGCTCGTACGAGAGCGAATCTTTAGGGATCGGAGCGAAGAGATTGTCTTCGAGGGGGCCGGGTGGCGGTTCGTCTACCTCAAGGATGTAAAGGGGACTGTGGCCCCTAACGCCCTGAAGCGCATCTACCAGCATGGGGATGGACGCCTCAGTATATTTTCCGGCAGGCTGGCCGTACGCTTTGACGAGGCAATCGTTCAGATCAGCGAACCCAGCGCCGACTTGAAGAGATGTCTCTGCGACCGATGTGATCTCCCGCTCACGCCTGAGTCGGTACAGTCATTTGCACCGTCCCTCTACAACGTCCAGCTAGGTGACGACGTGGACCCGCTGGCCGCAGCAGAGCAGATGCGCAACATCCCGGGGGTCGTGCATGTTGAACCCGAGATGTTGGAGTGCGTATCGCATCGACAGCAGCCCGATGATCTCCGTTACCGCCGGCAATGGCAGTGGAACAACACGGGTGACCAGGTGCCGCACAGTCAGCAGGGGGCAGATGTGAAGGCCCCGAGCGCGTGGAACCATGCCACGGGCCAGGGCATCAGACTCGCGGTCATTGATTCTGGCATGGATGTCGAGCATCCCGACCTCAGTGGGGCGCTCTATCGCGATGTAAACGGAATTCTGCGCGGGGGTTACTACACGTACGACGCGAACGGCATTGTGGGCTTTGAGCCCGGGCTGGACCAGTTCCCGCCTAGCCCGCATGGTACCGCCTGTGCGGGGATGGCGCTTGCCCGGAGCAACAGTATCGGTGTTCGCGGCATTGCGTACGAGGCGAGCCTGATTCCGGTGGCGACTGTGCACTATGGCTTGGATTCCCAGGTGACCCTGGCCCGCGCGATCCGCTATGCGGCCGATTCCAGCCAGGAACCAGCCGATCAGGGCCCCACGATTGGGGCAGACATAGTCTCAGTCAGCCTCGGTCCCAATGCCGCGGCCTGGCCACTCTCAATCTGGTTACAGGACGCCATAGACTTCGCGGTGACACACGGCCGTGGCGGGAAAGGCACCCCAATTTTCTGGTCGGTCAGCAATGTATGGGACTCCATCACCGGCGACCGGGTGCTGTCCTATCCCAGTACCATCGCCGTGGGGAAAACGAACGCCTGGGACGTGGTGGAGGCATCAGCCCACGGGGCGGAGCTGGACTTCGTCGCCCCGGGGGTCGAGGTACACACGACGGTCTCTGGCGGATCACCCCGCTGGGGAAACTACCTCAGTGTGACGGGAACGAGCTTTGCAGCCCCGTGCGCCGCGGGCATCGCAGCCCTCATCCTGCAAAGTGCCCCAGACCTGACCTGGCAGGAAGTGCGGCAGATTATGCGCGACACCTGCGACAAGGTTGGCCAGCAAGACGGTCGTGTGGTCTACGATGCCAATGGGCATCATCCTCAGTATGGCTACGGTCGGCTCAACGCGTATGAAGCCGCGCAGAGGGCGCTAGCGCTGGTCCCGACCTAAAAGGGCGTCGGTGCAACTCCCACCTGTACAAGAGCCCGGAACGTCATGAAGCCGAGTGGGGACGGGAAGGTCTGACGGATATCTCGCTTGAAACTACGTGCTCCGCCGAAGCTCGGGCCGTCAGCGGGGTACAAATATTGGGATCGAGTTCCGGAGAGCTGCCTTTCAGCGTGGCCCCGTAACGAGTGCATGCGGCGCGCGGCTGTCCAGACGGGCAATTCGCCGCGTACGAGCATTAGTCGGCGCGCTCTATCCGATCTTCCCTGCGACGAATAGCCGCAATGGCTCCAATGCCCCAGTGCCGCGACCCAATTGCCCATGATATGGCAGTATTCCCAATAACGCCCAACTTCAAGACCCTGCTACCTATATGCCCCCCCTACCCCTCAAAAGGGGATGGGGATCTGTGTGCTTCGGAAAGATTGTTCCGGACGGACAGCTTGGGGCCGGGCGATCTGCCTGGGAATCTTCGGGGACCCTGCTCAACAGTCCCCTATATAATGAGGCTTGCCGCTAGCGAGATTGTGTAATTGCTGAACTGGCCACTGGATTCCAATGTCCGCCTCCACGCGACCGGACAGTCGGAAGTTACATTAGCGAAATGATTTAGAACGATTCGGCTCTGGAATGGCCGGACAAAACGGACACAGGAACTGAAATTCAGAGAGGTTCCGCGGTCACTTATTTGCACGGGGAGCTGCTAGTGTCGTAATGGTACACGTCCAGTTTCATGCACGCATCCCGCGAGGCAATTGCTCGCGGGCTTAGAGCTTTTCTAGCGCCACGGTTGGCGGTGTAACGACCACCATGACCTACGACGCCCTGGGCCGCCGGGTGACGTACGCCCCCGGGGCTTCCACGACGCACTACGTCTATGACCAGACGGGCAATCCGATTGTGGAGCTGGACAGCGGTGGTGTCGTGCAAGCGGTCTACGCTGTGGAGCCCGCACAGTACGACCTGACGCAGCCGGACGTGCAGGTGTGGGATCCGCTGGCGGGGCAGTTGGTGCAGCGGAATACTCCGTCACTAGCGGACTTCGACCGGCCGCTGGCGCAGGTGCGCAGTGGGTCAGTGTATTACTACCACGTTGACTATCTCGGCAGCGTATGGGGGATTACGGATACTGTACAGGCGACGGTGCGAACATACACGTATGGGCCGTTCGGAGAGATGAACAGTCAAACCGGTGCGCTAGTGAACCCCTACACGTACACGGGCCGGGAATGGGATGCCGCGACTGAGCTGCATTACTACCGCGCCCGGCACTACGACACCGCCCTCGGCCGTTTCCTTCAGCGTGATGCAGTGGCGCAGATTATTGAGCCAGCGGAGAATATGGATGGAGTAAATCTTTACATTTACGTTGCAAATGACCCACTAATTGCGACCGATCCGACTGGTGCGTTTGTAACGCCGCTGTGTCCCCTGGCTATTTTGGCGTGTGGGATGCTGGGGGCTCTATTCGGATTGGACGATGCTGAGGATTGCAAGTGTGATCGAGCGAATGAGGCAGCAGGATACGCTGTCGTGTGTGGACTTGGCTGTGTCGCCGCGTGTGGTCCTTTCTTTGGATTATGCATAGCATCTTACCTTGCTGCTTATGGGATTTGTAATGGAGCCGCTAAGGATAAGCAAGATGCAGGAGGATGCGGCGGTTGTCCATAATAGAGAATAAGCGTCCGCAGGATCTATAGCTGGAAGAACTCTGGGTGGAAAAGGCGTGGCTTGTGGCAGAAATCGCTAACTCTGATACCTCACTCTTCGTGTTTCGCTATTACTATCTCACCGTGGCCTTGTATGTTCTACTCTTGTGTATTACCTGGATTGGCTGGCGCCGTCTGCCAAAGGAATTGGATGCCCGAGCTACAGAACGGGGAAATGCTGTTTTATGGCTCCCGATGACACGCCGAGGGTACCTCCACTTTATGATCGCGATGACGATGTTTTGGTTTATTTCTGGCCTGCTCCCGCGTCTCCTTCGGGATGCTTTTGAGGTAGAACCTGCGGCTTATCACGCTCTCATCTTCCCGATGGCAGGTGCAGGAGCGATCCTTATTCCAATTTGTACTCTCTGCGTTCGGGAGATGTATCCACATCATGCGGAACTTGAAGCACGAGTTCAGTGGACACGGATAGGTAACCATCGTTTGTATTTGACCGACGTTTACGGATTCTATGCAACAATGCTGTGTGTCTTTCAGATATGGGACGTGTTTGAAGGTCGAGGCCAAATTTGAAGACCAGCGCGTACCCGTGCAAAAAGACCGACGGCGGTGAAGCCGAGTCATGACGGGCAGTTGTGACCGAAATCCGGCCTGGAGCTAAGTGCGGCGCCCGATCGCGGGCCGTCAGGGGTGTACAAATATTAAGATCGGGCCCTGGAGGGGCCCGTTTCAGCGGGGCGCCGGAGCGGGCGGAGTGTGTCGGAGGATTGAGCGGAAGGGTATTCGGGTGCGCACGAGTATGATGGGCGCATCCTATCCGATCCGTGCTGCGGCGCCCAGCCTCAACGTACGCACCGACCCCACGCGCAGACAGACCATTCCCGTGGGTGCCTCACGGGCAGCCCTCACTGTAGTCGTTGCTACGCGGCTTCGCGGTAATAGTGATTCAAGAGTCCGCCGAGGCGGGAATCGCGGCGGATCGGCCCATCGCGGATGGGTTCGTGCGGCGCGAGTGGCGCGTTCCCTATATAAGGTAGCGAGGCGAGAGCGATAGAACAAGAATTGCTGGACCAGCTACTGATTTCGGATGTCCGCCTTTCGGCGACCGGACAGGCAGAACTTACGCTATCGTAATGAGTTAGAGCGATCCTTCTCCAGAATGGCCGGACAAAGCGGACACCGAAATGGAGAAACAGAGAGGTTCCGCGGTCACTTATTTGCACGGGGAGCCCTGCCTCCGCGTTCTCACTCCGCCGGCACGGTGCCGGATGCGCTCCGGCGCTATTCGTTGCGCAGAGTGGCGCTCGCGCGCTGCCCGAGGGCGCGCCAGGTGCCGATGAGCCCCGCCGTCAGGGTCAGCAGCATGCTGCCGAGCGCGGTCAGCACCAGCGTCCGCGGCAGCGCAACCCAGTCGGCGCGCATGACCCACCGCATGACCGCGTAGGAGACGCCGCTGCCGACGGCGGCGGCCACCGCCGCGGTCAGCAACCCCAACAGCCCGTACTCGATACAGTAGGCGCGCATGATATCCGCCCGCGTGGCGCCGAGCACTTTCAGAACCACCGCATCGTACACGCGCCGGCGGTGCTCGGTCGCGACGGCGCCGCCGAGCACGAGGATGCCCGTCAAGATCGCGACCCCCGCCACCAGTCGCACCGCGAGGCCGATTTGCCGGAGCACGTCGGTCACGGCGCCGATCAGCTCCTGAATCCGGATCGCGGAGATGTTCGGGAACCTGTCCAGGATGGCGCGTTCGAGGGCGGCCTCGTCCTGTGGATCCAGCTTGACCGTGGCCATGTGGGAGTGCGGGACCCGCGCGAAAAAGCCCGGGGCGAAGACCACCGCGAAATTGATCCCCATGCTCTCCCAGTTGACGGCCCGCACATTCGCAATGGGGGTGGTGATCTCGCGGCCGAGAATATTGAAGGTCAGCGTATCGCCCACCCCGACCCCGAAGTCCTTGGCCACGTCCTGTTCCAGTGAAATCAGCGGGGGCCCCGCGTACGTTTCCGGCCACCACTCGCCGGCCACGATCGTGCTCTCGGTCGGCAGGGTGGCCGCCCACGTGAGCTGGCGGTCTCCCCGCACCGCCCACTCCGAGCCTTCACCTACGGACGCCTGTTCGGCGGGCACGCCGTTGATGGCCGTAATGCGCCCCCGGAGCATCGGCACGCGCTCCAATGCCGCGGTCGCGCTCGTCGCATGCACGATTCGTTCGAATCCCTCGACTTGGTCCGGTTGGATGTCGATGAAAAAGAAGTTCGGCGCTTGTGCGGGCAGGGTGTCATTCACTTGCCGCGTCAGGTTGCCTTCCACGAGCGCGATAGCGACCAGCACGGTCAGTCCCAGTCCGAGCGAGACCACCACACTCGCCGTGGGCGCGCCGGGCCGGTACAGATTGGTGATCGCCAGGCGGACATCCGCGCGCTTGGGACGTCCGAAGGCGCGTGCAGCGGCGGCCGCCCCGCGCCCGGCCCCGTAAAAGAGCGCCAGGGTGGCGAACGCCCCGCCGATGAACCAGAGGGCGTTCAGGGTCTGTTCACTGCTGACCAGCGCCAGCCCTGCGAGTGCGAGGATTCCCAGCCCGGTCGCGACGATGAATCGCCGTGGGGGCAAACCCGGGACGTGTACCACCAAGCTGCGGAACATCCCCGCCGCCGGCACGTCCCGCACGCGCGCAAGCGGCCAGATGGAGAACACGAGGGTTGTGAGGAATCCGTAAGCCGCAGCGAGCCCCAGGGGACCGGGATAGATGCCCATCCGCAGGGGGACCGGCAGCGTCCCGCCGAGAATACGGGCAAAGAGGACAGGGGCCAGGGCGCCCAAAGCGAGGCCGGCCACCACACCGGTGGCGGCGAGCATCAAAGTCTGGAGGAGGTACATCTGAAACACCAGTGTTTGGGGCCCGCCGAGGCACTTGAGCGTGGCGATGGTGCGCGCCTTCCCCCGCAGGTAGGTCGCCACCGCGTTGCCCACCCCGACGCCGCCTACCAGCAGGGCGGTCAGGCCGACGAGTTGAAGGAAGTCCGTGAGATTGCGCACGAAACGCTCCACGCTCGGGGTGGCGTTGTCGAAGGTGCGCACCCGCCACCCCGCGGTCGGGAACGCGGCGTGCAAGTTCGCGACCCACGCGGCCACGTCCGTCTCGGGGAGGAGCCTGACCCGGTAGTGGTAGCGCACCAGACTGCCGGGTTTGATGAGGTTTGTGGCCGGGAGGCTGTCCCAGCCCACCAGGGCCGTCCCGCCCAACAGCAGGCTGCGCCCGGTGCGGTCCGGTTCTCGGACAATGGTGGCGCGTACCTCGTAGGCGGCTTCGCCTATGTGGAGCGTGTCGCCCACGGCCAGGCCCAGCGCCGTGAGCAGCCGCTTGTCCAGGGCCACGCCCCACCGGCCGTCCGCGCCCTGCCCTAGCGCCTGCCCCGCTGGCTGGGGCGGATCGAGTTCCAATGCGCCGTACAGGGGATACGCATGATCCACCCCCTTGAGTTCGGCAAGTTGGCGCGCCGCATTGTCCGGAGTGCGCACCATAGTCCGGGTGTCGAGGACGGCGGAGACGGCCCCCCCCGCCGCCAGGTGCGCGCGCTGCGCCGCGGTCGCCTCGCGATGGTTGAGCGCGACGTTCACGTCGCCGCCGAGCAAGGCGCGCGCATCCGCGTTGAGCCCGCGTACCACCGATGCCGAGACCGACCCCACCGCGGCGATGATCGCCACCCCCAGCGTCAGGCACAGCCAGAAGACGCGCAGCCCCCGCAGGCCTCCCCGCAGTTCGCGGCGGGCAAGCCGAAATGCCAGACCGAAAGTCTCCAGGGACCGCGTCACGGTTCGCTCCCCCTCACGCTTCGAGAATCGTTCCGTCCACCAGGCGCACCACGCGTTCGCATCGCTGCACCACCGTCAAGTCATGCGTGATGAGCAGGAGCGTCGTGCCGTTCTGCTCCGACAGCTCGAACATGAGGTCAATGACCAGCTGCCCCGTGTCGCCGTCGAGGTTACCGGTGGGCTCGTCGGCTAAGAGCAGATGCGGCCGGGTGACGAACGCCCGCGCCAGCGCCACCCGCTGCTGCTCGCCACCAGACAGTTGGCTCGGGTAGTGAGTCAGGCGATGGCCCAAGCCCACGCGTTCCAGGCAGGCGCCGGCTTCGGTGAAGGCGTCCGCACGATGCGCAAACTCCAACGGCACGGCCACATTTTCCATGGCGGTCATGGTCGGCAACAGATGGAACGCTTGAAAGACAATGCCGACGTTCTCGCGGCGGAACAGCGCCAGCTCATCCTCGCTCTGCCCGACCAGGTCGGTGCCGGCCACCTGCACGACACCCCGCGTCGAACGCTCGAGCCCCGCGAGCACCATCAGCATGCTCGTCTTGCCGGACCCACTAGGGCCGACCACCCCGAGCGTCTCGCCTTGGGCGACTTCCAGGTTCAGGCCACGGAGGATATGAACCTCACCGGCCATGCTCGGCAGGGTAAGATGCACGTCACGGAGCCGAATGATGGTATCCGCGTTACCGGTCTCACTCATACGCATCGCCCCGCGCGCTCACCCACAGGCGCCGACCGTTCGCGTCAGGCGACTCGGTGTCGTGGGTGTCGTGGCGATTCTGTGCCTGCGTCCGCTGAGCGGGTGGGCCGACGAACCCCTTCGCATCCTCGCGCTGGGCGACAGCCTGACGGCGGGCCAAGGCCTCCCCCAGGATGCGACGTTCCCCACCCAGTTGGAGGCGGCCCTGCGGGCCCAGGGCCGGAACGTGCGCGTAATCAATGCCGGGGTCTCTGGGGATACCACCGCGGGTGGACTGGCGCGGCTTGAGTGGTCCTTGCAAGACCAACCGGACGTCATCATCGTCGCGCTCGGCGGGAACGACAGTCTACGTGCCATTGTGCCGGAGGCCACGCGCCGCAATCTCGACGCCATCCTCGAAAGGCTGGTGAACGGGGAGAGGAAAGTCTTGCTCGCCGGCATGTACGCCCCGCGCAATCTGGGGACGCAGTACGAAGAGGAATTCAATCGCATCTATCCGGAACTGGCACGCAAGCATGCAGTCGCTTTGTATCCCTTTTTCTTGGACGGCGTGGCGCTTGAGCCGGAGTTGAACCAACCGGACGGGATCCATCCCAACCGCACCGGAGTCGCCGTCATCGTCGAGCGTATCGTGCCGTACCTGATCCCGCTCCTGAAGGTCGACAACCCCGCGGAGTAGTGCAGACCCGGGTCCTGCGCCAGTGGCCCGCCGCGCGATCAGCACCGGAGCCGGGAGATCGGCGGCCATAGCTTGGACATTGAGTCAGAGGGGATCCTTTGCGCGTCGATCGGGCGCATCATCATATGTCATCCCCCACCCGCGTCACCGCCCGGGGCGGCGACAGAACGGGGGCCGGTCGGGCGCGGGTCGCGACGCGTGAGCGGCTGCTGGCGAGCCACCAACCGGCGACCCGCACACCCTGGCGTCGTTCGGGCGGTGATTCTCTGTCAGAGACGTGAGCCAGAAGTAGTTATTAACACAGCGCTTACGTGTGATACCCCTGCCGGGTCGGATCCCCCGCGGGCACGCGGTGCAGCGCCCGCTCCTGTGCTCGCTGGGGACGCCAATTCTGGTACGCGCGCCCGAAACATCCGGCGGTAGCCTTGTCCTATATAAGCACTTACAGTGTCCGCGCCCCGCGCTAGCCCTCTTTCCTCTCCCTGGCGAATCTTTTCGCCAATGGCTCCTAGGCTGGTCGGGGCGCGGCGTTTTTTCCGGCGTGGCGTGCGGCGGGGCGGTCGTCGCGCCTGGGCCGAGCGCCGTCACGTCGGGTGATAAGATGCTCGCGCCGTCCGGTCCAGCGGATGGGGGAAGGCTGGGAGCATGGACTACGCGCTGAAGATCACCGGCGGAACCATCGTAGACGGAACCGGCGCGCCAGGACAGCGGGGCGACGTGGGCATCCGCGACGGCCGCATCGTCGCCCTGGGCGATGCTCCCGGCACTGCGCACGACACGATCGATGCGCACGGCCGCGTGGTCTGTCCCGGCTTCGTCGACATTCACACGCATTACGACGCCCAGATCTTGTGGGATCGCATGATGACCATTTCCCCGTGGCACGGGGCAACGACCGTGGTCATGGGCAACTGTGGTTTCGGGGTGGCGCCGACGCGCCCGCAGCACCGCGAATTGATCCTCCGCACCCTGGAAAAGGTCGAGGGCATGAGCTACGACGCGCTCAAAGCGGGCATCGGAGAAGATTGGCCGTTCGAATCGTTCGCCGAGTACCTGGATGTCGTGGAGCAGCGCGCTCCGGCCATCAACGTGGCCGTGCTCGCGGGCCATACCCCGATCCGCATCTACGTGATGGGGGAGGACGCCGCGGAACGGGAGGCGACTGCGGACGAGATCGACCAGATGCGCGCCTTGGTGCACGACGCGATGGAGGCGGGGGCCGTCGGCTTCGCCACATCGAAGGCGTTCACGCACGTGGGGGCGCAAGGCAAGCCCGTGCCCAGCCGCGCGGCGAGTCTGGACGAAGTGCGCGCCCTCTGTGGCGTGTTGGGCGAGGTGGGGCGGGGCACCATCGAGGTGACCATCGGCCCGGGCATGTTCCTCGACCAGTTCGAGGTCATCGCGCAGGAAACCGGCCGTCCCATCAGTTGGACCGCCTTGTTCACGGACATGCTCGGCCCGGGCAGCCATCTGGGTGTGCTCGAACAGGTGGGCGCGCTGCAGGCGCGTGGCTTGCAGATCTACCCCCAGGTGAGCGCCCTCCCCATCGTGCACGATTTCCGCTGGGCCGAGCCCTTTCCCTTTGCGGGGTTTGACTTTTTCAAACCCATTACGGCGGGCGACCACGAGACAAAGAAGCGCGTGTACGCCGATCCGGCGTTCCGGGCCGACGTGAAGGCCCACCTGGCGCCCGGGTCGGGGCCTCACCTGGCTGGTTGGTGGACGCGCGCCGTCATTTCCGTGTGTCCCTCCGATCCGAGCCTGGAAGAACGCCCCTTGTCGGAAGTTGCGGCCGAGCGTGGAGTCCATCCTCAGGATCTGGCATTCGACCTCGGGCTCGAATCCGACCTCCAAGCACGATTCCGAACGGCCACGTTCAACCACAATGAATCCGCCATCGGGGAGTTGTTGACCAGTCCGTACACTATGGTCGGCCTGTCGGATGCGGGCGCGCACGCCGACGAACTCAACGATGCGTGTTACGGCACCAATCTGCTGGGCACGTGGGTGCGCGAGCGCGAGGTGCTCTCCCTGGAGCAGGCCGTGCACATGATCACCCACCGTCCGGCACAGATCTTCGGCCTCACGGACCGCGGCCGGCTGGCCGAAGGCGCCCCGGCCGACGTGGTCGTATTCGACCCCGTCACGATTGGCCACAGTCCGCTGCGGCGCGTGTGGGACCTGCCGGCCGGGGCGGACCGCGTGGTGACCGACCCCGAGGGGATCGACGCCGTGATCGTGAACGGCAGCCTCTTGCGACGGAACGGGGTGGATGCGGTGGATCCCGAGGGGACGCTGGCCGGCCGGCTCCTGCGGCACGGCCGCGGCTGAGCCCGGGTGGCCGCCGCGCGGCTCACCGCCCCGGCGCACCGCCAGGCGCGCGCGAGCATGACGAGTACCACGCGGGTTCTTCTGTCTCTATGGTGGGGTCTGGCCGCTTTCGTGGTCCTCAGCACGGTGGTGTTTGTCGCGATCGGCTATTCGCCCGCGCTCTATCAAGACCAGTGGATGGAGGTGGTGACGGTGGGGAAGTACTACGCCGGGCAAGCGGACCTGGCGAGCTTCGGCCCCATGCGGATGAGCCACGTCGTCTTCTTCCCGCGGCTGTTCTACTGGGCGGATCTCTTCCTGCTCGGCGGGCGCAACCTACTGCTGATACCTTCCATCCTGCTCACCCAGGCGTTTGCGTGCGCCCTGTACGTGCGCGAAGCCTGGCGGGAATGCCCACCGGATCACGGGACGGCCCTGTTTCTGGTCGGCGTCTACCCCATGCTGCTGCTGTCGTCTACACAGATCGAAAACCTGCTCTGGGGTTTCCAGATGGCGTTCGTCCTGGTCTACGCCGCGGCAACCGCCGGCATCATCTCGCTGGCCGCGTTCCTGACGGGCGCGAGGGCGACGCGTCGCCGCTGGCTCTGGGGCGGCCTCGCCATTGGTGCCGCGGTGGTGGCGACCTTTTCCATGAGCAACGGGGTGGTCGTCTGGCCCCTGATGGTCTGCGAGGCGGCGCTCTTCCGCGCGCGCTGGTGGGAAATACTGCTCCTACTTGTGATCGGCAGCCTCGTGGCCCTGTGGTGGAACACGCTCAATACGGCCACGCTGTCGTTCGCCTACGTGTTTCTCTGGGCGCCCCAGTGGAGTGCATTTCTGCTGCGGGAATTGGGCCTGCCGTTCTTCGTCTCGCCGACCGTCGCGAGCGTCTTTGGTGCGGTCGGCCTGGTCCTCGGTGTGGCGGTCACCGTACACGCCGGATGGCGGTACCGCGCATTAGGACGCTTCCAGTACATTCACCTCTTGATCCTGTGGTTCACGCTGGCATCAGCGGGCGCGGTCGCGCTGCACCGAGTTATGCTACCGCTGGCCGTCGGCTTGGGACACTATTACACCACCACCGCCCTCTACTATTGGGCCAGCCTGGTTTCGCTCCTCGTGGTGCAGGCGCAGCAGGTGCGGCAGCGTCCAGTGGCGCACCGGGCGGTCGTCGTCGGCGTGGCCCTCGCTATGATCCTGTTCCTGTTGCCGACGCACCTTGCCGCTGGCCGGATGGCGCGGCGCATCCACGACACGCGGGAGCAAGGCGCCCTGGCTGTGATCGCGGGGGTGTGGGATCTAGCGGCCTTGGAGCATCTGTCGTACTACCCGGCAATCGTCCCCATGCTGGGGCCGGTGCTCAAGGCCCACCGGCTGAGCGTCTTTGCCGCCGACTGGCCCCATTTTCTCGGCCAGCGCCTGGTCCTCCACTACCCGGTCGCGCTGCACCACACGTGGGAGGGCGGCATCGAGGCCGCGGAACTCGTGCAGGAGCCGGAGGGGGCGGGGCTCCGCGGCCGCGGCTGGCGCGTTCAAGGTTGGGCGTGGGAGACCGTTCGCCATGAGGCTGCGGAACGTGTGGTGCTCGTGAATGATGCCGACCTCATCTGCGGTTTCGCGACCACGACCCTCGCGTGCCCGCAGCCCCGGAGCGCCCGCCCGTGGTCGCGCGGCGTGCAGTGCGGGTGGTTGGGTTTCGCGCGAGCCGAGCCGGGTACGACCCTCCGCGCTTTCGCGCTCCCGGCCGGCGGCGACGCTGTCCAGTTGCTGGGGACCATTCAGCTTTCGCTTTCGGACGGCCCGTAAACCTGGAGGCGGCGTACTCCGAGCTGTCCTGCGAGGGACGCGGGGAAGTGTGAGATGGAAGTCTCCCCGGTGGCCATAGCTGCGCCGGCGGAGCGTCTTTTGGCCGGGGGCTCGTCCCGCGATCCGGCCCCGCACGGGGCATTCCAATGGCCCAAGGCTTGGAATCCGGCTATGATTAGGGTCGTCATCCGGAGGATTTCCCAGTTGCGATGGTGCAGGGAAGAGAGACCGGACTAGCGACTGGGAGGTTCTGAAATGAACATCTTCGTTGGCAACTTGAGCTATAGCTCGACCGAGGACAGCATGCGTTCCACGTTCGAGGCCCATGGTGATGTATCATCCGCCAAGATCATTACCGACCGCGAAACCGGCCGGTCCCGCGGGTTTGGATTCGTCGAAATGCCCAACGACGAGCACGCACGCGCGGCGATTTCCGCGTTGGATGGGACGGACTTCGATGGGCGGCCGCTTCGCGTGAACGAAGCGCGGCCGAGAGACGATCGGGGTGGGGGTGGCGGCCCACCACGCCGCGATCAGTGGTAGGCGCGATCTTCACGTAGGCGCCAACCGTCCGGCGGTCGGCATCCCAGCGCCCGAACGCTTTTACGTTTGGGCGCTTGTCCTTTGCGGCGGAGAGCGGGGGGCGCTATGAGTGCCGGGGCCGGCCCTCGATGAAGAGCGCGACGCAGATCGCCAGGAGGATGAGCAGCGGAGGCACGACCCACGCGCTCATGCCAATGAGTTGGGGGGTCGCCACCTGGAACATGCTGTAGCAGAGGCCGAACACCGCGAAGGCGAACACACTGCCCATGAGCACCACCGGGTGCCGCAGGATCGCTGGCGCGCCAGTGACGGCGGGCGCCACCTCGGCCAGCGCCGGCGCGCTCGGGGCCGCGGGGGCTCGGGGGGATGAAGGGGGAGCGAGCATCTGTTCAGTCATGGGGGCACCTCCGCACTACGCGTGTGATGGTGGTGGGCGGGGGGTTTCCGGCCCTCGCGCATCCACCTGCCCGGGACCGGCCCAGGAACCGGATACAAGACTACTTTATCTTCTTTAGTATAGCCCGGCCACCAGCCCAGGTCAACGCCGCGCCGCACGACCCACCGATGCCTCGACCCCCCGAAGAGGGAGGGGGTGCTGGGACCAGACCGCGGACAGCCGATCCCGTCGGCGCTGCTGGGCTCGCTCGGACCCTCGCTGGCGATGTACGCCGCTGTTGGTGTCGGGCCACTTGACTAGGAGTGCTCCAACAATTTTCCTATGCCGATAATGGGAGCTTATGTTGTATGCGCATCTCTCATGCCGCAATTTCTGCTGGGCTATAACATCGATATAGAGAATATCAGCTTTTTTCAGTATACTGGGCCGTGGCTTTCGTGGGTCTGTCTGGGTCCGCGATGGCAAAACGCACGCTCAGGAGAGGAGACGGGCCCCGCCCCAAAGCCTGACGCGATAGATCTCGCGCACGCGGCGACCGACTGGCCATGAGGCGAGTCCGACAGTTGTCGGGACCATGGTCGCACGCGTCGCACGCGGAAATAGAGACCCTGGCGCCGCTACGCGCCAGTTGCACGGAGTGGGACACATGATCCGGAGCCTTCAGACGATTCAGACGATTACTGCTCGCCTCGCCCTGGCGAGTCTTCTCTTCGGCTGCCTGGGGCTCCTGGCGCACAGCGCGGCCGCGGAACGGCTATCCGACGCCGACATCGCGGACATTCTGGTGCTCGCCAGCGCCGAGTCGGATCCCAGCGGGGCGCTGGCCGCCGTGGGGGAGGCGGTGCCGGGAAGCACAGCTGGCGCTGACCGAGAGGCGGTCGATGCGCTGCTCCGGCAGGTGGAACGGCATCGCGCAGCCGCCGATCACGATAAAGCCGTGACGCGGTCCGGGTTCGGCAATGGCGCCAGATACGCCGCTGGGCTGCTCATCGCGGCGGTAGCGGTGGGCTTGACCGTGTTCCACGCTCGCGTGAAGGACCATCGAGGCCGGACCGGGCTGCAATGGACCCTCGGGGCGCGGTTGGTCGGTGGTTTTTCCCTGCTGCTGGTGTTTCTTACCGGGACGGTCATGTTCGCACTGCGGTCCATGAACGGCATTGGGGACGAGGTGGCCCGCCTCGCCGAAGAGATCATTCCGCTGACGGAAGCCGTTGCCACTATCGAGTCGCCTATGCTCGCGCAGTCCAGCACGCTGCAGCGGGCGATCCGGTTCGGCTTGGACGATGGGGCCAAAGCCCGGGACCAGTTCGCCCGGGAGACGAAATCCTTTGAGGCTCTGGCCACGCAAGTGGATGCGCGGCTGCAGGCGACCATAAGTCTCCTGCGAGAAATGCCGGCGAACACGGAAGAGGATGCAAGGGATATGGCCCGGATCATGAATGGCCTTGCCCGGCTTAAGGCCCAGCACGACGATTTCGATTCCCTGGCCGAGGCGATGTTTGAGCTGCTGCAAGCGCGGAAGCTCACCCAGGCGCGCCTACTGGAAGCACACGTGGATGACGCCGAGGCGGAGTTGGCACAAGCGGTCGATGTCCTCCTGGCGCGGCAAGCCTTCCGGACCACCCAGGTAGCCGAAGCCGCCGCCAGTTACGAAGGCACCGCCGCGCGTTTCCTCGTTCTGGGCGGAACCGTCATCGTGTTCCTGGGGTTGGGCCTCTCCCTGTGGTTGGTGCGGTCCATTACGAATCCGATCACCGACATCATTTCCGGGTTGCTCGCCGGGGCGGAACAGGTGAAGGCCGCCTCGAACCAGGTGTCTTCCTCCAGCCAATCCCTCGCGGAAGGGACGACGACTCAGGCGGCCAGCTTGGAGCAGACCTCGTCCGCCGTATCCGAGATCGCGCAGTCGACCCAGCAGAACGCCGACCAAGCGCAAGAAGCCGGGACGCTCATGGGCACGGCGCAGCAGTCCGTCGAAGGGGGCAGCGAGAGCATGTCGCAGATGCAGGAAGCCATGGCGGAAATTCAGCAATCCGCGTCCGAAACGTCGAAGATCATCAAGGTGATTGACGAGATCGCGTTCCAGACCAACTTGCTGGCCTTGAACGCCGCGGTGGAGGCGGCGCGCGCCGGAGAACACGGCAAGGGGTTCGCCGTCGTGGCCGAGGAGGTGCGCAACCTGGCGCAGCGCAGTGCCCAAGCGGCCAAGGAGACGAGCAACCTCATTGAAGAGTCCACCAACAATGCCGAGCGCGGCGCGCGCACGGCTCAGGAGGTGGGCGGGAAACTCGAGGAAATCCGGACGGGGGTGCTGAAGGTAGCCACGATCGTCAATGAGATCGCGGCGGCCTCCCAAGAGCAGGCCGGCGGCGCCGGCCAGGTGGATGAGTCGATGAACCTGATGAGTCAGGTGACCCAGAGCAACGCCGCCAATGCCGAAGAGTCCGCCGCCGCCGGGGAGCAGTTGAATTCGCAGGCCGAGCGCATGATGGGCATGGTGCGCAGCCTCTCACAACTCATCAACGGCAATGCAGCCATGCGTACCACCCATATGTGGACCGGCGACGATAGCGGGCTGGGGCGCCGGGAGGCGATGTCCTCCGCGGCGATTGGGGCCCTGCCGCCCGCTCTGAGCCCACCGGCCCCCCTCACCCCGGCCTCAGCGATCCCGCTCGAAGAAGAGGATTTTCGGGACTTCTAAGTGGCGGGAGCCCCGCGCGTGGACCGACGGGGCAGGCACAGAGCGCGAGTTCGCGCACCATTCCACGGCTAGCGCGGCGTACACGTACGGGGGGAAAATGCCGGGGTCGGCGTTTACACCGGTCGTGTGGGAATCGAGCGGTGGAGGGCTGTCGGCGAATCGTGAGCCCGCACCACGGCCGCCAGCCCCGTGGCGACCGTGATGCACCGGGTCTACACGTGTGCTGGCTGCTTAGCCTTGATTGGCCCCGGCGAGCATCAGGTCAGAGATGGCGCCGTAAGCCTCGGCCCACGCCGAATTGAGATCATCGTTCCACGCGGGACCCGCCGTTTCAGCCAGGGCCGCGAGCAGACACTCGCCGACGGCCGGGTAGTGGTCCGGGACCGCGCCGTAAGCGACGTGCATCCGCCCGAGGCCTTGCAGGTAGGGCGCCAGCTTCTCCGGCGCTTCCAAGTTCCGCAGGACCATGGCGATGCTCCGGATAAGTTTCCGGCGCTGTTCGGGCATGCGCGTTTCGTCAAACAGGGGACGCACCGCAGGATATCGTGTGAATAGGGTGTCGTAAAACGTAATAGAAAGCTCTTCGGCCTTGTGGCTGATCGCCTTGAAGCTCTCCCGTAATACCGCTGGATCAAGAGCCATGCTCGATTACTCCTTTCGTTTCTCACCCACGCTGCGGGCAATATAATACCATTTCTGCCAATAAAACACCCGGAAATATCAATATTTTTGCGCCTTTCACGAATCGCGGCACCGTGGCCACATCACCGTAGAATGGGATGATGCGGATCAAGTTGGTCCAGTTCCACGCAACCCTTCACCGGCCTCGCATCCGCGTCGCTGCTTGACTGGTGATGGCGAGCACGCACGGCGCCTCGGCTGTCGCCGCGCCCGGCCACGCCCTGGCCATTCACGCGGGCGCCGGACCGCTGACACGCGTCTCGGTGGATCCCACGCGGGAGGCGGCGTGCCGGACCGCCCTGCTGGGCGCGTTGGACGCGGGCCGCGCAGTGCTCGGGGCCGGTGGGTCCGCAGTGGAAGCCGTCGCGCGGGTGGTGGTCGTGCTTGAAGACTGCGAACTCTTCAACGCGGGGCGCGGGGCGGTCCTCACGGCGGCGGGAGGCGTCCAGTTGGACGCGGCGGTCATGGACGGGCACGCCCGCCGCGCAGGCGCGGTGTCGGGCGCGCGCACAATTCGCAACCCCATCCTCGCCGCGCGCGAGGTCATGGACCACACGCCGCACGTGCTGCTCAGCGGAGACGGGGCCGAGCAGTTCGCGCGGGAGCGCGGACTGGCCCTGGCGGATGAAGCGTACTTCGTCACCGCCGCGCGTCGCGCGCAACTCACCGCCGCGCGTCGGGAGGGCGAGGTCCGCCTCGACCACGATGTGGGCGGCACGGTCGGGGCCGTCGCCCGCGACACCCACGGCCATCTTGCCGCGGCGACGTCGACGGGAGGAATGACGAACGCCCGGCCGGGACGCGCCAGCGATAGCGCCCTGATCGGCGCCGGGACGTGGGCGGACGATGCCACATGCGCGGTTTCTGCCACGGGGCAGGGGGAAGCGTTCATCCGTACGGCGTTCGCCCACGAGGTCGACGCACTGCTCCGCCTCGGCGGCCTGGACGTGGCGGCAGCGTGCGAGCGGGCGCTCGACCGGGTGGCCGCCGTGGACGGGCGCGGGGGCTGCATCGCGGTGGATGCCGCCGGCCGGGTGGCGCTGCCCTTCAATACGGCAGGCATGTATCGCGCGTGGGTGAGGGCGGATGGAGACGCGCACGTGGCCATCTTCCGCGAGGAGTAATACGGATGAGGCACCGGGCTGCGACGGAGTACACTTGGCCGGGTCGGACGGGTCCGGGGTGGATCCGGTTGCCTCCCTCGGCTGAGGGACGTTAATACCAGCTCGCCCGACCCCGCACTTTTTTAAACGCGATGCACGCGGAACAGACACGGTCGGCGCAACCGGGCCCCTTGGCGGGCATCACCGTCATCGACCTGACGCGCGTGCTCGCCGGCCCGTATTGCACGATGGTGCTGGCCGATCTGGGCGCACGGGTGATCAAGGTCGAGCGGCCCGGGGACGGCGACGATGCGCGGGCATACGGGCCGTTCATCGGGTCGAAGTCCGCCTACTTCATGTCCCTGAACCGGGGGAAAGAAAGCATCGCGCTGGATCTCAAGGCGGCGGCCGACCGGGGGATTTTCGAGAGCTTGCTGGCGGGCGCGGACGTGCTCGTGGAAAACTTCAGTCCCGGCGCCATGGAACGGTTCGGGTACGGGTGGGCGACGCTGCACGCGCGCTACCCGGCGCTGATCTATGCGGCCACCTCCGGTTTCGGCCACACGGGCCCGTACGCGGGGCGTCCGGCCTACGACGTGGTCGTGCAAGGGATGGGCGGGATCATGAGCCTGACGGGGCAACCGGGCGGACCGCCGACGCGCGTAGGCAGTTCGGTGGGGGACATCATTGCGGGGCTCTTCACGGCGATCGGCGTGAATGCCGCGCTCCATCATCGTGCGCGGACCGGCGCAGGCATGATGATCGACGTGGCCATGCTGGACTGTCAGGTGGCCGTGCTGGAAAACGCGATTGCCCGGTACCTTGCGACAGGCGCCGTCCCCGGACCGCTGGGGGCGCGGCACCCGTCGATTACCCCGTTCGACGCGTTTCGCGCGCGCGACGGCGCGATCATCATCGCCGCGGGCAATGATGACCTGTTCGGGAAACTGTGTGCGGCGGTGGGGCGGCCGGACTTGGCCACGCATCCGGACTTTGCCACAAACGCCTTGCGCACGCGTGGTGCGGACGCGCTCAAGCACGAACTGGAATCCGCACTGCAAACGCGCGACGGGCCCGAGTGGCTGCGCGTGCTCGCGGACGCGGGGGTGCCCTGCGGACCTATCAACTCGGTCGCAGACGTACTGAACGATCCGCAGGTGGCGGCGCGCAACATGATCGTGCGCGCCGAGGATGCGGCCGCCGGCCCGCTGCGGATGGCCGGCAATCCGATCAAGTTCTCGGACTTCGCCGATCCGCCCACCCGCGCGCCGGCCCCCGACCTGGACGCCGACCGCGCGGCCATTCTCGACGAATACCTGGACTGATCCGGCAGTTCGCCCGCGCACCACGCGGGGCATCGGTCACCGGGGCCGGAAGAGATGGATGCTCTGGCCGAAGAACACGTCGGCCGATTCCATGATCGTCTCGCTGAGGGTCGGATGCGGGTGGATGGTCAGGGCGATGTCTTTGGCAGTGGCCCCCATCTCCACCGCCAATACGCCTTCGGCGATGAGGTCCCCCGCGCCGGGGCCGACGATGCCAACGCCCAGCACTGCTTCGCTCTCCGGATCCAGCACGAGCTTGGTCAGACCGTTCTCGCGCCCGAGGGTGGTCGCTCGGCCGGACGCAGACCATGGGAAGCGCGCAACTTTCACTTTCCGGCCGGCGGCTTTCGCATCGGTTTCCATCAGTCCGCACCACGCGACTTCCGGATCGGTGAAGACCACGGCGGGAATCGCCTGGGGTGCGAACGCCACCTGATGTCCGGCGATGGTTTCCGCCGCCGTGAGCCCTTCGTGGGTGGCCTTGTGCGCCAGCATGGGATCGCCGGCCACGTCCCCAATCGCAAAAATGGAGGGTTCGGCCGTGCGGCGTTGGGCGTCAACGTGCACGAACCCGCGTTCGTCGAGCGCCACGGCAGTGTGCTCGAGCCCGAGCCCCGCCGAGTTCGGCGCACGGCCGACCGCAACGAGCACGCGATCGAAGGTCTGTTCCGCGTCCGGTGCGGCTGCACCTTCAAAGGTGACGTGCATGCCGTCTGCGGCCTCGCGCATGTTCGCAACCTTCGTTTCCAGCAAGATCGCGTGTAGGTGCGGCGCTACCTCCTTGCTCAACGTCTTGACCAGATCGCGGTCGGCGCCGGGCAGAAGGCTCCGCGTCATCTCGACCACGGTGACGTGGCTGCCGAGCGCGGCGTACACGGTCGCCATTTCCAGGCCGATGTACCCGCCCCCGATGACCAGCAGGGTGGGGGGCACATCCGGAATTTCCAACGCCCGCGTCGAATCCATCACACGCGGCGAGTCCGCGGGGAGGCCGGGCACCGCCGCGGGCCGCGACCCGGTCGCGAGAATGGCCTGGTCGAACGGCAGCGCCTCGTCCACTCCGCCGTCGCGGGCAATCCGAAGCGTGTGGGGATCGGCGAACGTGGCGCGGCCTTGCACGTACGTGATCTTGCGCGCGCGCGTCAGGCTTCCCAGGCCGCCGGTCATCTTCTGCACCACGCGATCTTTCCACGCGCGCAACGCCTCCAGGTCGATGGCCGGCTCGCCAAACTTCACGCCCCATTCCGCCGCGTCCCGGGCGTCCCGCATGACCTTAGCCACGTGCAGCAGCGCCTTGGAAGGGATGCACCCCCGGTAGAGACAGACCCCTCCGGGATTGGGCGCCTCGTCGATAAGCGTGGTCCGTAAGCCCAAGTCGGCGGCCCGGAACGCGGCCGCGTACCCGCCGGGTCCCGCGCCGATGACGGCCACTTGCGTCGGCTGCTCCGCCATCTCGTGCCCCTTACCTCGCGCGCGCGCGGCTCACCCGCGCGGGGACCGGGTCGTTACCCGTGGCGGCAGGGACCCGGCGTATCCCACGCGCGGGAAGGTGGCATGCGTTGGGCATCCTTAGGACTCGCAGCACGGCGGCGCCAGCCTACCACGGTGGTGCGGGCCCCACATATCTGGAGGTCGTACCGCGGGAGGGGCCGCGGTGTAACATAGAGCGCCGCACGGGGGTGGGGTCGCCGCGGGTGGGCGCGCTTCCGGAACGGTGAAACCCGGACGGGGGGGAGCATGGAGCTGAAAGAACTGCTGGGCATTCGCCGGTCGATCCGGTATTTCGATCCCGACCGGCCCGTGGAGCGGGAGAAGGTGCAGAAGATTCTGGAGGCCATGCGCATCGCCTCGTGCGCGGTGAACGCCCACTGGCTGCGGGGAGTCGTGATCAATCGGGCGGAGTTGGACCCGAAGGTGCTGGGATCGCTCAAGACCCCCGTGGCTGCCGTCATTCAAGAGCTGGCTCCGGTGCACATCTACTGTTACTGTGACCTGGGCGTTGTCGAACGCGTCAAGGGGACGCGGCTCAAGGAGCTGGTGGACGTCGGCGCCCTCAACCCGTCGCACGGCTGGAGTCACGCGTTCGTCGACGAGGTGGTTTACCCGCAACTGCTCCAGCCCCTCTCCCAGGCGGCAGCTTACCCGGTCGCCGCGAGTTTCGATTGCGGCGGCGCGGGGACGCAAGGGCTGCTGATGGCCATCGACGAAGGATTGGGCGCGTGCTGGACGAATTTCAATGCGGACGCGGTGAAGGAGGCGTTCGGGGTGCCGGACGACTGGATACCGCTCTATATGATGAACGTGGGCTATCCGCTGGAATCCCGGGAGGCCGGTGGGCAGCGGCCGCCCTTCGAAGAGCTGTACTTCGAGGGGAATTGCGATACCCCGTTCCGCCGGGATCCGGCCGTGGTGCAGGAATTGGAAGGGGCGAAGTTCTTCACTGCGCCCGCGCCGCTGCCCGACCGGAAGACCGAAGTGCGGGACCTGTCGCGCCGGCTCGGCCTGCCGGAGTAGGGTGTGGCCGCGAGCAAAGCGATCGCGGAGTTTGCCGCGGTGGTGAAGTGGGCCGCCGGCCTGCACCAGCAATGGGGCGGCGATCCCCTGGCCGAGGATCCGGAGAAGCTCGATGCGTTGCAGGCGTTCTGCGCGCACGTGAATCAGGATCCGGATGAGCTGGTGGCGTTCTGCTTCCTGCGCAAGCGCTCGACGGGCGACCGGTTTGCCAGCGTGAAACGCCGGGCGGCCGTGCTGGAACGGATTCGCGAGTACCAGGCGGCGCATGCACTGGTGGGGCTCGCCGCGCGGCGATGGCAGAGCGCGGTGCTGTCGTTTTTGATCCACAACGGCGTTCACATTCAGGCTGTGTGAGCGGAACGACCATGCGCGTGACGGAGGGAGTTCAGTATGACTCGTGAGCGGAACGAAATGATCTTGACCGATATCATCGCGATACGTGCCGAACGCAATCCGGATTTTCCGGTGTTGACGTTCGAGTGCGCGGGCAAGCCTGACGAGACGCGGACGTTCGCGGAATTGCACGAGCGGGCGAACCGGCTGGCGGCCGCCCTCATTGCGCGGGGGTTGCAGCGGGGCGACCGCTTCGGGCTCATGATGCGCAATCATCCCGAGTTTGTGGAGACCATGATCGCGGCGTCCACGACGGGCACCGTCTTCGTCCCGATCGATCCGCGAACCAAGGGGGAGAAGCTGGCGTACACCCTGAACAATTCCGAGTGCAAGGCGCTCGTGCTGGCGGATTACAACCTGGAACAGTTCGAGGCGGTCCGTGCGCAGGTGCCCAAGGTGGCCGTGGTGCTCGCGCTGGAGTCCGGTGAGGACAATCCGCCGGCGCTCGACCATTATCCGGGCGCCGAGTCGCTCACCGCAGTGCTGGACGCGCCGGTCCCCACGCCGGACGTGCTCGTCGAATCGCCGATGGATCCCTTGCAGATCATCTATACCTCCGGAACCACGGGCGATCCGAAGGGCGTGGTCATGACCAACGGCCGGTTTGGCGCGTTCACGGCCGTCGGCCGCATGATCTTCGGGTACACCGAGCAGGATTGCGTGTACACCGGGCTGTCGCTCACGCACGGTAACGCGCAAGCGGTCACACTGGCGAGCGCGTTGGCCATGGAAATTCGCGGCGTGATCAGCCGCCGTTTCACCAAATCCCGGCTCTGGGACATTTGCCGCAAACACGGCTGCACGACCTTTTCCCTTCTGGGGGGTATGGCCACGGCGATCTACAGCGAGCCGGAAAAACCAAACGACGGGGACAATCCTGTGCGGTTCGTGGTCAGTGCGGGCATGCCGCCCGCCATCTGGGAGGCGTACGAAACGCGCTACAACATCAAGATCCTCGAGTGGTACGGCGCCGTGGAAGGCGGGATCGCGTTCAACCCCATCGGTGTCGGCCCCCTCGGGTCGTTCGGCAAATCCGTTCCCGGTCAGGAGATGAAGATTCTCGACGAGGACGACAACGAATGCCCGCCCGGTGGGGTGGGTGAGATCTGTTCGCGCCCGGAATCCGGCCGGGCCGAAGTCGAATACTACGGCAACGAGAAGGCGTCGAAGGCGAAAACCCGCGGCGGGTGGCTCCGCAGCGGCGACATGGCGCACACGGACGACGGGGGTTGGTTCTACTTCGACTATCGCAAGGGCGGCGGCATTCGACACAATGGCGATTTCGTGAATCCCAGTTACGTCGAGAAAGTGGTCGCGGAGCACCCGGACGTGTCCGATGTCTTCGTCTACGGTGTGCCCGCGAAGTCCGGCGCCCCGGGGGAGAAGGATGTGGTCGCCGTGGTGGTGCCTGCGCCCGGCCGGACCATCGATCCCCCCTCGGTGTTCGCCGTTTGCCGCGAGGGTCTCGAGGCGAACTTCGTCCCGTCCTACCTACAAGTAGTGGAGGAAATCCCGAAAACCGCCTCCGAGAAACCGCAGGAGCGTTTCCTGCGTGAGGCGTTGCTGGACGGCGCGCCCGGCGTCTACACGCCCTAGCGGCGGCGCGGGCGGGCCGCTTACCCGCCGCTATGCTCCTGTGCGATGCGGGCGGCCATCGCGGCTTCGACGATCAGCTCGATGATGTGGCCGTCGGGATCGCGCACCCACATCTGCCCCGCCTCGGGGCTCGTCTCGAACACCTCCATCCCCTGCGCCTGCAGACGGTCGAGCGTCGTGGCGTAGTCGTCGATGGTAAACGCGGCATGACGCGCCACTGGGTTCAGCGCGGGCGCAGGCGAACCGACGTCCATGCCGTCCGGCGTGACGATGAGATGAACCTGCACCTCGCCCGCCTGGTACCAGATGCCGTCCACGGGAAAACTGGGACGGGGGATCGTCTGCAAACCGAGCACGGACTCGTAGAAGGCGCGCGAGCGCGCCAGGTCCGTCACGGGAAAGGAAATGTGATGGGCGCGGCCTGGACTCATGGGGTCTCCCTCCGGCTGGCGGGCGCCGGGCGCGCGCCGTTGTCGCAAGCTACTTGTAGCAGAAGTTGGCCGGCGGGTAAAGCGTGTGCGCGCTTCCCCACCCGCCTGGAATCCCCGGCTCCCGTCGCATATAGTGCCGCCCGCAACAGCCGCCCGCCCGGCAACGTCGTGGGGGAAGCGCCCGCGGCAGGAGACGCTGGTGACCGGTTCCATACTGGTATCCGATTACATTGAAGCGCACTACGCCGATGCGCTGAGCCAAGCGGCGCCCGACGCGCCGCGGGTGGTCCTCGAGCCCGATGGACCCAGCGGCGACCTTGCCGAAGTGGAGGCAGCGTTCTTCTCCGGCGACCTCTTTCCGGAACGTGCGGCCCAAGGTATGCGTGCCGTGAGCCAGTGCGCGAACTTGCGCTGGCTGCACAGCTTCAGTGCCGGCGTCGACCACCCGGCGTTTCTCGCGTTGCAAGACCGCGGCGTCCGCCTCTCCCATTCGGCCGGCGCGGCGGCGATTCCCATCGCACAGACCGTCGCCATGTTCATCCTCGCCCTCTCGCGCAACGCCGCCGCGTGGGCGGCCAATCAGCGGGCGAAGGGTTGGGAGCGCCATCGCGTCCAGGAATTGCCCGACTGTGTGCTCGGCATCATCGGACTCGGTCACATCGGTGCGGAAGTGGCCCGGCTGGGTGCGGCGTTGCGCATGCGGGTTATCGGCATGCGCCGCAGCCCACGCGGCGATGAACCGTGCGAAACGTGGCCCCTGACGCGCTTCCACGAATTGCTCGGTTGTGCGGATTACCTGGTGCTTGCCACGGCGCTCAACCCGGAATCGCGGCACCTGATCGACGCGGCGGCGTTGGCGCGCATGAAGCCGACCGCGTTCACAATCAACGTGGGCCGGGGCGAGGTGATCGACGAGCCGGCGTTGGTCGCGGCGCTTCAGGAGGGCCGCCTGGCGGGTGCCGCCTTGGACGTGTTCGAAGAGGAGCCACTGCCGGCGAGCAGTCCGCTGTGGGAGATGCCGAACGTGATTGTGACCCCGCACAACTGTGGGAGCACACCGGGTAATGCCACCCGCGCGGCGGAAATTTTCGTGGAGAATCTCAAGCGGTACACCCGCGGGGAACCGCTGCGCAACGAGATGCCTGCGCCCATGACGTCCCCCTAGGCGCGAGCAAACTGCAGAGCGCGGTCGACAAAAGAGCACACATGGGATTGCACAAGCTGTTAGGCGGAGCCGGGCTGGGCATGGTCTTCCTGTCAGGGGTGGCCCTGGCCCTGCCCGGATTCGTCGAGCCGGCCCCGTCGGCTTACGCGCGCGACGTGTTCATTCAGGGCTCGCGCTATGGGGGGATGAACGGACTGGTCTGCGACGCCGAGGATCGTCTGCTCATCGCTAGTAACCTCGCCCGCGACTTGAAAGTACTGGACACCACGACGGGAAACGTTCTGGCGACCTACGGTGTCGAACAGGGAGTAGACACACCTGACGACGTGGCGGTCGGACCGGACGGGTCCATCTACTGGACGAACATCGTGGCGGGCACCGTCGGCCGGCGCGCGCCGGACGGCACCACGAGTACCGTGGCGGACCTCGGCCTGGGCGTGAACGCCGTGCGAGTATCGCCCGACGGGATGACCTTGTACGTGAGCAAGGCGATTCTGGGGGACGCGCTGTACGCCATCGATCTCGCCGGCGGGGCGGAGCCGCGGTTGGTTGCCGAGAACGTCGGCTGGCCCAACAGCATGGCCTTCGGCCCCGACGGCCGGCTGTACAGCCCGCTGAACCTGTACGGGGAGATTGTGCGATGGGACTTGGCGGCGGGTACCACTGAGACGGTAGCGGATGGCCTGGAGTTTCCCGTGGCGCTGAAGTTCGATTCGCAGGGCCGCATGGTGGTCTGCGAACTCCTCCGTGGGACCGTCCTGCGCATCGATCCCGCTACCGGCACGAAGACGACACTCGCGACCCTCGAAACCGGTCTCGACAACCTCGCGATCGATTCACAGGATCGCCTCTTCGTCTCCAATAGCCGGAACGGGAGTCTGGTCGAGATACTGGCGGACGGGACGATCCGGCATTTACTGCGCGGTGGCATTCTGCCGCCGAGTGGGCTCGCCCTCCAGCCGGGCGCGGGCGGCACCAAGCTGTACCTGGCGGACTTCTGGAGCGTGCGGGAGTTCGATGTGGCTACCCGGCGCCAGACGGCCGCGGCACACGCGACGTTTAGCGCCCCCCCGCTGCCGGAAGGGCGCACGTATACGTTTAATCGTTCCGGCATTGCCACCATTCACTCCGCGGTGACCGTCGCTCCGGACGGAAATCGCCTGCTCCTGTCATCGTGGTTCGACAACGCGGTGGAGGTCTATGACCCTGCCGCGAAGCGCGTGGTGGAAGCCTTTCACGATTTTCAGGTCCCCCTGAATGCCATCCGCTTCCAGGGCGACCTCGTGGTGGCCGAATTGGGCTCGAGCAGCGTGGTCCGCCGCGCCGCCGCGACCGGGGAGCGCACCACCATTGCGAGCGGGTTGCCCGTGCCCACCGGCCTGGCCGCGACGTCGGACGATCTCTGGGTAGCCGAGTGGACGAGCGGGCGGGTGCTGCAGATCGTTGCCGACGGCACGGTGCTTGCCGACGCACGCGAGGTGGCGACCGGTCTCGCGCAACCGGAGGGGTTGACCGTGGCGCCGGACGGCAGCCTGCTCGTAGTCGAAGCCGGCGCGGGCCGGCTCTCACGCATCGACCCAGGCTCCGGCGCCGTCTCGTTGGTGGCCGGGGCCCTGGGCACCGGTGTCGAAGGTATCCCCGGCTTTGCGCCGTCGCATTACTTCTCCGATGTCGCGGTGGATGCGAACGGGGTGATCTACGTGAGCTGCGATCGCACGAACCAAGTCGTGCGGCTGACGCCGCAATAGGTCCGGCGGCGGGGAACACCGTGGACTACGACCTGACTGGCAAGATCGCGCTGGTGACGGGGGTCAGTCGGCACCGGGGCATCGGTGCCGCGATCGTACAGGCTTTGGCCGACGCCGGCTGCGATGTGTTCACCACCTACTACCGCCCGTACGATGCGGCGCACGCGTTGCCGGGCGGTCCCGGGGAAGCCGACGCGATTCTGGATGGGGTCCGCCGCGCGGGGCGCCGCGCCGCCGGCATGGAGGCGGACCTGGGGGAACCACCGACGCCGAGCAGCGTGTTCGACCGGGCGGAGGAAGCGCTCGGCCCGGTGGACATTCTGGTGAACAACGCGACGCACAGTGGGGATGTGGACGCGGCGGGCGTGACTGCCGACGCGCTCGATGCGCACTACCGCGTGAACGTGCGCGGCACGCTGCTCCTCTGCGCGGAATTCCTGCGCCGGCATGACGGGCGGCCCGGCGGGCGAATTGTGAGCCTGACCTCCGGGCAGGGACTGACGCCCATGCCGACGGACCTGGTGTATGCGGCGACCAAGGGCGCCATCGATGCGTTCACGATGAGTCTTGCTCCGGCGGCCGCCGCCAAGGGGATCACGGTGAACGCGGTGGATCCCGGCCCGACCGATACGGGTTGGATGTCCGACGCCCTCCGCCAGTCCATCGCGGACCAGACCCCGCTGGGCCGCGTGGGCCAGCCCGAGGATGCGGCGCGGCTGATCTGTTTCCTGGCGTCGACTCAGGCGCAGTGGATCACCGGCCAGATTTTGCGCTCCCGCGGCGGGTTCTGAGAGTCGGCTTCCGGATGCGCGGAGTGACTCGGCCGGTTGCCTGTGGCGGGCTGGCGGGTTACCGCACGCGTTTCAAGAATCCCATGGGATTGTACGTCAGCAGGTAGCGCTCGCAGCGGTCGTCCACTTGGAAGTTGGAGTTCTCGCGCAGAAACTCTTCCACGGCGCGCATGGGGCCTTCCCCCTCGAACCCCATCCCTTCGTCCGCCTCGAACAGGTCCACGATGCCGTCCTCGACGATGAAGTAGCTGCCCACACTGACGAAGGGGCTGTACGTGCGCAACTCGCGCAGCACCGCGTCCTTCGTGTGATCGCCATCATGCAACACCATCGTCCGCTTGCCCGCGCAGAGGTTGGCCACCCGGTCAAGCACCTCGCGGCTCGAGCTATCCCCCGTTAGCGTCACGATGCGCGGATGGCGCGCCTCGAAGTTCTCCCGGGACAGATCGATGGATACGACGGTGCCCTTGCCGAGGTGGTCGAACAGATGCGCAAAGTACAGGGTACTCCCGCCGTGTGCACTACCGATCTCCACGAAGATATCCGGCTGCACTTCATGGATTAATTCCTGATAGATCCACGCGTCCATGGGGTTCTTCAGGGCCTTGACCCCCATCCAGGAACATTGGAAGAACACGATCTGCTGCTGGTGGTAAACGAGCCAATCCTTCAGGCTCATCTCGTAGAGCTTGCGGTACTCCGCCACCGTGCGGGGTGAAGCGAAACCCGGCGGCTGGTTTGGAGAGAGGGGGGATTGGGACATGGGGCGCACCTTTCGCGCGCATTATATGCGCCCATGCCGCCGCGCACGCGAGGATCGCGCGGCGCCGCGCGGCCGGAGGCGCGTGCCCTTTCAGAGCACCGGTGTCCAGGGGACATCCGGCCGCGCCGCGTCGAGACGCGCGGCCAGTGGTCCGAGATGGCGTGTCGGGACGGCGGGGAAGAGATGGTGCTCCAAGTGCAGGAACATGTTGTACGTCACGAGGTTCAGCCACCTCCGGCGCTCCGTCCGCGCGAACATGCCCGCACGGTCACAGTGGTGGTGCACCGTCCAGACGCAGAAGAACGGCGCGAGCCACTGGCCGATCGCCATGGCCGCCACGTGGTAACGCAGCACGGAAACCTCCAGCACGCCGAACACGACACACACCCATATCACCGACGCCGCGAGTTCCGCCACGATCCACCGGCGCGTTGGCGCGTCAGCAGTCCGGAGCGCGTGCGCGTACAACCGCAGGGGATAGAGGGGGCCGCAGAGGAGGACGCGCAGGCCGGACCCGCGCGCACTGTCCGCCTCCAGGTCATCGGCTTCCAAACAGAAGCGGTGGTGCCGCAGGTGCTGGAACTTCACCACGTGGTTTGACCCCAGCATCAAGACGCTGAGTGCGAAAATCACCCATTCCGTCGCGCGGCACGGAATCCCGAGCGCGCCGTGGAAGGCGTTGTGGACTTGGCGGAGCGCGGTGAGGAAGAACAGGAAGGAACAGGCGAACGCCGGGATGAGGCTCCCCTCGTACGCCAGGACCCACGCCGCCGCCAGCCACGGCGCGGACAGCGCCAGCTCGGCCACCACCTCGCGGCGGCTTACGGGGACGAGGTCATGCCAGGGCACGGTCCGAATCGCGGGGTCGAAATGAAGTGGGGGGTGCATGCTCGCGCCTCACGTATCCGCAGGCGCGATGGAGGCCTCGGCGCCGCCGGCGGCATCGCTCCACGTGGCCTCCAGGCGCCGAATGACGGCCGGATACACCGCGCGGCGCCGGAAGGGATCGATCGCGGCCATGTACAGCGGTGTCCGCCAGCTCGTGCGTTTCACGTAGATCGCCCAGTAGACGGTGTAGCCGTCCGTGCTCGGCGTCATGGCCATGGCCGAGAACGCGTGCACCGTCCCGTTGCGCAGCTCGCTGAGCGATTCGTTCTCGAAATGGTAGAGCAGCCGAAACGGGCCCTGGCCGCTGCCCGGTTCCTCCCGGGAGCGTGTCACGTCCGCCGCGGTTAAGCGACGCATATACGACGCGCGTGGATCGTCGTGCCGGTCGGCGTCCCACCCGAAGACGCGGCCCAATGTGCGCCGCAGACGGAAGAGCCCGGCGACCAACGCATTCGTGCGCGTTATGTCGTTCGCCCAGAGGAGTTCCAGAAAATCCCGCAGCGTCCGCCCCGTGCCGCCGCCGCGCAGGTGGAAGGCCCACACGTCGTGCAGGGGCACGTCAGCGAGAAACCCGTGGGCGCGCAGGGGCAGGCGTTGGTATTCGGCAGGCGAGACTCGCATGGTTACCACCTTCTCTCGCAGCTCCCCTGGTTCAAGGGTGCCCACTTGGGCTCGTTACCTGGCCCGTGCCCGGCGTCACAGTTCGATCCGTTTCTCGGCGAACGGGACCGGCGTGGTCACGGCGCCGGCACCGTGCGGAGCTAGGCGCGCACCCCGCACACCAGAGTCCGGCGCATCGCGTGGCACCAGCCGCGGGCCGCCCCCCACCGCATCGGTGAGTAATTGGATGCAGGGTAGTAGCCCGGGCAGTCGCACCGTCCAACCAATCACCGCCCAGCCCAGGTGCACGTGTTCGAGCGCGCGCGCGAGTGCCGCCACCCCGCTCTCCTCCGGCCCACCGTCTCCCGGCGCATAGGTCAGGCGCGTCAGGTCCCGTGCGGGATGCTGCTGCGCGGGCACGAGGGTGAGCGCTACCGGATGCCGCTCCTGAATCCACCGCCCCACTCGCTCACACGCGCCGCATCCCCGCGCCACGTACAACCGCGCCGGCGCCCCCGGCCATGGTCGCCACCGGGGCAGCCACGTGTGCACGGCCTGGCGGTACCGCCGCCACCGTGCGCCGAACCGCTCGGTGAGTTGGGCGTCCTCGTGCCAACCGGCCAGCCCCGCACCGTAGACGACTGCCATGACACCCGCAGCGGCGACCCAACCGCTCTGTAGCACCCATCCCAACCCGACCAGCAGCGTGCTCGTGGCCAGTTGCATGGGATTGGCCACGTACGCGTACACTCCGCTCGCCACCAAGCGTTGCGGGGGATCGTAGGGCAGGGGCGTGCCGCCGCCCCGCTGTGCAAACTCCTGCGCCGCACTCAGGCCCAGGATGGCCGGCAAGGCGAGCAGTTGTACGAAGACGGCGAGGCTGGCCACCGGCCGGGTCAACAGCGGCTGCCAACTGCCACCCGTAATGTCGACGATGACAGTCGGCAAGCCCCAGAGGAACAACGCTGAATAGCCGATCGCTTGAAGCGCGACTCGGCGGGGCAGGTGCTGTCCCTTGGCCGTCCAGCGGGCCAAGAGCTGACCGGGAACGAATGCGATGAACACCGCAACCCCGTCGCCGACTAGCCAGCCGTGGCCCAGGTGTACGACGGGCGCCGCCAGGGGCATGAACAGAACGTCGATCCATAACGCGATTCCCGCCGCGAAGAAGAGCGGCACCCGGTCCAGCGCCAGCGCCGCGACCGGCCCCCACATAAGAACCCAACCGAGCAGCAGGTCGACGGGAACGCCCGCGATGCTGCCCCCCTGCGCCTCGAAGCGCCACCATCCCAGCCGAGTCGCGAGGACGTTGAGCGGCAGAAGGGTGGCGAAATTCCAGGCCGCGGCCAGCCCCAGGGCCGTTGCTTGCCGCCGATTCGGCCTGCGCACCAGGCACAGGCCGCCCGCCACGGCGATGGGCAGGAACAGCGAGAGCGCCCGCACCAGGCCCGCGTCACCCACCGTGTGCCTCCAGTGCGGCATCCATGAGGTAGCCCACACACTGCGCGACTCCGTACCGCTCGAGGGGCCCGAAGTACCAGGCCGGGTCCAGGAGCCGCCGATAGCCCACACTCCACTCCACCCGCACGGCCCCGTCCGCCCGCTTCGTCCACCGCACCTCGGCCCACTCCCACGCCAACCAGTGCGCTATGTGCGTGGTATCGGCCAGCACCGCGAACCGCGCATAGCCGGGGGAACGGTTCACGACTTTCAGTCGAACCCCGCTTTGCACGCCGGCGCGATTCACGAACTGAATCTCACGGCAGTCGCCGATGCGCAAACCCTCGGCGCGCACGCTCACCGGACGGGGGAAGCCTAGTCGCAGGAAAGCTGGTGCCGGATAAGCGGTCGGATACACGGCGCCCAACAGTTGCTCGATGGCCACGTCCGGAAGCTGGACCGTCCGCTCCACGTGGACCACTGTGTCGCGTGGGAAGGACGCGCCCGGCACGACGCCCTCCAGACTCATGGGAAGCAATGGAATCAAGAGCAGGGCTTGCACGGTCCGCCGCCGCCGGCGCTTGGTCGTTTCGATGATGAAACCGACGAGCAGGCCGACCAGGTAGAACAGCGGGGACGCCATCAGAATGCACACGATTCCCTCGCCCAAGAGCACGCCGGACGAGAGCAGCGCGATGGTCATGCCTTTCATCACCATTCCCGTGGGACTCTTCGCGCCCGGCGTCAGCGCCAGGAGTATGGCGAGCAGGGCCGGGAGGCCGATGAACAGGGCGGCGGTCTGTTCGAGCTGCTCTGCATTGAGCCAGTGGTAGGCGAGCGCGCCGATCCCCAGGGCGAAGATCAGCGCCGCGAGAGTCCACTGCGCGCGGTTGGGCGCGGCACTCCTTCCCACGGTGCGGCGGCGCGTGATGAACCGGCGGACTCCCTGCACCACCTGCGCCAGGACGAGCCCCACGCCCGTCGGCGCCATCAAGACGACGATTGCGATAAACGCAGCCCCCCAAACTTGGAGGAGGAAGCCATGCACCAAGGATTCCCCGGGCTGGCCGAGCATGACTGTGCAGGCCATGAGCAGGCCGACTACCCGCGCGACGCGCCAGCCCCGGTGTGCCGGCCAGCGCCACAGCACGAGGGCGAGGGCGATCGGGGTGGCGGCCGTGACCGCCACGGCGGACACCACATCCGCCTCCGCATGAGGCCACATGGCCACGAGGAGGCGCAGGAGCCCGGCACCAAAGATGCCGGCAGCGGCGACCCGCTGGCGCTGCGACCAGCGCGGGCTGGGGGAGTCCATGGCAGTCATGTGCACGGTCCTTTCATCCTCGCCCGTGATTTCCTAAGATCTAAATAAACAGATAGTTCTGTATAGACTGAATAAACGGGGGAAAAAGAGAACGCCTTGCGGTCTCGCATCACTCGCCCCCCCCGGATGCGGTGTTCAAGAGGGCCTCGCCCATCTGGACAATTGGCAGGATGGCTTCCGTGGGCAGCGCATCCAGGCGTTCGTACCAGGTAGTCATGGTTTCGAGAAACTCCAGCAAATCCTGGATCCTTTCGACGCTGTGACCCTCGCCCGCATTCTTCTTTGCCTCGCGCACGCACTCTCGCAGAACCACCACCGTGGGATCGACTTCGCGTCGCTTGCGCTCTCGGAGGATGTGCCGAAACAGTTCCCAGACGTCCTGCATGGACTCAAAGTGGTCCCGGCGATCCCCCAGCGTGTGGACCACGTGGATCACCCCCCAGTTCTGCAGCTCGCGGAGACTCGTACTCACGTTGGACCGGGCCACGGACAGGGTCTCGGCAATCTCCTCGGCATGCAGCGGGCGGTCGGACAGGTACAGCAGGGCATGAATCTGCGCCATGGTCCGATTGACCCCCCAGCGGGATCCCATTTCGCCCCAGTGGAGGATAAATTTCTGAACGATCGGGGTAAGTTTTGGCACAGGGGCCTCTTTTTGCGTATATGCAGTTATTTCTGACACTTCAGAAATACCATAATATTCAGAGGAAGTCAACCCTTGGCTGACCAGGGGGACTAGTGATCGGCTGCGCTTGCGCCCGATCACCGCAGGCCTCAGCAGCCCGGCCGGCCTCAGGCTTGCTGCAACAACTGCCGGAGCACGTAGTGGAGGATGCCGCCGTGCTGGTAGTAGAGCACCTCTTGGGGCGTGTCGATGCGCACGGTGGCTTTGAAGGTCTTCGCCGACCCGTCGGTCCCGGTGGCGGTGACGGTGACCTCCTTGGCGGACCCATCGCCCAGGCCGGTGATGTCATAGGATTCGCGGCCGGTGAGCCCTAGGCTCTCGGCGCCCTCGCCTTCCGCGAACTGCAGTGGCAAGATGCCCATGCCCACCAGATTCGACCGGTGGATGCGTTCGTAGCTTTCGGCGATGACCGCGCGCACGCCAAGGAGGGCCGGTCCCTTGGCGGCCCAGTCGCGGGATGACCCGGTGCCATACTGGGCGCCGGCGATGACGACCAGCGGCGTCCCTTCCTGCTTGTACTGCATCGCGGCGTCGAAGATGGTCATCTCTTTGCCATCCGGCAGGTGCTGCGTCCACCCGCCCTCCGTCCCCGGCGCAAGCTGATTCCGCAGCCGCACGTTCGCAAACGTGCCGCGCATCATGACTTCGTGGTTCCCGCGCCGCGACCCGAGCGAATTGAAGTCCTTCTGATCCACGTCGCGATGCAGCAGATACTCGCCGGCGGGCGTGGCGGCCCCGATGGCGCCGGCGGGGGAGATGTGGTCCGTGGTGACGCTGTCGCCCAGGCGCGCCAGCACGCGCGCGCCGTGCAGGTCCTGCACGGGCTCCGGTTCCGGCCCCATGCCGGTGAAGTAGGGGGGATGTTGCACGTAGGTGGAATGCTCGCCCCAGGCGAATAAGTCGCCCGAGGGCGCGGGGATGGCGTTCCAGTCCGGATTACCCGCGTACACGTCGCGATACTTCTCGCGGAACATGTCCGCGCCAACGGCCGTGTGCACGGCGTCCTGCACTTCCTGCTGCGTCGGCCAGATGTCCCGGAGGTACACGGGCTGGCCGTCGCGGCCGGGGCCCAAGGGTTCGGTGGCCAGGTCCACGTTCATGGAGCCGGCGAGCGCGTAGGCCACCACGAGCGGTGGCGACGCCAAGTAGTTCGTCTTGATCAAGGCGTGGATGCGGCCCTCGAAATTCCGGTTGCCGGACAGCACCGACGCGACGACCAAGTCCCGCTCCTGGATGGCCGCTTCCACCTCTGCCGGCAACGGCCCGGAGTTGCCGATGCACGTGGTGCAGCCGAAGCCCACGACGTTGAAGCCCAGTTCGTCCAAATACGCTTGCAGGCCGGCCTTGGCCAGGTACGCGGGGACGACCTGTGAACCGGGCGCGAGGCTGGCTTTCACCCACGGCTTCTTTTCCAGACCGCGTTCACGCGCCTTCTTCGCTACCAGCCCGGCGGCCAACATGACGGCGGGATTCGAGGTATTCGTACAGCTGGTGATCGCGGCAATCACGACGGCCCCATCGCCCAACACCGCCCCGTTCGCCGGCGGTTCACGCCCCGGGCCCATTTCGCGCAACACCTGCGCGAACGCCGCCTTCGCCCCGCCGAGCGCAATACGGTCCTGCGGCCGTTTTGGGCCGGCCAGGCTCGGCTCGACGGTCCCCATATCCAGCTCCAGCGTCGCCGAGTACTCGGGCGGCGGGGCCCCCGCCTCATAGAACAACCCCTGTTCCTTCGTGTATGCCTCCACCAGCGCCACCTGCTCCTCGGAGCGGCCCGTGAGGCGCAGGTATTTCAGGGTCTCCTCGCCGACGGGGAAGAACCCGCAAGTGGCGCCATACTCCGGCGCCATGTTCGCAATGGTGGCGCGGTCGGCCAAGGGCAGCGCGGCAAGACCGTCGCCGAAAAATTCCACGAACTTTCCGACCACTCCGTGGGCGCGGAGCTGTTGCACAACGGTCAGGACCAGGTCAGTGGCCGTCGTCCCTTCCGGAATCGCCCCGGTGAGCTTGAAGCCGACGACCTGGGGAATCAGCATGGAGAGGGGCTGACCGAGCATGGCGGCTTCAGCTTCGATGCCGCCGACGCCCCACCCGAGCACACCGAGGCCATTGATCATCGTCGTGTGCGAGTCGGTGCCAACCAGCGTGTCTGGATACGCTTGGGTTGCGCCGTCGGCCGTCTTCGTCATGACGACGCGCGCCAGGTACTCCAGGTTCACTTGGTGGACGATGCCGGTGGCTGGTGGCACGACGCGGAAATTATCGAAGGTGTCCTGGCCCCAGCGCAGAAATTCGTACCGTTCCCGGTTGCGGTGAAACTCCAGCTCGGCGTTCCGGCTCAGGGCGTCCGCGCTGCCCGCGGCGTCCACATGCACCGAATGATCCACCACCAGTTCCACGGGCTGGAGCGGATTGATCTTGGCCGGGTCGCCGCCCATGGCGCGCATCGCGTCGCGCATGGCAGCCAGGTCCACGACGGCGGGCACGCCGGTCAAATCCTGAAGCAGCACGCGCCCGGGCGTGAACGCGATTTCTTCCGTGGGCTTCCGGGCGGGGTCCCAGCGGGCGAGCGCCTCGATGTCCGATGCCGGAACCGAGGTAGGGTTCTCGGTCCGCAGCAAATTTTCCAGCAAGATGCGCAGCGAGTAGGGCAGGCGCCCGACGTTGTACGTGGCCTGTAGCGCGTCCAGGCGGTAGATCTCGTAGTCCTTGCCGCCCACCGTCAGGGTGGAACGGGCGCCGAAGCTGTTCATCATTGCTCCTCCGTTATATCTAGATTCTGCGACCCGCAGATCGGATGCGCTACACCTGCCCCTGCCTGAGAGCACCGGGGCGGGGGATCCTCAGGCGCCAGCCGCGATGGTCCTCGAGTTGCCGCTGATCCGTCGTGGCAAGGCGGCGCGGGCATCCCGCAGCAGACGGCGCCTATTGTACAGCCGCGGTGAGTGTGCGTGTTTGCACACAACCGATTGTCAAAATATGCTAATTATGCTATTTTTGGGTCACCACTGTAGACCGGCGGGTATCGCCCGATACATTAAGATAAGGTCTAGACCTCTGGAGCGCGGGCGGGTAGTAGGCGAGCTTTCGCGCTGGAGGCAGCGGTATAATCTCTCCGGGAGACGGAGAAGGACGAGGACACTATGAGAGGGACTACGCAACGCCGGCCCCGGCGGAGTCGGTGGGCTGCCGGGCATTCAAATTGGGTCATCGCACTACTGGGTGTATGCGGTGCCGTGGCCCTCCCGCCCGCGCTGTGGGCTGACGGCGGCGCCGCTCATCGGGCCGCGCAGGGCACCCCGATCGAGTTGGGGACCAGCGGCGGCAGCATTAACCTCCACAGCTCAGCGTTTTGCTGCGGCGGTACCTTGGGCTCGCTGGTGCAGAATGCGAATGGCATGTACATCCTGAGCAACAACCACATCCTGGCCCGGACGAACAAAGGGTCGCTCGGCGAGGCGGCCATTCAGCCGGGGCTGATCGACCAGAGTCCGGTCTGTGACAAGGACGCGAACGACACGGTGGCCCACCTGAGCGATTACGTTCAGATCCGCTTCGCGAAGGGGCGCAGCGTGCCCCTCAACGAGGTGGATGCGGCGATCGCTCAGGTGGTGCCCAATGCGGTACGCACCGATGGAAGCATCATCGATATTGGGGTGCTGAGTGCGAGCACCGTCGCCCCATCCCTGGGACAGGTGGTGCAGAAGAGCGGTCGCACCACGGGTCGCACCTTCGGTGTCGTGGCAGCCGTGGACGTGACGCTCGACGTGGGCTACTCGAAGGACTGTGGGAGCTCAGCCATCGACGTAGCGCGTTTCGTGAACCAGTTCCTCATCACCGACGGCTCCTTCAGCGCCGGCGGCGATTCAGGGTCCCTGATCGTGGAGGCCGATGGTGTGGATCCGACCGATGGCCTGCCGCGGGCCACGGGCCTGCTGTTTGCCGGCGGATCGAGCTACACGGTGGCCAACCCTATTGATCGCGTCCTCGCGCTGCTCGGCGTCACGATGGCCAGCGGAGCGCCCGCGGCGCCGCCGGTCGTGGGGTGGATCGAGGGCCTCGTGACCAGCGCGGCGGATGACAGTGCCATCGCCGGGGCCACGGTGAGCACGGACACCGGCCAATCGGCTACCACGGCTGCGAATGGAACATACGTGATTATTGACGTGCCCACCGGCACCCGTACGGTGTCCGCTTCCGCGTCCGGCTACGACGCGCAACAACAGGCGGCAGTCGTGGACGAGGGTGCCGGAACCGTGGCCGATTTTGCGCTGGTGGAAACCGTGGTGCCCACGGGGGCCAGCGTGGACTGCGTGACCTACACCACCCAAGGCGGCAAGAACGGGGACAAGCACCTGAACATCAGTCTCTCGGTGGTGGATGAGTTTGGCGCCCCGGTGAGCGGCGTCGAGGTGCAGATCGCCGTGACCTTGGACGGTGCTCCGTGGGGCACCGGCACGGGCGCCATCACGAGCAGCACCGGTGTCGCGGCCTACACGGCGAAGAACGCGCCCTATGGCGAGTTCGTAACCACGGTCACAGCCATCCTCGGTGGACCGGCGTTTGACGGCAGCACCCCGGCCAACTCGTTTGATAAAGGCACCGATCCGACCCCGGATGCCGACTGCCGGGCGGGAGCATCCGGCAGCGACAGCGCTGGTGGACCCGGCAACTCGGGATCGGCCCTGGCGCACGCCAGCGCGGTCAAGGCGAGCCACGAGGCCGGCCTGTTCAGCCACGCCGGTGTCGTCGGAACGGGCATCAGCCGCAATGGGGCGGGCCGGCCCGTGATCGAGGTCTACCTGGACCGGGAGCGGCCCGAGACCCGCGCGGCGATTCCCGCGGCGCTGGACGGCGTGGCCACCCGGGTGATGGTGACCGGACCGTTCCTGGCGTTCTGATCGCCAAGCACAGATGAGGTGACGGCGCGGCCGGTCCCCGTGGACCCGCCGCGCCGCTGCCGTTGGAGGCCGGGCTAGGCGAACCGGTCGCCGGCTGCCACACTAGGGGGCACTCGCCCACGACGAACCCGGATCGATCCGCTGTGCCGACTACTACTTGTGTGCCCGCGCCCTCGATGACTGCTCCCGGCGCCGTCGTGCTCCTGTCTTGCTACGAGCTGGGGCATCAGCCGGTGGGCGTTGCGTGGCCGGCCGGGTTCCTGGCCCGGGCGGGATTCGCGCCCCAGGTACACGACATTGCCGTGGATTGCTTCGAGCCGGCCTGGGTCGCGCACGCGCGGTTCGTCGGTATCGCCGTACCCATGCACACGGCGTTGCGGTTGGGCGTGCGATTAGCCGAACGGGTGCGCGCCGTGAACCCCGACTGCCACGTGTGCTTCTATGGCCTGTACGCCGTCCTGAATGCCGATTACTTACTCACCAACGGCGTGGACTCGTGCATCGGCGGTGAGTACGAAGCGCCCCTCGTGGCCCTGGTGGAGGCATTGGCCGCGGGCGAGGCTCCCTGCGTGCCCGGTGTGCGGACGACCGACGCGCCTGCGGCTCCCCATCTCGCCCGCCTTGACTTTGCGCTGCCGGCGCGCGCCGCCCTGCCCCCGCTCGGGGAGTACGCCAAGCTGGACCGGGACGGCACGCTGTCCGTGGCGGGCTACGCGGAAGCGAGCCGCGGGTGCAAGCACCGCTGCCTGCACTGTCCGGTCACGCCGGTGTATGACGGCCGGTTCTTCGTGGTGCCACGCGCGATCGTGTTGGAGGACATCCGGCAGCAGGTGGCGGCGGGAGCCACGCACATCACGTTCGGCGACCCGGACTTTTTGAACGGGCCGCGACACGCGCGAGAGATCGCGCGGCACCTGCACGCGGAATTTCCCGACCTGACGTTCGACTTCACGGCCAAGATCGAACACATCGTTCGGCACCGGGCACTCTTCACGGAGTTCGCCCACGCAGGATGTCTCTTCGTGGTATCCGCGGTCGAAGCCTTCAGCGACCTGGTCTTGACGTCCTTGCAGAAGGGCCATACGCGGGCGGACGTGGCGACCGCGCTGGCCGTCACCCGCGAAGCGGGGATCACCTTGCGCCCGTCGCTGGTGCCCTTTACCCCGTGGGCGACCCTGGACGACTACGTGCAGATGCTGGACATCATTGAAGCCGAAGGGCTCATCCCGGCCGTGGATCCGGTGCACTACGCGATCCGCCTGTTGGTGCCACCGGGTTCGGCGCTGCTCGCGCACGAAGCGATCCGTCCGTACCTCGGTGCGCTGGACCAGGCGGCGTTCAGCTACGCCTGGGCCCACCCGGACCCGCGCATGGACGCGCTGCATGGGCAGGTTGCTGCGGCGGTGGAAGTGGCCGCCGCGGCGCGGGAAGAATCCTGGATGACTTTCGAGACCGTGCGCCGGCTCGCGCGCGCCGCGGCGGGACTGCCGGCGCGCACCGAAAGCTCCCCCGAGGTGTACCGCAACCGGGCGCGGGTCCCGCGGCTGACCGAATCCTGGTTCTGCTGAGCGGAACCCACGGAGGACCAGTTGGGTCCCCTCGACGCCGTGCCCGCGTAGGGAAGAGCGCCGTAACGTAAGTGGCCACAATGACTTCCAACCTGCTCTTCCCGGGAGTGCTAGGAGGTGGAGCATGGGCGCGTTACATTAGTACATTGGATGTAGGTTGAAGCCTGACTAGGCGGCGCCGCGCGGGCGGTGGGCTGCGTCGAAGGAGAGCGATATGAGCGCAGAGGACATCAAGATTACCGGCGAGCCGCAGATGGATCCGCAAGCCTGCCGGTTCATCGTGGACCGGTCGTTGTTCCAGGGTGGTTCTGCGCAATTCGCAAGCTATGACGACGCGCTGGGCTCGCCCCTGGCCGAGCGCCTCTTCGGCATCGACGGTGTCGGCAGCGTGCAGATTGCCGAGAACGCGGTGCTGCTCACGAAATCCACCGACGTGATGTGGCCCGTCATCGGGAAGCAGATTGGTACCGCGATTCGCGAGCACATCGCGTCCGGTGCGCCCGCCGTGTCCGAGGAGATCATGACGCGGGCCGCCGACTCCGGCGCCATCCGGGCCAAAGTCGAAGCCATCCTCGAAAACGAGATCAATCCAGGCATCGCCTCGCACGGTGGCTTCATCGAGCTGCTCGACGTCGAGGGCAGCACGGTGTACATCCGGATGGGCGGCGGCTGTCAGGGGTGCGGTATGGCGAGCGTCACCCTGAAACAAGGCGTCGAGCGCGCCATTCGCGATGGGGTGCCCGAGGTGGGCGCCATCCTCGACACCACGGACCACGCCGCGGGCACGAACCCCTTCTACGCCCCCTCGGCGAAGTAGCCGCGGGGCGGCGGGCCGCCACCCGAACACCGACCACTATGCCGCACGTCCCAGGGCGGCTGCTGCTCCTTATCCCCACCACGACGTACCGGGCCGAGGCGTTCATGCAGGCGGCGAAGCGCCTGAACGTCCAGGTCCACATGGCGGTGACCGTGGCGACGGAGGAAGCGAGCGCGCTCGCCGCGAGTGATGGGGCTGACTTCCTGACCCTCGACTTCCGGCATCCGGAACAGGCTGCCGCGGCCGCCGTGGCCTTCGCGCGGGAACATCCCGTGTGCGGGGTGGTGGGGGTGGACGATCGGACGACCGTGGCCGCGGCGGCGGTAGCCGCGGCGCTGGGGCTGCCGCATACGGATGTCAGCGCTGCGCGTGCGGCGCGGGACAAGTTCAGCATGCGCGAGGCGCTGCGGGAGGGCGGCGTGCGCGTCCCGGGCTACCGGCTCGTGCCGCTCGATGCGGACGCGGTGGCCGTCGCGCGGGAGGTGCGGTACCCCTGCGTGCTCAAGCCGCGGGGCTTGGCCGCCAGCCAGGGGGTCATCCGCGCCGACGAGCCGGCCGAATTCACCGCCGCGTTCGCGCGGGTTGCCACCATCATTCGGCAGGCGCGCTCTCACGCGGACGCCGGTCTCGACGCGCACGTGCTCGTGGAGGATTACCTGCCGGGCCGGGAGGTGGCGTTCGAGGGATTGTTGGCGCGAGGTGAACTGCTGGCGCTCGCGCTGTTCGACAAGCCGGACCCGCTCGAGGGGCCGTACTTCGAGGAGACGATTTACGTGACACCGTCCCGGGAGTCTGACGAGCAGCAGCGCGCTGTCACCGCGGCGGTGGCGGAGGCGGCGCAAGCGCTGGGCTTGCGCGAGGGTCCGATCCACGCGGAGCTGCGCCTGACGGCTGAGGGGCCCTGCGTCATCGAAGTGGCAGCGCGCTCCATCGGCGGCCTCTGCTCACGCACCCTGCGGTTCGGGGTGGGCGTCTCGTTGGAAGAACTGATCATCCGTCACGCCATAGGCCTGGACGTTGCGTCGTACCAACGCGAGCAGCAGCCCGCGGGGGTGATGATGCTGCCCATTCCCGGGGCCGGAGTGTTGCAAGAGGTGCGTGGGCGCGCCGCGGCGTTCGCCGTGCCGGGGGTGGAAGACGTGGTCATCACCGTGCATCCCGGCCAGACCGTAACGCCCCTGCCTGACGGTGGGCTGTACCTGGGCTTCATCTTCGCGCGCGCCGATTCGCCCGATGCAGTGGAATCCGCGCTCCGCGCCGCGCACCAGGCGCTCGTCTTCGTGCTCGCGGACTAGTGGACGACCCAGACGGCGAGGTCTTGGCTGCGCTTGATGACAGCGTCGCTGATGTGGGTGCGCAGGAAGCGCTGGTCCCGGTTCCGGCCGACCGCAATGGTGTCGCACCCGTATTTTTTCGCGGTGGCGATGATCATGGCCGCCACATCCGCCGCCGGGCCCGCCTGCTTATGGTGGACGTCGATGGCGTTGTGCGGCACGCCCAACTCCAGGAGCTGCTCCCGCGCGTCATCCGTCGGCCGGCGAATCTTGTGCGCGTGGACCGCCACGTCGTGGTCCGCCTCGAGCGCGTACTCATAGTGCGGCATGTGGAGATCGTGCGCCAGGGCCTGGCCCGTGGCGTATTGCGACTGAAGGGTGCGCGGATAGATGTGCAGGATCGTGATGCGGACGTTGTCCCGCTTCCGCCGCCCGTGGGGGTCGATCTGGAGCATGCCGCCCACGTACTCCGCCACGCGCGCGCTGGCCGGCGAATCATCCACGGCCAGGAGGATATGCTTGACCATGCTCGCTCCCATTCGGGCAGCGCTCCGAGGCCCCGGCCCGAGGTGGGCGCCGGCCCCCGCGCTCCAGGTGATCGCGCGACCGGCAATTCCTCTGAATAGTGTACTCCTTCCCTGGAGTATGCGGGTTCCGCGGCGCACGTGCATGCCCTGCACCGTCGCTACATCGGCCCAGTACAGGGCCTTTCAGGTTCGTGAACACGCCGCTGGGACGTTCCGCCGGCGCATCCCAGCGGGCCCCGTCTCGCCGCCGGCCCAGGGTGGTGGGCCCGATGCACTCCCCGCGGCTGCCTTCGGGTATGCTAGGGCCGTTTTGTGATGCACCCCGGCCGGTAAGGTCCAAGGAAGGTCGCCATGCTCGTCGGAATTCCGAAGGAAACGTTTCGCGGAGAGCGCCGCGTCGCCCTCGTGCCTGCCTCGCTGCCGCCGCTCGCCAAGGCGGGCCTCCAAGTCCTGTTGGAACCGGGCGCGGGGGCCGAAGCCGGCTTTCCGGACGCGGACTACGAGGAGCGCGGCGGCACGGTCGCCGCCGATCGCGATGCCGTGTTTGCCCAGGCGGACATCATCGTCCAGGTCCGCGGGCTTGGCGCCAACCCGGAAGCCGGGCGCGCCGATCTCGACCGCATGCGCTCCGGCCAAGTGCTGATCGGATCCACGGACCCGCTCGGCGCGCCGGAGGCGGCCAAAGACGAAGCCGCGCGCGGCGTCACGAGCTTTGCGCTGGAGCTGGTGCCGCGGATCACGCGAGCGCAAAGTATGGACATCCTCTCCTCCATGGCCACCATCGCCGGGTACAAGGCCGTACTCCTGGCCGCCGATGCGCTGCCGAAGATGTTTCCCATGATGATGACCGCGGCGGGGACGGTGACCGCGGCCAAGGCCTTCATCATGGGCGCCGGGGTGGCCGGCCTGCAGGCCATCGCGAGCGCGCGCCGCATGGGAGCCGTCGTCGAGGCGTATGACGTGCGGCCCGTCGTGAAGGAGCAAGTGGAAAGTCTCGGCGCCAAATTCGTGGAAGTGGATTTGGAGACCGGCGGCGCAGAGGACAAGGGCGGGTACGCGAAGGAACAGAGCGATGAGTTTCTCCAGAAACAGCGCGAGTTAATGGCGAAGGTGATCGCCGAGAGCGACGTGGTCATTACCACGGCGGCGATCCCGGGGCGGCGCGCGCCGATTCTCGTGACCGCGGAGATGGCGCGGGGCATGCGGCCCGGGTCGGTGATTGTCGATCTCGCGGCCGAGCGGGGGGGCAATTGCGAGCTGACCACGCCGGGGGAATCCGTGCGGGTGAACGGGGTGACGATCATCGGCCCGCTCAATCTCCCGGCGACCGTTCCATTCCACGCCAGCCAGATGTTCGCGAAGAACATGAGTACGTACCTCCTCAACTTGATGAAGGATGGGGACCTGCACATCGATCTTGATGACGAAATTATCCGCGACACCCTCGTGACCCGGGACGGCGACGTGGTCAACGCACGGATTCGCGAGTTGCTGGAACTGGAACCACTGACGTCGCCCGAACCGGAACCGGAGACGACCGACGACGATTCGGCGGACGGAAACGACGACGAATCTGCGGATGACAGCGCAGATGATTCGTCGGAGGAGGACGCGTAATGGATGTCGCGACCGGGCTGACTATTTTCGTCCTGTCAATCTTCATCGGGTTCGAGATCATCACGAAAGTGCCGCCAACGCTGCATACGCCGTTGATGTCCGGCTCAAACGCGATCTCCGGCATCACCGTGGTGGGGGCCCTGCTCTGGCCGGATCCTGCGATCGCCCGCGTCCTGGGGTTCGGGGCGATCGTGTTGGCGACCGTCAACGTGGTGGGCGGGTACATGGTGACGCACCGGATGCTGTCCATGTTCCGGCGAAAGGGCTAGGCGATGCTTCAGGAGGTGACCGAGGCGCTGACGACGCCCGAATTCCTGGAGACCGCGGCCGCAGGCGGGGCCGATACCCCGCGGCGCATGACCTATCTGGTGGCGGCGGCGCTCTTCATCTATGGGTTGAAAGGGCTGACCCATCCCCGCACCGCGGTGCGGGGCAACCTGATCAGCGGCCTCGGCATGCTCCTGGCGGTGGTCGCGACGCTACTGTGGGGCGGCATCATATCCCTCCCCATGCTGGTCGCGGCTCTGGCGCTGGGCGGCGCGTGCGGCGCGTTCTTGGCCATCAACGTGAAGATGACGCAGATGCCGCAGTTGGTGGGGCTGTTCAACGGGTTCGGCGGCGCGGCCTCCATGCTCGTGGCGGGTATGGCCATATTCGCGGACATTCCGCAGGCGGAAGCGTTGCGCGCCGGGGTGGCCACGGCCGCGACGGGGCTCATCGGCTCCGTGACGTTCTTCGGCAGCCTCGTCGCCGCGGGGAAGCTGCAGGAACTTCGGGCGATCGAGAACGCGAAGTTCCCGCTCCTCGGCAACAGGTTTGTGACCGGGGGCCTGTTCCTCCTCTGCCTCCTGATCGGTGCATACATTGCGACCACGCCGCAAGCGTGGTTCGTGTACTTCATCCTGTGCATCGTGGCCGCGATACTCGGCATTCTGCTCGTGCTGCCCATCGGCGGCGCGGACATGCCCGTGGTAATTTCCCTGTTGAATTCCTATTCGGGGTTGGCGGCGTGTGCCGCGGGGTTCGTGATCAACAACACGATGCTGATCATCGCCGGGGCACTCGTGGGGGCGTCCGGCCTGATCTTGACGAACATCATGTGCAAAGCCATGAACCGCTCGCTCGCGAACGTGATCTTCGGCACGCTCGGGCCGTCGGCGGAGACCGCGACCGCGGACGAGGTGTACGCGGGCAAGATCAAGGCGACCTCCCCCGAAGAGGTGGCCATGCTGCTCGAGGACGTGCGGCGTGTGCTTATCGTGCCGGGTTACGGCATGGCCGTCGCGCAGGCGCAGCACGCCGTGCGGCAGTTGGAGCGGACGCTCGAGGAGCACGGCGTGGAGGTCGAGTACGGGATCCACCCGGTGGCGGGTCGCATGCCGGGGCACATGAACGTGCTGCTGGCCGAGTCCGATGTGCCGTACGAGAAGTTGCGAGAGATGGACGATGTCAACGCCACGCTGGCCGAAGTGGATGTGGCCATCGTGCTCGGCGCGAACGACGTGGTCAATCCGGTGGCCCGGGACGATCCCCAAAGCGCCATCGCGGGCATGCCCATCATCGAGGTGGACAAGGCCCGCACCGTGGTCGTCGTGAAGCGGAGTCTCAGCCCCGGCTTTGCGGGCATCCCGAACCCGTTGTTTGCCGCGGACAACACGATCATGCTCTTCGGCGACGGCAAGCAGATGATGACCGAAGTGGTCGAGAGCCTGAAAGAGGGCTAGGCCGGGCCCAAGTGCCGGCGGGCGCCGCCCGGCGCTCGGCCCCTAGTCCAGGGCGAACGTGGCCGTGACCGGCGCATGGTCGGATGGCTTGAGGTCGGGTTGCCCCTTACGCGCGCGCCGTTCGTCCTTGTCGCACGCGACGTCCGTGCACTGCTGGGCTAGCGCCTCCGTCACCAGGAAGAGATCGATGCGCAGGCCGCGCCGCTTCTGAAACGCCAGGCTGCGGTAGTCCCACCATGTGTAGTGCCCGGCATCCTGGACGTGCAGGCGAAACGCATCCTCCAGACCCCACGCCGTGAGGGCGGCTAGCGCCGCGTGCTCCTCATCGCTGAAGAGCACCTTGCCCCGCCAGGCGTCCGGGGCGTGCACGTCGCGATCCTCGGGCGCAATGTTGAAATCGCCGCAGATGAGCAGCCGCTGTGCGGGGTCGTGCCGGTCGTGAAACATGGCGCACAGCCGCCGGAGCCAGGCGAGCTTGTAGGCGAACTTGTCGGTGCCGACAGCTTGCCCGTTCGGCACGTAGACATTGATGATGCGCACGCCGCGCACGTCCGCCGCGATGAGGCGCTTCTGCGCGTCCGCATCGTCGTCGGGCAGGCCGCGCTGCACGTCCCGCAGGCTCAGGCCGTGCTTGGCGACGAGCGCCACGCCATTGTACGTCTTCTGGCCGAAGGCCTCCGCCGTGTACCCGTGCTGCTCGAACTCCTCATACGGGAAGACCGCGTCGACCGCCTTCGTCTCTTGCAGGCACAGCACGTCCGGCTGATGGGCGTCGATCCACTCGAACACGCGCGTGGCGCGGGCGCGTAGGGAATTGACGTTCCACGAGGTGACGCGCAGCTGGTTCGGCGTGGCCATGGGGAAGGGGGAGTGGGGTTGGACGGACGGGGCGCAGCTTATCACGCACCACGTACCCGCTACGCATGGCATCGGCATGCGAGACGCGTTAGGTTATAGTTTCACCGACTCGCCCCTCTCCCCGTCCCGCGCGCTGCGCATCGAGGTAGCTCATGCTCAAGGACAGCTATCCGTACTACTTGGCTAACGCGCCCCACCAGCCGAATACGGACCTCGAGGTCACGGACAAGTACACGGGTCAAGTCGCTACGCGCGTGGCCCTGGCGGACGAGGCGGCCATCGATGCGGCCATCACCAAGGCCGTCGAAGCCGCGGAGCCCATGCGCCGTATGGCGGCTTACGAACGGCAGGCCGTGCTGAATCACTGCGTGCAGCGGTTTACGGAGCGCGCCGAAGAACTGGCCCAGTCCCTGTGCATCGAGGCCGGCAAGCCCATCAAAGACAGCCGCGGCGAGGTCAGCCGGCTGGTGGACACCTTCCGCATCGCGGCCGAGGAAGCGGTGCGCATGACCGGCGAAGTGATGCCCCTGGATATCAGCGCGCGCACCCGCGCCTATTGGGGCATGTGGAAGCGTGTCCCGGTCGGACCGTGCTCGTTCATCTCGCCGTTCAACTTCCCGCTGAACCTGGCAGCGCACAAGGTGGCGCCCGCCCTGGCGGTGGGCTGCCCATTCGTGCTGAAGCCGGCGAGTTGGACACCCATCGGCGCCCTGATCATCGGTGAGGTGCTCGCCGAAACGGACCTGCCGGAGGGGGCCTTCTCCATCTTGCCGTGCCGGCGCGACGGCGCGCGCCTCTTCACGGAAGACGATCGGTTCAAATTGCTGAGCTTCACGGGCTCCCCCGGTGTCGGCTGGGACTTGAAGGCACGGGCGGGGAAGAAGAAGGTCGTGCTCGAATTGGGGGGCAATGCCGCGTGCGTCGTGGATGAGGACGCCGACTTGGATGACGTGGTGAACCGTCTCATCATCGGCGCGTTCTACCAGTCCGGCCAGAGCTGTATCAGCGTGCAACGGATCCTGGTCCACGAGCGGGTCTACGCCCAGGTCCGGGACGCGCTGGTCGCCGCAACAAGGGCGCTGAAGGCGGGCAATCCCGGGGACGAGGACACGTTCATCGGCCCGATGATTACCGAGGGAGAAGCGGAACGGTTGCACGGGTGGGTGCAGGCCGCGGTGAACGGGGGGGCGACCCTGCTCTGCGGCGGCACGCGAGATGGGGCCATGCTGGACGCGACGCTGCTGGAGAACGTGCCCCCCGACGCAGACGTCTGCGCCACCGAAGCGTTCGGGCCGGTCGCCGTGCTGTCCTCGTTTGCGGATTTCGACGCGGCGCTACGGGAAGTGAACAACAGCGAGTACGGCTTGCAGGCGGGCATCTTCACGCGCGACATCTATAAGGCCCACCGCGCGTGGGATGAGCTGGAGGTGGGGGGGGTGGTGATCGGCGACGTGCCGTCCTGGCGCGTGGATCACATGCCGTACGGGGGCGTAAAGGAGAGCGGCATCGGGCGCGAAGGTATTCGCTTTGCCATGGACGACATGACGGAGATTCGCCTCATGGTGTTACGCACGCCCTGAACCGGCAGCGGGCCGCAGGCGCGGGTACCGGCGCATGTACAATAGTGGTCGGCGCTGACCGCCGGAAGGGGAGAGCGTATGGGCCGCATCTCGCACACGTGGCGCCTGATGGGCGCGTCCTGGGGCATCCTCAAGCAGGACAAGGAGCTGCTCCTCTTTCCCGTCTTCTCGGCCGCCTGCGAGTTCCTCGTGCTCGCCTCCTTCGCGGTGCCCATGTTCGTCGCCGGGGTGTTCGAGACACCCGAGGGCGCCGAGCCCGCGCAACAGATCCTTTACGCCGTTCTCGCGTTCTTGTTCTATTTCTGCAACTACTTCGTCATCGTCTTCTTCAACGCGGGAATCGTCGCGTGCGCGTGCAAGCGCATGGCCGGCGGGGACCCCACGGTCGGGGACGGGCTCCGCGCCGCGTTCAACCGCTTGCCGCTCATCGCGGGATGGGCGCTCGTCGCCGCGACGGTGGGCATGGTCCTGCGCATGATCGAGGAGCGATCGAACACTATCGGCCGGATCGTCGCCGGTCTGCTCGGGATGGCGTGGTCGCTCGTCAGCTTTTTCGTCGTACCAATCCTGGTCATCGAGCGTATCGGCCCGATCGACGCGGTCAAGGAATCCTCCCGGCTGTTGCAGCGGACCTGGGGCGAGCAGTTCATCGGCCACTTCAGCTTTGGGATGCTCTTCGGGCTGCTTAGCCTCCCGCTGATTCTGCTCATCTTTCTGGGCATCTTCTCGCAGAGCGCCCCGATTCTCATCGCCTGCATCTCGCTCGCCGTCGTCGGCCTGGTGCTCCTGGCGATCACGCAGTCCACGCTCCAGACCATCTTCCAAGCGGCGCTGTACCTGTACGCGCGGGACGGCATCGTGCCCGGCGGCTTCGACCAAGACCTGTTGCAGGGCGCCGTCGCCCCGCGCGGCTGAGCGGATGCCGGCGCCCCGCCGCGCCGGGGACCGGGGCTGGGGGGTGATTGACGCGGTGCGTTCTGATAGCATGCGCCGCTGACCAACCCGCCCGACTGCCCGAACGAGGCAGAGGTACCCCATGCAACTTTCCGATAGCGTTTCCGTGGTAACCGGTGGCGCGTCCGGCCTGGGCCGGGCGACCGTGGAACGATTGCTGGCCGGCGGCGGCGCCGTGACGGTACTCGACCGTATCTCCGAGGCCGACGGCCAGGCGGTCCTGCAGGAACTGGGCAGCGACAACGCGATTTTCGCTTCAGCCGACGTGACCAGCGAAGAGGCCGTGCAGGCCGCGATCGATCAGACCGTGCAGAAGTTCGGCAAGCTGAACGTGGTTATCAATTGCGCGGGCGTCGGCGCGGCCATGCGCACGGTCAACAGGGACGGCACCCCCATGCCGCTGGACATGTTCAAGATGGTGGTGGGGGT
>CBDUXP010000011.1:0-89606 GCA_965371225.1 uncultured bacterium | reverse complement strand
ATGAAGAAACCTACGCCGAGGATCTGCCTGCCCATTACCCGCTGCTGGCGCACCACTGGCTCAAGGCGAACGTGCCGGCCAAAGCGTTGGAGTACAGTGCGGCGGCCGGCGAACAGGCCCTGGCCAAGGGCGCGGACCAGGAGGCGGTGCACTTTTTTACCCAGGCGCTCGATTTGGACGCCGCGCTCGGCGCCGACCACGCTCCCGCGCACGTGCCGGTGCGGCGCGCCCGCTGGGAACGGCAGTTGGCCGAGGCGCGCTACAACCAGGGCCAAATTGTCGAGGCGCGCCCGCACCTGCTGAACGCCATGACGCTGCTGGGGTGGCCCATGCCCGAAACCCGCGGCGCGCGCATCCGCACAATCGCGCACCATGCGGCGGTGCAGGCCCTGCACCGGTGGTTCCCGGCCCGCTTCTTCGGCCGCGCGGGGGACCAGGCGGAGCGCGCCGTGGAAGTCGTGCGGTGCCATCTCCTGATTGGGGAGATTCACTACCTGAACGGCGACCTGGTCCCGTTTCTCGTGAACAGCTTGTGCGGCCTGAACTTCGCCGAGTGGGCGGGCGAATCCCCGGAACTCATGCGCGTGTACGCCGGCGGGTGTCTGGTCGTCGGCGCGATCCCGCTCCACGGGCTGGCCGAGACCTACAGCCGCCGGGCCCAGGAGCTGGCGCTGCGCATGGATGACCTGGCCGCCCGCGGCTTCTCGAACATGAGTTGCAGCGTGTACTACATGAACAGTGCGCAATGGGACCGGGTCCACGAGCGGCTGGCGGTGGGGATTCCCGAACTCTCCCGCGTCGGGTTCAATCGGATCTGGACCTTGTGCCTCAGTGTGCGGTTCCTCTCCCTCACCGCGCAGGGGGAATACGACCGCGCGGAGGAGGCGATCGAGGAGATGCGCACCGTCGTGCGGCGCAGCGGCAGCGCCGAGCACCACGCCTGGGTGCAGCTCAATCAGGCCGTGGTCCTCCTGCGCCGCGGCGGGAAGCTGGCCGAGGCGGCGGACCGGCTGCGGGAGGGGGTGAACCTGCTGGAGGGCCAGGGGGATCACGTCCACCTGCTGCGGGGCCGCGGTCTCCTCGCCGTCGTGCACCTGCGGCAGGGCCACCCGTATCAGGCCAAGGCGGGCGCCGACCAAGTCCTGGCGATGGCCACCGAGTCCGCCAGTACCTCCACCGTCTTCGAGGGGCTGGCCGGCACCGCCGAAGTGTACTTGACGTTGTGGCAGGATGGGGACGCCTCGGTAGCGGACGCCGCGCGCGCTGCCTGCGACGCGCTGGCGAAGGTCGGCAAGAAGTTTCGCCTGGCCGAATGCCGAGCGCTGGCCTGGCTCGGCTGGTGCCGGTGGCTGGACGGGAAGCCCGCCGCGGCGCGCAAGTGTTGGGCGCGCGCCCTCGAGGCCGGGGAGCGGCACGCCACTCCGTACGACCGGGCGCTCACGCACTACACGCTCGGGCGTCACATGGACCGCGGGGACGCCCACCGCCGCGGGCACCTGGAAGAGGCCGCCGCGATCTTCGAGCGCATCGGCGCGCAGGACGACCTGGCCCGCGCCCGTGCGGAACTGAATGCCTGACACCACTGCCGACCGGCCCGTGGCCCCCGGTGTCGACTCCCTCGTGAGCTACGTGCCGCCAGCGGTCGCGCGATTGTACGAGCAGAGGAGCGACCCGCTGACCGCGCCGCGCGCCGACCGGGGGCCGGCGGCCGCCCTCTTCGCGGACATCACCGGCTTCACCGCACTCACCGAGCGCCTCGCTGGCCAGGGACCGCAGGGCGTGGAACAACTGTCGCACCTGCTGAACGAATATTTCGGCCGGCTGGTGGACGAGGTCAACGCCCACGGCGGCGAGGTGGTCAAATTCGCGGGTGATGGGTTGCTCGCCGTTTGGCGCGCGGACGTCGAGGACTTGCGCACGGTGACGCACCGGGCCGCGCAATGCGGCCTCGCTGTCCAGACGCGGTTCCGCGGTTACGAAACGGGCAGCGGCGAACCGCTGGAATTAACCATCGCCATCGGAGCGGGGGAAATGGTGGCCGCCCATGTGGGGGGGGTGGAGGGCCGGTGGGAGTTCCTGACTACCGGTGACCCCATGGTGCAGGTGGGCGTGGCGGAAGAACACGCGTCGCCGGGCACCGTGGTGCTGGCGCCGCCGGCGTGGGCGTTGGTGGAGGCCGACTGCGGCGGACAGCCCCTGCCCAACGGCGCGGTGCGGCTGTACGAGTTGCGCGAGCCCCTCCCCCTGCGCGCGGCCGACCCGCCGCCTCGGTCCCCGCAGGCGGAGGCCGCGCTGCGCGGGTACCTCCCGGCCGCGATCCTCGCCCGGGTTGCGGCCGGGCACTCCGGCTGGTTGGCCGAATTGCGCCGACTCACCGTGCTGTTCTTGAACGTGGCGGGGCTGGACGGGACCGGGCCGGACCCGCTTGCCCCGCTGCAGCGCTCGATGGAAACCATCCAACGCGTGCTGGGCCGATATGAGGGCACGATCAACAAGCTCATGGTAGATGCGACGGGCACCGCGTGTGTGGCAGCGTTCGGCCTGCCGCCGCTCGCGCACGAGGATGACCCGAGTCGCGCCGTGCACGCGGCGTTGGATCTGCGCACCGCGCTGCACGACTTGGGGTTCACCTGCGCTATGGGGATCGCATCCGGCCAGGCCTTCTGTGGCCCCGTAGGCGGGGAGCGTCGGCGCGAATACACCATGATCGGCGACGTGGTGAACCTGGCGGCCCGCTTCATGCAGGCCGCGGGAGACGACGTGTGGTGCGACGCGGCGACCCACCAGGCCACCCGGAACCAATTCGCCTACGACGCCCTGCCGCACTTCGCCGTGAAGGGCAAAGTCGACGCCGTCCCGGTCTACCGGCCGGCTCGCGCTGCGGGCGGGACGCGGGCCCGGCGGGTGTCCGCCGCAGGCACGGGCCCGCTGGTGGGACGCCGGACAGAACTGGAGGCCATTCGCGCGCGCTTGGATGCGGTGCAGGCGCGCCGCGGCGGCGTGCTCACCATCGAAGGCGAGGCGGGCATCGGGAAGTCGCGGCTCGTGGACGAGTTGGTCCGCCAGGCGCGGGACGCCGGGGCCACGTGCCTGGAGGGCGCGGCCGACGCGGTGGAGCAAACGACGCCGTACCACGCGTGGCGTCCGATTTTCACGAACCTGTTGAACGGCGACGGCGCGGCGGACGGGACGGTCCCGGCGGCGCGCCTGGACCAGCGGCTCGCGGACGCGGGGGCGGAGCTGCAGGGGCTGGCGCCGTTGCTGAACAGCGTGCTGCCCCTCGGCCTGGCCGACAACGACCTGACGGAGCACATGACTGGGCAACTGCGCGCCGAGAACACGCACCTTGTGCTCGCCGGGCTGCTCCGCGCGCACGCGCAGGTGGTGCGTCTCGTTATCGTCCTGGAGGACGCGCACTGGATGGACTCCGCCTCCTGGGCCCTGGCGGTGCACGTCCACCGTACGCTGCCCGAGGTGTTGGTGGTCCTCGTCACCCGGCCCTACACGGACCACACGCCCGGTGAGTTCACCCAACTGGTCGGTGGGCGCGACGCGCACCGCCTGCCGCTGGAGCCGCTGCCCGTGCGGGACACGCTGCAGCTCGTGTGCGCCCGGTTGAGCGTTCGCGGGTTGCCGGCCGAAGTGGAGCGCCTCATCGACGAACGCGCGCAGGGGAATCCGTTCTTCAGCGAAGAGCTGGCGTACGCGCTCCGCGACGCCGGCTACCTCCGCATCGCCAACGGCGCGTGCACCCTCGCGCCCGAGGCGGAAAACCTGCGGGAGCTGGCCCTGCCGGACACGGTGCAGGGCGTCGTTACCAGCCGCATCGACCGGCTGACGCCGACGCAGCAGTTGGCGCTCAAGGCCGCGAGCGTCATCGGCCGCGTGTTCGCCTTTCGCGTGTTGCGCGACATCTACCCCGTCGAGTCCGACCGGTCCCTGCTGCACGAGTATCTGGAGGCGCTGCACACCCTGGACCTGACGCCCATCGAGACGCCGGAGCCGGACCTGACCTACATCTTCAAGCACATCATTACGCAGGAAGTGGCGTACAACCTCATGCTGCAGGCCCAGCGCCAGCAACTCCACCGCGCGGCTGCCGAATGGTACGAGCGGACGTACGCGCAGGAACTGTCGCCGTACTACGCCCTGCTCGCGCACCATTGGCGCAACGCGGATGCGCACGCGCAGGCGCTCACCTACTGCGCCCGCGCCGGCGAACAGGCGCTCCAGAAAGGCGCGTTTCAGGAAGCGGTGCACTTCTTCACGCAAGCCCTCGACATGGATTCCGCCGAGGGGGAAGCGACGGGCGGGACAAAAGTGCAACGCGCCAAATGGGAACGCTACCTGGCCGAAGCGTATCTCACCCTCGGACAACTGGGGGAAGCGCTGGCCCACACTACCCGGGCCATGCGCCTCCTGGGGACGCCCCTGCCGGAACGGCCGGTCGGCCGGCTGGCCATGCTCGCCAGCCAGGTGCTGCGCCAGGCCGGGCATCGCCTGCGCCGCCGCCCGCACCCGGCGCGGACTCCGGAGGCACGGGAGCGGGCGCAGGAAGTGGCGCGCAACTGTGCGCTGAACACCGAGATGCACTACTTCCGCGGAGATATCCTGCCCTTCCTGGTCAGTACCGTGGTCGGCGTGAACGGCGCGGACCGGTCGGGCGACCCGAGGGAACGGTTGCGGACCTACGCGGGGTCGTGCATGGTCCTGGGCGCCCTGCGCCTGCACCGGGCCGTCGAACACTACAGCCGCCTGGCGGACGCGGTCGCCGACCAGGTGGCCGACCCCATTGCGCGGGGATACGCGAACATGGCGCGCAGCGTCTATTACTTGGGACACGCCGACTGGGACCGGACGCACGCGTGCCTGGACCGGTGCTTGGAAGCCTTTACGCAGTTGGGCCACGCGCGCTATTGGGGCAATTCGCTCAGCGTGCGGACCTTGGCGCACCTCATGCAAGGGGCGTACCCCCTGGCGCATGACTCCACCGAAGCCCTCATCGCGGTCGCGCGCCAACTGGCGGGTGACGAGAACTACGCGCGCGCGCTGATCCACCACGGCCACCGGCTCTACTGCATCGGCGCAGACTGGGACGAGAGCGCCCGGTTCCTGACGGACGGCGCCGACCGCCTGGGCAGCGAAGGGGACCGCGTGCATCTGGTGCGCGCGCGCGGGCTGCTCGCGCTCATCCACCTGCGGCAGGGCCAGCCCTATCAAGCCATGGCGGCGGCCGACGCGGCGCTGGCCCTCGTCCCCCGCTCGACGCCGAGCCCCACCATCGCCTTCGGCCTGGGGGCCATCGCGCAGGTGTACCTGGGCCTGTGGGAAGCGGGCGATACGGCGGCGGGCCCGAAAGCGCGCGCCGTCTGCTCCACCATGCACAAAACCGTCGGCAAATTCCGCGCGGCCCAGGCGGAAACTTACCTGTGCAGTGGGTGGGCGCGCTGGCTAGCGGGGAAACACGCCGCCGCGCGCCGGCACTGGGAGCGGGCGCGGGTCGCCGCCGACACCGCACAGATGCCACGCGAACGGGCGGCGGCCCACCGGATGCTCGGCCGGCATCTGCCCCACGAAGACGCGGCACGCCGCGGGCACCTGGAAGAAGCCTGCGCGATCTTCGAGCGCATCGGCGCGCAAGACGACCTGGCCCGCGCGCGCGCGGAACTGGACGCCGGCTCATGACCCAAAGCGCCAGCGTGCCCATGCGCGAGCAGTACCGCCCCACCACCCCCCGGCGGCGGCGCACACGCATCCCGCTGTTTTTCATCGGCGTGGTGGGAGTCACCGGCTTGGGGGGCTTCGGGCTGGGCGGTTACAACCTGCGGCTGGCCCGGATCGCCCGGAATGAGGCGCGCGCCATTGTCGCGCTCGCGAGCGTGCGCGCGGCCCAAGCCGAGGCCCGGAAGCGCGCGCGCGCGGCCTCCGTTGGCGAGGGGGCCGGCGCCTACCTGACGCTGGACGAGCTGGGCGCCCCGGTCCACGCCACGATCGATCCCGACGTGGCCCGCGGCGCCGTGGGCGGGTTCGGCTACGCCATCACCCTGGGCATCGGCCGCCGCACCGCGACGGGGGAGCAGGCGTGGTATGCGCTGGCCGTGCCCACCCGGTACCCCTGGACGGCGAAGCGCACGTTCTATGTCGACGAGACGCTCGCCGTCCGCGTCGCGGACACGGGCGGGGTGGTGCCGACCCGCGCCGCGGCGGAAGGCTTCCCGCTCCTGGGCGGCCTGCTGGATTCGCCCATGCTCACCGGCCGCGCGCGGTAGACCCGATTCGCCGCCCCCGGCGGGGGTATGGCATCCTGAGGGAACAGCCCGCGCCACCGGCCAACCTCCTCGGCCGTCTGTGGCCGCCGCGCTAAAGACCAACGCCACGTGCACACGCGATTCCCTACCGCCTTGCTCGCCCTCACACTCGCCGCCGCCACGCCGGCGCGGGCCGACGTGCTGGTGGTGCGCCTCGGGACCGGGAGCGGGCCGGCCGACGCGGAGACGCCCCGGCGGGAGGTGCGCTGCGTGATCCTGGACGAAACCGACACGCAGTATCGCGTGCGGACGAAACTGGGCACCGCGACCTACCCAAAGACGCGGGTCATCCACGTGACGCGGGATGACGAGGCGACGAACGCCGCGTTGCTCGCCGAGTTCCAGGAGCAAACGGCCGGCCGCAAGGAGGCCGCGCGACGCACCCGGGCGCACCAGGAGTCGGAACTGGAACGCGCGGCGCGGGAAGGCATCCTCGAGGACGGGCCGGCGTCGGTGCGGCGCTGTCCGCTCGGGGCCTGCCTGCAAGTGGAAGAGGCCAACCACATCGCGCGCTTCGACGCGGAGAACTGCTTTCGCGCGCCCCTCACGGTGCGGGTGGGGCTGCGGGACGTGCGCAACGCCGTGCCCACGGCGGACCTGCCGCTCGTGGCGGTGATCCCGCCGCGCACCCGGCGCCAGCTCTTCTTCGTGCGCAAGAAGAACCCGGCGCACAGTTGGCACTTCAAGCCCGCCATGCGGACAGCGTTCGGCGACCCCGCGGCCGAACACGACGACGACGTGCGCTACCGGCTGCCGTGGCGCGCGGGCGAAGCGCACTTCGTGTCGCAGGGCGCAAGCGGCGCCTTCAGCCACAAGGGCCGGTCCAAGTACAGCTTCGACTTCCCCATGGAGATCGGCACGCCCGTGTGCGCCGCGCGGGGGGGCACCGTGATCCAGATCGTCGACGGCTACACCGAAGCCGATACCGGTCGCATCCTGTTTGGCCCGCCGGCGAATCTCGTGCTCATCCTGCACGACGACGGGACGTACGCCGTGTACGCACACCTGAACACCAGCGGGACCAAAGTGTACGACGGGCAGCGCGTGCAAACCGGGCAGATCATCGCCGAGAGCGGCAACACCGGCTACTCCACCGGGCCGCACCTCCACTTCGGCGTCGGCAAAGCCCGGCTCGACGGCCGCAGCGAAACCCTCCCCATCCGCTTCGGCAACCACACCCCCGCCGGCTTCATCCCCCAAGCCGGCAGCGCCTACACGGCGTACTGATCCCCGCCCGCGCGGCGGTGCGTATCGCGGTACAATGCGGCGTGGCCGGGAGCGCGCGGCCGCGGGGGAGAGTCCATGGCCGATGTCTGTCTGATTCCGTGTAACGATTACGAGCCGGGCGCGGTGCGTGCGGCGGTGGAGGCGGCGACGGCGCCCGCGGGGGGCGTCGCGGCGCACGTGAAGCGCGGCGACAGCGTGCTGCTGAAGCCGAACTTCCTCATGGCCGCGCGGCCGGAGCAGGCCGTGTGCACGCACCCGGCGGTGGTGCGCGCCGTGGCGGAGCTGGTGCTGGACTGCGGCGGCCGCCCGTTCGTGGCCGACTCGCCCGCGTGGGGCAGCGCGCGCGGCGTGGCGAAAGCGAACGGCATCGCGGACGTGTGCCGCACGCTGGGCATCCCGCTGTACGAACTGAAGGACGCGCGGCGGGTGGCCACCCCCTTCGCGCGCGTGTTCGACCGGCTGACGGTAGACGGGCGCGCGCTGGACGCGGACGCGATCGTGAACCTGCCGAAGCTGAAGACGCACGCGCAGCTCTACTTCACCTGCGCCACGAAGAATATGTTCGGTTGCGTCACCGGCAAGCGCAAGGCGTGGTGGCACGCGAAGGCCGGCAACTTCGAGAACTACTTCGGGCTCATGCTCGTGGAAACGCTGCGGCTGCTGGCGCCCGCGCTGACGGTGGTGGACGCGGTGGTGGCCATGGAGGGCCAGGGCCCGGGCAAGGGCGACCCGCGGCAGGTGGGCCTCATCGCCGCAGGGACCGACTGCATCGCGCTCGACCGCGTGCTGTGCGAGGTCATCGGCTTCGACGCCGCGCGCGTCTGCTATCTCGAAGCCGCGAAAGAGCTAGGCTTGTACACGCGCCTGGAGGACATCGCCCTCCACGGCGCGCCCCTCGCCGAATGCCGCGTCGCCGGCTTCCGCGAGCCCGACGTCGGCCCCATCGGCTTCTCCCTCCCCCGCGTCGCAAAGAGCACCATCAAGCAAGCGTGGCTGACCAGCGTTAAGGGTGCATAGTTGGAGCCGGCGGGTCTTGCGACCCGCCCCTACAAAAACATGCAGGAACCCGGCACCAATGGGCCTATTCCTCGTAGGGGCCGGTCGCGAGACCGGCCCGCACGGCCGCTGATCTAGTCGGCGCAGCCACCAGCACGATACGCTGGGCCGGGGCCTGCCGTGCGGGCGAGTCTGAAGACCCGCCCCTACCTAGTGGGAGCTCCCTTGCCAGACTTTTTTTGTAGGGGCCGGTCTTCAGACCGGCCCGCATGAAAGAACACCATGCCTGTAGTCAAAGTCGCGCTGCTCCAATTGGCGTCGCACGGGGTGGACCAGGACGCGAACCGGGTGAAGGGGGAGGCGGGGTGTCGCGAGGCGGCGGGGATGGGGGCGGACATCTCTCTGTTCCCGGAGATGTGGAACGTGGGCTATACGGGGCCGGAGGGGGACGATGCGGCGGCGCGGGAGGCGTGGCAGGCGCGGGCGATCGGCGCCGACGACCCGTTCGTCACCCACTTCCGCGACCTGGCGAAGGAACTCAACATGGCCATCGCGCTCACGTACCTGGAGCGGTGGCCGGGCGCGCCGCGGAACACAGCGGCCCTCATCGACCGGCACGGGGAGATCGTGCTGACCTACGCGAAGGTACACACCTGCGACTTCGCGTTCGAGGCGGCGTGCACGCCGGGCGACGACTTTCACGTGGCGGCGCTAGACACGGCCCAGGGGACAGTGCAGGTGGGCATCATGATCTGCTACGACCGGGAGTTTCCGGAGAGCGCGCGGGTGCTCATGCTCAAGGGCGCGGAGCTGATCCTGACGCCGAACTCGTGCACCCTGGGGGCGCTGCGGCTGGGGCAGTACCAAGCGCGCGCGTACGAGAACATGGTGGGGCTCGCCATGACCAACTACCCGGCGCCCAAATGCAACGGGCAGTCGTGCGCGTTCGACGCGGTGGCATTCGCAGCGGAGGGCGGCCCGGAGCTGGACACGTGCATCGTGCGCGCGGGGACGGCGGAGGAGATCGTGCTGGCCACTTTCGACCTGGAGCGCATCCGCGCCTACCGCCGGCGCGAGACCTGGGGCAACGCCTACCGCAAGCCCGGCGCCTACGGCCCGCTCGTGTCCCCCGACGTGGCCCCGCCGTTCCTCCGCCCCGATTCCCGCCGCGGATAGCCCGGGCGGACACACAGGTCCGCCCCTACGAAGATTTCGTGCAGGGCACGGATGCGAATCCGCGCCGCGCACCCGCGCCGATGCGGGCGCCGCATGGACGAGGCGCGACGGGCAGGAGTATGCTGCCAGGGCCCAACCATAGAGGACGATCCCATGCCGGACGTGGAAATCTATAGCGCAAACGTGTGTCCCTTCGCGCAGCGCACGCGGATGGTGCTGCTGGAGAAGGGCGTGGAGTATTCCCTGACCGAAGTGGACCTGCGGGAGAAGCCGCAGTGGTTCCTGGACATGTCGCCGTACGGCAAGGTGCCGCTGGTGAGGCACAACGGCCGCACCCTGTACGAGAGCGCGATCATCAACGAGTATCTGGATGAGGTGTACCCGCAGGTGCAACTGCTGCCCGAGGATGCGGGGGCGAAGGCGCTGGCGCGCATCTGGATCGACTACTGCAACACGCAGTTCATCCCGGCGTACTACCGGCTGCTGCTGACGCAGGACCCGGAGAAGCAGGCGAAGCTCAAGGCGAAGGTGGAGGAGCAGTTCCGCTTCGTGGAGCGCGAGGGGCTGGAGAAGCTGCAGGGGGACGGGCCGTACTGGATGGGCGCGGACCTGACGCTGGTGGACCTCACGTGGTACCCGTTCGTGGAGCGGTTCGCCGTGGCCGAGCACTACCGGGACATCGAGATTCCCGCGGAATGCACGCGGTTCAAGGCGTGGTTCGCCACCATGGGCGAGCGGGAGTCCGTCAAGGCCACCAGCAATCCGCCCGAGTTCTACATCAAGGCCTATGCGCGCTACGCCGACGGCACGGTGGGCGGCCGCACCGCCGACGAGTTCCGCGGCAACTAGGGCTAGCCGCACCCGGGGCGGCGCGACATGCTGCACCGGGGCCGGCACTGGCGCACCGCGCCGGCCCGCGGCATGATAGGGCGGGCCGAGGGGAGGTCGGGCTCTAGTCCGGGCCTGCGGGACGGGGGGCCGGGTCCCCAGCCGAGGAGGACGCCATGAGCTTGCGTGATGTCATTCAGGACTATCTGCAACAGGCGCGCGGCGAGATGTCGGCTTCCGACTTCCAGGAGATGCAGGCGACGGTGCTCCGGATGGCGGAGGCTGCGGTGGCGGCGCAAGCGCTACGCCCGGGCGACCGCGCGTCGAACTTCGCCCTGCCCAACACGCGCGGGGAGCGGGTGACGCTGGACGCGCTGCTGGGCAAGGGGCCGGTGGTGTTGAGCTTCTACCGGGGCGGCTGGTGTGCGTTCTGCAACATGGAGCTGGATGCGCTGCAGCAGGTGCTGCCCGAGATCACCCAGCGGGGCGCGGCGCTCGTGGCGATCGCGCCGGAATCGCCCGAGCACGCACGGGCGACGGCCGAGACGCAGCACCTGGGCTTCGACGTGTTGAGCGATCCGGGGAACGCGGTGGCGAAACACTACGGTCTCGCCTTCGCGCTGGACGAGGAGACGCGGGCGTTTCACGAGCGCCAGAACGTGGACTTGCGCACCATCAACGGGAACGACGACTGGGAACTGCCCGTGCCCGGCACGTACGTGATCGACCGTGACGGCACTATCGCTTGGTCCTTCATCGACGGCAACTTCACGGAGCGGGCGGAGCCGATGGACGTCATCGCCGCCCTGGATCGCCTGGCGTTGGCCAAGCAGCCGTCCGAGTTGGAGGAGACCTAGCGCGGTCCGCCGCGGCGCGTGTGCGGAATGGACCGGCCGGCGGGTACACCAGAAGAGGAAGGGGGCAGCATGGGGACACAGACGGACGGGCGGCCGCCATTCGCGGTGGGGCACGCGCTGTTGCAGGTCTCGGACCTGCGGGCGTCGGCCACATACTTCGAGCGGGTGGGGCTACGGCCCGTGGCGCAAGAGGAGGCGGTGGCCATCTTCGAACTCCGCGGGGGCACGCACTTGATTCTGCTGCCAAGCAACGCGCCGGTCGCGGCCGGGACGGCGGCGCCCTTCGACTTGATGACCGATGACATCCCCGGCATGCACGCCCACTTCGCGGACATCGGGCTGAACCCCACCGCGATCGAACGCGCGGACTTTCACGAGCGGTTCACCATCACCGAGCCCAGCGGCTACGCGATCACGGTCAACTCCTCGCACGTAGAAGACGGCCACATCGTCTAGGGGCTGGTCGCCGGCCCGGCCCGCGCCGCGTTTCCGGTACCATACGGGGCAGCCCTCCGACGCCCCGATGCCCCTGAGCGAAAACATCACCGCCTGGCTGCGCATCGCGTACGAGCCGGGGGTGGTGCGGCGGGCGTGCGGGTACGCGGTCGTCGTTGGGGCGATTCTTATCGCCATCAACCACGGGCCCGCGCTGCTGAACGGAGAGATCACCCGCGGGCGCCTCATTAGTATGGCGCTCACCGTGTGCGTGCCCTACTGCGTCTCCACCCTCTCCAGCGTCGGCGCCATCCGCAAGTTGCGCGGCGAGGCGGACGCCACACAGCAGCAATAACCATCATGAACCCGTCGGGGCGCAATTCCTTGCGCCCGGCTGCATGGGCGCGATGAATCGCGCCCCAGCGCGGGCGGACACATAGGTCCGCCCCTACGGACCCCACTTCACCGCGATAGGCGACCCTCCGTCCGGAACCGGCTACACTGATGCCGCCCAGAGGAGCGAGCATGAGTACACAGGACACGGTCATCGTCGTGGGCGTAGGCGCGAAAGAAGGCCTCGGCGCGGCGCTGTGCAAGCGGTTTGCCAAGGAAGGCTTCCACGTGTTCGCCGCGGGCCGCACGCGGGAGAAGGTGGAGAAGATCGCGAAGGCCATCAACAACGCGGGCGGCTCCGCCAGCGCGGTCGCTTGCGACACCACGGATCCCGAGCACGTGGTCCGGCTGTTCGACACGGTGGAGCGGGACGGCCCGGGCCCGCTCACGGCCGTCATCTATAACGCGGGCAACAACCACTTCGAGGATCTGCGCGAGATGGACCCGCAAACGTTCGAGGACATTTGGCGGGTTACGTGTTTCGGTGGGTTCCTGGTGGGGCGCGAGGCAGCGCGGCGCATCATCGGCCAGCGCGACGGCACTCTCATCTTCACGGGCGCCACCTCCGCCGTGAAGGGCCGCCCCCCGTCCGGCGCGTTCGCATCGGCCAAGGGCGGCTTGCGCCTGTTGGCGCAAGCCATGGCGCGGGAGTATTCGCCGCTGGGGCTCCACGTGGCGTTCGTGGTCATCGACGGCGCCATCTTCGGCGAGCGGGTCAAGTCGCGCTTCCCGCAGGCCGTCGACGCGCTGGGCGAGGACGGCATGCTCAACATCGACGCCATCGCGGACGCGTACTGGCACCTGCACACGCAGCACAAGACCGCGTGGACGCACGAACTGGACCTGCGCCCGTACAAGGAGAAGTGGTAGCCGGCCACTCTCGCGTACCCGCACCTTCCCCTTCTGTTCGCCAACCGAGCCGCCGCGTCCGGGGCTGGCGCAATGGTACGCAGTTTGCATTGTTCTCCCGCCATGGCAGAATGTCGCCCAGGGAGAGCCGGGGGTGCCTGAGAAAATCGTCGAGAGTGAGGCGCATTGGCGGGAGACGCTGACGCCGGAGCAGTATCACGTCACGCGGGAACACGGCACGGAACGCCCCTTCTCCGGCAAATATTGGAACTGCACGACCCCCGGCACCTACGCCTGCGTCTGCTGCGGCCAGCCCCTTTTCCATTCCGGAACGAAATTCGATTCGGGCACCGGCTGGCCGAGCTTTACCGCACCGGTCGCGGCCGCCCGCGTGGAGGAACACCAGGACGGGAGCCTGGGCATGGTCCGCACGGAGGTGTTGTGCAGCCGCTGTAGTGCGCACCTGGGCCACCTGTTTCCCGATGGGCCCGCGCCCTCCGGCCTGCGCTACTGCCTGAATTCCGCCGCGCTCCGCCTGGAGCCCGAGGACTGAATCGCCCGCCGAGGAGTGCACGCCCTGATGTCTTATCGCATAGCTGGAGCCCGCCGCTTCCTGTCTTCCCTCGGGCTCGCCGGTATGCTCGCCGCGGTTTGGTCCACGGCCGCCGGCGCAGACGGGGCCACCGGCATCTGGTGGAACGCGGCCAAGACCGTGCAGGTGGAAATCCGCCAGGAGGCTGACCGACTGAGCGGCCGTATCGTGTGGTTGCGCGAACCGTTGGACGAGGCGGGCCGGCCGAAACGCGACCTCCGCAATCCGGATCCGGCGTTGCGCGACGAGACCGTCCTGGGGCTGGAGGTGTTGACCGGGTTGCGGCCGCACCACAAGCGGGAGAACGTCTGGTTCGGCGGCACGGCGTACGACGCGAACCGCGGCCGCCGCTATCGCTGCACGGTCAAGCGAGTGGATGCGGACCGGGTGTGGGTCCGCGGGTACGTGGGCATTCCGCTGCTCGGGCGGACGGAGTGGTGGACCCGCGTCAGCGAGCAAGAACTGGCCACCACCGCCGGCGCCGCGCCGGACCCCGTCGCGTCAGCCGCACCGCCCGCCCCGGCGGCGCCCGCCGTGTCGGCCCTGCATATCCCCGCCCGCCCGGCGTCCCGACCCGGCGGCTAAGGGCTGAAACCTACCTGGTCGCCCGGCCGTAAGACTCAGCAGATACCAGCAGACAGGCGCGCAGGTGGGCGTCCCGCTTGCGCGTTTCTCCGTCCCCCATGCCCATGCACGAAGCGGGCCTGGGAAGGGCTGGTGGTGGACAACGTCATCAACGCGTATGTCAGGAGTTGAGCGCATGCACCCAGCTCGCGCATGGATATTGTCTGTCTTGAGCGTCGCGATCGTGTGCGGCACGGGCGGCCGTCCCGCCGCGGCGGAAGAAGCAGCGCCCGCCCCGGGCACACTGGTCGAGCTGAAGCGCGCCACCGCGCTCGAGCAGGTGCTCGCCACGCGCGGCGTGCTGCTGCTGGATTGTTTTGCGGATTGGTGAGGCATCTGCCGCCAGCAGTTGCCGGCCATCACCGCCCTCGCGAAAGAATTTTCCGGACGGGCCACCATTGCGAAGCTCGACATCGACCGCTTGTGGGTCCGCGACAGAAACGTCGTGGAGCAGTTCAAGATCCACGTCCTGCCCATGCTCATCCTTTATAGAGACGGGCAGGAAGTCGCGCGCCTGGTAGGCGCAGACAACACCACTCCGGAGCGCCTCCGCGTAGCGCTCCGAGCTGCGCTCGGGGAGGAGACCGCGCCCCCGGATGCGGCCCGCGCCACCGCCGAGGCCGAGTCGCCGGCCGGGACGTAAGCGATGCATCTATTATGGTAGGCGGAGACTGACCATGGGGTTATACGCGGACCGGATCTTTCCATTCTTCGCCGACAAGGAGCTGAATAGCCCGCGGCTGGGCGAGCATCGGGCCGCGGTGCTGCGGGACGTGGCCGGGGAGGTGCTGGAGATCGGCTTCGGCAGCGGCGCGAACCTGCCCTACTACCCGGCGGAAGTCCGGCGGCTGACCGCCATCGAACCCGCGGGCGGCATGACCCGGCGCGCGGCCGGCCGGATCGCGGCCTGGCCCGGCGCGCTGGCGTTGCAGCACTTGGCGGGCGAGCGGCTGCCCTTCGCGGACGCGCACTTCGATTCCGTCGTCATCACGTTGACCCTGTGCAGCGTGGATGATCCGGAGGCCGTGCTGGGCGAAACGCAGCGTGTCTTGCGCCCGGGCGGCACGGTGCACTTCCTCGAACACGTGGCGTCGAGCGACCCGAAGGTGCGCGCGTGGCAGGACCGGCTGAACGGGGTAAGCCGGGTGATCGGCTGCGGCTGCAACCTGAACCGGGACACGGCCGGCGCGTTACTCGAAGCCGGGTTCACGTTCGTCCGACTCGACCACGGGCACATGCCCGTACCGCGACGGCTCGCGGCGCTCTACCCCACGATTCTCGGCCTGGCGGTCGCGCCGAACTAACGGTTAGACGCGGCGGACGGCAGCCAATCCCACGCCGGCGCCGATCAGCAGCGAGCCGCTCGCGCGATTGGCCCAGCGGCCGTGGCGCGGGTCGGTGAACCAGCGGCGCACGCGCGCGGCCAAACCGGCGTAGCCCGCGGACGCGCACACGAAGATCGTGAGGAATGTGGCGCCGAGGAGGACGAACTGGGGGGCGAGCGCGCGGGCCGGATCGAGGAACGGGGTGAAGAACGCCGCGTAAAACACAATCGCTTTCGGGTTCGTCATCGTGACCACGAACCCCTGCCAGAATAGCGCCGCGGGTGCCCCGTGAGACGCGGGCGCGTCCATGTCGAGCGCGACGGGCGCGGCAAACCACTGCCGCACGCCGAGCGCCACGAGGTACACGGCTCCCGCCCACTTCAATACCGTAAACGCGCCGGCGAACGCGAGCAGCGTGCTGCTGATGCCAAGCGCGGTGATGAAGATGAACGCGAAGTGCGCCAGCGCTTCGCCGGCGATGGTGCTCAGCGCACGCCGCCACCCGAAGGAAACCCCGTGGGCGACCACCACCGCCACGCTCGGCCCGGGGGCGAGGATCAGCAGCGTCGCGGCGATCACGAAAGCGAGATACAGGGTCGAATTCATGGCCGTGTGGGTGTCACAGTTGAATTCGGCAGCGAATGGCGAGGCATCTTACAGTCAGCTACCGCGCCAGGCACCATACTCTGTATTGAGGCACCCGACCATGCCCAAGTTTCGCTATGTGGCCACCACCCGCGACGGGCTCGAAGAGCGCGGCGTGTTGATTGCGGATTCCAAGAACGCCGCGCTCGCGCAGTTCAATTCCGACACGTATCGCCGCGTCCGCATCTCGCGCGCGGGCCGTGACACCCCCAGCTTCCTCGGGCGCTTCCTCCCAAGTTCCTAGCCGGCCCACGGGTCAGGCCGACGCGGACTCGGCCGGCGCGTTCCCCATGCTCTTGGCCGCGCACCAGCCGCCGTCGATCACCAGCTCCGCGCCGGTCATGTAGCTGGATTCGTCCGAGGCCAGGAACAGGACACCGTTCGCAATCTCGTCCGGCGCGCCGAACCGGTGCATGGGCGTGTTAGTCGTGTAGTACTCCCCGACGGCGTCGCCGCCACCGAACTCCGCGATGAGCGCCGGGTCCGACCGTTCGAACGCCGCGGCGAAGATGTTCGTGGCGATGGGGCCGGGATGCACCGAGTTGACGCGGATGGCATAGCCCAGTTCCGTGCACTCGACGGCCGCCGACTTGGTCAGCAATCGCACACCCCCCTTGCTGGCGCAGTAGTGCGCGCGCAGGGGCGCCCCCATGATGCCGTCGATGGAGGAGATATTAATGATGGACCCGCCGCCGGACTGGCGCATGGCGAGGATGCCGTGCTTCACGCCGAGGAAGACCCCATCCAGGTTCACGCGCATGATGTCGCGCCACTTCTCCAGCGACATATCCGTCAGCGCGCACGCCGCAGCGATGCCCGCGTTGTTCACCAGCGCGTCCAGCTTCCCGTGCGCGTCGAGCGCGTGCTTCACGACCGCTTGCCACTCGCGCTCCTCGGCCACGTCATGCTGCAGGAAGTCGGCCGTGCCGCCCGCGTCGCGAATCTCTTGCGCCACGCGCTCGCCCTCCTCCGCGTTCACGTCCGTGAGCACCACCGCCGCGCCCTCGCGCGCCAGCACCTTCGCCGACGCCTCGCCGATGCCCGACGCCCCCCCCGTCACGATCGCCACCTTGCCATCCATTCGTCCCATTATCGTCTCCTCCACGCGTCCTACCGCGGCCCGCATTGTATCGCCTCAAGCGCGCAGATGCGGGCGGTCACTCCCGCCCGGCCCGCGCTACTCTCGTCGCTGGACGAAGGTGGCGAAGGCGAGGGCGCAGAGGGTGCCGTCCTCGCCGATGAACTTGGTCTGCACGTGCCCCGTGCGGCCGCCTTTGCTGACGACTTCGCAGACCATCTCGAACGTGGGGCCGGTGATGGGCGCGAAATACTCGACGCTCATGTGCGTGGTATTCAGCCACCGCCGCGGCTCGTCGGGATCCCGGTCCGTGTGGAACGTGTGCAGCGAGATGAAGTCCACGTACGTGGGCGTGAACCCGCCGAACAGGGTCCCGCGCGGATTCCGCAGCCGTTCCGGCAGGGCCGCGCGGACGCGCAGCCGCCCCTTGCCGCGTTCGAGCACTTCCCACTTGTACGCGTCCAAGAGATCCCCCGCCGGGTGCCCGCGTTTCACGAGCCGCTTGGGATCGTCCGTATGCCATTGCCGAATAATTCGCTCGGCTGTCTGGTCGCTCATCGATGCCGCACTCCCTCGGTCCGGGCGCGCGCTAGCATACTGGCCCACCGCGGCGGATGCACGAGCGGCCGCCAGTGGCCCCACAGCTCTACGCGAAGTGGCCATTTGCTCAGGGCCAATAGTATGGGATGCTTTGGGGGCATGACGCGCCCGTTCGACCCCCGCCCCATCACCCTGGACGGCGCCCACGTGCGGCTGGAACCCCTCGCGATGCGGCACGCGGAAGACCTGTTCGCCGCCGCGCAGGACGACCGCATCTGGCTCTACATGCCCGTGCCGCGCCCGCGGACGGTGGCGGACGTGGAGCGGACGATCGCGGCGGCGCACGACGATCTGGCTGCGGGGGATCAGGTGCCCTTCGCCATCGTGCAGCCGGAGAGCGGGCGCGCGGTGGGGGCCACGCGGTACCTGGACATTCAGCGCGCGGACCGCAACCTGGAGATCGGCTGGACCTGGCTCGGGGCGGCGGTGCAGCGGACCGCGGTCAACACGGAGTGCAAATACCTGCTGCTCCGCCACGCGTTCGACACGCTGGGCGCGGTCCGCGTGCAATTGAAGACCGACGGGCGCAACGAACAGTCGCAGCGCGCCATCCGGCGTATCGGTGCGCGGTACGAAGGTACGCTGCGGCGACAGCGGCGGGTGTGGGATGGGCACGTGCGGGACACGGTGTACTTCAGCATCCTCGACAGCGAGTGGCCCGGGGTGAAACGCGAGCTGGAAGCGAAGCTGGCCGCGCCGCACCAGGCGCCCGCCACGGCCCCCTCAACAGACAAGGGGCGCCATGCGGGCGACGCATGCGTCGCCCCTACGGAATATCGATGCGGGTCGACACAGAGGTCGGTCCCTACGGGGGAATGAAAGAAAATAGGTAGGGGCGGACCTGCGTGTCCGCCCGATCGCGTAGGCGAATACGAGCTTCGCCCCTACGAGGTGGTGATGCTGCGCGGTTGCCCGCCCACCTGCTGCACGAGCTGCTCGAGCGTTTCGTAAGGCACGCACCCGACCACCGCATACCCTTCGGCCACGAACGTGGGCACGCCCGTGATGCGGTACCGCGCCGACCGCATCCAGTCCGCGTCCACGCGCTCTTTGAACCTGCGCGTCTCCAGGACCTCGCGCGCCGCCGCGCCGTCCAGGTCCACGTGCTCGGCGATGCGCACCAGGTCGTCGACGCTCATCAGGTTCACGCCGGCCACGAAGTAGGCCTTGAACAGCGCGTCGTGGATCGCGTCGCCGCCCGGTTGCGTATCGGCCCACGCGCCCAGCTCCTGCGCGAGGCGGCTGTTGTAGGTCATGTGGCGGTCGCCGTAGGGCAGACCCTCCTCCGCCATGAGCTGCGCCATGCGTATCTTCGCCGCTTCCAGGTCGAAGTTGCGGCCCTTGAACAGGTCGGCAATGCTCCGCCCCTCCGGCGGCGTATCCGGGTGCAGGGGGAAATGCGTCCACGTCACGGCAACGTCGTACGTCTCGCGCAGTCGGTCAACACGCCCGGTGCTGAGGTAGCACCAGGGTCAGATGTAGTCCGAGAAAATTTCCAGCGTGATCGGCTCCGGCATGACGCCTCCGCAGGTTGGGCCTACCCGCCCCCAGCATACTGCGCGGCGCGCCGGGGGTGCGACAGCGGGCGGGCCGCTTGCGCCGGGGGGCGGAACGTGGCAGCCTGGGCGCGGCACCCGCCATGACCGACACTGACCTGCAGGACCGCATCGCCCGATTAGTCCAGGACACGCTGCTGCCGGCGGCCCCGCCGAGTCTGCGCGCCGTCGAGGCCACCTGGAACCCGCGGCGCGTCCGCCTGGTCTGCTACCTGGACGGGCACATCACGGAGGACATGCGCACCGCCATCCATCACGCGGGCAGCCACATCATGGATGCGTTGCTCGGGGAGCGCCGCGTGTTCGTCGAAGTGCAGCAGCTCGACCGGCCGGCCCCCATCCCGGAGTCCGGGGGCGACGGCGCGTCGGCAATCTTTCACGGAGCAGGGGAATCGGCCTAGCGCGGGCGGCGGCCGGCAATTATGCTAGGTGGCAGAGCCAAACTGACCGCGCGGCAGCCCGGCGCGCGTCCGAAACGGGGGCACCATGAGCGAACAACACCTGGCAAGCAAGACCGCGATCGTGACCGGCGCATCGAGCGGCATTGGGCGGGCCATCAGCCGGCAGCTCGCCGAGGCGGGCGCGCATGTGTACATGGTGGGCCGCACGAAGGCGCACCTGGAAGAAGCCGCCGAAACGATCGCGGGGACGGCGACCAGCCCCACCATCGTCGAGGTGGACGTGCGCGATACGAACGCGCTCCGGGCCACAATCGAAGAAGTGAGCCAAGCGGACGGCCGGCTGGACGTGATGGTGAACAACGCGGGGCTGTCCTACCCCGGCTCCATCGCGGAGGGCGATCCGGAGCAGTGGCGCGAGATGTACGAGACGAACGTGCTTGCGCTGCTGGTGGGTTCGCAGGCGGCGATCCAGGCCATGCGTGCGACGGGCGCCCAGGGGCACATCGTGAACATCTCCTCCGTCGCCGCGCGCAGCGATGGGTCCGGCGTGTACGGCTCCACGAAGGCGGCGGTGAATTCCATCGCGCGCACGCTCCGCAATGAGCTGGAGGACGACTCCATCCGCGTGGTGAACATCATGCCCGGCGCAGTGGTGACCAACTTCGCGCGCAACTACGATCCCAAGATCATCGAAGGCTTCACCAAGATGGCCGGGGTCGAGGCCGAGTTCAAGCAGGGCGAGATCCTGCCGGAGTTCGAGCTGGAGAAGATGCGGCAGGCGGCCAAGCCCATGTTCGCGGCGCCGGACGACATCGCGCGCGCCGTCCTGTTCGCCGTCACGCAACCCATCACGCTGAACGTGCTCGAAATGGAAGTCCGCCCGCAGAAGCAGTTGCAGTTATAGGCGCCGCAGGTGCGGTTCTGCTGCCGGCCGGAAATTGTCCTGATTCTGGTCAGTGGTGGACCCGGCGCCGAATAGAAACTGCCCGCACTGCTAGCGCGGCGCAACTCGGGTCGCTGACTTTGCCGGGGTGATTATTTTTCACTTGCCGCCGCGCGCGCAGCACGATAGCGTGTGCGCAAACGTGGTTCGCAACACGACGGAAGACTTTTGCGCATGGCGCGGAGTGGCGGCCTGGCGCAGGTGGGGACGCGTCGCGGAACGGCGCGAGATGAACACATGAGCGCACCAACGCGCACTTGGAACCCGTGCCGGGGGGAAACTCGGGCTGTCGGCGCCATGCTGCCCGGGGCCGCGGCCCCCGTCGGCGACACCTTCGCGGGATCGTGCCAAGTGCTCGCCCTGCGCGCGGGACGCGTGGCCACGGTCAGCATCGTGTACGACGCCGCGGCCGGGCTGCTGTCGGCTTGGAAGACGCTGCGCACCGAGGACGCCCGCCAACTGGCGGAGTTCCGGCGGTACGCCGAGCGGTGGGTGGGCAGGGAATCCCCCGTCGGCTCGCCTGAGGTGCACGGCCTGCGCGTGTGGAACGACCGCACGTACCTGACGCAGGAGCTGCTGCCCAGTCCCACGCTCGCCGAAACCCTGCGCGACGATCAGGAAGAACTCGGGCGCGTGATCATCGGCGCGACCGAACTCTGTCGCACCACTCACGACTTCGTGGCGGCCGGATTCGCCGCGCCCGCCATCCTGCATCCGGCCAACGTCCACGCGGACGGCCTGGCGAACCTGTGGCTGACTGATCCGACCACCTCCGCGTTCGGGCGTCCGAGCCGCCACCCGGATGTGTTGGCCGCGTGCGGCGTGCTGCTCGCGCACTTGTTCGGCATGGACGCCGCCGCCCCCACGGCCGCCCGCGTGCGCTGGGCGCAGACGTCCAGCGACGTGCGCAGCCGGCTGCAGCGCGTGGTGGAGCGGTGCGCCCCGGCCGCCCGGGCCCGCTTCTCCCTGTTGGGTGACGCGGCCGAAGCGCTGGAAGCCCTGCTCCGCGAGGCGAAGGTGCTGCCCTCCGGCGAGGAGCGCACGTTCCCTACGCACACACCGCGCTTTGCGCCCGAATACCAGACCAGCGTGCATCACGGCTACCAACTGCTGCAGTTCGGCTGTTACGAATTGGGCGAGGGGGCCTTCCGGCGCGCGCTCGCGCTCGCGCCCTGGTCGCTGGACGCGCGGCTGGGACTGGCCGAGGCCACGCTGCAAACGAATAACCTGGACGAGGCGATGGCGCTCGCCGCCGGTGCCCTGAGCGATTGCCAAGAGGACTCGCGCGTGTGGCAGGTGTACGTGCGCGCGCTGGTGGCGACGCGGGAGGACGTGGCGGATGCGGTGCCCGCCGCCGAACGGGCGGTCCACCTTGCGCCCCACGATCCCGGCGCCCTGCTGACGCTCGCGCAGGTGGTGGAACTCCAGGGCGATGAGGCCCGGTCGGAAACCCTGCGCCGGCAAGCGATGGAGCTGGCTCCCCACTGGGCGGAGCCGGCGCTGGCGGCGGCGTTCCTGGCGCTGGACCGGGGGGATCACGCGACCGCCTCCGCGACGTTCACCCGGGCGCTCCGGGCCAATCCCCTCGACAGCGAAGCGTGGCAGGGGCGCGCGCTCGCGCTGGAATACCAGGGCGCCTATGCGGGTGCCGCCCGCAGCGTGCAGCAACTGACGGCCCTGCAACCCCACTCCGAAGAGTTTCGGGCTTGGGGTCGCCGGTTGCAGTTGTTCGCCGACCGGCCGGACGTGGCCACCACCCGCAGCGCCAAGGCGGCGCAACTGGCGCTCGACCACGTGCCGCCGGTCAGCTCTGGGCTGACGCCGGAGACCCGCCAGGACCTGCTCACCGCGTTGGGCGCCATGGACCATGCGCTGCACTTGCGGCCGGATGCCGTGGCGCTGTGGTGCCTGCAAGGCGAATTGCTGGCGGCGCTCGACGATCCGGAGCGCACGGCCGCCGCGTACGGGCAGGCGACGGACCTGGATCCGGACTCCGGCGCGGCATGGCTGGGGCTGGCCCGCGCGCGCCTCCGGGCGGGCGATGAGCCGGCCGGTATGGACTGCATCATGCGCGCCATGTCCGCCCGGCGGCCCATGCCCGCGGCAGGATTGCTCGGCGCTGAACTGCACTGGCGCCAGGGGCGGCGCGGCCCCGCATTGCGCCTGTTGCAGTTCACGCTCGCCATGGCGCCCGCGTGGGCGCCCGCGTGGCGCCGCATGGCGGAGTGGGCCGACCGGCTGGAGCACCCGCGCATGGCGCTCCGGGCGGGGCGCGCGCTCAGCCGGTTGCCGGGCCACCACACCAGCGGCCTCTTGATCGTGGCGCGCCAATTGGTGCGCGTCGGCCTGCTGGACGAGGCGCGGACCGTGTGCGAGGACGCGTTGGCCGCGGAAGAGGACAGCGCTGATACGTGGGCGATTCTGGCCGAGGTGCAACACGCCCGGGGGGACGTGGCCGGGGCCCGGCACAGTTGGGAACGGGCCGTGGAACGCGACCCCGGCCGCGCGGACTTGTGGTGCGCCTACGCGGAAACGCTCATGGCCGCCGGCGACGCGCGCAGCGCCGCAGCGGTGGCGCAGCGGGCGACGCGCCTGGCTCCCGACGTGAGCCACGTGTGGCGCAGTGCCGGCGAGGTGCACCTGCGGGCTGGCCAAACGTGGCTCGCCCGCCGGGCGTTCGCCCGCGCACTGAAGCTGGACCCCGGCGATCCGGTGAGCTGGTGTGGATTGGGCAACGGCCTGCTGGCGGGCGGCCGCGCCCGTGCGGCGGTGGTCGCGGGCGAACGCGCCACCAGCTACGGGCCGGAGCAGGCGGAGCACTGGTGTCTGCTGGGCCGGGCGCAACTGGCGAAAGGCGCGTCGCAACCGGCCGCGCGCAGCTTCGACCGGGCGATCTCGCTCGCGCCGGAATTCGTGCCCGCGTGGCATATGTTGGCGGTGACGGAGGTGGTCTTGGGCCGGTACAACGCGGCGCGGCGCAGTTGGCAGCGGGTGTTGGCCTTGGCGCCGGATCACACCGCGGCGCAGGAAGGGCTGCAACGCCTGCAGCGGCTGCGCCACCGCGGAGCGCGCGGCCCCGCCGCGTCGAAAGCCGTGCTCGCCGGCCTGCCCGATGCGCCGACCCTGCCCGAGCCCGACGGCGCGGGCCAGAGCGCGGCCAGCCCACGGTAGGGCCCGCGGCCCGAACGTTCCGCGGCGACCCGCCCGGCGTCTAGTGCTGCGGGGCCATGCCGGTGATGAACTGCTCGACGATTTCCCCGGGCATGCCGGTCGGGAGGTTGAGGATAGGTTGGCCGATGCCGTTGGCTTCCCGGCGTCGCTGCAGCTCTTCGATACAGTAGGCCGGCTCGCCGGCGATGGTCAGCTGCTCGACCAACTCGTCGGACACGGCGTCGTACGCTTGCGCCCGTGTGGCCTTGTCCCGGTAGAGGCGCTCCACCTCGGCGCACGTGTCGCCGTGACCGAAGGTGGAGATGAGTTCCGTGTAGTAATCGCCCATGCCGCCGATGTAGAAGCCGATCAACTGTTTGGCCATCTGCGTCCCGGCCTCCCCCGGCATGGGCAGCACGGTGGTGAACGGCGCGGTCTCCACTGCGGCGGGATCGCGCCCGGCCCGGGCGGCGCCGGCGGCGATCCATGCCCGCCCCACGTGGAGTTCCTGCGCGGGCCAGAACGTCGGCATCCAGCCGTCGGCCAGCTCGCCGATGGTTTCGATGGCTTTCTGCTTGAGGCTGGCCACGTAGATGGGAATGTGCGGCCGCGCCGGGGTCATTTCCAACCGGAACGGGCGGTACTCGTGCAGCTCCGCGCCGGCGGTGGACAGCGTCTCGCCGGCGAGCAATGCGCGCACGATGCGGATCACATCCTTGATCTGGGTCAGGGGGCGCTTGTAGGCGCGCCCGTGGAACCCTTCGATCACGCGGGCGCCGCTGGTGCCGAGCCCCAGCACGAACCGGCCTTCGCTGATCTCGTCCAAGGTGGCGGCGTGCATGGCCAGGAGGCCGGGACTGCGGCTAAAGACATTGACGATGCCGGTGCCGATCTTGATGTGTTTGGTGCGGCCGGCAATCTCGGTCAACAGGGAGAAGACCTCGTAGCCCCAAGCCTCCGGCACCCAGAACGTGTCGTAGCCGAGATCGTCGGCCAGTTCCGCCGCGCGCAGGTAGAGGTGGCGGTCGTAGTTTTTCCAAAACGCCACCAGGCTTGTGCGATCCGGCATGGGAGTCCTCCGTGTGGGGCCCCATCATACGTCCCGCGGCCGGGGCACACCGCGGCGTCTTGCGGGCTGAGTGGCAGTCTAGCCTTGTCAGCAGAATCAGTAGTAATATGATAAAATACTATAAGATCATAATTACGGTCTCTTTGGTGGCTGCCACGTGGGGACGGTGGGTGGCTGCACTGCCGTGCCCAAGCACGCGCGCGAGGATACTGGGAAGTCGTGACAGTCTGGATGCTGCCGAGCGTCGCCGCCTCGGCCTTGTTTGTCTGTCTGCTGGTGTACGTCCATCTGCGCCGGCCCCCCTGGCCCCTGTGGCCCGTGGTCGGGTACATGCAGGTGGCCGGGCTGTTGTGGTGCGGGGGCGATCTGGTTTCCACCTACCTGGTCTCCGACCCCGGCTGGCACTTCGGCTGGCTCGCGCTGGAATACGTGGGGGTGATCGGCCTCACGGTGAGTTGGTGGTTCCTGGCGCTGCGCTTCTCCGAAACCCAGGGCTTTCCGGTCCCCGGTGCGCGCAGCGTGTGGGCGCGCTCCCCCCTCGCCATGGGCGTGGCCTTCTGGGTCGCGATGGTCACCACGCCCTGGCACGGCCAGTTCCTGACGGCCCAGGCGGGCAGCGCGCGCAGCGAATTTCACTGGATGTTCTGGCTCATGGTGGTCTGGGCCTACGCGCTCAACCTGGGCATCCTGGGGGTGTATTGGTGGCTGCGGCGCCGCCTGAAGGGCGAGGGGCCCACGACCCACGTCACCCTCATGATGCTAGCCATGGGTCTGACCCTGGCGGCCAACGTGGGCTATTTACTGTGGCCCGACCCGCGCTTCGATCCCACGAGCATCGCGCTCGCGGTGACGACGGGCATGTTCGTGGTGGCCATGTACCGCTCCGGTATCTTCGGCGCGCTGCCCGTGGCGCTGGAGGAGATTACCCGGCACGATCCGGACGGGGTGGTGCTGATGGATGCCACGGGCCACGTGCTGTACGTGAACCCGGCCGCGCAGGACCTGCTGGGTCCGCGGAACCTGTATCCCGGGGCCAATCTCTTCGCCTTGCTGGCCACGCGGCTGACCCCGGAGTCCGGCACCCACGAACCGCTGGAACCCCAGGCGCTCCAGCAGCTCATGACCGCTCACAGCCGCCGCCATCAGGAGCACTTCTACCAGCTCCGGGACGACGACGACCGCTGCCTGCGCCTCGCCGCCACGCCGCTCCCAGCCCACAACCGGGGCGCGCGGGTGTTCAGCCTGCGGCTGCGGGACGTGACGCAACAGATGGCGGCCGAGCGCGCCCGGGAGCACAGCGAGCGGACCTACCGGGCCATCTTCGAGGGCGCGCAGGATGCGGTGTTCACGTTTGACACGCGGGGGATTGGGCGATCCTGGAATGCGGCCGCCGCACGCATCTTCGGCTGGCCGGCTGAGGAGGTGGTGGGACACTCGCTGATAGAACGCCTCCTCCCCCCCGAACTCCGGGAGCGGGCGGCCGAGGTGTTGGAGGAAGTGCACCGGCTCGGTTCCTCCGACCCGATTGGGCGGACGATCGAGACGGAGCTGCTCGATCGCGACGGCAGCGAGATTGCCATTGACCTCACGCTGAGCCTCATCACGGTGGACGGGGAACTCCGGTGCCTCGCGTTCGCCCGCGACATTTCGCAGCGCCGAGCGGCCGCGGCCCAACTGCAGCACCAGCGCGACCTCCTGCGCGGCGTAGCCGATGCCACGAATCTCCTCCTGACCACCCCCGACCACGCCGCGGCCATCCGCCAAGCCATGGAAGCTTTGGGCCGCGCGTGCGACGTGGATCGCGTGTACCTGGTGGAGACGCACCGGCATCCGGAGACCGGGGCTCCCCTGTTCTCCGAGCGGTACTCGTGGCAGCACGAGCGCGTGCCGGCCCTCTCGACCGATGGGCAGGTCCAAGCGATCCCCATCGACCATCCCCTCCTGCTGAGCTGGTACGAGCAGTTGCAACGCGGGGAGGTCACGCACGTCCGGTTCGCCGACCTCCCGCCAGAGCTGCAACGCCTGGGCCCGTTCAACATGCAGTCGCGCCTCTTGGTCCCCATCTTCCTCCACCACCGCCCGTGGGGCTCGATCGGGTTTGACGATTGCCGCACCGCGCGGGAGTGGACGGAAGAGGAGATTTCGATTCTGGGTGCGATCGCGGCGAGTCTCGCGGGCGCCATGGATCGGGAGGACGCCCGCCTCGCCCTGCTGGAGAGTGAGGTCCGCTACCGGCGGCTGGTGCAGGATGCGCCGCTCGGCGTGATCGCGTGCGACCTCACGGGCAAGATCCTGACGGCAAACGAGAACGTGGTCGAGATGATGGGTTCCCCATCGGTCGAGGCGACGCTGGCCATCAACCTGCTGGAGTTTCCCCCCCTCATCGAGGCCGGGGTCGCGGACGTGGTCGGCCGGTGCATGCGCTCTGGGGAGCGGCAGCATGCGGAGGTGAGTTATGTGTCGGCCTGGGGCAAGGCGCTGGAACTCCGGTTCCACCTGGCCCCCACCTTCGATCGGGCGGGGGCGGTCACCGGCTGCCAAGCGATCGTGGAAGACGTCACGGAATACCGGCACGCCGAGGCCGCGCTGCTGCACGCGCAGAAGCTGGAGAGCCTGGGGGTGCTGGCCGGCGGCATCGCGCACGACTTCAACAACCTGCTGGTTTCGGTCATGGGCAATGCGGGGCTCGCCCTGGGCGAGGTGGGCGCCAAGGCCCCTGTGCGCCGCTACTTGGAGGGGATTGAAACGGCCGCGGAACGGGCGAGCGATTTGACCCGGCAACTGCTGGCCTATGCGGGCAAGGGCCGGTTCGTGGTCGAGCCCATCGACCTGAGCGAGATGGTCGAGGAAATGACCCACCTGCTGGACGTGTCCATCTCCAAGAACGTGCTCGTCCAGTTCGACCTGGCGCGGGACCTGCCCGCGGTGGAAGCGGATGCCTCGCAGGTGCGCCAGATTGTGATGAACCTGGTGATCAACGCCTCTGATGCCATCGGCGACGTGGACGGGGTGGTGGGGGTGCGCACGGGCGTGCGTTCGGCGGCGGAGGTGGCGGCAGGCCCCATCCCGCTCCACGGGGAGCCGCTGGGGGACGGCTCCTACGCGTACCTCCAGGTGCAAGACACAGGCTGCGGGATGGACGCGGAGACGCAGGCCCGCATGTTCGATCCCTTCTTCACCACAAAGTTCGCCGGGCGCGGGCTGGGCTTGGCGGGGGTGCTCGGCATCGTGCGCAGCCACCACGGGGGGATAACCGTCGAGAGCCTGCCGGGAGAAGGCACCACGTTCACGGTCTACCTACCGGCCTCGACTGTCCCCGTCCCCACCCGGGCCAAGCCGGCGCAGGACTCCGGCGGCGAACCCTGTTCGGGCACCATCCTGGTGGTGGACGATGACCCCAACGTGGTGACCGTGGCCCAGCGGATTCTGGAGCGGGGCGGGTTTGCCGTGGTCACGGCCCGCGACGGAGTCGAGGCGTTGGAGGTGTTTGCCGAACATGCCGACGAGATCGCGGCGGTGGTGCTCGACATGACGATGCCGCGCATGAGCGGCCACGAAACGCTCCAGCACCTCCGCCAACGCCGCCGGGACCTGCCCGTCATTCTGACCACGGGCTACTCCGAACAGGAGGCGATGGACCGCTTCGCCGACCAGGGGTTGAACGGGTTTCTCCAAAAACCGTATCGCTCGGCCGCGCTGCTGGGGTGCGTGCGCGCCGGCCTGCAACCCCAATCCGATTCGGTTTAGGCCCCGGCCGCGGGCTCAGTCCACCACTGTGGCGAGCCGGGCGATCCCTTCGCGAATGCCGGCCGTGTCCAGCGCGGCGTAGCCCAGAAGCAACCCCGCGGGCTGCGGCGGTGCCGCAAAGTACGGGGCGATGGGGTACACGCCCACCCCGGCGGCCGCCGCGCGCTGGATCAGCGCCGCCTCCCCGGCGGCGGGAATGGCCGGGAACCAGAGGACGAGGTGGATGCCCGCGTTCGCGCCCATCACGGCCGCGCGGTCCCCGAGGTGGGTCTGCAGCGCGTCCAGCAGCACCGCGCGGCGCTCCGCATTGCGCGTCCGCGACCGGCGCAAGTGGCGCTCGAAATGCCCACCCGAAATGAAGTCCGCCAGCGCCTCCTGTTCGAGCGTCGCGCTGCCCCGGTCCGTCAACCATTTTGCCGTCGTAAACGGTTCTACCAGCGCATCGGGCAACACCAGATACCCGATCCGCAGTGCGGGGAACAACACTTTCGAAACCGTGCCGATATAAATAACGCGGCCGGCGGTATCGAGGCCCTGCATCGACTCGACCGGTCGGCCGTCGTACCGGAACTCGCTGTCGTAATCGTCCTCCAACAGATACGCCCCCGTCTGCTGCGCCCACGCGAGGAGGGCCAGGCGCCGCGGCAAGGCCAGGATCGCGCCGGCGGGAAACTGGTGCGACGGTGTCACGTAGGCGAGGCGCACCTGGCGCGCCGCGCGCGCGAGTTGCGACACGTCCAATCCATCGCCGTCCACGGGGAGCGTCACCAGCGACGCGCCGGCGGCCAGGAACACATTGCGCGCGCCCTGGTACGTCGGATCCTCCAGCAGCACCCGGTCCCCCGCATCGAGGAGCACGCGGGCGCACAGGTCCAGCGCCTGCTGCGAGCCGCTGACGACGATCACCTGGTCCGCCGTGCACTTCACGGCGCGGGCCCGCCTCAGGTAATCGGCGATCGCCTCCCGCAGCGCCGGGCATCCGGCCGGGGGCCCGTAGGCGAGCGACCGCTGGGAGGCGGACCGCGTTCGCCGCAACAGCAGCCGCCGCCAGGTGTCCTGCGGAAATTCGCCGACGGCCGGTTCGCCATACCGAAAGTCGAAGTACACCCGTTTGCGATCCACGGCCGGCCGTTCCAGCCGGAAGTCGGGGCCGTCCACCAGCCGGCGACCGTACTCGGAGAGGCGGGGCGAGGCGGCGCCCGCTCGTGGGTCCGCCGACGCCGTGCGGCGCGCCGCCAGTTGAGACTCCGGCAGCTCCGCGGCCACGTAGGTGCCCGAGCCGCGCTTCCCCACGGCGTACCCCTCCGCGAGCAATTGATCGTAGGCCAGCAGGGCGGTGTTGCGGGAGACCCCGGCGTCCCGGGCGAGGGTGCGGGTGGACGGCAGGCGGGCGCCGGGTTTCAGCCGCCCCTCCAGGATGGCGCTGCGCAGCGCGGCGTACAGTTGCTGATAGAGCGGCCCCGAGCCGTCCAGCGTGACTAGCATGGTCCGTTACCTTAATCCCTCCCCGCGGGCGATCCCATCCAGCCCCCCGCGTACGCCGGTAGCAGGGGGTCCGGGCACGCGATAGAATACGCTCGGACCTGGGCGGGCGCCCCACCCGCCCCGGCAGGAGATACGGAATTCCATGACGACGGTGTATCGAGGAGTCGATGTCCTCAAGGCCGAGGACCCCGCCGAGGGAGCTGAGCCCAGTCCCATCGTGCCGCTGATCCATGACTTGCTGCAGCACCTGGGCGAGGACCCGGCGCGCGACGGCCTGCGCAAAACGCCGCAGCGCGTGGAGAAGGCGCTGCGGTTCCTCACCCAGGGGTACGCGCAAACGGTCGAGGAGATGGTGAACGGCGCCATCTTCGACGAGCCGGGCGCGGAGATGATCGTGGTCAAGGACATCGAGTTCTACTCCATGTGCGAACACCACATGCTGCCGTTCTTCGGCCGGGCGCACGTGGGCTACATCAGCGACGGGCGCATCATCGGCCTGTCGAAGATTCCCCGGCTCGTGGACCTCTTCGCGCGCCGCCTCCAGGTGCAGGAACGCATGACCATCCAGATCGCCGCGGCGGTGGAACAGGCGGTGCAGCCGCGCGGCGTCGGCGTCATTCTCGAAGCGCACCACTTCTGCATGATGATGCGCGGCGTGGAGAAGCAGGATTCCGTCAGCGCCACCAGTTGCATGCTCGGCGAATTCCGTGACGACGACAAGTCCCGCTCCGAATTCCTCGGCCTGCTGCGCTAGCCCCCGTCGCGCGCACCGGGATGCCGCACGCCGCCTTCGAGTCCATCACGTTTGCGTGCGCGGCCTGTGGCCGGTCGATCCGCGTCGCCGGCGACCGCGCGGGCCACACCGGCCGCTGCCCCGGCTGCGGGCAGGCGGTGACGGTCCCGCCCGCCACCGCCGGGGAGCCCGCCTCCATGCCCGAGGGCGCGTGGGACTCGTCCAAGATCGGGCACATCCGCCTGCGCGTGCCCTTGTATGCGCCGCAGGTAGTGCGCCGGCAGAAGCGCACCGAACAGTACCTGACGCCCGCCGAGGCGCACACCTACGTGCTACGGCTCTTCCACGAGCACGTGCTGCAGGTCGGCACCCTAGTCTTGCTCGGCTTCCTGGCGCTCGCGGTGCTCAGCACCCTGCAGGATGGGCTGGGCGGCGCGGCCATCACGCTCGGCAAACAACTGCTCTGGGCCGGGCCCATGGGCGCGGGGCTCTATTTCGCCGGGCGCGCGCTGCTCGTGCCGCCACCGGGCGACGGCTGAGGCCCCTGGCGGCCATGTCCCGGGGCTGGCATGATAGGGGGGCCCGGCACCGGGCCCCGGGATACCACGCATGCTCTACCTGACGCGCACGTTCGATTTCTCCGCCGCCCACCGGATCCACAATCCGGCCCTGTCCGACGAGCGCAACCGCGAGCTGTACGGCAAGTGCAACAACCCCGCCGGGCACGGCCATAACTATCAGCTCGAGGTGACCGTCAAGGGCGAGCCGGACCCGGAATCGCAGTACGTGCTGGACATCGCGGTGCTCAAGGCCGTCGTCGAGGAGCACGTGCTCGCGCAACTGGACCACACGTTCCTGAACGTGGATGTGCCGCACTTCGCCGCCGCCGTGCCGAGCGCGGAGAACATCGCGCTGTTCATTTGGGACGCGCTCGCGCCGCACATGAGCCCGGCCGTGCTGCACCGCATCAAGCTCTACGAGACGCCCAAGAACATCGTCGAGTATTACGGCCCCAACGGCGCCGCCTAACCGTCCCGGCGCGGTCCGCTACGGCGCGGCCTCGCGCAACGCTTCTACCACGGCCATCGCGTCCGGCGGACGGTCGTCCGGGGCTTTCGCCAGGAGCCGCAGGGTGAGCGCGTCCAGCGCGGCGGGCAGCGCGGCGTTGTGGTGCGAGGGGGGCTCCGGCGCCGTCTGCAGGTGGTGCGTGAGCATGGCGGGAATGTCCGTGGCCGTGAAGGGGAGGCGGCCCGTCAGCATCTCGTAGAACATGGCGCCGAACGAGTACAGGTCGCTGCGGGCATCCGCCTCCTTCCCCTGAATAATCTCCGGGCACATGAACGCCAGGGAGCCGATGAGACTCCCCGCCTGCGTCATGCGCGTCCCGTCCGCGCTCGTGGCCAGCCCGAAATCACCCAGTTTCGCCTGCCGGTCGGTGGTCAGCCACACATTGCTCGGCTTCACGTCCCGGTGCAGGAGGCCGGCCTCATGCACGTGCGCCAGCGCGCGGCACACCTCGGCGCCGATGCGCACCGCCTCCGCCACGGGCAGGCCGTCGGGCCCCCGCTTGACCAATTCGCGCAAGTCCCCCCCGGCCATGTACTGGCTCACCAGGTACGTCTGGTCCCCCTCCTGCACGATGTCGTACAGCGTCACGATGTGCGGATGATCCGCCAGCCGCGCCAGCGCCCGCACTTCCCGTTGCAGCCGCTTCTGGCCCGGCTCGTCCATCATGTTGGTCTTGATCACGGACAGCGCCACCAACCGGTCCAGCACCGTGTCCCGCGCGCGGTACACGCGCTTGAAGGTCCCCTCCCCCACCAGCTCCTCCACCTGGTACCGCTGCAGCGCCTCGACGCGGCCGCCGCCCGGTGCGGACGACACCTGCACGGTCTCGCCGAGCATCGGATCGGGCGGCGCGGGGGACGGCGCGGGAACGGGAGCGCGGGCCGGCGCACTGCTCCGTTCGCGGGCGAGTCCCTGCGCTTCGGCGACCTGGGAGTCCGTCATGACGGATTCGAGGCGCGCGCGTTCCGCCCCGGCGCGGCGACTTCCCCGCGCGGCCGCCAGATTCAGCCACACGTGCGCGGCCACGAAATCTTGCGGCACCCCGCGGCCCTCACCGTAGAACCACGCGGCGCTGAACTGGGCCGCGGCCAGGCCCTGCTCCGCGGCGCGCAGGTGCCACTTCGCCGCGTCGGCAAAGCTCTGCGGCCGCCCGGCGCCCACGGCATACGCGTGGCCAAGCCGAAACTGCGCCCGCGCGTTCCCCTCCCGGGCGAGCCGTTCCACGTGCGCCACATCGCCGCCACCGAAGGTCTCCGTCAGCGCCCCCGAGTCCATATCGTGGAACGGGTAGGGCCGCGCCTCACGCGCGGAATCGCTCGCCGCCGGCTCCCGCACCGGGACATCCGCCGGGGGGGCCGCATCGGCAGAAGCGGGGCGCGGCGCGGCAGGGCTGGACGCGTCGGCTTCCGGCGGCTCCTCCCCGCTCCACTCCTCCGCGCGCCGGCCGGCGAGGAGATCCGGAACCCGCAGCAGGAGGAGCACCAGGCCGGCGGCCAGCACCGCGAGGTAGGCCAATGCGATCACTTGCCGCGCGGACCGCACGACCGGGAATCCCAGTACCCCCTTCACGGTCGCGAAGAAGACGGACACGGCGGGATTGTCGACAAGGCGCGGATAGCCCAACCCCGCGACGAAGACGACGGTCCCGAGGATGACGGGCAGGAGCAAGTGGAGTTCGGCGCGGCGCGTAGTGCGGACGAACGTGGTGAAGCTGCCTTGCGGGCGCACAGCGCACGCCAGACAGATCGTCAGGATGGTGAGCACGCTGCCCACCGCGCTCACCAGGACCGGTACCGTAGCCGTCTGCCCCAGCGCCACGTGCGCCTCGGTAATCTGGGTACTCAGGGCGGCGAGGAGATACGCGATGCCCACGTTGGAAATATCCGTGAGCACCCAGGAGTCGCCGCTCGCTAACGCGGTGCGGATGGCGCCTTCGACCAGCGCGACAGCGACGACCAACAGCACGACGGCCACGGCGTGCACCTGCGCCAACTCGAACACGTATGCCACTACGTCCATGCCCCGAACTCCGGGCGGCCGATGGCCCACCACGACGCTACCGGAGGGTGTTCCCGCCAGCGCGTCACCGCTCCGACGCCCGGGCTACTGTACTCCACGGCGCGGGGAGGCGCCGGCGCGGCACCCGCTAGGCCTGCGGCGTGTCACGCTGACGTTTAGCCACGTTGGCTTTCAGCGTGTCGATGAGCAATGCGAACTCGCCGCGATTCGCTTCGGAGATGGCGCTGAGTTCCAGGTGCGCGTGCAACATGTGCCGCCCCCGCTCGAGCCGCGATAAATCCACGGGTTGCAGCGTCACCGTGGCCTCGAGCGCGGGGACCGGCATGTCCCGCAAGTCCACCAGGTGCGTGAGCCCGAGCCGCTGCATGGTCTCCAGCGTGGCGGGCGTGGCGTTCGCCACGCACAGGGTGTCCTTGCCCGTCGCGCGCAGCCGTTGCGAGAGGCCCGCCATCACCCCCATGAAGGTGCTGTCCAACTGCGTACACTCCGCCAAGTTCAGGACGAAATGCTCCGCCTCGGCCTCCAGCATGGTGGCGAGGAACACTTGCAGGGGATACGAATTGAACAGGTCGCCGGGGCCGCGCACGTGAATCACCACCGTGGCCTCGGCGCATCCAACCACAATACCCGCGTTGTTGGCCGACATGAACTACCCCAGCCGGGCGCGCAGACCGGCGCCCCCACCCCATTGTGCCTCAGTCTGCCCGCGTTGCCGCGCCGCGTCAAGTGTGGCGCGGCGTTACGGCCCGCGCGGCGCCGGCGCCTCGGGAGACGCGGCCGTGCGTTGATACAGGCGCACCGTCGGGGTCTCCAGAATGCGCCGCCAGCCGGGCCCGTCCAGGCTGCGGGGAAAAGCGTGGTCCCAGACCGAGTCCGGCGGCAAGGTGGGATACACGTCGCGCATCCACTGCGGATTCAAGTTGAGTTCCCACACTACGTACTGCACCCGCCCATCCGCCATGAGGCGACGCAGCCGCTCCCATTGCGCGTCGCGCGTGTAGCCCGGCAGAACGAAATGGTACGGCGTCGGGTTGCGCAGCCCGCTGAGGTAGCCGTAACCGGCGCCGCTCGGGTACACGAACAGGCCGCTGTCGCGGGGCACGGCTTGCAACGCCGCGATGATGGCGTGCGCGTGGGCCAGCGTGCCAAAGCCGGAGGACCAGAGGCGGACCCGCCCCTGGGGCGTATCGAGCGTGCGATGCTGGCCCGCGCCCACCTGGCGCACGTGGCGGGCGTATTGCCGGGCGGTCGCCACACAGAGCACGCAGACGGCGGCGCCGAAAGCGACGAGGCGCGCGAAATGCGCCACACCCCGGCGTGCCATGGGCAATCCCGCGCGAAGCCGTTCCAGGCCCACGGCCGCGAGCGCCAGGGTCAGCGGCGCGGTATACAACAGGCGCAAGAATTCGTATCGCGTGAGCACCGTCCCAAACGCGCCGACGGCCGCCGCCCACACCAGGGCCGTTTGCCAGCGCGTCCCCCCCCCGCCGCGCCACACCCACGTGACCGGCACGATCAGGAACGCCACCGGCGCGACGTACAAGAGCGTCAAGTCCGCCGCGTACCAGAACCCGCGCACCAGTTGCATCGGGGACAGTCCGGGCTGCAACGGCAGCAGCTCCGGGCGTGTCGCATTGGCCGGGCCGTACCCCTCGAGCACCCACGTGAACGTGGCGTACCACCAGTCGCCCCACAGGCCGCGGGCGCTCAGCCACACCACCAGCGGTAGGGCGGCGCATCCCGCCCCGGCCACGATCCAGCCGCACGCCTGCGCCGTGCGCCGCGGGCCGGCGCCGCGCAGCAGACACACCACCAGATACATGGAGCCCAACGTCCCGGCGAGGAACACCCCCTTGTGCTGCTGGAAGAGAAAGGTCAGACCGATGCACAACCCTGCGCCGAGAAGCCGGACGCGCGGGGCGGGGGGCGCATCGCGCAGCAGGCAGAGCAACGCCGCCATGGCGGCGCCCGTGCTCATCCAGTGGGGCGACAGCCACACGCCGATGGGAGCGAGCACGAGCACGAACGCGGCCACGGTGAGCCACGCGCCGCGCGGGGAGACCAGGTGAGCCACGAGGCGATGGAGCAGAAACGCGTTTGCCGCGAACAGGACCAGCGCACAGCCATCGAGCACGGTCACGCCGCTGCCGAACACGCGAAAGACCAGGGCCAGCAACGTAAAGCTGCCGGGTTGCAGAAACTCCCACACGTCGCGGTACAGCACCGCCCCCTCCGCCATGCGCTGCGCGACCGCGATGACGATCCCTTCGTCCCCGAAGAAGAAGTTGTAATCCTTCGGCACTTGCAGGGGATACACGGCTGCCGCGACCAGGGCGGCGACGACGAGGGACTGCCGCACGCGCACCCGCTGCACGCGCACCCGCTGCACGCGGCCGGGGATGCGGCCGAGTGCCAGCCAGCCGGCCACCAGCCCGACCGTCAGCGCCACTGCCCACCACGCGCTCGCCTGCTGGCTCACGGTACGGCCGGTCCCTCCCGGCGGCGGGGGCCCGGCGTGGGGAGATCTCCGGCAAACGCCGTGCTGCGCGATTCGATCAACGGTGCGTTCCTTGCGGACGGGGGCACGGGCCACCGTTCCGCACCTCATCTTACTGAGCCGGCGGGCGGACGCACATGCCCAAGGCACCGCAGCCGGCGCGGCCGGACGCGCGTGGCGAACTGGTAGACTCGACCGTGTCCCCCCGCCCCAGCGGTGCGGCCCGGCCATGGCCACACCCGTAACCCCCGCTCCGCCCCCACCTCAGCTGACGCAGCCCGGCTGGCGCGACCCGCTCACGCTGCTGCTGGGCGCGGCGCTGGCCGCCATCGCGCTCTGGGTCTTGCCGGACGTGGTGCGGACGATCGCGGATCCGTGGCGGCTGAACGACGACATGCGGGTCATGGTGGCGGTGTACTCGACCGATCTTCCCGCACCGCCGCCGGTGGCCGAACCGTACTTCCGGCGGTTCTGGAGCGCGCCGCCCGGGTATCTGTTCCTGGCACGCGTGATCCGGGTCGTGGCCGATCCGGTGGCGGTCGGCAAATGGGGCACCCTCCTGCTGTTCGCGCTCGCGCTCGCGCCGCTCGCGTTGGTCGGTCGCCAGGTGGCGGGCTCGGCGGGGGCGCTCGCGGCCGCGGCGCTCACTCTGCACGCGGACGTGTACCTCGATCGCGCGGCGGGCAGCATGGCGCGCGGGTTCGCCCTGCCTCTGCTGGCGTGGATGCTCTACGCCATCGCGACGCGGCGGGTGCGCCTGTTCCTGTGGTTGCAGCCGGCGGGTGTGCTGTTCTATCCGCCGGCCACGATCGTCGGCGGCGGCGCGGCGCTCGGGTGGATGCTGTGGGCGTGGCGCACCCGTGAGCTGCGTGCCCTCTGGCGGCGCGGCGCACTGCACGCGGGTCTGGCGCTGGCGGTCTGCCTCGGCGCGAGCGTCGGCCTCATGGGCACCTACGCCGCCCAGCCGCCACTGACCTACGCCGAGGCCCTGACCATCCCGCCCCTGGGACCCGGTGGACGCGGCTTCGTGCCCTTCAAACCCCTGTGGCAAACCCTGCAATGGACCGCCGCGCTGGGAGTAAAGCGCAGCGTCTGGGCGCCGGTACCGGTGCCGGTCACCATCGCGCTCGTGGCGTTCGCTGCGGGGCTGGTGGCGACGGCGCGCCGGTTGCCTCCCCGCGTGGCGGGGGCGTGCGCGTGCTTGCTAGGCGGCTCGGCGCTCGGTTACGGCGTCGCGCGCGCGGTCGCGCTGCGCCTGTACGTTCCCGACCGGATGTTCTTTTACTCGATGCCGCTCGTGGTGACGGTCCTGTGGATCGCGTGCTGGGTCGCCCTGGCGCGCCGGGTGCGGGATACGCCCCGAGCCGGGGCGCTCGGCGCGCTGCTCGCCGTCGCCAGCGCCGTAGCGCTCGGCGGGCCCGGCGTCGCCGGGCGGCAGGCCTTTCACGTGGACGCGCGCGCGCTGCAACCGCTCGTGGCGGCCGTGCACGCGTTGCCGCCCGACAGTGTGCTCTCGGGGCCGTACGCGCTGCTCGACACTCTGTTCGCCACCGCGCACCGCCATCAGTACATCTCCGACGAGGGCACCGCGCCCATCCAGCGCGGAGCGTGGGAGTGGATGCAACCGCGGCTCTGGCGACACGTGCATGCGTACTACGCCGCGGACTGGGAAGACGTGCGCCCACTGCGCGAGGATGGCGTCACGCACATGCTCGTGTGGCTGGGCGATTACGATCCCCGCTGGCCACCGCGGGACGAGATTACCTACGAACCGTTCGTCAGCGAGATACACCGCCTGCATCGCCTGCACGCGCCGCGCGGGTTCGTCTTCGCCCACGCGCCGGCGGAGAGCGTCGTCTTTCAGTGGAACGATCATGTGCTCGTGGATTTATCCCGCGTCCCCGACCGGGGACCCGCCGGGGGCGGCGCGTAGCCCGCGGCGGGAAGACCGGCACCCGCGCGGCGCCACGTTGACGGCCCTCGCACGCACCCGTAGGATGCCCACAGCCGACAGGTAACCTGTACGCATGGCCCCGACCGCCGCACAATGTTTTCCCGACCCCGCGCCCGTCGCCGTCGTGCAGACGGACCCCTGGTACGCGACGGACGCGCCGTTCGACCCGCCGAACCATGTCTACGCGGCGGTGCACGAGACGTTGAGCCATCTGGGGCTCGACGCGGCGCGCGCCGGCACCCCGGAGTGGAACCCCCTGGGCGACCTGGTGGCGCCCGGCGGGACGGTGGTCATCAAACCGAACTTCGTCACGTCGAAGTATTTTGAAACGCACCTCGAGGGGGAGAAACTCCTCGCCTCGTCCACCCACGCGTCGGTCATCCGCCCACTCGTCGACCTGGCACGCACCGCCGTTGGCCCCGCAGGCCGCATCAGCGTCGTGGACAGTCCCATCGAGGGGAGTAATTTCCCCGCCACGGTGGAGCAGCTGGGCATGGTGGCGCTACGCGACGCGCTGAATAACGGGCTGGCCGACGGCCACGCGCCCGTGGAACTGCTGGACCTGCGCGACTTCTGCGTGGTGCCGCACATGCCGGTGGACGATGTTCGTCTGTTCGGCCGCTCCCTGAACGCCGGCTGGCTGCGCTGCGTCCCGCTGGACGGCGACCCCCGCGGGTACGTGGAAGTGGACCTGGGCGCCCGCAGCGCTTTCGCCGACGGCGTGCTCGATCCGGAGCGGCTCCGCTTCCACCGATCGCACAAGCGCACGCCGGTCCCCCACCACCGCGACGGGCGGCACGCCTACAGCGTGTCGCGCACCGCGCTGGACGCGGACCTGGTCATCAATGTCCCGAAGCTCAAGACGCACAAGAAGACCGGCGTCACGCTGAGCCTGAAGAGCGTCATCGGGCTGACGAACCGCAAGTACTGGCTGCCGCACTATACGCACGGCGCGCCGCCGGTGGGCGACGAGTATCCCCAGACGCCGTCGGCCGTCAGGCGCGCGATGCAGCAGCTCACGCGCTTCCCTCTGCCCGGCGGCCACAGCGGCATCCTGCGCGCGCCGAAACGGGTGGCGCCGCCGCCTGTGTGGATCGAGGGCTGCTGGCACGGGAATCAGACGCTATGGCGCACCATCGCGGACCTCAATCGCATCCTGTTTTATGCGGATGCGGCGGGCAGGCTGCACGACACGCCGCGGCGCCGGTACCTGTCGCTCATCGACGGGATCATCGGCGGCGAAGGGGAAGGCCCGCTCGGCGCCGAGCCGATCCGCAACGGTGTATTCGTCGCCGGGCTGCACCCGGTGGCCACGGATATCGTCGCCACGCGCCTGATGGGCATCGATCCCACGCGCATCAACCACATCACGCACCTGCGCCGCCTGGCCGCACTCCCCATTCCGACGCCGGACCACCTCAGCGTGCGCCCGGACGGCGCGGACGAGCTGGTCATGCCATTCCGCCTGCCGCAGTCCTGGGAGGCCCTGCTCGCCCCGGCGCGCGCATAGGGGAAGCTCGCCGCCACGTGAGTCGTGGTGCCGGGTGCTTACGCGCTGCCGCCGTACGCGCGCACTTCCACCCGCACGCCGTCGGGGTCTTTGAAGTAGACGGAAGTAGCATCGCCCTGCGCGCCCCAGCGGGTGACGGGGCCTTCTTCGATGTCCACGCCGGCGTCGCGGAGCCGGGCGAGCAACGGTTCGACATGTTGAGCGTCCGTCGTCAGGCAATAGTGGTTCAGCCGTTGCCCGGCATCGGACGCATCGGCGGGCGCGGCCATGGCGCCGGCCGGGAAGAGGTCGATGATGGCCGTGGGGGTGATCCGGACGGACGGAAAGAACACGTCGCCTGCGCGCCACTCGGTCACCCGCTCGGGCGCGAGGCCGAGCACGTCGCAGTAAAACGTGAGCGACCGCTCCACGTCGGCGCACTGAATGACTAGATGATCGAATCCCCACGTGCCTGTTTCCATATGAACCTCCCCGGCAGCCCGGACGTTGCTACCGGCCTATCCTGTCAGCGGGGTGCGCGGCCCGTCAAAATGGGTCGGCAGGGGGCGCAGGACGCGGGGCGGCGCTTCCACGGTTGGTGCTGAAGCGAAGGGGACTTTCACCGTCCGCCAAGGCTGCGCGGATGGCCCCAGCGCGATCGTGACTGGAACACGCAGGGCGCCCCTGCTGGTGACGCGTGCGTACAACCGCCCCTCCGCATCGCTCCGCCCGGCAAACAGGAGCGGCGACGGATCGGACGGCGCGCCGGGCGGGCCGGGAATCTGTTCCGCGCTCCCCACCGCCGGGTCCACCGCCAAGTGGACCGGGTGCCCGCGTACCGGAGTGCCCGCGCGGTCGCGCACGTGCAGGGTCAACATGACAAACCCCAAACCGTCGGCCGGCGCGGCAGGCCCGACGGTCACGGTGGACTCGTCGACGTCCGGTTCGCCGGCCACGGACTGCCACCCGACGTCCAGGCGCGGGACCTCCGCCCCCACGGCGCGACCGTGCACGCGGAGGACCTGCGTCCCCGGCCGCGGCCAGGGGCCCAGACTGGACGTGGCCTGCAACCATTGCTCGAGCCGCACCGTCTCCACGTGGGCCGCTCCGCCCTGCGTCACGATGCGCAGCGTCCATGCCATATCGCCCCGAAGCATTTCGGGAAGGGCGAAGTCGGCGGCGAAGGGGCCCCGTCCGTCGTGGTTCCACACCTCCCACCACGTGTCGTGCACCTGGCCGCGCTCGGCCATGGCCGGCCCGTACACGTGCGCCTCGTACCACGCCGCCAGGGCCTCGGGCGTTGCGCGCGCACCTGCCACATCCAGCAGCCGCTGCAACGGGCCGTCCGGCCGCGTGCGTTTCCACAGTTCCAACTCCGCGCGTAACAAGGGCGCGTACACGTCCCGTCGGCGCGCCGCCGCCGGGGCCATCCCACGCAGATGCACCTGCACGCTCAATCGCCGCGCATCGCTTCGTCCGGCTACCTGCAGCCGGTGCGCCCCGGGGGGAAGCGGGGCGCTTACGCAATGCGTCCAGGGCGCGTCCGCCGCGACGTGGAGCCCGCCTTCCGGCACAAGGGTGCGTCGCAAAAGAACGGACGAGTACGGCTCCGCAAACGCCGGGTTCGCGGGCGGGCCGATCGCGTCTTCCCAGAACACCAGGTCATCGCCCGACCCGAGCGTCACTCCGAGGGGCGGGGCCTGCAGCCACGGGGTGTCATCGGGACCGGACGTGGCGCGGTCGGTGACCGTCTGCCAACTGTACGCCTCGGCCGCATCGCGCCCGGATTGCGCCATGGGCCCGGTCCCATCGGTCGCGGCGCGGTGCGCCACGTCCGGAATGTTGGTGCGTACCGTGGCAAAGTCGGCCACGAAGCCGTCGACGCCGCGAAACGTCATCTGGTAGTACGGATCGAAAAATCGCCACCGGCCCGCGTAGGCCACTTCCACGCCAGTGTGCCCTTCGCTCGGCCGCCCGGGGCGCCGGAACTGCCGCGACCGCGCGGACAGGCCGACCGCTACGGCCAACTGTCCGATGACGCTGCTCTGCCGGGAGCATGAACCGTAGCCACTGCCCAGCAGTTGCCCCGGCAAGTGGGTGTTCCACAACTCCCGCGGCTCCACTCCGGCCGGCAAGGTGGCCACTTCCAGGGGCGAGACCGCGAGTTCCGGGAACGTCCGCGGCGGCTCCGCACCACCGGCCTGCATGTTCCAGATGACGAATTGATAGATGGCCACCGCCGCGGCTTCTGCCTGTGCGGGGGTTGCGGTCCCCTCCGCGGGGACACCGAGCTCCTGCAACAGATCGGCCCGGAATCGGGCGGGACTGGACGCGTCGAGCGTGCGGTCGGACACCACCCACGCATCGACAATGGGCCCCTGGAGGCGAACCCACCGATGGGCAGGGAGATTCGTGTCGGACACGTCCAGCGGAACCGTGCCGGGCACCTCCGGCAGCGCGAAGCTGGCTCGCGGCTCGCCTGCGGGCAGCGTCCAGGGTACCGTCGACTCCGACGCAGGGGCGCGCGGGGGTGGAGGAGACAGGCCGCAGCCAACGGCGCCCAGCAGAGCCAGAACCGCCAACCCTCCGGGAAGTCCTCGCCCCGCCGCGCGCAACCGCCGCGCGCCGGCGGACACGGTTACGCGCGCCAAACGCGGGCGGGGATGCCGCTGCCCATTTCCACCAGGCTCGAGCATTCGACGCGCGTGGGTTGGATATGCAGCAGAAGGTACTGCTCGCTGTCCGCCCCGTCCGGCCAGTACGCGCTGAGGTCATAGTCGAACAGGTCCCACAGGCGGTGCTTCTCCGCGGGCGCGTCGATGCATGCGGCCGTGCCCGTCACCGTCAGGTGGCGCACCGCATCGGTCAGATGCCAGAACAGTTCGACCCGGGGGTTGGCGCGGACGTGCCGCACCTTGGGACTGTCCGCGCCGGTCGCGACCCACAGCGTGTCGCCCTCCCAGATGGGATGTACGGGGCGCACCGTGGCCTGCCCGCCGCGACTGGTCGCCAGGTACGCCCACATGCTTCCGCGAGCGATGTCCCGCGCCTCGTCAAAGATCGTGCTTGCCGTCTCTACGTTTGCCATCCGCGCACCTCCTCCGGTGACGCCCGTATCGTACTCCCCCCGCACGCGGGTTGGGCGGGGTTCCGCGACACGCGGGTGCACGTAGCTGACTATCAGTCGGTGACTATTTGGAACCACTACGTAGTGAAAATCCAGGCGTGCATCTTGCGTAATGTGGCTACCGGGTTAGGCAGGCCGGTTCATGTCTGAGCTTAATTATCACATATAGCATAAACGCGGATTTCGCTAAAACTGGGAAATATGATAGAATGGTGCCGGTTTTGAGAGCGCGTCGACGCCTGGTGGGAACCGGACGGGAGAGCGGCGCGCCCGCGTTCGTACGCGGAGGAGACGGAACGTCATGAAGAAATGCACCGACTGCGGCAAGCTGGTCAACGAACACCTCAGCAGCTGTCCGCACTGCTCGACCGCTTTTAACGTGTCCATGCCGCCCGGGGCACCGGTCCTCGCCGCGGCGGGCGCCGGGTTTGCCGCGCCCACCGCCGCCATGGCGTCGGCTCCCGCGACCGATATGACGGCGCCGGTCGGGGCCGTAGCCAGTTTCTGGATCCGGCTCGGGGCGTACATGCTGGACTACCTGCTCCTGATGCTGCCGGTCATGGTGCTGGGCATCGCCGCGGGTATCATGGGCGCCTCGTACATCTCACAGGGTCAGGAATTGCCGCCGGCCTACACCTTGATCGGCATGCTCGGCTACCTGATCGCCTTTGGGATCTGGTGTTTCAACGCCATCTATCTGCAGGGGACGACGGGCCAGACCCTGGGCAAGCGCATGTGCGGCATCATGGTGCTGCAGGAAACGGGTGAGGTGTTGGGCTTCGGCCGCATCATCCTGCGCGAAATTTTCAAGGGCACCATCTCCGGGTGGGTCTGCGCGTTGGGATTCATCTGGCAGGCGTTCGACAACGAAGGCCAAGCCTGGCACGACAAGGTGGCGGGCTCCTACGTGTCCTACAAGTAACGCCGCCGGCACTCCCACCACAATCCCGCCCACTTTCCGCCCGGGACGCACCCCGCGAGCCGCGCCCGACGGCTGAGCGCGCGCGGCGTCGCTCCCGTCCTCCTGGCGCGGGACGTGTTCCTAACGTAGGGTCTCGCACACCCGGGCAGGTCAAAAGGGAGCCGGGGCGCGCGCGGCGGTCAGAGCCCTTGGAGAAAGGCGAGGACGGCGGCGTTGAAGGCCTCCGGCTCTTCCATGTTGGAGATGTGGCCGGCATTCGCGATGACGTGCTTGCGCGCGCCGGGCACCTGCTGCACGAGCAGGTCCGCCACCGCCATGTTCCCCGGCAGCTCCTCCGCGCCGACCACCGCGAGCGTAGGCGCGCCGATCTCCGCTAACCGTTGCGCGGCGGGCGGGTCCAACTCCTGCTCCGGATCCACGTTCCGCAAGTGCCAGCCGGAGTACGCGCTCACGATGCCCCGCATGGTCTCCGCCACGGCGGGGCGGCGGCGGACGCCGGCGAATACGGGCGAGGCGAACCAGATCTCGCGCGCGGCCTCCAGCCCGTCCTGGTGGAATGCCGCGGTAATCTGCATCAGCAGCGCCGTCATGTCCGGGTCCATGGGCACTCCGCTCATGCGAGCACCGACGGGCACGAGCGCCCAGACCGAATCCGGGTAGGCGGTGGCGAAGTCGATGGCGATCCGGCCGCCAAGCGACAGGCCGACCACGGCCACCCGGTCGATACTCTGGTGATCGAGCAGCGCCTTCAGGTCGTCGGCGTGTGAGTAGGGCGCCTCGGTCGGCACATCGGACTGCCCGTAGCCGCGGAGGTCGTATCGCACCACGCGGAAGTGTTCGGCGAAGGCCGCCACCTGCGGCTCCCACCCGTTGAGGTTCCCGGTGGCCCCGTGGATGAACACGACCGCGCGGCCGGCACCGGTTTCCTGGACGTGGAGGTGTGTCCCGTTCACCTCGACGAATTGCGTCGCTGTCGTCATGTTATCCGTCCTTCTTGTCGGTGCCGTTGGTTCCACGTGCCCGGCCCGGTCAGCCGGTGGCCGCGCGGCCGATGGCCGCCACTTCGGGCGCAGCGAGGAACGTCGCCTTCAGGTCCGCGTCGTCCAGCCCGGCGGCCGTCTGCTCGATGACGGCCAACGCCTCGGCAAACGCCGCACGCGCATTGCTCTGCTTGCCGCGCTGCGCGTGCAGGTCGCCGAGCGCGTGGAACGTCTTCCAGAGTTGTGGCGGATTGCCCAGCGGCCGGGCGATCTCCAGCGCGGCGTGAAACTCGGCCTCGGCCTCCTCCGGCGCCCCTTCCACCGCGAACAACTGTCCCCGCAGCCGCCGAGCTTTCACAATGTTCTTGCGAGATCGCGTCGATTCGGCCAGGGCCAGGCAGGCGTCGGCCAGCTCCAACGCGCGCTCGTACTGTCCTTGGGCGAGCCGCACCTCCCCGAGGGAATGGAAACAGTGTTGGCTGTACCGCCACTTCATCCATTCGTGATATTCGGGGAGTGCGTCATAGATCGGCTGGATGAGCGCTTCCGCCGCGGCGTAGTCCCACACGCCGAGGGCCGCATCGCCTAGGTTGAGTTGCGCGTTGGACATGATTTCGGCGTCCGGCAGTTTCTCCTCGGCCAGCCGGAGGCAGCGCCTGTTGTAGTCCGAGCCCCGCTCCCAGTCATACAAATCGTTGTGGATCCAGCCGAGCGTGTTCCACCCGCGGGTCAGGAAGAATATGTCGCCCAAGCGCAGGCAGCGTGCAATGATCGCGTGGCATGCGGCCGCGGCCTCCGTGTAGCGCCCCATTCCCGCAAGCGGCAACGTCCGCTGCCAGTGGTTGCTGAGGTTGCTGAGCACGGACACCGCCGCGACACTCCCCGTGATGATCGCGTCGTATCCCTGGAGCGCCGTCTCGAACTCGCCCTGCCAGTTGTGCCCGAGGTTCATGAATCCCGCGCTGAAGGCCAACCAGTCGTCCCGTCCGCTGACCTGGCTCCAGTGCACCGCCTCGGCGGTCACCTCCTGGCCGCCGACCGCGTCCCCGCAGAGGAGCTTAAGGTCCCCGAGGGTTGCGAACGCGCCGGCCCGCACGGCGTCGTCCTGTAGCTCGTCGGCGATGGCTAGTGCACCGATGGCCGCCTCCTCCGCCTCGTCGAACACATGGCCCCACAGCAAGCTATGTCCCATTTGGGCCATGGCTTCGCCCTCGGCCGCCCGGTCCCCGTCCTCCCGTGCGAGCTCGAGTACCGTCCGGTAACTGGCGCTTGCGCCCGCCATATCCGCGATGACCCACTGCAGGAGCGCCTTTTGGCTATGCAGCGATCGGCGTACCTCGCCGGGCACGGTCCCCAAGCGGTCGCAGACTTCCAACGCGCGATCGTAGTAGTCCAACGCGTCCTGGTTCGCGTAGCGCGCCGCCGCCTGCGCGGCCGCGAGTGGCAGGTAGTGCAGCGCCTTCTCCCAGTCCTGGCCCTCGTGCCAATGGTGCGCCAGCGTGCCGTACTGCTCGGACAGCCGGTCCGCGTACAACTCCTCGACGGCGGCGGCGATCAGGCGGTGCAGTGCGCGCCGCCGCTGGGACAGGAGGCTCTGGTAGGCCACGTCGCACGTGAGCGCGTGCTTGAACATGTATTCCAGCTCGGGGAAGTAGCCCTTGCGCAGGATGAGTTCCACGGCCTGCAGCGCGTCCAGTTCGCCCCGCACGTCTTGGCCCAACTCGCTGATGCGCGCCAGGAGGCGACTGGCGAACTCCCGGCCGATGACCGCCGCCACTTGCAGCGTCTCGCGAGCGGGGGTCTCCAAGCGATCCATCCGCGCGCGGATCACCTCCTCGACCGTGTCGGGCACGTCGTCCGTTGACAGGGGCCGCTTCAGCGCGAACGAGCCGTTCGTCCGCTCCAGCGCGCCCAGCTCGGTGAGATGCAACAGCACCTCCTCGATGAAAAACGGATTGCCCTCAGCCTTGGCGACGAGCCGGGTGCACAATTGCCCTGAGAGATCGGGACACACCAGCGCGTTGCGCGCGAGCGCGATGGCGCCCTCCTGGCTGAGGGCGCGCACGCCGATGCGGCTCACGTACGCGCGGTCGGGAATCGTGGTCGTGTACCCTGGCCGGTAGGTGAGCAAGAGCAGCACCGGGAGGCCGGCCACCACGTCAACCAGCGAGAACAACGCCTCCTCGGAGCGCTCGTCGATCCAGTGCAAGTCCTCGATGGCCACCACCAGCGGCCCGCCGCGGCTGGCCTGCTCGACGCTGGCACGAATGGCCTCCAGGATGCCGACACGCCGTTCCATCGGGTCCATCTGCGCCACGTGCGCATCGCCCGGATCCACCGCCAGCAGGAAGCGCAGGTACGGCGCCAGATCGCGGGCGGCCGCGTCCCACCCGGCGGTGGCCTCCGTGACCTTCGCGACGATCTGCTCCTCGGAGTCCCCATCCGCGATGGCAAAGCCGGCCTTCAGCACGCCGACGATGGGCGTGTAGGGAATCGTTTTCCCGTACGTGATGCACTGGCCCTGGAGCCACGTGTGCGATGCATCTCCAAGACTCTCGCGGAATTCCATCAGCAGCCGGGACTTGCCGATGCCCGCCTCCCCGACGATCGACACCACCTGCCCCGCCCCGTCCCGCACATTGCCGAAGTAGCTGCCCAGCGTCGCCAGCTCCGTGTCCCGGCCGACCAGCGGGGTCAGGCCGCGCTGCTGCGCCAGGTCAAAGCGCGTGCGCGCGCGCAGCTCGCGCACCACTTGATGGGCGGGCACCGGCTCGGCCTTTCCCTTCACGTCGAGCGCGCCCAGATCGTGAAACTCAAAGTAGCCCTCCGCCTGGTGCCGCGTGTGTTCGGTGACGTAAATGGTGCCGGGCTCGGCCGTTTGCTCCATGCGCGCCGCCAGGTTCACCGTGTCCCCCACCGCCGTGTATTCCATGGACAGGTCGTCGCCCACGCCCCCGACAATGACTGGTCCCGTGTTCAGGCCGATGCGGTACTGCAGCGTCGGCCCCCCCGTGGTGCGCAGCGTCTCCGCGTGGGCGGCGAGCCGGTCGCGCATGCTGAGGGCGGCGGCGACGGCGCGGCGGGCGCTGTCCTCGTGCGCGATGGGGGCCCCGAACGCGGCCATGAGGCCGTCCCCGAGAAATTGCAGCACGGTCCCTTCGTACTCGTGCACCGCGTCGGCCATGAGCTGGCTCTGGTCCCGCACTGCGCGGTGCACCTCCTCCAACTCCAGCCCGTCCGTGGCGGCCATGGAACTCACCGTGTCGACGAACAGAATCGTGACCGTGCGCGGTTCGCTGTCGAGGCTACTGCGCGCGTCGCGAATCTTCGCGGCCAAGTGCGGAGGCACGGCGGGCAAGGCGCGCGTGGGCGGGGCCGCGCCCGCGGCGGCCATCGGCGCCCCGCAGGCGGTGCAGAACTTCGCGCCCGCTTCACACTCGGCGCCGCACGCAGGACACGTGGGGGCGAGCGGTTGCCCGCACTCTGCGCAGAACCGCGATTCCGCCTGATTATCGTGCCGGCAGTTCGCGCACCGCATCCCTCGCTCCCGTCAGCGGCACACTGTCGAAGACCCCCTCGCCGCGTCCCCCCATCATATCCACAAATCCACCCGCGCGCCGAACGGAAAATCGCGCGGGTGGGATGATCGCAAGTCGTTATAAATATTGGAGTTAACACATATCCCCCGTTCGCGGGGAGGGGGGTGAATCTTTCCGCGCCCACGGCCGTAGTACATACTGTGGTGGGCGGGCGAGACGCCCGACGGGAGGGCCGGCAATGCTGGAAACATTATTCGCCCTTGGGGTCGCCCTTATCGTGGCCGCGGTGGCTATCTGGCTGCTCAAGCTGGTGTTCGCGGTGCTGTGGCTGCCGGTCAAGATCGTCGCCTGGGTGGCCGGCGGCATCGGCTCCCTGATCGGCGGACTGATCTGTCTCGTGCTGCTGCCGTTTGCGCTGGCCGGGGCGCTGGTGACGGCCCTGCTGGCCATCGTCTTCAATCCCATCGTCTTGCTCGGCGTCATTGCGGTCCTGGCCTGGATCATCCATACGCAGCAGCACCGTGACGCCGCCCCGCGCCTGCCCGACGCGACGAACGGGACCTGAGCGCGACGCGGCAAACCGTTTTCTAACCCCCGCGGCGCGGTCCACTCCCTCCCCCGCTCCCCGGACCGTGTCGCTCTCCCAGCGCCCCGCCGGTTTCCCCGCTGGCGGGGCGCTCCGCTTTTGGGCAGGGCGTCTTGGCGGGTAGGCTCTCCTCATCATGCCGCTTCGCGTGCGCGTGCTGTTTCCCTTCACCCTGGTGTCGTTGGCCACGTGCGCCGGGCTGTTCCAGTGGGGCGGCGATCTCCGGCCCGCCGGCAACGTGGTGTGGGCGCTGGTGCTATGTACGGGCGTCCCGTTCGCCGCGCTCGCCCACGGGCTGTGGCAGTGGCAGGGCCGGTCGCGCGCACTCTGGCCGTACGCGGTGGCGGGCGCGGTCCTGCTCCGGCTGCCGCTGGTGCTCACCGCGCCGACGCTGAGCGACGACGTGTACCGGTACGCGTGGGACGGCCGGCAGCAGCGGCACGGGGTGAATCCGTATCGCCATGCGCCGGACGCGCCGGAGGTGGAACACCTGCGGGACGCCCTGTGGTGGCGAGTGAACAACAAGGACGTGCCGACCATCTACCCGCCGCTGATGCAGGGGCTGTTTCTGGCGACGGATGCGGTCTACCACTCGGTCCGCGCGTACAACGTCCTGGTGGTGCTCTTCGACCTGGCGCTCATTTTCCTGCTGGGCCACTTGTGCGATGCGCGCGGCGTTCCCCGGGCGCGGGTGGTGCTGTACGCGTGGCACCCGCTCGTGCTCCTGGAGATTGCGGGGAACGCGCACAACGACAGCATCCCGCTGTGCTTCCTCGTGCTCGGCCTCGTGCTGTACGAACGCGGGCGCGGGGCCTGGAGCCTGCTGGCGCTCGCGGCGAGCACGCTCTCCAAATTCCTCGGCGGCGTGGCGGCGCCCCTGGTGGCCCTGCGTACCCGGCGCGCAGCTTGGCTCGTGTTTCCCGCCGCGCTGCTCTTGCTGTACGCGCCCTACGCCGGCGCCGGACCCCGCCTGTTCGCCGGCCTGGGCGCCTTTGCCACGCACTGGGAGTTCAACCACGGGCTATTTCGCCTGGGCGATCTCGGGTTGCGTGCGCTGGGGATGACGGACCCGCGGCTGGTGCTGAAGCTCGCCTTCGGGTTGGTGGGCGTGGGCCTGCTCGCGTGGTTGCTGGCCAAGCGCGCCGACCCGGTGCGCGGCACGGTCCTGTTGATCGCGTGCGCGCTGCTGCTCGGCCCCACGGTGCACCCGTGGTACGTGGTGTGGTGCGTGCCGCTGCTCGCCGTGGTGCCCAGTTGGGGGCTGCTGTGCTGGTCCTTCACCGCGGCGATGGCGTACCACGTCATGCCCGCGTGGGCGGCCGAAGGGGTGTGGCAGGAAGACCTGCGGCTGGTGGCGCTGGAGTACCTACCCGTGTATGTCCTGCTCGGGCACGAGGTGGTCGCCGCGTTACGCCAGCAACGTCACGGGCAGGCGTCCTAGCACGCCTCGTCCTATTCTTCGCCCAGCGCGCCCCAGGTGGGTTCCGACTGCGGCGGCGTCACGCCGCGCCACTCGATCGTGTCGATGATCCAGAAGTACGTGGCGGCGCTGTCGCACCCCTCCAACTCCCACGTGACCGTGTGCTGGCCGGGTCCGAGGGTGATGGGCGTGCTCTCGTACGGATAGCGGCCGTTCGCCAGGTCCGCGTCGGTCTTGGCGAAATACTCCCACCGCAACTCCCCGTCCACCAGGAGGCGCCAGTGTCCGTGCAGTTGGTCCATCGATGCGCCGGCGAACCCGGGACTATGTTCGAAGACGACCCGTTCGGCGGCGATTGTGACTTGGAGTCCGACGCTGTCGTCGTGGCCGATGTCGGTCGCGAGCAGCGCCCAGACGCCCCGGCGGCCGAACACGGGATCCTGCGCCTCGACCGCGCTGCTCGCATACTCGTCCGGCGCGCCCGGCCACCAGCGCACGTCTTGCGCGCCGGACAGGGCGGCCAGGCTCGACACGTCCTCCAGGTTCCACACCCCCTTCGGGGCGACCGGGGCGGGGGGGACGCTCTCGGCGGCGGGTGCCGCGCCGGCGCTGGCCGGGGCCGCCGCCGGGCGCGCGCCGTCCACCATCGCCTCGATGCGCACCAGATGCGCCAGCCGGCGTTGCAGCGCTTCGTCCGGGGTCGCCCGGTGGAGCGCGGCCACCTCCGCCGCATCAATGCGCTGCTGCGTGACGCCGGTTTCGCCCTCCATCAAGACGTCCAACCAGCCGTCCCCCTCTTCCACGACGGTCACGAACGTACGGCGGCCATCCGTGAACTCGAGTTCATCCAGGAGCGGCGGCTGCTGCTCCAGCGCCCGGCCAATGCCCTGGCCCCGCGCCAACATATTCATGTTCGGATTGGGCGACGGCCACTCGTCCACCGACGGCACGGGGTGCGCAGGCGTCGCCGATTCCGAGGGCGCGCAGGCCAAGCCAAGGGCGAGACTCCACGCAGCGAAGCGGGCTCCGCGACGCGCGATGGGGGGCTTCAACATGCCGGCCCCATTATATGGGGCCAGCCGGCGCGCCGCGCCCTAGGCGCGGAGGTGCTGCGTGAAGAACGCGAGGGTCTTGGCCCACGCGTCCTTTGCCGCGTCCTCCACGTACAACTCGCGCGCCTCGTTGAGGAACGCGTGCCCCGCGTTCTCGTAGATTTCGAAGACGGCGTTCTTGTCGTGCTCGCGGAAAACTTGTTCCAGCTCGTGCACGTGCGCCACGGGGACGAACTCGTCCTTCGCGCCGAAGAAGCCGAGGTAGGGGCAGTGCAGGTCCTTGGCCACATCGATGGGGGACACCGGCTTCGCCTCGCTGGTGCCGTCGTACTTGACTGATCCGTAGTACTCCACCACGCAGGTCAAGCTGTCGTCGGAACAGCCGGCCAACCGCGCGTACAACCCGCCCATGCAGAAACCGATCGCGGCGATGCGCTCTTCGTTCACGAACTCTTCCGTACGCAGAAACGCCGCCGCGCACTTCATGTCCTCGACCATCATCGGGTCGCTGAGCCGGAACATCCGCTGCAGCAGCGCGTCGAAATCCTCCGGGTCCGTCTCCTCCTGCTCGCGGGAGAAGGGTTCGAGGACCAGCGCCACATAGCCCTTCTCGGCCAGGCGGCGGCCGGTTTCGCGAATCTCTTCCTGTATGCCGCGAAACTCGGGCACCACGATGATCGCCGGCTGCGGTTTCCCGCGGTCCGGCCGCACCCGGTACGCGCGCAGGTCGGCGTCCTGGTACCCCTTGAACACCAAGTGCGATTCGATGAGCCCATCGGGGCGGGTCGTTTCAACAGCAGCTACGGGGTTGGCCATGCTCGGCTCTCCTGCGCGCGGACTCGGGCTACGCGTCCGCGCCGATGAGGGCGCACAGGTCCGTGCGCGCCTTGGGAATGGCGGCGGTCAGCACCTCATGGCCCGACTCGGTCACCACCACGTCGTCTTCAATCCGGATGCCGATGCCCTGGAACCGCTCGGCGGCGGCCGTGCCCGCCCCGAAGTACAGGCCCGGCTCGACCGTCAACACCATACCCGGCTCCAGGGGCCGCGGCTCGCCGTGCAGCTTGTAGCCGCCCACGTCGTGCACGTCCATCCCCAGCCAGTGGCTGGTGCGGTGCATGAAGTACAGGCGATAGCTCTCGTCCTCGATCCGGTCTTCCGCCGGGCCTTCGAGTACCTGCAATTCCACGAGCCCCTCCACGAGCACGCGCAGGGCCGCTTCGTGCACGTCGTAAATGGACACGCCGGGCCGCACCGCCGCGATGCCCGCCTCGTTCGCGGCGAGGACCACGTCGTATGCCGCCGCCTGCGCGTCCGTGAACGCGCCGTTCACGGGCCAGGTGCGCGTCACGTCCGCCGTGTAGCCGTACCACTCGCAGCCCGCATCGAGGAGCACGAGCTGCCCGTCGGCGATGGGCTGGTCGTTGGTGACGTAGTGCAGGGTGCACGCGTTCGGACCGCCGGCGACAATGGTGCCGTATCCGGGCCCCGCGCCGCCGCGGCGGCGGAACGTGTAGTTCACCAGCGCCTCCAGCTCGTACTCCATGATGCCCGGGCGCGCGGCGCGCATGGCGGCCTCGTGCGCCTCGGCGCTGATGCGCATGGCCTCGCGCAGGCGGTCCAACTCCGCGGGCGACTTGCGCAAGCGCAGTTCGTGCAGCAGCGCGCCCAACTCCGCGATGGCCTCTGGCGGGTTCACCCCCTGGCGTACCCGGCGGCGCACGGTGTCCATGGCCTTGAGCACCGGCTCGTCCACGTCCGGGTACCGGCGCAGGGGGTAGTACACCTTCGTGCGGTCGGCCAGGAACGCCGGCAATTCGTCAGCAAGCGCCTCGATGGGATACGCCGCATCCGCACCGAACGCCTCTGTCGCACCCTCGACACCCTGGATTCTCCCCGTCCAGGTTTCCTCCTCGGGATTGCGCGGGGGGACGAACAGAATGAACGCGGGCCCCTCGTCCCCCGGCGCGAGCACCGCCACCGCATCCGGCTCGGGGAAGTCGGTCAGGAACCGGAAATCCGAGTCGGGCCGGTAGGGCGTGTAATCCACGTCGTTGCTGAAGCAGCGCAGGGGCGCGGTCGGCACCACTGCCACGGCGTTCTCCGCCGCCAGCCGGTGCAGCACCGCGGCGCGATGTTCCGCGGCCAGGGAGGGGGGCGCAGGCATGGGCTGGGGATTATACGGGGCCTTCGGAGACCGGACAACCGGACCAGGCGATCGCGCGGCCGAGGCGCCTAGTGGCGGACTTGGGAGCCGACGGCGCGCTTGGCCTCGTACATCTTGCGGTCTGCGCGCCGCACGAGTTCGTCGGGATCGATCATCTCTTCGGGGTCCATCCGGGCAACACCGATGCTGACGCTCACGTCCGGGCGGGCCTCGCGCAGCGCGGCGATCAGCCGCTCGCCCACCTTCTGCGCGTCCGGCGCGTCGCAGTCCGGCAGGATCAGGCAGAACTCGTCGCCCCCATACCGGCAAGGCACGTCCACCTCCCGGCAGACGGCGCGGAGCACGTCCGCGACGGCCTTCAGGACGTCGTCCCCGGCCTGGTGGCCGTCCCGGTCGTTGATCTCCTTGAAGTTGTCTACGTCCAGGTACAGCAGGCTCAGGGCCTGGGCGCGCCGCCGGGCCTGCAGCACGTCGCGCTGGAGGAATTCGCCCAGCGTGCGGTGGCTGTACAGGCCCGTCAGGTCGTCGCGCCGGGAGAGTTCCTCGAGCTGCCGCGTGCGCTCGGCCACCTGCTCCTCCAGGCTGCTGGCGTAGGCCTCGACTTTCCGCCGCCCCGCCTCGACTTCACTGACCAGTTCTCCGATGTACGTATCGAAGACCAGCGACGTGTCGAAGTACATCATCTTCTCCAGCGCGGCGCTGACCGCCTGCCGCCGCGGCGGGTCCGTCACGTGCCTGGCGATTCGCTCGCGCAGAAGGCTGGTGAGCGTCCGCACCGCGCAGAGGTACATGCGCGATTCCAGGCCGATGCGCTTGTGCACGATCCCCAGCCGCAAGCGGTTGTTGACGTACGCCATGTCGTAGTGGCCGTGAAAGAGGTCGAGGATGTAATGCGTCTGCGCGACGTGCAGGCGCCGCAGAGTGTCCGCATCGCCGATCAGCGCCGCGATCTCCTCGTTGGACGTCTGGATGGCATAGAACTCGTCAACGACCCCGCCGACCTCTTCCGCCATGAACGCCTGGCACGACGCCAGGAGCGCTTCGTCCGCCGGGGTGAGGTCGAGCAGCTCCTTGCGGCGCGCCACGTCGCTCTCGCTGATGCGCAACTGCTCCATCAGCGTGAGGTCGGTTCGCCGCAGGGCCGTGTGGCCATCCCCTGAGGCGGCAGGCGGGGACGGGGCCCCATCCCGCGAAGCGGCGAGGATGGAATCGAGGGGTTCGGAAGTCATGGACGTCGGGGGCGCGGCGGCCGGCGCCGGCGGAGTCGACTGGTACTCGTGTGCGGACATCGGCAAGCCTTTCCAGCCTGGATATCCTGCCCGCAGTATTGTGCGCCCGCGCCGCGCGCCGGTCAAGCCGCGGGCGCCGCGCCGGCGCCGTCGACACCCGGCGCGGCGGGCGGGGGCGGTTGATATACTTTGGGCGACTGAGCCCAAGACTGGGGGGAGCACCATGCACATTGCGCACACGATGATTCGCGTGGGGGATTTGGACAAGAGCGTCGCGTTCTATACGGAACAGTTGGGGTTCGAGCTGTTGCGCACGCACGAGGTGGAGGCGGGGCGGTTCACGTTGGCATTCCTGCACCCTCCGGGCGGGGGCGGCAGCATGCTGGAGCTGACCTACAACTGGGATACGGACGCGTACGACCTGGGGACGGGGTATGGCCACATCGCGGTGGCCGTGGAACATCCCGGCGAATTCTACGACGCGCTGATCGCGAAGGGCGTGCCGGAGTACCGCCCGTTCAACGGCCGCTACGCGTTCGTCAAGGATCCCGACGGCTACCAGATCGAGCTGGTGTTCGGCGGGGAGAAAGTTCGGATGCCGGACGACGCGCCGGCCGAGGCGAAAGCGAAATCGTAAACCGTCCTCGGTGAAGGGCGGGGCGCCACCTGCCCGGTCGCTGCCAGATGCGCAGCACGCCCGGGCCGGTCTGAAGACCGGCCCCTACCGAAGAGGAACATCGCAAGCGATGACTCCGGAACAAGTCGACTTTCTCAAGAACCATTCCCAGGCCGTGCTGGCCACGGGCCGCAAGGACGGGTCGCCGCAGTGCTCGACGGTCATGTACCAGTTCGACGGGACGGACATGGTCATGTCCATCAAGAGCTTCACGGCGAAGTGGCACAACGCGCTACGCCAGCCGAAGGTCTGCCTGGTCGTGAACGACGGACGCACGCAGATGGTCGTCTACGGCACCGCCGAGGGGTTCGCCGGCGATCCCGACCGGCGCGAGCTGAGCAAGCGCATCCCAATCTTAAAGATGATGATCGAGAACCAGGAGATGGCCGACGAGCAGCTGTCTCAGTTGCTCGACGCCCAGGACCGCACTGTGCTGCGCGTCATGCCGGACAAGGTGCTCTTCAACGACTAGCTACCGCCGGTGCCCGGTGCCCGTACCGAGCGGCGCCGGGTAACACGCATGCCGCGCCCCATGCCACCCGCCTTCGCCGCGCGAGCCGACGCGTTACGCGCGCAGTATGACGTAGAGCGGGAACTGGCCGCGCGGCTGCGCGCCGCGCCGCCCGAGGAGCGGGCCGCGCTCTACGGCACGATCTACGACGAGCTGTTTCGGCGGCTGCCCGAGCACGCGCAGATGTGCGCGGATCCGACGCGGGCCGCGACCCGCGAGCGCACCGTCGAGCGCCGCGTGCGACTCCTGCGCCGGTTCTGTCGACCGGAATCCGTCTTGCTGGAGATTGGGGCGGGCGACTGCCGGCTGTCCCTGGCGATGGCGCCGCACGTGCGCACGGTGTACGCGGTGGACGTGTCGCCCACGGTCATGGCGCCCGGCGCGGCTGCGGCCAACGTGGAATGCACCGTCACGCCCGATGGGTGCCGGATTCCGGTGCCGCCGGCGAGCGTGGACGTGGCTTTCAGCGACCAGCTCATCGAACATCTGCATCCTGACGACGTGCCGGCGCACCTGGCGAGCGTGCGTGCGGCGTTGCGGCCCGGCGGATGTTACATCTGCATTACGCCGAGCGCGCTGCGCGGGCCGTTCGACGTCTCCCGCTGGTTCGACGACGTGGCGGCGGGCATGCACCTGCACGAGTACACGACCGCCGAGCTGGCCGCCCTGTGTCGCAGCGCCGGGTTCACACGCGTGCGCGCGTGCTTGACGCCCCGCGGCGTGTCCGTGCCGTTTCCGCTCGCGCCCATCCGCGCGCTGGAGCGCGGGCTGCAACGCCTGCCCCTGCGCGTGCGGCGGACCGTAGCCGACTGGCGGCCGGTGCGGCTGCTACTAGGTGTGCAACTCATCGCGAGCAAGTAGGCCCGACCGAATTTTCGCGCTAGGGTTGTCGGGGCGTTCCGTGGGCGCGGGACCACATATGAGCGATCCATCGCTTCCTCCTACCGACAAGACGTCTCCTGGCGACAGGTATCGCCTTGCCATCATCGCCGTGCTAGCGATTCTGGTAGTGATACTCGGTCCGTGCCTCAATGTGGTTCCCGAGACGCGGGCCAGCTACTACCCGCAAGCACAACCGCTGCATGCGCGGTGGTGGCGTGAGGTGCCGCAAGACCTCCCGGGTTATCTGGTGCGGCGCGCGGCGTGGCTTTCATCCAGAACGCGGGAATATTCGGGAGAGATGGATATTCCGGCGCACGCCGGCCATACCTGCGTACCGGGGACCGGGCTCATCATCGCGCTCACCATCACCCGAGATATGCTTCCGAGTACGTATCACGCCAAATCGTTTAAGCGCGCGACGATCTACGTACCGAGCATTCCCGTCAATACCAACGTGCACCTGCGCATTCCCGAGGACGCTCGAATGCTGTATTCGGAACACGGCGGTCACGCGAGGGTCTGGGAAACGCTCTTCGGGATCGGATTTGCAACAGGTGGCACTGTATTCGTGCGTCCGCAAGACGGCGAACACTTGCACGTGGAGCTCGACGTGCCCATCCCGCTGTATCACGGAGCGGATGGCCAGCTCGATCAAACGCTGCGACTCCGAAAGATGTTCACCTGCACAATAGACCGCAGGGATCTCCGTCCACCTCCGACACCGTGGGGCCGAAACCCCCGAACCCTTCTGAAGTGGCCGCTGCCCCAGCGAGAGGCCGGGTGAAGGCAGGCCAAGCCCGCGCCATTACGTTGGGCGACCGCGAGGGGATCTGCCCCTCCCCCACTGGGCCGTAGCGGCGCTACCCGCTGACGGTGGACGCCAGCAGGAGCTGGGCGCCGAAGTAGAGCGGGAGCCCCCAGAGGGCGTTGCCGAAGGTGGACGCGACGAAGCGTTCGCGCGCCACGGCCAGGTCGGACAGGTAGAACATGAGCGCGCCGACCAGGATGCGCCCGTCGCCGTGCTGGGCGACGGTGCCGGCCGCGCAGACCACCATGAGCGATATGACCCCCATGTACGCGTGCACGGGCGACCGCATGGCGGCCGGCAGGTGCGGCCTCAGCCATCGGAGGACGAGGCCCAGCGCGACAAGCGTCAGGACCAGGACAAGCCCGGCCGGGACCGGCGCGGCGCCGCGGATGAGAAAGGCCACGACATAGGCCACGTGGCCGAGCAGGAAGCTGGCGAGCCCGGCCTGGAACGCCCACGACGATCCCTTCGGGATCAGCAGGAGATCGCCGACCCAGGAGAGCACGAGCGCGGCGAGGACCGTGCGTCCGTACGGCGAGTCCCACGCGCCCGTGGCCAGGGCTCCGCCGACGAATCCCGTCGCCGCGAGCGGTTTGCAAATCCAGACACCCAGGCGCGACCCGCGCTGCTCGGCCACCAACAGGGCGATGACCGCGGCTGCCGTCAGGGCCACCCACATGCGCATGCGGCCATTGTAGGAGACGCGGCGGCGGGTCCGGGGAGGGGCGCGCACACCACCCCAGCACACCCTGTGGCCTAACGGGCGCTGGTGGCCGCCGGGGACGCGGCGGCGTCAGTTCCAGGGTCGCGCGCGGGTGCATCCGGGGGTGGGGGATGTGCCGCGTGTCACCCCTGCTGTCTAGATACTGCTTCCTGCGGTGCCCCGGGCCACGTTCCGCGCCTGGAGTCCCTTGGGCCCGCGAATAATCTCGAACGTAACGGGTTCTTGTTCCTCCAGGCTGCGGTATCCATCGGCTTGGATGGCTGAGAAGTGGACGAAGATATCTTCCTCCTCATGCCCGTCCTCGACGATGAACCCGTATCCCTTGCGGTTGTCGAACCACTTCACTTTCCCCTGCGGCATTCCGCCCTCCCATGCCACTGCAACTCAGAACAACACCACAGCCGGGGGGGTATACGCGTGAGGCGCTGCGAAACCCGTAGGAGTTTCACAGCGCCTCGCAACACCCCCCTGCCACGGTCATCACTGACGCGCAGACTTGCACGAATCATACCCGGTACGTGCCGTGCAGTCAAGAATTAAAAGCCACGCCGCGGACGAATACCCGTTTCGTAACTGAGGGTTTGCGACGTAAGACTACTCCACCAAACAAGTTATGATGGAGGAAAAAATTGCAGGTCCGTCCCGACCGGCAATGTGACCACTACGAGTTACTATTTGTCACGAATAAGAAATTAACGCCCATCATGTGTTAGGCAGGCTGACATCCCGCGTCACCTCATACTCCGCCAGCAGCCACACCACGTCTGAGAGGCGATTCAGGTAGCGCAGCAGGGCGGGATTCGCCAACTGCCCGTCCTCTTTGAGAGCCACCGCCGCCCGCTCCGTCCGCCGCACCACCGTGCGCGCTACGTGCAGCGCCCCATGGGCGGGACTCACCCCGGGCACGACGAAGCCCGTCGGCGGGGGCAGCACCCCTTCCAGCGCCGCCACGTGGCCGTCCAGCCGGGCCACATCCTCCGCGCCGATACGATTCGGCACCCGATCCGCTTTGGCCACATCCGTCGCCAGCTCATGGCCGAGGCGGAAGAAGGCCTCCTGCACCTCATGGAGGATGGGCCGAATCTCCTCCCGCGTCACGAGCGCCTTCGCCAGCCCCAGCCAGGAGGAGGCCTCATCCATATGCCCGTAGCACGTGGGCCGCGGGTCGCTCTTCGGCACCGCCTCCCCTGAGAACAGGCGAGTCGTGCCCTCGTCACCCTTTCCTGTGGCAATGGACATCCCGTGTCTCCTCCACGCGCTCAGGGCGCGGCCGCGCCTCCCATGTCCCGCATGCGGCGGCGGACCTCCTGGGAATCGCGGTCCAGCTCAAACGCCGCGCGTAGCGCCGCCGTGCCACGGTCCCGTTGCTCATTCGCATACAGCAGATCCGATAGCTCCAGCCAGTACTCGATGCGGTCGGCGTCCAGCTCCAGGGCACGATCGAGCGCCACGACTCCCTCCCGAAACCGGCCCACCTGGCGGCAGGTGCGGCCGAACTCGAACCACCAACGGCTGGATTGGGGCATGTCCCGCGTCAGCCGCCGGAAGTGGTAATAGGCCCGATCGTACTGCCCGTCCTCGACCAGGGTGCGCGCGAGATTGTACCGGGCCGGCACGTTCTTGGCATCGGCCTGCACGGCGCGCTCGTACGCCCGCCGAGCCCCGAGCCGCTCGCCCCGCACCGCCCGGAGCAGGCCCAAATTCACCCACGCCGCGGCCAGCTTGGGCTCCCGCTCCACCGCCTGCTCGTAGGCCTCTTGCGCTTCAGTGTACCGGCGACTGTCCTGATACGCCTTGCCCAGGTTGTACCACCCCAGCGCCGTGGCCGGATACTGGGCCACCCCTTCTTCAAAGAGCGGAATCGCGGCCCCCGCCCCGCCCAGTTGCAGGTACAGGGTCGCCATGTGAAATAGCTCCCCGGGGAAGCGCGGCCCCCAGTGCAGCCGATCCACCCCGGCCGCCAAGGCGCGCGCCCACTCCGGCGTTTGCGCCTCGACGGATGCGGACACCGGACGGGCCGCGACTTCGGGGGGCAGTGGCACGATCACCGGATCGAGCCGCCGCGCGCGCGCCACCGCGCTCTTCACGAACACGGCGCTGCAGGGGTCCAGGTAGACCAACCGCCAGTCGGGCAGCTGGAGGAAGGAGGTGATGAGGTTCCCGGCGTCTTGGGAGTTGTGCGTGAGCACGGCCGTCTCGGCGTCGTACAGATTCAGGAGGCCTTTCAGTTCCGTGACGCCGCGCGCCGCAGCCACATACGCCCCGAGAGTGGTCTGCGTGTGCACCTCGAGCCGCGAGTCCAGGGACACCCGGTACCGGTCGGGCGCGAGCCGGTAGATCACGTAGCCCCCGATGTACATGGAATTAAACAGCGGCCCGGGCAACTCATGGCGCACTACGAAATCGACCGCCCCGCCGGGGTAGATGTTGTCCGCCACGCCCAGGCCGAAGCGCTCGCCCCGCCGGTCGTCCACGTAGTACCGGTCGCTCAGGATGTAGGGCAGATGCCAGGCCGCCACCAGGCACACCACCACCGCGAGCCCGGCCTGCGCCCACGACCGCACCCCCACCAGGTCCCAGAGCACGACCCGCTCCGCCCGCTTCAGGATGTCCGTCGCCCCCCCCACCGCCAGCGGCGTGAGCACGAACAGCGCCACCGGCACGTTGCGGCGCGCGCTGAGCGCCAGGAAGGTGAACGCGGTCACGATGAGGATGGACCCCACGGGGCTGCTGCGGACGTTGGCGATCAGGATGGTCAGCGCCACGACCAGAAACAGGAGGAACGTCTCGGTCGGCGCCGCCCACGTGCCGGAGAGGAACGGCGGCTGGAACTCCGCGATGACCTGCGAGAACACGTTCCCCTGCCCGCCCACGCGCGTGAACAGGGTGAAGGGAAACAGCAGGCCGCGCACGCCGTAGGGTGTGGCCAGCCCCGCAATGATGGACAGGCCCGCCACGCTCCACAGGCGCCGCGCTTGCGGGAGCAACAGATGCTCCTGGGCCCAGCCGAACGGCACGGCCAACATGCGCCGGACCACGTCCCCCGCGGCCACGAGCAGCAGCAGCACGATGCCGAGGATGAACAACCCCTGCACGTTCGCCCAAACGCCGACGATCGCGGGCACCGCCCAGACCCAGCGCTCCCACCGCGGGTCGCGCAACCGCAACAGGATCCACATCACCGCCGAGAGACAGACGAAGCTGATCCCTTCCGGCCGGGCCAGAAACCGCGGGTTGGCGGCCAGCAGCAGCAGCAGCAGGAACAGGGCGGTGATGCTCCAGTACCGCGGGTCGTACTGGTTGCGCGCGGTGATCACCAGCGCCAGCCCGACGGTCACGTAGAGGTAGAGGTTCCACCCGACGGGACCCGCCACGCGAAACAGCAGCGCCACGATCACCTGGAATCCCCAGTGCAAATCGATCCACTCCGCGCCGGCCACGGTGTAGGTGTACGGATCCGTCTGCGGGATGCCCGAGCCGGCCAGAATCCGCTCGCCGGTCTTCAGATGCCACCAGATGTCGCTGTTGAAAATCTTGTGCGTCAGGAGCGCCAGCGCCAGCAGGGTGAGCAGCCCGAACGTGCCGCGCCGCAGCCACCGGTCCACCGCCGGCGGCACCCGCGGAATCTGTCCCGGCAGGCGGACGCTCACCCGCCGGCCTCCCCGCCGCGCACGGCCGCCAGCCCCGCCCGCGCCGGTGCCGCGTCCGGCGCCAGCTCCAGCGCTTCCAGGTACGCCCCTTCCGCCACCACAAGCCGGCCCGCCGCCCGCTCGGCGTCGCCCCACTGCACCAGTGCGGCCACGAGGCTCCGGCGCAACTTCGGATCCGCCGGGTCCTCACGCAAGCCACGCCGGAAGGCGTGCACCGATTCGCGATACGCGCCCCGCTCCAGGTGCACCAGCCCCACGGCACCGTGCGCGTGGGGGAAGCGGCCGCGCAATTCGATCGCCAGGTGGAACTCCCGCAGCGCCGCTTCCGTTCGGCCCGCTTGGCGGTGCACCTGGCCTAAATTGAAATGGCTGGTGTATCCGCGCGGTTCCGCGGCGACGGCCGCCGTCCATAACCGTTCGTTCGTCAGCCAGTCCCGGTTGCGCGCAACGGTCAGCACGGCGAACAGGACCAGTTGAACGGCGAGCGCCACGCGCACGCCACGGCGGGGCGCGGCGTCCCAGACGACACCGAGCACGAACGCGAAACCGATGAGCGGCAGGTAGAGCAGCCGTTCGTTGAGCAGCGTCTTCATGGGGATCACATTCGAGACGGGGGCGAGCGCGAGGAACCACCACGCGATACCCAACGCCACGACCGGCGCGCGCCGCCGCACCATGAGCGCACTCGTCATCAAGGCCATCAGCACTAGGATACGCGGCAGGACGCCGGGCGCGGTGAGGCCCGACACGATGGGCGTGACGTACTCCGGATGCAGGTTCGTCGGCAGCCACAGGAGCCGGAGGTAGGTGCAGAACTCGGCGACCGTGCTCAGCACCATCAGCCAGGGCGATCCGGCCGCGGGGGTGGCCTGCCCCGCGCCTCCCAGCACGTGGGCCCGCCACGCCATGTAGGCGCCGGTCATGAGGCAGAGGCCTGCGATGGCCAGCGCGCGCTGTCGCGCCGGGCGCAGGGCGTCGCCCCGCAGGGCCCACTCGACGCCGAGCAGCAGCAGGGGGAACGCCGCCGCATGTTCCTTGCCGAGCAGCGCGAACCCGTACCAGGCGAATGCGGCGGCGAGCGCCAGCGGCGGCGCGTCCGCTCGACGCCACCGGAGCCAGGCCACACACGCGCACGTTACGCCGATAACGAACAACGGATTGCTCAGGCCCGCGATCCACGCGACCGCTTCGGTCTGCACCGGGTGCGCCGCGAAGAGCAGGGCGGCCCACAGGGCACCGCCCGCCGGGCGCAAACCGACCGCAGCCGCCAGGCGCCACACGCACACGCTCGCGCAGCCGTGCGCCAGGACGTTCATGGCGTGGAACGCGGCGGGGGTATTCGGCGCGACGGCCCACGCTCCGCTGAAACACCACGACGCCAGCGGGCGAAAGATCGCGTAGAACCCGTCCTCGGTGGTGGCCGCGCGGTCGACCAGGAACTTCCACGGGCGCGCGAGGGTCTGCACGGCCGGATTGTTCACGATGAACGGAAAATCGTCGTAGATGAACTCGCCCCAGAGGGTGGGGGCATACAACAGCACCGCCGTCGCGAACACCAGCCACGGCGCCGCCCGCCGCAGCCGCGCGTTGCCTTCAGGCACTGACCCGTCCCGCGCGGCGCAAGGCCGCAACCGCCTCCGCCCAATCCCGCCGCGCCTGCACCACGGCGAGGTCACCCGGCGCCAGCGCTTCCACTTCGAGCAACGCGAGCCCGGCCTCCACGAAACGGTGGTCCACGCGATACGCCGCGATCCGCGCCACGCCGGTCCCCGGCGACGGCCGCGCGCGCCACGCCACTTCCGCCTCGACTTGGTCCAGGGTGTAGCGCGGCCAGAGTTCCAGCGCCGCGCCGAACATGATGCGCTGGTCGCCGTAGTACACCCGGTAGCCCGTGTGCGGCCGCGCCTCGATGGACGCGCCCACCGCCTGGAACGTGCGCTGCCGGTTCAGCGCGTCGGCCCACCGGCCCTGTCTCGCGCGCACGATCGCGAGATTGCTGTACGCGGCGGGCAAGCGCGGCTGCAACCGAATGGCGGCTTCGAGATGCTCCACCGCCTCCGCCAACCCCCCTTCCAGATACGCCGCCACGCCCGCGTTGTTGCGCGCGACGGGATCGTCCGGCGCCGCGGCCGCTAAGTCTACGCACTGCCCGTACGCCACGGCCGGGTCCAGCGCGTGCGCCTGGGCCAGTTCCAGGCTGCGCGCCAGGGCCAACGCGACCTCCGCCGCGTCCCGCTCTTCCGCGCGCACGTATTCCAGCGCGAGCCAGCGGTACGCGGTGATGCGGTGATCCAGGGGCAGGTCCGCGTCTTCATAGAGCAGGCGCTCCACGGCCGCGCGCTCCCCCCGCGCCACGGCGGCCAGGAGCGGCGCCGCGAGTTCCACGGCGTCCGCGCCGTCCAGCTCCAGCCACACTCCGTCGTGTACCGCGCGCACCGGCAGCGGGTGCAGCCACCCGTGTGGGCGGCCGCTGGAGAACACGTCGTGATACGTGTTCGCGTTGACGAAGATGCGGCCCGCCACCGGCACGGGGCCCGGGTTCACGACCGCGGCGGGATGCGCAGCGAGGACCGCGCGCGGCAGCGGCGTCTGGCCCCAGTCCAGCGTCGAGTCGGCGAAGATGCGGTACGCACGGTCCTGCCCGCCCGCAAACAGATTCACGTACGCCAGGTAGTTGGGAAACTGCCAGAGGGCCGTCGCCACGCACAGCGCGACACACGTGCGCATCGCGTTGCGCGCCTGCGGCAGGAGCTTCAGGTCCGGCGCGGCGTACCGGCCGAGCACAATACACAGCGCAGGCAGCAGCGGGTAGACGTACCGAAACCCGGCGGCCACGCGGTTGGCGAAGATCAGACTGCCGACCAGCAGCAGCGGCGGCGCCAAGAGGCAGAGCGTCGCCCGCCAATCGACGCGCGGCAGGCGGCGCGTCACCAGCGGCGCCACGGCGAGTAACGCCAGGAAAGGCACCGGCATCTTGAACAGGAAACAGATGGGCTGGTAGTACCACGGTGCGAACGTAAAGCGCCGGCCCAGGAGAAACCCCGGATGCCCCAGTTCCCCAGCGGAACTCACGTAGTCGATCCCCCGCCACCAGGGCAGGGGCGCGAGCAGGGGCACCGCACCCAAGCCGGGAGTCGTGGCTACCGTAGCCAACCGTGCGCTCGCCCAGTCATGCGCGTCCCAGCGGTCGAACATCCCGCGGCCGCCGTACCCGAGAGCCAACACCACATACGCCACGCCCAGGATGGCGGCGATCCCGGCGAAGGTGCGTCCCGGCCGCCGGATGCCGTCCGGTCCGGGCAGCGCCGCGCAGGCGATGCCGATGCCGAGGATGGCCGGGCCCCAGAGCGCGGCCGTGTACTTGGACAGCAGCGCCGCCCCCAAGGCGACTCCGCCCAGCAGCGCGTACCGCCACCGCCCCGTCGCCACCCACCGCCAGGTGGCGTACCCGCACCACGTCACCCAACACGCCAGGATGACATCCGTGCCCAGCAGCGGTCCGTGGGCCAGCGACTCCGGCAGCGCCGCCCACAGGGTGAGCGCGAGCAGGCCCGCCCGCGGCCCGTGGAGGGCGCGCGCCCACACGTATACGGCCCACCCCAGGCCCCAGGCGTACACGAGCATCACCGCCCGCGCGGCGAGCAAGTGGGTGCGCGCATCGATGAACGCCCAGGGCTTGAGCAGCAGGCCGTGGGTAAAGAACGAGAGCGGGGCGTGGACGATCGTGCTGGCGCGGTCCCACGCCCAGTGGCTCGTCAGGTAGCGGCCGAGGGCCAGATACTTGGGCTCGTCCGCCGTCGGCAGCATGCCCGCGGCCGCGACGAACGCGGCGGCGGTGTAGAGCAACAGGATGAGGGCGGGCCAGAGGAGGCTCGAGGCGGGGGGGAACCGGCGGGGGGGCATGAAGGTGGCCGGAGACCGGCCGGAATCCGCATGTTAGCAACCCGGCGCGAGGGCGTCCAACCCGGCGCGCGGCGGCCGGCGGGCCCGGGCGCGCAGGCACGCGTCATGGACAGTCCAATCGCGGGATGGGTAGACTCACGCGACGTGCGGACAGCAGGGGTGAGCGGGACGCGCCGTGATCCGTCGTCCACCGGACATGTGCGAATCAACCCCTCAGCCTGACCGCGGTGCTGCGCCCGGCCCCGCTGCGCGCGACCGGCCGCACTACTACTACGACCTGCTGCAAGGCCAGGAGATCGCGCGGGCCGGCGATCACGTCTGGGGCTGGGGCTCGCCCGGGGGCCGCAAGCGTGCGGCGCGGCGCGCGCGCATGTTCGTGGATCACGGGCGGCTGGAACCGGGGGTGTGGGCGCTGGAAGTCGGGTGCGGCACGGGGATCTTCACCGAGCAGGTGGTAACCGCCAGCCGGGCGCGCGTCGTGGCGTTCGACGTGTCGTTCGATCTGATTCGCCTGGCGCGCGCCAAACCGGGGAACGCGGGGGCGCGCTTCGTGGTGGCGGACGCGGAAGCCCTCCCCTTTGCTGCGGACACGTTCGCTGCCGCGTACGGCAGTTCGGTGCTCCACCACCTGGACGTGGAGGGCAGCCTGCTCGAGCTGCGCCGCGTCGCCCGGCCGGGGGGCCGCGTCGTGTTCACCGAACCGAACATGATGAATCCCCAGATCGTGTTGCAGAAGAATGTCCCCGCCATCGGGCGGGCCGTGGGGGACATCCCGGGCGAAACGGCGTTCGTGCGCTGGCCCATGCGGCGGTTGCTCGACCGTTTGGGCTTTACCGACCTGCTGGTGGAGCCGTTCGATTTCCTGCATCCGCTCCTGCCGGCCTTCTGCGTGGATGCGGTGGACGGGTTCACCCGCCTGCTGGAGCGGGTGCCGCTGCTGCGGGAAATCGCCGGCTCGCTCCTGATCGTGTGTCGCAAGCCCGAGTGAGCGACGCGGACACAGCGGCCGCCGCCCCGGCCGCGCCGCGCCTGCGGCCCGTGATGCTGTTCGTGGCCTTGCTGGTGCTGGGCTGGGTCTGCTACCGCAGCGCGCTGGACTATCCCTTCATTCAGGACGATTACCACCACATGTGGGAATCCCAGTGGCGTGGGTGGAGCAGCCTGCCGCACCTGCTCACGGTGCAGTTGCCGTTCTACCGGCCGGTTTCCAACGCGTGGTACTTCGCCATCGGGCACGCGCTCTGGGGCCTGAACCCGGTGCCGTACCACATCGTCAACCTGCTCGCGTACGTGGGGAGCGCGTGGTGCGTCGGCCTCCTGGGCGCGGGGATCTTCCGCTCGCCGCCGGCGGGCTACGCCGCCGCGTGTATCTTCCTCACCACCTGCGGCCACCTGCTGCCCATCTACTGGATTTGCGTCATGACCACGGGGGCGCTCGTGTTCTGGTGTGTCGCCGCGTGGGTGTGCGACCGGCGTGCGTGGGCCACGGGGCGGCGCGGCTGGCGCGTGTGCGCGGCGCTCGCGTTCACCGCCTGCGTGTTCAGCAACATCACCGGTTTCACCCTCGCGGCGATCCTCACCCTGAGCGCGAAGCTGCTCCCCCCGCGCCCGTCATGGCAGACGCTCGCCCGCGCGCACTGGCCCTTCTACGCCGCGGGGGCGCTCTGGCTGGTCCTGCAATTCCTCGTGCTCGGGTGGCCGTCCCTACAAAATTACGCGGTCGGCGGCGCGGCGGGCGGCCTCGCGACCAAGGGGGTGCTGCTCTCGCATTTCCTGCTGTACTCCTTGAGCCCCGTGTACCTGCTGGTGCTGGGCACGGACGCGGGCGGCTGGGCGCGGTTTGGGATGCTCAGTGTGTGCGTCATCGCGTTGCTCGCCCTGGGCGCGTGGCGCTACCGCGTGCACGTGCGGCGCGACGCGGACGCGGAGTCGATCCGCACGGGCCTGCTCGTGGCGCTGTTCATCGTCGGCTGGGGCCTCGTGCCGTACCTCAGCCTGCAGAGCCATTTCGCGCCGTACCACATCGGCATTGCCAGCATCGGTGTCAGCCTCGCCCTCGGCTGGTTGTTCGGCCGGGCGCTGCCGCGGGGCGCCTCGGTGCTGGTGCTCGCGGCGTGGCTCTGCGCCAGCCTGTTCGCCATCCGCGCGTACGAGCAGCGGGAACACACCACCCAGGGCATCGGCTGGAAGGCGGAACTCGCGCGCAACATCGTGGCCGATACCGGCGGCATCCTCGCCATGCATCCCGACGTGCAGCGGCTCGTCATTCTCAATTACAACGAGCACCTGTTCTGGTTCTTCGAACACGGCAACATGCCGGACCTGTACTACGGGCGGCCGGACCTGGAAGTGGTGGACGGGGGGGACGGGCGCAGCGTGCGTCCCGCTCCGCACCAGGTGGTGGTGCGGTACCGGGACCGGCATCTGGAACTGGTGTCGGACTAGTCGGCGCGCCGCCCCGCGCCGATCACCGCGCGCGCGCTTCCCGCCTGGGACCGAGGACGCCCGCGTCGAGCAGGCGCTGGGCCACCAGGCGGGTGTACGCCACCCGCGCCTCCGGCAGCATGTGTTCCACGTCATAGAACGCTTCGGGCGGCTGCTGGTGGAGATCGTCCCACAAGAGCAAGCCCGGCGTGTCGGACACCGCCCGGCGCACGTCCGCCGTCCACTGGGCCAGGCGCGCCGGGTCGAGAATCGGCCGAGTGGGATCACCACCGGGCAGGATGGCCGAGAACCCGGGATCCTGGAAGAGGGGATTGATGGGCAGGAGCACGACGATGGGAATCGCCCCGCGCGCCCGGACGAGACGCCGCCATTCCCGGAAAAAGGCCCAAGGCGGAGTCGTCGGTGCCCACACCCAGGTGGCGAACACCTCACGCCGCCACCCGATGAAGGTAGCCCCGTGCCGGAAGCCGCCGAAGCTCAGCGTGTAGTCGGTGAGGTCCCGCGTCTGCGTATATTTCCACCGATGCACCTCGAAGAGATACCGGTTGTTGAACGGCATCATGGAATCCGGCTCGATCGCGGTCAGCCGGTATGTCTGCTCCGGGTGGCGGAACTTGTTGGCTTGCGCGCGCGCGACCATCCAGAGCCCGGAACGCAGCCGGAAAGGCGGACACCACCACGTGGCGGCAATGGAGGGGCCGGCGAAGTCGAGGGGATACGGGTGCCCGGGCCCCGCGTACATCCAGGCGAACTCCGTCTGCGCGTCGGGCGCGTCGGGATTGAACATGGTCATGTGCGGCGACAGGCCCAGCACCACCGCGCGCGCTGCATCCGGCCCGAGCTGTTGCGTCAGCAGGTACGCGCTCAGCATGTCCACCGCCGGCAGCCAGAGGACCCGCGCCCGGCCCGGCCACCCGCCCGCGGCCCAAACGGCCTCGGCCGTTGGCGGATCCACCGCGAGCCCCGCGTGCGAACTGCCCACCCAGGCCACGAGCGGGCGGGCGGCATCCGGGGCCTCGTGGATGATCGCGTAATTCCGCACCAACTGCTCGACCGCCTGGTCCCGCTGCTCGAAGGGGATATACCGCAACAGCTCGTGGCGCGCGGCAAAACGCCACACGGCACCGCCGGTCACCAGCCACGTGGGAATCGCGAAGGTCAGGGCGGCGGCGACGAGCGCCGGCGTCACGCGCCTCAGCACGATCTCTCTATCGATTCGCATGGGGGTGAGGCCACAGCGCCGCGAGCCTCGGAAGACACCGTACACGAAGTCCGCAGGGGTGTCCGCCGTCGCAGGCGCCGCGCGCCACGTCCCGGTTCGTTTACGCGGCGGGGGGCGGCACCGGGGCGCCCGCGAGGGGGACGGCCGTACGCAGGTCGGCGGAGACGGCGTACGCGCGCAACGCCCGCACCCCTTCCGTGAGCGCATACCCGGTCCATACGCGCTGGATGCCAGCGGCGGACGTGGCCACGCCCGCCGGCCCCGTGCCCGCAAGCGGCAGGCGGGCAAAACCGCGGATGACGCCTGCACCGTCCACCAGGAGCACCAGCGGCCCGACGCCCGGCCCCGCCTCCATCCATCCCCGCACGGACACCGCCTGGGCCGACGGCACGCCGGCGGGAGGTCGGGGCGCGGCGTGGATGGCCGAGATGGCGCCGTCATGCGTGGTCGCCTCGACGCGGAACGCCTCGGCCAGGGGTCGCCCAAGCTGGCGCGTCCAGTCTTGCGAGAAGGACGTCAGCCCCTCCTGGCGGAGGAAGGGCCGCCGCTCAAGTATGAAGCTCGGCTTCCAGTACAACTGTTTCAGCGCCGCCTCGTCGTACACCCCGACGACCAGCGCCAACTCCCCCGCCTCGCGGTCCGCCCGATCTTGCAGCGCCGCCCGGGCGGCGGGGGCTTGCGCGGGCACGCAGAGGCCGACCACCAGGGCGACCACGATCGCGCAGCACGCCGGCACGCCCACACGCCAGAGCCGCGGCTGTTGCTGGATGCCGAAGAGGCCGAGCGACACGATCGCCACCCAGAGCAGCAGCGGGCCGGGCGCGTGCCGGCTGGCGAGCACGTGCGCTTCCGGCCAACCGGTCCGGCCGATGCCCACAGCGACGGCCGTGCCCAGGACGAAGCACAGCACGAGCACGTGCACGCGCGCGAACCGCGGCAGGTAACGGAAGCGGACGAGCCCGGCAATCCCCACCGTGCCCCCTAGCAGGAATCCGGCGGCGCCGAACACGCGTGCCGGCGCCGGCCAGAGCCACAAGGGGGAGCCGAGATACGCAACCGCGCTTTGCACCGCGGGCAGGGGGGCGGCGAGCGCCGACTCGATGGGGATGTGGCGAAACCCGACCGCCCAGCGCAGCGTCAGCAGCACGAGGGCGGCGCCGGTGACCGCCAGCTGCTCTCGCCGATGGACCGGGAGCACCCAGACGAACGGCACGAGTAACAGCGGGACCAGGACGCCGTTGGATGCGGAGAATAGGGCCGCGCCCGCGCACGCGAGGGCAGCGGCCAATCCAGCCCACCGCCGCCATCGCGATTCGGGGCGGGCCGCCGCATCCGCCGTGAGGACGAACGCGGCCACGGTCGCGGCGAGGATCACGGCGAACTGCACGTCGAACCCCATGGTGAAGTGGCCGATCTGCACGGCCGAGAACAGCAGCGCCACCGTGGCGCCGGCCAGGAAGAGGCGCAACGCCCAGGGCAGCTCCGGTGCGAGGCGCGCTTCCCGAATGAGCAGGGCGCACGTGAATGCCCGCAGAATGAGATTCAGCGCGACCAACGAACTGCCGGTGGCATCGAACCAGAAATAGTCCGCCAGGTAGAACAGCCGCGGCACGAGAATGCAATGCTCGTTGTGCAGCCGCAGGAGCAGCGCCAGGGAACCGCCATCCAGGTCGAACGCCACCAGCGTCGCGAGGTCCGCCCACTGGTCCCAGAACAGGACGGGCGTGTACGCGCGCACCACCGCGCGCACCGTCGTGGCGAGCACGAACCCCGCGAGGAGCAGCCACGCGACGGCACCGGCGCGCAGGGCCCAGCGGCGTAGCGCGGCGCCGGTCATGGCGCGGGGCCGGCGGGGCGCGGGTCGAGCACCCCCGCGTCGAGCAGCCGATGCGCGATCAGCCGCGAGTACACCAGCCGCGGTTGGGGCAGCATGTGTTCGACATCGTAGAACGCCTCCGGGGGGTACCGGTTCATGTCATCCCACAAGATCAACTCCGGCGTGTCTACGACCGCGCGCCCCACGTCCTCCCGCCACTGCACCAGGCGCTCGGGGTCGAGGACCGGGAGGGTGGGATCGCCGCCCGCAATGATGGAGGTGACAGCAGCCTCCTGGAAGATCGGATTCATAGGCAGCAACACGACGATGGGAAGGAGGCCGCGCTCCCGGACCAGGCGGCGCCAGTCGCGGAAGTGCGCCCAGGGCGGCGTGGTCGGTTCCCACACCCAGGTGGTAAACACCTCGCGCCGCCACCCGATGAAGAACGCGCCGTTCGTGAAGCCGCCGAAACTCATGATGTAGTCCTGCGGGCTGCGCGTCTGCCGAAACCGCTCGCGCACCACGTCGAAGGCCTCCCGATCATTGAACCCCATCATGGAATCGGGCACCATCATGGTCTTGCGATACACGTTGTAGGGGTTCACCAGCTTGTTAAACGCGCCGCCGGCCACCATCCACAGGCCGCGGCGCAACCGGTACGGCGGGCACCACCACTCGGCCGCAGGGGTGTCGCGTTCGTAGCCGGCCGGGTACGGGTGCCACGGATCCGCATATAACCACGCGAACTTCGCCTGATCGTCCGGTTCCTCCGGGTTGAACATGGTCATGTGCGGCGACAGGCCGAGGAGCGCCACCCGCGCGGCGCCGGGCCGGACCCGCTGCGTCAACAAGTACGCGGTCAGCGTGTCCACCGCCGGCTGCCACAACATCCGCGCCCGCCCCGCGCGCCCCTGGGCGGTCCACACCGCCTCGATGGTGCCGGGATCGATCGCGAAGCCCGCGTGCGAACTCCCGGCCATCACGACCAACGGGCGGTCCGGATCAGACGGTTCGGCGAACACCCCGTAGTTCCGCACGAGCTGTTCGATGGGCTGCCGGCCCTGATCGAACGGAACGTAGCGGAGCAGGCCCTGGCGGTCGGCAAACCGCCAGACGGCGCCGCCGGTCATGAGCCACGTGGGCACCACGACCGTCGCGATGGCCGCCACTACCGCGGGCACGACCCGCGTCCACAGGGTCCGGCGGTCCAGGGACATCACGGCATCCCCCCGCCGCGGGCCGGCTTAGAAAACAAAGTACACGAAGTCCGGCGTGGCATTGGGCAGCCCGAGCATGATGAGGGAGATGCCCAACCCCACGAGGATGCCCCAGATGACCGGGCCCACCACCGGGGTCGCGCAGAGCCGGCGCACGCGCGGTCCCAGCGGCTCGAGCCCGAAGATGAGCGCGCACCACGCCAGCGCGCCCCACTCCATCGGGATGAGCGCGGTGGTCGGCAGCGCGGCGGCCGCCGTCATCATCTCCACCATGTTCTGCCACGATTCCGCCCGGAACATGAAGTAACCGACGCAGGTGAACAGCACTTGGCCGACGAGCCCCGCCACGTGGGGCAGGCGGTACCCGGCGCGGGACCACAGGCGGTGGGTGATGAGGCAGAGGCCGTGGTACGCGCCCCAGATGACGAACGTCCACGCGGCGCCATGCCAGAGCCCGCTGATGAACATGGTCAGAAACAGGTTGATGTACGTCCGCCGCGGGCCGTGCCGACTGCCCCCGAGCGGGAAGTACACGTAGTCGCGCAGCCACGTGCTCAGCGAGATGTGCCAGTGGTTCCAGTACGCCTGCGGCGACGTGGTGAGGTACGGCTTGGTGAAGTTCTCGGCAATGCGAATGCCGAACAGGCGCGAGCACCCGATGGCGATGTCCGAGTAGCCGCTGAAGTCGCAGTACACCTGCCCGTAAAACGCGAGGACCGCCATCCACGCGTGCGTGCTTGAGAGGGTCGCCGAGTTGGCGAACAGGTGGTCCACCACCTGCCCCAGGTTGTCGGCGATGACCGCCTTCTTGACCATCCCGATGAGGAGCCGTTCCAGGCCCCAGAGGAATTCCGCCGGGTCAAACCGTCTGCGCTCGACGATCTGCGGCAGAAAATCGCGCGCGCGCACGATGGGGCCGGCCACGAGCTGCGGAAAGAACGCGACGAACGTGGCGAACTCCAGCAGGCTCGAGGTGGGGCGCATCTGGCGGCGATAGATGTCGATGGTGTAGCTCAGCGTCTGAAACGTGTAGAAGGAGATGCCGAGGGGCAGCACGAGGTAGAGGGTGCGTGCGCTGGGGTTCAACCCCAGTTCCCGCAGGAGGACGAGCAGCGAGTCGGCGAAGAAGCCGTAGTACTTGAACGCGCCGAGCATGCCCAGGTTGCCGCCCAGCGACACCAGCAGCCACCGGCGGCGGCGCCGGTCGTCTTCCGCTTCATGGATCCGGCCGCCGCAGTAGAAATCGAGGAACGTGGAGAACCACAGCAGCGCCACGAGCTTCTCGCTCCACGCCATATAGAAGATGTAGGACGAGACCAGCACCACGGCGAGCCGTACCCGGCGCCACGGCAGGCTCCAGTAGAGCAGCAGCGTGATCGAGAGCAGGAGGAAGTATCGGGTGGAGACGAAATGCATGGAAACGGCCGGCCACCGCGGTCGGCGCAGCCGCCGAGGCCGGCGACCATTCTAGTGGCAGGGGCGCGGGTGCGCGCGTAGAGCGTGGGTGGGCGGCGCCGTGTGCTGGCTTCTCACCCGTCTGCTGCGCTGGGGGGCCTGCACGCGATCGGCTAGCTCTAGCGGGACGATGACCTAGAGTTCAGGGGCCCTGCTGAGGCCGCAGCCTGAGCGGGGCCGGCGATGGGCTGAATGCCCAGTGGAGCACTCCGCATGAAGTTGACAAGAGATATAACAATTGCTATATTATACTAGCAATTGTGAGACATTCTCTCTTTTCATGGCTCACGGAGTTAGGGGCCGCCCTCGCGCTGCCGCGCTGGGGGCTCGGTGAGGCCGGCCTGGCACCGCTGGCCGGATTCGGACCCGGGATTCCGCCTCCCACCCCCTCGCACGGGAACCCACGAGCGCGCCAGGGCGGCCGGAGCGCCGCGCCCTGCCGTGACCGTACTACACAGCGCGCGGACTGTAGCGTACGCGTGGGAGAGGAGTTGGCATGACGCTCGAGCGAAAGATCGCCTGGCTGTTCATGGTCAATGCGGTCATCAACTGGACGATATCGATTCGCGGCATCTTCAGCCCGATCCCCATGACTGCGGCCTTCGGCTTCGAGCACCCGCCCCTGGAGTACACGTTCGTTGTCCGGTTGTGGCAAGGCTTCGTGTTCATGTTCGGCTGCATGTTCTGGGAGGTCAGCCGCGACGTGCGGGGCAAAGCGGCGCTGATCAAATACAACTGGATCGAAAAAACCATCACGGCGCTGGCGGTGACGCTGGGATTCCTCGTCGGTGAGGCCCCCGCGCGTGTGATGCTAACGATCACGCTCACGAACTGGGCGTGGATTCCCTTCCTTTTCTATTACGACATGCGCCTCCGCGGCGCGATGGCCAGACCCGAAGCGCCCGCCGGCGTCCCCTAGCGGCCGGGGCCGATTCCCGGCGCGTGGCACCGGCGCGGTTCCGGATTTCGCGCCGCGAACCTGCGGCACGCCGGAGGTGTGAAGCGCACGGGCTGGGCCCGGGCTAGACTCTGCGTATGCCCAAGCGTTCTGCAGGGTCACCGGCGGCGCTCGTGCCCGAACTCGCGGCCACCCTGGGCGCCGCCTATGGGCCGAGCGGGTGGTGGCCGGCCGAGACGCCGTTCGAGGTGATGGTCGGCGCCATCCTCGTGCAGAACACCGCGTGGACCAACGTGGAGACGGCGGTCGCGAACCTGCGGGGCGCGGGCCTGCTGGAACCGCAGCCCCTCGCCCGCTGCCGCATGGACCGGCTGCGGCGGCTGATCAAGCCGTCCGGCTACTTCAACCAGAAGGCCACGAAGCTGAAGGGCTTTACGCGGTGGATGGTGGCCGAGCACGACGGCTCCGTGGCCGCCATGCGGCGCGTGCCGCTCGCCGACATGCGCCGCGCGCTGCTCGCGCTGCACGGCATCGGCCCCGAAACGGCCGACTGCATCCTCTGTTATGCGCTCGGGCATCCCGTGTTCGTCGCCGACGCGTACACGCGCCGCATCTTCGCGCGCCACGGACTGACCGCCCCCAAAGCCACGTACCAGGAACTACGCGATTTCGTCATGCACGCGGTCGACGGCGAGCAACCGTACTTCGGCGAGTTGCACGGCCACATCGTCTCCGCCGGCAAGGACTACTGCTCACGCCGCAACCCCGCCTGCGCCGCCTGCCCCCTCGACGGCTGGCACCGCCACGACCCCACAGCGACCTAACCCCGCCTGGTAGGGGCCGGTCTTCAGACCGGCCCGCGCGCAGGCCTGTGCTGAATAGAGAACTTGACAACTATACGATAAATGTCTAATCATCCTCGCCATGCCCACCCAAGCGCCTGCGGGCCCGGACACTCGCCAAGCCATCCTCGACGGCGCCCGCGAGCGGTTCCACCGCTTCGGCGCGCGCAAGACCACCATGGGGGAGGTGGCCCGGCAGGCGGGCTGTTCCCGCGCCACGCTCTACGCGCACTTTCACAATAAGGAAGAGCTGTACGCGGGGCTGCTCGACCGGGACCACGAGGCGTTCGTGCGTGAGGTGGAAGCGGCCATCGCGGACGCGACCGACGCACGCCAGAAGTTGCGTCGCATGGTCGAGATCGCGCGGGCGGTGTACGCGCGGAACGACGTGCTGCGTCTCGCGGCCACGGCCGACGGGGAGATGACCCTGGAACCGGTGGCCCGCGCCGCCATGGCGCGACAGGGCGAGCAGGTCATAGGGATCCTGCGGCGCGTGCTCGAAGCAGGGGTGGCGGAGGGGTCGCTGCGGCCCATCGATCCGGAGCGCGTCGCGTACCTGATGTACCACTTGGGAACGGTGCTGGTGGCGCGTGAAACGTCGGGCGAGCGCGACTATCCGTTCGAGGAGATCATGGGCGTCATGGATGACGTGTTCAATTACGGCATCGCCAATCCGAAGCGGGGTGCGTGAAGGCGACGCATACGTCGCATTCAACAGGGGACAACAGATGACGATTATTCTTGACGAAGACGCCGTTCGGGAACGGCTGCGGCCGGTCATCGAGACGCCGGAGTACGCGCTGGGATTGCAGAACCTCACGAACTACCGGCTGATGCTGGCCATTTTCCTGATGGGCGCCGCGGAGGGGGAGCGGTTGGGCGAGGCGGGGGTGGCCGCCATCCGGCAGGAGGAGTTGGCGCGCCTGATCCACAACCTGCGCCAGCAGGAGCTGGAGGAGCACGGCCACGGCGAAAGCGCGCGGATGCTGGCCGAGGAGTTTTTCCCCGAGTACTTCGCCGATGACGGCAGCTTCCTGTACGACCACGTCCGCACGGGCGCGCCGTACTACCTCAAAGTGCGCGAGATCAACCGCGCGCGGCTGAAGGAACGCGGCGTGTACTCGCGCCTGAACATGTACATGACCACCTCGTTCGGGTACGAGATCATGGTGCAACTCCTGTACGGCAGCCTCATCGAGGCCGTGCAGCGCTCGACGCTCCCGAAAGACATCGTGGGGCGGGTGGAGTTCGTGCTGACGGCGATCCTCGCGCAGGAAGAGACGCACCTGGAAATGGTCGGGCAGCACAACACCCTCTTGGAGGCGGATCGGAGCACGCTGTCGCCGGAGGCGTGCGAGGCGCTGGATATGCTGGGCAAGCTCACGGCGGAAGATTACGAATGGATTGCCGACGTGGCCGTCCAGGAGATCGTGCCCACCATCGTCCGCTACGCCGACGCGGACGCGTTTCACGCCATGGCCGACGCCGGCGCGCCGGCGGAGCGGTAGGCGCGGCATGCTGGACTACTCGTTCACCCCGGTTCAGGAGGAGTACCGCGCGCAGTTGCGCGAGCTGGCGCTAACAGAACTGGCGCCGTACTACCAGAAGTGGGACGCAGAGCAGGCGTACCCGCACGAGCAGATCAAGCGGGTGCTGCAGTTCGCGGCCGACTTCTGGCGGGGCCGCGAGGCCGAGCGCACGCTCATCGTGTCCGGCATCACGGCGGAGGAGGTGGCGCGCGGCGACTTCAACGTGGCGCTGCCCAGCCTGGGCCCCGGGCTTTTCAAGGAGTACCTGCGTGAGGCGCCGCAGGAGCTGCGAGACCGGTGGATGCCGGGGATCACGTCCGGCGAGCAGTTTGCCGCGCTCTGCCTGACGGAAGCGGACGCCGGTTCGGACATGGGCGGCATCCGGAGCACGGGCGAACGGCACGGCGACGTGTACGTGCTCAACGGCGAGAAGAACAGCGTCAGCTTCCTGAACGGCCATGTGTTCTACATGTTCGTGCGCACGGACCCGGACTCGAGCGGCTGGCGCGGGCTGAGCGCGTTCCTCATCCCGCGCGAGACGCCCGGCCTCTCCTTCGAGACGGTGGAGGACATGGGGTGCCGCGCCGTGCCCCGCGGCATCGTGCGCATGGAGAACGTAGAAGTGCCGGCGCACTGGATGGTCGGCGAACCGGGCCGCGCGTTCCCCATGATCAGCAAGTTTTTCGACATCAACCGCGCGATCATCGCGCTCAAGTGCATCGGCGCCGCCCAGCAGACGCTGGACGAAACCGTCGAGTACACGAAGGGGCGACACCAGTTCGGCGTGCCACTGGCCACGTTCCAGGGCGTGGCGTTCCCCATCGCCGAGGCGGCGACCCTGCTCGACCTTGCCCGGGTGCAGAGCTATCGCGTGCTCTGGATGCGCGAGCAGGGGATCCCGTGTACAAAGGAAGGGGCGATGGTGAAGTGGTACGCGCCGAAGGTCGCCGGCGATGTGATCCGCCAGTGCCTCGTGTTACACGGGCACTACGGCTATTCGCGCGACCTGCCCATCGAACAGCGGCTGCGCGACGTGATCGGCTGGCAGATCGGCGATGGCGCGGAAAACATCATGAAGCTCATCATCGCCCGCGACGTGATCGGGAAAGACTTCACCCCGCGCTGACTTGGGACGAACCACCAAGACCCCAAGAGCTCGAAGAAGAGAAGACTGAACCGCCAAGGCGCAAGAGAAACTCAGGGTAGGGGCCGGTCTTCAGACCGGCCCGCCCCGAGGTCGAACCGCCAAGGCGCCAAGTACGCCAAGGAAGAATCATGTAGGGGCGGACCTATGTGTCCGCCCGCCCGTGGGCGACCGCTACTCCATCGCTTCGGCCGCAGCCTCGTTCGTGTCTTCCGCCTGTTCGGCGGCGTCGGCCGCCACGTCTTCCGCCACGCCTTTCGCGCCGAACATCCCCGTGATCGCAGCATCCTCGTCCAGCGGCGAGGGCGCGTCCGTGGCCTCATCATTGCCGCCGCCGCAGCCGACGACCAGCATCCCCGCCACTACGATCGCACTCAGTATCCGTATCTTCCGCATGGTCTGCCTCCTCCACTGTCTGCCGGACCCCCCGGCCCGGCCACGTGCCCTCGACCCTACCACACAACATGGGTCTGCTGTGCGTACGCGGGTCGGCCAACCTGCCATCGGCTTGCGTTTAGAGGGGAACGCTAGCACAACACACCTCAATCCAATAAGTTCTCAAATCTAGACCTGTTTGATAATGCCCGACAATCCCGCGATCACAAAGGAAATGAGGACCCAGCCAAATATGCGGAGAACTCCAAAACACCATTTGGTCAGACCTGTCAGGACGATTTCATCATGCGCCGGCGACAATTCGATCAACGGAAGTACGGCATCCAGGCTGAAAAATATTGGGCTCTCTATGGAGGGATCAATCACTTCCTTGCCCAAAGCCAACCATAGGGCGCCAACAATGACCAAGACGCATGCCCAACCCAATGCATATCTGAGACGATACCCGAAACCTACCGTTATCCACTGGAGAAATAGCAGAACCGCCGGCATTCCATCACTATTGCGGTACTGGCGTTTCTTAGCTTCGTACCGAATGTCGTTCGCGATTTCTCTCTCACCGAGCTTCTGTAAAACAGTAGCAAGTTGAGCGTAGGGCTGAAGAGACTGAGTTCTATCTAACGAGAGCCATCTTACGTACTTGTCAAGCTCATTTACGGGATCACCGGCAGTGCTATCTGACTTATAACCTGCAAGCAGCTCATAAGTGAAACCAGTGAGACGGATAGAAGATGGCCAAGCGGACGCGTGCCACCACAGCACATTGGCATGCGCACCGCGGAGATCAAGATAGCTACCTCCCGACCAGCGCGCATGCGCAGCACCAATACCAAAACGCATCTCACCTCCTACCCTTAATGTTCGCATATCGACGACCCCGAACTTCGAATCGCTGAGGTCTATATTTCCGTCCACTTGTGCGTGAATGAGCCACACGCGCCCATCATCAGTAGCGGCATAAACAGGCCCGTGTATCGCGCGGTGAGAATCATGATAGTAGGATTCCGTGAACACGGAACCGGGATACTCCGCTCCGCTCATAGACATGGGAAGTATCTCCCCACAGCGAAACAAGAGATCGCCATTTAGAGTCAAGGATTCCATATCCAGGCTTCCAAACAACGCAAGGTGATCCAATCCGAGTCGCTCTCCTATGATGGCACCGCGCATGCGTATGAGTCCTACGATGTGCGCGTGATGGAGAACTAACCCCCTTTTGATAACGCTCCCTTCGAGCCCTATGTCCCCCTGAAAGTCCACACCCGATAAAACAAGCATCCCGCCCAACTCGGCGTAACGAAAGTCTAGTTCCCCTCGTGGTTTTGCGTGCTCGAAACGACACGATCCTTCGATCCGCGCTTGGTTGAGGCTTAGCGGCTCCCAGAACTCTGCACCTTGTCCGTTAATGGAGCCACTGATCTGCACCCCCAAAAGAGTTACTCGTCCGAAGAACGAAGCATCCTGTAGATTCATGTACCCGTCTATCACTGCACCGTTCATTTCGATCTCACCCCAGAAACTCGAACTCTCTAGCTCAAGAGCGCCTCCGACTTCTGCACCCCGAAGATCGATTTCGCTAAATGTCCCTTCATTCCGCAGAAAAAGTCCCCTTTCGATCTCTATCCCATTCATGCTGAACAGAGCGTTCATGGTGGCACCATTAGCGGAAAGCTGCTGCGCAATTTGGGCGCCGTCGAGGCTAACTTTTCCAAACGCAGCAGTTTCGTCGAGGATCACAGCGTTTCCAATTGAGGCCATGTCAAGATTGAGTGTTGCGGAAAGGATGGATTGCCCAAAGTTCAACCACTGTGGCGTGGAAATACATCTCAAGTTGATATCGTCTTCAAAACGGCATGCGCGCAGACTCAACTGAGCGTTGAAGCTAGCGTAGGAAAGGTCAATGGCGGAAACGAATCGAGCGCCACCAATGCGCACACCTTGACGAGGCAAGGCGTCACACCATGGATGCTGCAATAGAACCATCTGCAGAAACTCCGGCCGCAGAATTCGGTTTAACGCGTCCGGATTATCCCACTCATCCCTGGCGGCGGGACCAGATACAGCACCAAACCTTTCAGGATAATCGTAGAAATCAGCAGGCTGGCCACTGACAATGCACTCCCATGTCCATTTCTCCTGGTCCGTCCAGGAAGAATCGGGGTCAGGTTGCATAGTTCTCTGCTAATAGCCGAATGACATGATCATTCGGAATTGTTTTCAGGTGACCCTCGCAAAACGATCGTAGGAATGTTCGACAGGGCAGACATGCCGGTGCTCGAACGCATCTCGACCTGCAAGCCGCTACCGCTTCTTCTTCTGGCTTTTATAGAGGATGCCGGCGGATTCGAGGGCAGTGAGGCGGGCGTCGTCGTAGCCGAGGAGTTCGGTGAGAACTTCGCGATTGTTCTCGCCGCGGTAGGCGGCGGGCCCCTGGGGCCCGGTGTGCGCGTCGCTGAAGTGGTACGGCGAATTGACCACCTGCACGGTGCCGCCGCCGGGCCCGCGATCCGGCAGGTCGACGATCATGCCGCGGTGCTCCGCCTGCCGCGACGCGAGCGCCTCCTCCATGGTGCGCACGCGCCCGTTCGGCAACCCGGCCTCATCCAGCTTGCGTTCGGCCTCGGCCACGCTCGGCTGCGCGGCGACCCACTTTTCGATCTCGTCATAGATGGCCTGCCGGTTCGCCTGCCGCGCGGGCACGTCGACGAACCGCGGATCGTCCAGCAGTTCGGGCTTGCCGATGAGCGGCGCGAGGCTCTCGAAATTGAAGATGGCGTCCCCGGCGTAGAGCAGCGCCCCGTCCTTGCCGACCATGACGGCGCCCCGGTGCGCGCGCTGCTTCTCGGGGTCGTTCCACAGGAACTGCGGGCAGCAGTCGTTCACCGCGAGCATCACGTCGTGCATGGCCATGTCGATCACCTGGCCGCGCCCGGTGTGCTCGCGCTGGTAGAGCGCGGCGAGGATGGCGGCGAGCGCGTGGGACCCGGTGTACGTATCCCCCATGGCGAGCGCGCTATCGAACGGATGGTGTCCGTCCTGCATGGCCTGCAGATCGATCACGCCGGCCATGGCGTGCACCACCCCGGCGAAGGCGCGCTTGTCCTCCTCGGTCGAGTCGTGTCCGAAGCCGGAGATGTGGCACACGATCAGCCGCGGGTTGCGCGCCCGCAGCGTCGCGTCGTCCAGTCCGAACTTGTGCATCACCCCCGGGCGGAAGTTCTGCACGAGCACGTCCATGTGCTCCAGCAGCTCGAGCACCACCTCGGTCGCCTCGGGCTTGGTCATCTCCAGCGAAATGTTGCGCTTACCCGCGTTCTGCTGGGTGAAGTAGCCGCTCAGCCCGTTCACGCGGCGCCCCATGCCGCGGGTAAAGTCTGCTCCCGGCGGCTCCAGCTTGATCACGTCCGCCCCCAGGTCGCTCAGCATGCGCGTACAGAACGGTCCCGCCAGCACGCGCGTGAAATCCAGCACCCGCACCCCCGCCAGCGGCCCGGGACGCGCCCCCTTCGCTGCGTCAGCCATGGGCCGGATTCTACTGCATTCCCGGTGGCGGCGCAGCCGGCCGGGCCACGCTACACTTTTTGTGCTGGCTCCCTATGAGAATCGCTCTGGTGTATCGCGTACCGGCCCTGGCGCTGGTGCTCTGCGTCGCACGGGCCGCCCACGCGCAGGCCCCGCCTCGGGACCCCACGCCCCTGGAAACGGCCGTGCGAACCGGCGATGCGGAGCACGTGCGGCAGTTGCTGGAGCGGGGCGCGGATCCCGACGACAGCGGCTACGACCGTTGGACGCCCTTGCACTCCGCCGTGCAGTCGCCGCGGCTCGACATCGCCCAACTGCTTCTGGCCCACGGCGCAGACCTCGAGGCGCGCACGAAGCTTGATGAGACGCCGCTCATGCTGGTGGCACAACGCCTGCAGGCGCCGGAGATGGTGAGCTTCCTGCTTGAGGCGGGCGCCGATCCCAACGTGCGCAGCAACTTCCGGCGGACGCCGCTCATGCTCGCTGCGCACAATGGGTACCAGCGAACCGTGGAGCTGCTTGTCGCGCACGGGGCGGAGGTGAACGTGGCGGATCAGTGGGGCGCAAGCCCGCTGATCGGTGCGGTGCGCCGGGGGCAATGGGAGATCGCCGCCTACCTGCTGGACCACGGCGGGGACGTGAACGCGCGCGGCCGCGAGGGGAGGACGCCGCTGCACTTGGCTGTTGCCGACCAGAGCGTGAACGTGGAGGCCATCCCCTTTCTGCTGGAGCACGGCGCCGCGGTCAGTGCGCGCGGCCCCAAGGGCCAGACGCCGCTGCACCTGGCGGTCCGGCAGCAGGGGCCCGAGACGCTCGCCCTGCTGCTCGAGCACGGGGCGGACCTGACGGCGCGGAACGACGACGGAGAAACCCCGTTGTTCACTGCCGCGGGGCTGGGCCAGGCGCCCGCGGTGCGCGTCCTGCTGGCGCACCGCGCGAACGTGCACGCCCGGGACAATGCGGCCAACACGCCCTTGCACGCCGCCGCGGGCCGGGGCGGGGGCATCGCAAGCGACAGCGATCATTACACCACGGTGGGCATGCTCCTGGCCGCCGGCGCCGACCTGGAAGCCCGGAACAGCCGGGGGGAAACGCCGCTGTTCCGGCCGGGCCGCAGCGGGCCCGTGCGCATGGCGCGTCTGCTGCTCGACCAAGGCGCACGGGTGGATGCCGCCAGCGACGAGCACCTCACTACCTTGCATTTCGCGGCGGCGAGCGGGACGCTGGAGTCGCTGGACCTGTTGCTCGCGTACGAGGCCGACCCGAACACCAGCGCGATCCGGGGAGAAACCCCGCTGCACTGGGCGGCGTCGCATGACCAGGTCGAGGCGGTCACGCGCCTCATCGAACACGGGGCGCGCGTGAACCAGACGGACAGCGGCGGCATCACGCCCCTGTACGTGGCCGCGCAACGGGGCGCGGCGGCCGCGGTGCAACGGCTGCTCGATCACGGGGCGAAACTCGAACCCCGGCCCACGCGCGCGGCGCCCCTCGTGATTCTGGCGGTGCAGCGCGGGAACCTGGAACTTCTCGAACTGCTGGCTGCGCGCGGAATGGATCTGCGCGAACCCATGCCCAATGGACAGGAAGCGATCCACGCCGCGGCGGCAGCGGGACACGTGCGACTGGTGACCTTCCTACTGGGGCACGGGGTGCCGGTGGAGGCGCGGGACCATTCGGGCCGGACCCCCCTGCACGCCGCCGTGCACGCCGGCAAGCTAGGTACGACGGCGCAGCTCCTGCGATTGGGCGCGGACGTCATGGCGGGGGCGGACGGCGATTGGCTGCCGCTGCACCTCGCAGCGAGCCGGGGCCATGCGGAGGTGGCCCGCCTGCTCTTGCGCCACGACGCACGCCTGGAGGCGGGCAATGCACGCGGCACCGCCCTGCACGAAGCGGCCTGGAACGGGCACCGCCACGTGGCGGACCTGCTTGTGGACGCCGGGGCAAATCTGGAAGCGCGCAACGCATCGGGGAGTACACCGCTCCACTGGGCGGCCCGGCGGGGGCACCTGCCGGCCGTGGAGTTTCTCGTGGGGCGCGGCGCCAATCTGTCCGCGCGCACGTCCGACGGCCGCACGCCGCGCGACCTGGCCACGCAATACGAGCAGCACGACGTGGCCACCGCCCTCGGCGCCGCAATGACGGCGCGCGCGCGGGGGGGCGTGGCGGAGTAACGGGGCAGACGCTGCCGCGGTGCCGCGGTAGAGTCATAATCACCACGGTGCAACTCGACGTACACGGAGCCATGCCCATGCGCAGCACTTCACCCGTTCGACACCGCGTCGCGGTGCTCGTCACCATCCTCGCACTCGCGGCGCCCGGCGCCCCGGCCCTGGGCAGCGACCCCTGGCCGTTCCCAGGCGCCTTTCCGAGTGAAGACACCACATTCAGCCCGCTTGAGGCCGCCATGATGGCCGGAAACGTGACGTTGGTGAAGCTGGCGTTGACCGACGGGGCCGATGTGAACGCGCCCGGGACCTACGGGCTAACCCCACTGCAGATGGCCGCCATGAGCGGACAGGCCGAGATAGTGGGGGTGCTGTTGGAGCGCGGCGCGGAGATCAACGCGCGGTCGGCGGATGGACAAACGGTGCTTCACGTCGCCGCCATCGCCGCGCTGGATCCCATGATGATGCACGTCCTCCAGCAGGAAGGACGGCGCGTGAACACCGCCAGCGAGATGGTGCAATTGCTGGTGGACCGCGGCGCCGAGGTCGATGCGCGGACGGCGCAGGGGGAAACCCCGCTCCATGTGGCCGCCGGTGTTTCGCGGGACGCCGCCGTCCTGACCACGCTCCTCGACGCGGGCGCGGATCTGGAGGCCACCAGCCTGGATGGGACCACTCCCCTGCTGCATGCGATCCGGTCGGGACAGCAACCGGCGGTGGAGGTGCTCCTGGAGCGCGGCGCACGCCTTCAGGTGGAAGACCAGCACGGGCAAACGCCGCTGGTGGCGGCGCTGCAACAGGACCAAACCACGCTGGCCGCGTTGCTGGTGGATCGCGGCTTGGATGTGAATGCGCCCAGCCGCGCGGGTCAACCGCTGCTTCATACGGTGGTCGAGTGGGACAACCCCAAGGCGGTCGCGTTCCTGCTCGACCACGGTGCCCGTGTGAACGCGACGAACACGCGCGGAGCCAGCGCCCTGCACATGGTTGCGCGGTTCGCGTACTCCGACCGCACCGTGGCGCTTTTGCTGGAGCGCGGAGCCGATATCAACGCGCGGGATCTGGAAGGACGGACGCCCCTGTGGTGGGCTGCGGACGAGGACAACCCCCGTATGCTCGCGCTGCTGATGAACAAGGGGGCAGACGCGAACGTGCGGGATCGCCACGGGGACACCGTGCTGCACCTGGCCGCGCGCAAATGGGAGGACGATCTGGCCCGACGGTTGCTCGACGAGGGGGCCGACATCGACGCGCAGAACACGCGGCGGGAAACGCCCGTATACCAAGCGGCGCGTGATGGATCGGCGCGTGTGGCCGCGCTCCTGGCGAAACACGGCGCCGACCTCCGCCGCCGCGAGCAAGGGGGCTGGGAACCGCTGCACATCGCGGCTAACCGGGGCCACCTGGCCGTGGTGCAAGCGCTGCTCGAGGCCGGGGTGGCGGTCGACGCGCGCGATCAGGTCGGTGAAACCCCGCTGCTCCGCGCCGCGCTCGGTGGGCGGGCGCCCGTGGTCCGGTATCTGTTGGCGGAGGGGGCGGAACCCGAGGCGCGCGGCGACACCGAATGGACCTCCATGCATGTCGCCGCGCGCGATGGGAACCGGCCCGTCGCGGCCATCCTGCTCGACGCCGGCGCGAACGTGGATACGCCCGTGCGGAGTTGGACCGCGCTGCACATCGCCGCCGAGCGCGGCCGAGGCGAGATGGTCCGCTTCCTGGTGGACCACGGGGCGAGCCTGGACGCGCGCACCGAGTGGGGCGGCACCGCATTGCACGTGGCGGCGCAAGCCGGGCACGCGCATGTGGTGGATGCGCTGCTGGAACGCGGCGCCGACCCGCACGCGCTCACGTCCGACGGCCGCACGGCCATCGGCATCGCCCAACAGGAGAACCGTGCCGCCGCCGCGGACCGCTTGCGCCGGGCGGAAGACGCACGGTGGCGGTAGCGGGGCGGAGTAACGGGGCCGGCGCGGCGGGTGGGGCGCGAGGGCGGGCCGGTCAGGTCTGCAGGTCGAGGGGGCCGGGCTCCGCCTGGGGGCGCGCCGCAGCGGGCGTCGCCGTGCCGTACTTGGCTTCCATATAGGCGGCGTTCACGTGCCGCAACCGGTCGGCCAGGATGCGGATGATGTTCTCCATGAACTGCGGGTACAGGTCCTGCTCTGCCAGCTTGATGAGGCGCTCCTCGTTAATGGCCAGGAGTTGCCCCGGTTCCGCGCACAGGACCGTCGCGGAGCGCCGCACGTGGGAGAACACGGCCATCTCGCCGAAGCAGGCGCCCGCGTCCAGCGTCGCCAGCGTGGTCTTCTTCCCCTCCAGGTCATCCACCACCACCGCCCGGCCGGTCACGACAATGAAGAAGTCCGCGGCGGTCTCGCCCTTGCGGATGATGACCTGCCCGCGCTTCATGCGGCACAGGTGGCCGGCCTCATAGAGCTTTTCGATCTGCTTGTCTGGGATGCCCTTGAAGAGAACGCTTTCCATACCCTCGCCCCTGCGGCCCCGGCGGCGCCCCACGCCGCGGCTGCGCGGCCGTGCCCTACACCGAAGTCCCCTTGGTGTCCTCCGTGTCTTGGTGGTTAACTCTTTTCCAACAACTCCGCCACGTGCTGCGCGCGGATGGGCGCGCCCATGTCCGTGAACAGCCGCTGCGCCGTCCGCAGTTCGCGTTCTCGTGTCTCCGGGTCGCCGGTTAGTCGGGAGAGTTCGGCAAGTTCGACGCGGAGGAACGGTTCCATAATCGCGCCGCCGGTTTCCTCGACGAGTCCGAGGCCACGGTCGAGCGCGGCCCGAATCTGCTCGCGCGCGGCCGCACCCTCGGTTTGCAACAGCACGCGCGCCAGGGCGTATTGGGCCTGGCATTCCTGGAACTTCACGCCACGGTCCACGGCCATGGCCACAGCCTCGTCCGCCGTCTGCCGCGCGCGCTCCAGCTCGCCCAGCCCCAGGTACCCTTGCGCGAGGAACGCAAGATGTTCGGCTTCGCGCTGCCGGCCGGCCCGGTCGGCACGTGACATCTGGATGGTCTCTTCGAGCACGGCCGTCAGGTTCTCCCAATCCTGGGCGTCCCAGTAGCCGTACGCGAGCCAACCTCTCGCCCGCACCCGCGAGTGCGGACTGCCAATTGTTTCGGCAATCTGCATGCCTTCCTGTCCGTGCGCCTGCGCCGCCGCGGCCGCGCCCTGAAGGGCTTCAACGGCGCACAAGTAGCCCACTGCCCAGCCCAGGGATTCGGACTCGCCCAATTGCCGGCCCACGTCGAGTGCGTGCCGGCACAGGCGTTCACCTTCCGCCAGCCGTCCTGTCAGCGCAAGGCAGTACCCCGCATAACTGCGCGCCTGCACGTGCAGACGGAACCCAAGCAACTCAAGACCGAAGTCGGGATCCTCGCGCGTCAGCTCCATGTTGCCCTGCGCCGCGGCGAGCGCGTCATCCAGCCGACCGATGGAGAAGAGCGGGCTGGCATCTTTGAAGCCTTTCCACGGGGTATCACCGGATTCTTCAAAGATCCGCGCCGTCTCCTCTCCAAGCTCCACCCACGCCCGCACGTCCCCTTCCGCATACCCTAGAACTGAGCCATAGATACCGTGAAGAAACGCCAACGCGAGCATATCGTTCAGGCGCGTGGCCAGTTCTTTGCCTCGTTCGAAAAGACTGGTCGCCTCCTCGACCGACATGCCGACGCGATAACCCCAGTTCAAGATCTGCCCGCAGGCTTCCAGAGCCAGCCTGTCCGATTCCTCGGACTCCGGCAGTGCCGCAACCGAGACACCCACATGCCGCCAATGGTGCAGGGCGGCCGGGATGTCGCTGTCTCCGATCCATCGGGCGGCGCGGCGATGCCACTGGGCGGCGGGGAGGTGGTCGCCGGCGGCCTCGTGGTGGTGGGCGAGGACGGCGGCGCGTTCGTCCAGGTCGTCGGGATACAGCGCTTCGATGGCCTGCGCGACGGCAGTGTGAATGCGCTGCCGCCGGTCGGTGAGTTGCGAGTGGTACGCGACCTCGGTGGTGAGCGCGTGTTTGAACGTGTACTCGGTCTCGGGGTACAGCGCGGTTTCGTACAGCAGTTCCGCGGACACCAACGCGCGCAACGCGGCGTCCAGTTCCGCGGCGGGTGCGGGAGCCACGGCATGGATGAGTCCATCGGTGAACGTGCGGCCGATGACCGCGGCGGTTTGCAGGACTTCCTTGTCGCGCTCCGCCAGCCGGTCAATGCGCGCGGCCAACACCGCCTGCACCGTCTGCGGGATGGTGAGTTCCTGAATGGGCCGCGTGAGGGTGTACGCGCCGCGCGCCCCCGCGAGACTGCCCTCTTCCGCCAACGCCTGGATCGCCTCCTCGATAAAGAACGGGTTGCCCCCCGTGCGGTCGCGTACCAGGTTGGGCACCCCGTTCAGCGAATCGTTCGTGCCCAGCAGGTCGTCGAGCAACGCGGTGACCGCCTCGGCCCCCAGAGGTGGCAGCGGGATTTGTTGGTAGATGGATTGCCGCATCCAGTCGGCACTGAATTCCGGCCGGAAGCTGGCGAGCACCAGTACGTGCGTATCCTGCACGCCTTCCACCAGCTTCTCCAGGAACGTGGCGCTCGCCGGGTCGAACCAGTGCAGGTCCTCGAACAGCAGCACAGCGGGCGTGGTCGCACTGCGCAGGAGCTGCTGCACCATGCCGAACAACTGGCGCTGCTTCGCCTCCGGGGCCATTCCCTGCGGCACGGCGCGCTGCGGATCGGGAA
>CBDUXP010000010.1:0-91195 GCA_965371225.1 uncultured bacterium | reverse complement strand
CAGGCGGAACAGCATCATGCAACACGCATATGCCAGGCAGAACATCCCCACGCAGGCCGCCGTCGTCCCCCAGTGGTAGGGAATGTCCAGGCGATTGCGCCAGATCACGTTATTCGGCGCGGCGAGAAACAGGACCGTCGGCAGCAGTAGTGCGGCCGACGCGAACGCTGCGCCCCCTGGGGATGGGCCGAGGGCGACGACTGGGGGGGCGTCCTGCGTGTCGGACTCATGGCCCAGTGACGGCTGCATGCAAGAATAATAGCTGAACGCTCATCCCCCCGGACGACATCTTCAAAGGCTGCTCTGCGATGCAGAACTCTTGATGAACCGATGAGAGAGGCCGAAATTACGCTGGGGTCGGGCAGACCGTTGCGCGGAGTAGGGCAGGGGGGAATTCGTCCGCGAGAATTCTGGGTCCGAATTAATTAGATGGTGAGAGTGGCAAATCCCGACGAGCCGACAGTGTGATGGGCCGCACTAGGACGAATGACATCAGGGCGGTTCTGACATGGTCGGTCTGTTCCCAAAGGTGGACCCAGCGATTCTGCGGCGCGGCGCGGGAGGGAACTCGTGAAAATAACTCTTAGCTAGTAGGCCCTGTGTGTGCCTCAGAAAGGAAACGCGCCTGGGTTGGACCGGCGGAACCGCCTATACACCCTGGCGTTATGCGGTAGCGGCGCAGGGACTCGAACCCCGGACACGCGGATTATGATTCCGCTGCTCTAACCAGCTGAGCTACGCCGCCATGCGCGATGCAAAAAGGCCGCCGGAGGCGGCCTTGCACAAGTGCACAGTGTACCTCTCGTCGTGTATGCCGTCAATTTCACCAGTGTGCTATCGTAATTGGGTGCTGACCCGCCGATTCTTTCCGTCGCGCGCCACCACGACGCGTCTCCGCCGGCGGGCGCGGAGACCGCTCCTCCCGCTGTTGGGCTGGGCGGCGGCCATGGCCGCCCTGGGGACGGGCCCGGCCGGTGCGGACGAGATCAGGCTCCTCTCGGGCGACAAGATTACGGGCATCGTGTTGGAAGAAGTGCGCGATGGCGTGTGGGTGGAGGTCGCGCCCTACGTCGCCGTGTACTACCCGTATGACCGGGTGGTGCACGCAGAGAAATGGCCCCCCGAGCGCAACGCCACGCTATTTAGTCATCCCCCGCTCCCACCGCCCATGCCGCTCGAGGCCGTCGCCGGCCAGGTGGTCCTGCGGACCGACGCGGGGGAGTGGGTGCTGGTGAAGCCGCACATGGCGGTGATGGTGGACGCCGAGCGCCGGAAAAAGGCGCTGGCACGGACGCGCCTGGCCCCTGGCGAAGCCAAACGCGGGAATCGTTTACAGATCCTGCGCCAGCTTTCCGATTCGCCCGAAGCCCTCAGTTCCGCGCAGTTGACGCATCGCCTGGGGCCGCCGACGAAGCGCTTGCGCCAGGGGGGCGAGCTGCAGTGGCTATACGATCTCGGTAAGGACGGGCTCGCAATCCTCCATTTTCGTGAGAATAAGTTGGAGTACGTGGAGATTCTGCCGGCGGAGCCGCGCGAGAAATAAGCAGCCGTTCCGGCGTGGCGGAGCCGCTGCCGCCGTGCCGACCCCCAGCCGGTGATACGCGATTGTGCGCCGCCTCTGGCCGTCGGTATACTGCGGCCGCCATGGGGAGCTACTACCTTAACGAGGACGGTGTGGCGGTGCCCGAGCCGCTGTCGGGCGCGGCGCAGCAGCGGCGGGCGGAACTGCTCCACACCCCGGTCCGCCAGGTGGACCTGGAACAGATTACGTCCGTGGCCGATCTCATGGCCGCCTTCAGCGGCATGTCGATCCAGGCCCGCAACTTGGGGAATTGCGCCGCCGTGCTGGAACGGATGCTGACGGATCCCGACCGCCCAACGGTGATGCTCGGCCTCGCGGGACCGCTCATCGCGGCGGGCCTCCGCAAAGTCATCCGCGACATGATCGAATTCGGCCTCGTGGACGTGGTGGTGTCGACCGGCGCCATCGTGTACCAGGATTATTTCCAGGCGCAGGGACACGAGCATTACCGGGGGCATCCGCAGCAAGACGATAGCGAACTGGATGCGCTGAACATCGACCGCATCTACGATGTGTACGTCAACGACGAACACTTCTGGGACACGGACCTGCAGATCGGTCATTTCGCGGACGATCTCCCCCCCGGCAATTACAGTTCGCGCGAGTTCATGAGCCTGCTCGGCAAGACGGTGGACGATCCCCACTCGATCGTCGGCACCGCGGCAGCCCACGGGGTGCCCATCTTCGTTCCCGCCCTCAACGACAGCAGCATCGGCATTGGGCTGACCGAACACTACCGGCGGACCAAACAGGCGGGCGTTCCCGGCCTCCACATCGACCCGATCCGCGACAACTACGAACTCGCGTCCGTCGTGGTGCGTTCCCCGTGCACGTCGGCCATTTACGTCGCGGGCGGCGTGCCCAAGAATTACATCAACGACGCCGTGGTGATGTCCTACATTTTCGGGGAACAGGGCGAGGGGCACCGGTACGCGATCCAGGTGACGACGGACGTACCGCACTGGGGCGGGCTCAGCGGCAGCACGCTGCGCGAGGCGGTCTCCTGGGGCAAGATCCATCCGGAGGCGAACACCGCCATGGGGTTCGTCGAACCCAGCGTCTCGCTCCCGCTGCTCGTCGCCACCGTCCTTCAGCGGGGCTGGGCCGCCCACCGGAAGCGGCTGGCCTTCACGTGGGAAGCGGACGAGCTGGTGGCCCTCCACCCGGTGGAATGAGGCGCCCCTGGCGCACGATCCGGCCATCCGTTCGGCCCTCCGGGATATCGCTGCGGGGCGCGGCGTGAAACGCGCAGATCACGCGCTCATCGACGCGCAGGGCCAGGACCGCACCGTCGACTTTCGGGAGGCGCTCGGCGCCGAGGCATACGCGCCAACCTCGGTGCACGACCTCCCCGTCGAGCAGGGGGAGCGGGTCCCGGCCTGGCTGGTGGAAAACGGCCGCGCCCGCTTCGGCCACGTCTTCTGGGAGCGCTTCACCGACCGGCGGGCGCGCAAGCTGTGGGGCTCGGTGCACAAGAACGCCAAGGGGGACTGGGACCGGATCTTGGGGGCGGGGAGCCGGCTCACGATTTACGCCAACCCCGGGGCCTGCGAGCGCGTCGACCCGGACAATCCCTCCGGATGGTGAGCCCCGTGGCCCGTCCGGTCCCCCATTCGGTACACTGAGAGGGCGAAACTAGAGAGCTTTCGCCGCCGTCCGCGGCGGGGGGCGTCTCGCTCACAGGGTTGCACGTCAGATGTTGGAGCACTTTAGCGTGGATGGCGATAACGATCAGGTGAAGGCCCAACTCGAGGACTTCATTGCCACCACCACCGAGCTGTACATTTCCGCGGCGGACCAGCTCTGGTCCTGCAGCGGAGAGATGCGGGGGGGCACCATCTGGCTCGAACCGCGCGAACCCATCCCCATCGAGGGGGGGGATTCCGTCCAGCTCTGCTGCCCCCATTCCAGCGGGCTGTACCGCTTCAACCTCGACATTATTGAGGTTGAAGACGATCGGATCATCGCCACGCGCTCCGTGGGCGAGCCCATGGGCAAGCGGATCTCCCTGCGCGGAAAAATCTCGGTGCCCGTCTCCCTCTGGCCGGCGGCCACGCCGGACGCGGACCCCGCGACGGGGCAGACCTACGACATCAGCCGCAGCGGCATGCTCGTGGAGTGCGACGAGGAGCTGGCCATGGAGAGTGAGTGGCGCTGTCGCGTGCAGCTGTGGGAAGACGAAGCCTTGGAGGTCCGCGCCGTCGTGGTCCGGACCCAACCCAAGGACGAGACCGACGACATGCGCTGCTTCGGCATGCAGTTCTTGGACCTGCCGGTGGAGGATCAGCGCAAGCTGCTCAACTTCATTCTCGCGAGTGCCGACCTCACGGCAGACGGTGGGGCTCCGAACGCCGGGCAGTGACCACCCTCAACATTTCCGAACTTTTCCTCAGTATCCAGGGCGAATCCAGCTACGCGGGCCAACCCTGCGGGTTCGTGCGCCTGGCCACGTGCCCGCTCCGGTGCACCTGGTGCGACACGGCGTACGCCTTCAGCCCCGGCGACACGCAGACCGTGGCCGACATCGTGGCGCAGGTGGCGGCATGGGAGGTGGACTTGGTCGAAGTGACCGGCGGCGAGCCGCTCGCCCAGGCGGGGGTCCACGACCTCTTGCGGAGCCTCTGCGACCGGGGCCACACGGTGTTGCTCGAAACCAGCGGTGCCCTGCCCATCGACGCGGTCGATCCGCGCGTGACCATCATCATGGATCTCAAGTGTCCCGGCAGCGGCGAGTGCGCCAGCACTCACTGGGCGAATCTTCCGGCGCTCAAGCCCCGGGACGAGGTCAAGTTCGTCATTCGCGACCACGCGGATTTCGGCTGGGCCGCCGACGTCGTGCGCCGCGAGACTTCGCTTCTGGACCACACGCTCCACTTCTCGCCCGTACACGATGAGCTGGACGCCGGCGACCTCGCACGCTGGATCCTTGAAGCGGCGCTGCCCGTGCGCCTCCAGGTCCAACTCCACAAGTATCTCTGGCCGGGCGTCGAGCGCGGCGTATGACTCCCGCCGTGCCCGGCGCGCGCTCGCGCGCGCTGGCGGACCGGCTGCGCGAGGCGGAAGCACCGAACGTCACCTACCTCGCCAAGGACTTTCCGGTTTTCTGGGAGTCAGCCGCAGGCTGCACGGTGACGGACGTGGACGGACACACCTACCTGGACACCACCGGCGCCTTTGGCGTCGCCGCCGTAGGCCATACGCACCCAGTTGTGGTGGAGGCGGTGCGCGCGCAGTGCGCGCGCCTCGTGCACGGGATGGGCGATGTGCATCCGCCTGCCGTGAAGGTGGACCTGTGCGAGCGGCTGCGCGACGCGGCGCCATTCCCCGATGGGCGCGTGCTCCTGACCGGCGGTGGCGCGGAAGCGGTCGAAGCCGCGCTCAAGACCGCCGCCATCACCACCGGCCGGCCCGGCATCATCGCGTTCGAGGGGGCGTATCACGGGTTGAGTTACGGGGCGCTGGCCGTCACCCACCGGGCCGATTTCCGCGAGCCGTGGCTCTCGCAACTGGGTGCCCATGTGGATTTTGTTCCGTTTCCGGAAGGCCCCGACACGGCTGCGGACGCGCTCGCCGCCCTCAATGCCCTCCTGCAGCACGGAGGGCGCGCGGGCCCCATCGGCGCAGTCGTCGTCGAGCCCATTCAAGGACGAGCGGGAGTGCGCGTGCCTCCCCCGACCTTCCTTGCCGCAGTGGCACGCGCGGCCCGCGAGCACGGCAGCCTCTTCGTGGCCGACGAAATCTACACCGGCCTCGGGCGGACCGGCCCGTTCTGGGCGTGTGAGGCTGAGGACGTGGTGCCTGACATTCTCGTCTGCGGCAAAGCGTTGGCCGGCGGCCTGCCTATCGGAGCCTGCATCGGCTCGCCGGACGCGATGGCCGGATGGCCACCGTCCCACGGCGAAGCGCTCCACACGAGCACATTCCTGGGCAACCCCGTGATATGCGCCGCTGCTTGCGCCACACTCACGCTCTTGCAAGCACCGGACATGGCGCGCGCGGTCGCCGAACGCGGCGCGCAACTGCAGGAGGGGCTCCGTAAGCTTGCCGACACGCACCCGTGCATCGGGGAGGTACGCGGCCGCGGCTTGATGCTCGGCCTCGAACTCGATTCCCATCCGCGCTGCGCTTCAGCCGTGACCCGGGGGCTGCAACATGGGCTGATCCTGTTGGGGGGCGGCATGGACCACAACGTGCTCACGCTCACCCCACCTTTCACAGTGCAGCCAGACGAAGTCGACGAAATGCTGCGCCGACTTGACGCGACGTTGACAACGTGCCGAACCTGACGGCAGGCGCCCTGGACGAACGCCTCCTCGCCTGGACGCGGGGCACGCAGGGGCAGGACACGTTCGAGGCGGTGATTCTCGACGTGTACCGGTATCAATACGCCAACAATGCGGCTTACCGGCGCTGGTGCGACGCGAAGGATGGCACGCTCGATAGGGTCCGCGAATGGCGCGACATTCCCGCCGTCCCTCAGGCGGCCTTTAAAGAGTGGACGCTCGCCACGTTCGATGCAGATTGCGCCGTGGCTCGCTTCGACAGTAGCGGCACGACACAGGGGACGCCGAGTCGGCACTACTTCGAGACGCTGGCGCTCTACGAAGCGGCGTTGGTGCCGCCATTCCGCCAGCACGTCCTGCCGGACGCCGCCCCGGTCCCGTGTCTGGCGCTCGTGCCCGCTCCGGAAGATGCGCCCCACTCTTCTCTCGCGCACATGGCCGGGGTGGTGGGTCGGGAATGCTGCCAGAACGACATCGCCTACTTCGTTCGACGCGACCGGGTCGACGTGGACCCCTTTCTCCACGCGTGCGAGGATGCCCAAGCGCCCGTCTGCATTGTCACGACGGCGTTTGCCTTGGTGCACGTGCTCGATGCCATGGACACGGCCGGGCGTCGCCTGATGCTCCCGCCCGGAAGCCGGATGATGGAGACCGGGGGGTACAAGGGCCGGACGCGTGCCGTCCCGAAAGGTGAGTTGTACGAGCGCGTGCAGCATCACCTGGGTCTGCCGGAGAGCCATGTGGTCAACGAATACGGAATGGCCGAACTGACCTCCCAGTGGTACGACACGGTGCTGGCCGATGCGCATGCAGGCCGGGCCCCGCGGCCGCGCCGAAAAGTGGGTCCGCCGTGGGTCCGTGCGCGTGTCCTGGATCCCGTGAGCGGAACTGATGCCGCCCCGGGCGAGGTGGGGTTGCTCCGGTTGTACGACCCCATGAACCGCGGGTCGGTGTGTTGCCTCCAAACGGAAGACCTCGGCCGCCGGGTGGAGGACGGTTTCGAAGTCCTCGGCCGCGCCACCGGAGCCGAGCTGCGCGGGTGCTCGCTAGAGCTGGACACCTTTTGACCGAGCACACGGACCTCGCGCCGACTCAGTGGCCGGGCAGCGAGGCAACGGCGCTCCCCCACCGGCCGCTCCAATTTCCCGCGGGAACAATCACACTACCGTGCGTGGATGCATCCGACCTGGAAGGTGCCCTTGCCAGCATCCGCCGAGCGCGCCGTCACGTGGAGGAACGCCCGCTGGGTGAGATCATTCAGGCCCTGGACGCCTGTGCCGCCGCCTGGTGCGAACGGGACAACCCGTTTCGCCTAGCGGCACTCGATTGGCTCGGGACCACCACCGGATGCGCGACGACCATGCTCGCCCCCGCGCTCACCGCCACTTTCGAGGCACTGCGCGCTCCGTACCTCCATAGTCTGGTGGCCCGGGAGTGTGGCGGCCACGAGGCGTTCGACGAGGGACTGGTCGTAGGCGATCGCCGCCTCCACGCCGTGGGCCCGGCGCTCACGTGGGTCATTGGCGCGGGCATCGTTCCAAACGCCGTCGCCGTGCCGGTGTTCGCCGCCCTCGTGTGCCGGAGCGCCGTTCTGGTGAAGACCCCGACACGCGAGCCCGTCTTCGGCGCCCTGCTCGCCCAGTCCTTGCGCGCAGTGGATCCCAAGCTGGGCGCATGTATAGCGGCTGGCTGGTGGCCGGGGGGCCACGAAGCGCTGGATACCCTCGCCGCCGATGCCGCTGAGGTCATCATCGTGGCCGGTACGGATGACACGGTACGCGCCGTCGAGGCGCGCGCCGGCGACCGCACGCGCGTCCTGGGTTTCGGTGACAGCGTGAGCGTGGTGGGCGTGGGGCGCGGGCAACTCACTGACCGCCCCGTCGCGCTGTTGTGGATGGAGATCGCCGAAGCCGTCGGATGGTACGACCAGCAGGGGTGCCTGAGCCCGCACGTGGTGTACATCGAGGAAGGCGGCGACCTCTCTCCGCGTCAGGCAGCGGAACGCTTAGCCGATGCCATGGCGCTGTACGAAGGCAAGGCCCCCCGGGGGCCGGTCGGCGTGGAGGTGGCGGCCGCCCTGCAATCCCACCGCGACCGCGTCGAAGTCCGCGCCGTGGATACGGAACGCGCCGGCGTGTGGGCGGCCGCTCCGACTAACGCGGCGTGGGTCGTGGCGTTCGATTCCGAGTCGCGCTTCGTGCGCTCACCCGGGCACCGCTTCATCCATGTGAAACCCGTGTACGACCTGGAAGACCTGCCGGCGATCCTGGCGCAGTCGGGGGAACGCTTCCAGGCGGTCGGCCTGGCGGTAGACGCACCGCGGCGGGCGGCGCTCACGGCCGCGTTTCTCCCTCTGGGCGCGTCCCGCATCTGCCCCGTCGCGAAACTGCAACGGCCCCCGGTGGACTGGCCCCGGGATGGCCGGCCGGTCGTAGCGTCCCTGGTGCGCTGGATGGAATCGTAGAACTCTCACCCGGCCACCACGCGATTGTAAGCGCGGCGTAGTCCCCCGCCAGGCGCACCTTCGCCACCCGGGCGTTATACTCGGGCACGCAACGAGAGGGAGCCACCATGGCGGACGTTCCCCGCCTCCGCGGCCGTACGCCCGGCGGGATCACTACATTCCTTGAGATGGGCCGCGATGCCGTTAAACACGGTGTCGCCGGAGCCCGTACATTGCGGACGCTCCTCCAAGGGGGCGCGGTCTGCACCGGCTGTTCGCTGGGCATGTGTGGCAGCGAGGATGAGCTGGGGGCTTTCCATCTCTGCTATCAGGGTCTCCGCCGGCTGAATGAGGCCTTCTATCCGGACCTGCCGGACCAGCGCCTGGCGGACGTGGACTCGCTGCGGCAGGCTACGAACAAGGACCTCACCCAGATGGGGCGGGTCACGTTTCCCCTGTTGCGCCGCCGCGGGGATCGCGGTTTTCTGCCCGTGAATTGGGGCACGGCGCTCGATGTGGTCGCGGACGCGATCGTCGCGACGACGCCCGAGCGGCTTGGCTTCTATATGAGCGGGCGCAGTTCGAACGAATCGATTTACGTGACGCAGTTGTTCGCGCGCCTGCTGGGCTCGAACAACGTGGACAACTGCTCGCGCCTCTGCCACGCGCCCAGCGCGAATGGATTGCTTGCCGCCTTTGGGGCCGGCAGTGGGACCAGTTCGCTGGAGGATGTGCACGAGGCCGACTTGATCTTTCTCATCGGGACTAACACGCCGGGCCAGCACCCCCGCCTGCTGAAAAACCTCGCTGAGGCTCGCCAGGCAGGCGCGGACATCATCTGTATCAACCCCATCGTCGAGCGGGGTCTGCTCAAATACGCCATCCCGTCGGACGCGAAGAGCGCCCTCGTTGGGTCGGATATTGCCTCCGACTGGTTGCAGGTGAAGCCCGGCGGGGATACGGCCATCTTCTACGCCATTGTGAAGACCCTGCTGGAGGAGGACGCCATCGACCGCGCCTTCCTCGACGAGCACACGGACGGGTGGGACGCGTTCGCGGAGTTGGTGCAATTCACCACGTGGCCCGACCTGGAGGAGCGCACCGGCGTGTCGGCCGAGCGGCTGCGCGAAATCGGGCGCCGGTACGCGCGATCGAGCAAGACGCTGACGCTGTACTGCATGGGCATCACCCACCACACCTTCGCGAGCGAGACCGTCAAGGCGCTCGCAAACATGATGCTGGCGCGGGGCATGGTCGGACGCCCGGGCACCGGCGTCATTCCCATCCGGGGCCACAGCAACGTGCAAGGCGCCGGGGAGATGCTCATGGTGCCCGCCCTCGCGGATGCCATGTGCGAACGCCTGGAAGAACGCTATGGGACGCCCATGCCGCGGACGGAAGGCCGGACCCTGAGCGAGATGATCTGGGCCGCGCACGATGGGGCGCTCGACGTGTTGTACATGGTCGGCGGCAACCTGGCGGACGCAGCGCCTGACACGAACTACACGCGGGCGGCGCTCGAACGGGTGCCGCTGCTGGTCTCGCAGACGATCCACTTGAACCGCACGCACCTCTTGGACTGCGAACGCATGCTCATCCTCCCCGCCCAGCCGCGGCACGAACAAGAAGGCGGCGGCACCGTCGTCAGTAACTGGCGGCACGTGCGCTACTCCCCCCAGTTGCTCGAAGCCCGCGGCCAAAGCTGGGCGGAGTGGCGCATCGTCACGGCCCTCGCCCAGAAGCTCGCGGAGCGCGGCCACCGTTCCGACGCGCTCGGCCGTCTCCAGTTCGATTCCGTCCCCGCGATTCAGGAAGAGATTGCCGCCGTCCTGCCCAAGTACGAACGGATTCGCACCCTCAAGCCGAAGGAGACGTTCCAGCTAGGCGGCCGCACGCTGCACGTAAACGGGGAGTTCGCGACGGAGAACGGCCGTGCGCGCGTGCATCCCGTCGCGCTGCCCGACAACCTGTGGCCCGACGACGCGTTCATGATGATTACCGTGCGGGCGGACGGACAGTTCAATACCGAAGTGACCCACGATAGCGACCGCCTGCGCGAGGTACCGCACCGGCGCGTGGTCCTCATGAACGGCGACGACGCGCGGCGGCTGCGGCTCAAGAACGGTAAACCAGTACGCATCACGAGCGACGTGGGCGAGATCATCATGGCGTGCCACGTCATCGATATCGCGCCCGGTGTGGTCGGCATGTACTTCCCCGAAGCAAACGTGCTCGTGCCCTGGACCGGCGTGGATACCGCCACGAAGACCCCGAACTTTAAGGGCACCGTCGTCCGGCTAGCGCCCACCGGGACGCGCTAGCGCTCGAGGATCGCCGGACGCGCCAAGCGCCCGCCCGCCGGGCCGGCGTCGACGGTCGGCCAGTCCGGCGTAGCCGTCAGCAGTTCCGGACCGGTGTCCGTTACCAGGTAGGTGTCCTCCGACTTGGCCCCGGGCACGGACGGATTCCACGCCACAGCCTGCCTCGCGACCAATTGCTCCGTCGCGTCCGGGGTCGCGATCACGTCGCGCGTGTCGTACCCCGTCGTGCCGCCCTGGTGGTGAAACTTCCACTCGTCCGGGTACTCTGCCTGAGCGTACGCGTCGATCCCGCGCCGGAAGATCTCACCCAGCGCAGCACCCGGTTGCGAGGCGCCAATCAGCGCCGCGTCGACGTCCGCCGCCGCCTGGTGCTTCGCCGCCACCTCCGCCGGCACGGGCCCGAAGTGAACGCTGCGCGTGAGGTTGGCAATGAGTCCCGCGCGCTCCGCACACACTACGACCATGCAATGCCGCGCGACGGGGGTATCGGTGGGAACCGGATGCCGGTAGCGGGCAAGCCGCTCGTCCGCGCCTACCAGCAGCACCGCGGGAAACATGCCGCCCGCCCCAAGCCCGCGCATCACTTCGCCCGCGACCTGGGCTTCGGTCCACCCCGGCTCGATCCGGCGGCAGACGTCCGCGACCACCGCGCCCGCGTCCCTGCCCAAGGCGCGGTATCGCGCACACTCCTCCGGCAGCAGGGGGACCTGCATGGTCCAGAACGGCCGCGTCATCTGCGCTATGCCGCCGCCGGGGATGCGCACATCACCGATGAGACGCAGGTGCCGCTTATCCCGGCGAATTTCCGCAGCGAGCGCTTCGGGCTCGTGCCACGGCACCTCGACCACGTCAATGGGCAGCTCCCCGATAACTTCCTCGCGCATGCGCGGCGCCTCGACCGTGCTCGCAATGAGCCGCACGTAGCGTGCCGTCACCTTGAGGAACGCTGAGCCGGTCTCGGCATGATGCACCACCGCGTTCGTCTGCCCTTCCGTCAGCCAGGCGAAGTTGCGCGGTCCACCGATGACCATGCCCTCATAGCCCAGGTCCACGAGGTACTGCAGGATGCGCTTGCGCTTCGTTTCAAAGGTGGTCACGGCAGCGGTCGTCACGGCGGTACCTCACGTTCACGTGCGGAAATGCGCCGCATCATACACTGGCAGCGCGCGGCGTCCGTAAGCGTCCGTTGCCACGGTGGGCCGCGGTCCGATAGGCTGCGCGCGGCCCGGGTGGGCAGCAAAGGAGTGTGGCATGCAGGCAGGCGCGTATATCGACAACGGTGAGGTCGGGGTCATCACGATCGAGGAGCCGGGGCCGCCTGCGCGGGGCGAAGTACAGATCGACGTGGGCTTCTGCGGTGTGTGCGGCAGCGACCTGCACATGGCGGAACATGAGGTCTTTACCCCCAATCAGGTCATGGGCCACGAATTCAGCGGCACGGTGCGCGCCGTCGGCGAAGGCGTCGACGCCATGCAAACCGGGTTCCGCGTGGCGGTGCGGCCCTACCTCGGCTGCGGCCATTGCCGGTACTGCGACGACAACAAGCATCATTTGTGTACCGACCTGGTGGGCGTCGGCTTCGGTCCCATCCCCGGCGGCCTCGCCCCGCGCGTGAACCTGCCGGCCGATACGCTCTATCGCCTCCCCGACCAACTGGCCCTCGAACACGGCGCGGTGGTGGAGCCCCTGGCCGTCGCGCTGCACGCGGTGCGCGACTCGGGCATCCGGAAGGGCGACTCGGTCGTCATCATGGGCGCCGGGCCCATCGGGATCGCCACGATCATCGCCGCGCGCCTGGCGGAAGCGGGCACCATCATCGTTACGGAACACAGTGAGGGGCGCGCCGCGCTCGCCGCACAATTCGGCGCGGACCACGTACTGCTCAACGGTAAGGACGACGTCTTCGATGAGGTGCAGCGGCTGACAAATGGCGGCGGGGACGTAGTACTCGAGTGCGTGGGCGTCGCGGGCACGCTCGGGGAAGCTGTGCAACACGTGAAGCGTGCGGGCCGTGTGCAGATCGTCGGCGTATGCTTCGAACCGGACACCATCGTGCCCGTCCTGTGGCTCACGAAGGAGCCCGTTATCCAGATTTGCTTCTGCTACACGCGGGACGAGTTCGGGGAGATGGTCGAATTCGTCTCGAAGGGGCAGGTGCCGGCGGACGACATGATCTCCCGCGTAGAAAGCGTCGACAAGGTGGCCGAAGTGTTCGACGACTTGCGCACCAAGCGCAGCGATATCAAAGTCCTTCTGAAACCCCTCGCCTAGCTGCCATCCCAGCGGACGGGGTGGAGCGAGTACGCGTCCGCGAGACCCTTGAGTTCCACCTTACGGCTGTCGGCAAATGCGAACTCGCCGGTCTTCACTGCCGCCGCCTTGGTCGCACTGGAGATGAGGATCTCTTCTCCGTCCGCCTGGTCGGCGATGCGGGAAGCGAGGATGACCGTCTTGCCGAAGAAATTGTCGGCGTCGCGGATGACCTCGCCCGTGTGCAGGCCGATGCGCACGTGAATGCTCTCCTTGGTTCCGTCGGCGTTCCGTGCGGCCAGCGTCCGCTGAATCCCCACGCCGCAGCGGAGGGCTTTCACGGGGTCGCCAAACGCGAGCAGGAACCCGTCCCCTTCGAGGCTCACTTCCCGCCCCCCGTGCAGGGTGAGCTGCTCGCGCACGAGGGCGTTGTGTTCCTGCACCACGGCGTGCGCCGCCTCGTCGCCGAGCCGCTCAGTCATCGCGGTAAAGCCCTTCATATCGCTGAACATGAGCGTTACCGTCCCGTCGGCCGCGGCGTGCTCGGTGAAGTCCGCTCCCTGCGCCTGCACGGTGGTGAGCACCGCGTGCATGGACGCGCTGATATCCGTCGGGTCCACCCCCTGCGCGCGCAACTTCTCCGTCAGCACCAATTCCAACCAGCGAGAGCCGAACCCGATGCGCCGGTAGATCTCCAGCGCCGCGTCAAACTTCTCCATCGCGCGCCCCCGCTCGCCGTTGTCGAGCAGCGCGCGGCCCCAGTCCAGGTGGACCAGCCCCTCCTGCCAGGGCACGTGAAACTGGTGGAACAATTCGACGGCGTGGGCAAACGCTTGCTCGGCTTCCGCCAGCCGTCCCTCGGCCGCCGCAACAAGGCCTTCTCCGCTGTCAATCAAAGCAGGTGCGGCGGCCCAGCCCTCTTCCGGGGTCAACAGCTCACGGCACCGCGCGAGTGCCTCTTTCGCCTTGCCCGGCTGCGCACGAGCCATATGGATGCGGACGAGGAGCGTCCCCAACCAGAGTTCCGCAACGGCGTCGCCACTTTCGGCCATAACCGCGATCCCAGGCGTCACCAGCGCCTCCGCCCCACCGTAGTCACCACGCAGGTAGTGAATCCAGCCCAACCAGTGTCTGCTGCCGAAGGCTTGCGCGCGGTTGCCCGCTGCCATCGCATTCTCGATTAGCACCCGCCCCGGCGCTTCCGCCGCCTCCCACCTCCCCTCTGCCAACGCCAGGGTCACTCCCGCGGGACTAGCCGCGAGGACGCCGTCCGGCCAGACTTCGGCCGCGCAGCGCCGACAGTCGTCCATCTCTCCGGCATTGAAATGGGCGTACCCCAGCGTATCGAGCAGCCCGCTGCGTAGCGCCGGCGCCTGGGCCAGGCGCGGCTTGGCCAATTCCTGCTGGAGCCACCGCTTGCCCTCCACAGGATCGTACGTCGTGATGGACAGGAGCGCACGGAACCAGGCCGCCAGGTAGCTCGGAAACACAAGATTCAACCTGTCCGCCGTCTGCCACGCACGTTCGCAGAGCGCCAGACCTGCTTCGCGCTGTCCCATCATTCCTAACGTGAATCCATGAATCGTGGCGGCGTTCGCCCAGAGGCCTTCGTTGCCAATCGCCTCGGCGAGTTCCATAGCCCGTTTGCTCGCCGGCGCGCTGTCCCGCAGCCGTTCGCCCCACACCGCCGCCGCCGCGATTCCTATGTAGTAGTACACCTGACCCGGGCGGGGTAGGCCCTCCGCGAGCACGGGGGCGGCTGCCGCAAAGTGCCGCTCGGCGCGGGGAATGTCCATGCTGTCGAAATAAAACGAGCACAGGAAGCCCATGCGCGAGTGCAACTGGGCCGCCCGTTCGGTGCGGCCGTCCGCTTCGTGGATCGCCCGGGCCCGGTCGTAGTAGTCCAGGCCTAACTCCGGGTCGATGCCCGTGACATACATGAGCGCGCCCAAATTCTCCAACACGGCGGCGCGCACCGTCTCGTCCCCGCCGGTCTCCTCCAACACTTCCAACGCCGTCTGCAGGTGCTTGATGGAGTCTTCCCAGCCGAACACGTCGGCGGCCGCCTGCGCCGCCTGAATGGCAAAGTCCTGCGTCTTCTGCGGGTCCGCCGCGGCTCCCGCCAGCCGGTAATGGGACGCCAACTCCGGCACGTGCGGCGCCAGGTTCCGCGTGTAGGTCGCCTCGATGGCCTCAGCCGCCTTCAGGTGTCGCCGTTGCTTCCGCGGCAGACTCAGCTCGTCGTACAACGTCTGCCGCACCAGCGCGTGCGCAAACGCATACCGCGGTTGGCCGCGGCTGGCCCGTTCGCCGATCAGGTCCGCGTTCATCGCTTCTTCGATAGCGTCCAGCAGCGGCTCGTGATCGAGCCCAGTCATGCGTTGCAACACGTCGAACGCGAACTCGCGCCCGAGCACTGCGCCGTGGCTCAGCACGTCATTGCACGGACCACTCAAGTTCGAGAGTCGATGGCCGACCACCTGCCGGACGCCCTCCGGAATGCCGATGTCCCGCACGTCGCCGGTCACGATCCAGTTGCCCTCGTCGTTCCGCGCGAGGCCCCCCGAATCCACCAGGTGGCGCACCACTTCCTCGACGAAGAACGGGTTGCCCTCCGTCTCCCGGTGGATGGCGCGTGCGAGCCCGATGGCCGGACCGCCCATACGCTCTGCGGCGCCGGCGGTCAGCATGTCCGCCACCTCCTCGACCGACATGCCGCGCAACAGCACGCGCTGGTACAACCGCTCCCGGCGCAGCTCGGCCAGCACGGGGGACAGCGGGTGCTGCCGGTCCAGTTCCACGTCGCGGTACGTGCCGATGACCAGCAACCGGCTCTGCGCCACCTTGCGCGCGAGATGCTGCATCAGCAGCAGCGTCGGCCGGTCCGCCCAGTGAATGTCCTCGAGCACGAGCACGATGGGGTTGGCGTGCGACGCGTTGACCAGGAACGTGGTGACGCTCTCGAACAGGCGGTAGCGTTCCTGCTCGGGCTCCACCTGCGCGGCGGGGGGCAGGTCGGGCAGGCGCCGGCGGATGTCGGACACGAGCTTCGCCACATCGGACCCGCCGCTGCCCAGTTCGCTGCGGAGCGCCTCTTCCGGGCGATCGGCCACGTACTCACCGATGGCTTCCACGAACGGGAGATACGGCAGTCCCGCCTCCGTCTCGTGGCAGCGACCGACGAGGAATTGCGCGCCGCGCAACTGCGCGTACACCCCCGTCTCTTCGCTGAGACGGGTCTTGCCGATGCCCGGCTCCCCCACCACCATCACCAGCGCACCCCGGCCGCCCAGCGCGGCGTCGACTCCCGCCTTGACCGCGGCCAATTCTTCCTGCCGGCCAATGAAGCGGCCAAACACCACGTGTTCCACCCCGCTCGGGCGCCGCACTTGCGACACGGCGGAGGGCACCGCCACGGCCACGGCGGCGGTTTCGACAATCTGCCGGGTGCGCTCGCGCACGGCCTGCGCGGAGGGCGGCCGATCGTCCGGCGCCTTGGCCAGCAGGTCCAGCACCAGCGCCTCGAGGCCCGCGGAGACGTCGCTGTTGTGCCAGGAGGGCGCCACGGGGGCCGTATTCAAGTGTTGGCTGATGATGGAGACCGCGTCGTCCCCCAGGAACGGCGGCCGGCCCGTCAGCAACTCATAGAGGACGCAGCCCAGGGCGTACAGGTCGCTCCGCGCGTCCGGCACGCCACCCACCGCTTGCTCCGGCGCCAGGTACGTGGCGGTGCCGACGATCATCCCCTCTTGCGTAATGCGCGAACGTTCCAGGTCCACGGCGAGGCCGAAGTCTCCCAGCTTCGCCGTGCCGGTGGAATCGAGCCACACATTCCCGGGCTTCAAGTCCCGGTGGATAATCTCCCGTTCGTGTGCGTGTTCGAGCGCCTGCGCGACCTCGTCGCAGATGCGCAGCGCGTCGTCGATGGGCATCCCATGCCCGTCCGCCTCGCGGAGCTTGACTTCCAGATCGCCACCGGCCATGTGCTGGCTGACGATGTAGAGTTGGCCGTTGTCGTCTCCCACGTCGAACACGGTGACGATGTGCGGATGATCCCCCAGGCGGCCCATCGCCTGCGCCTCGCGCCGGATGCGCACGCGGCCGTCATCGTCCAGGCCTTCCGTCTTGACCACCGCGAGCGCCACGTCGCGGTCCAGGCGCGTGTCCTGCGCCAGGTACACGCGCTTGCGCCCGCCTTCGCCAAGCAGAGTCTTGACCTGGTAACGCCCGTCCGCGAACGACCTGGGTAGCACGGGCGCCTGCGCGGCGGGCGCGGGTGTCGACGGGGCGGATGGTGCGCTTGGAGAGGACCCGGCGGCCAGTTGGTGGCCACAATGATCGCAGAACCGCGCCCCCGGTCGGAGCGCGGCGCTGCAGCTGGGACACTGCGGCGCCAGCGACGCGCCGCAACCGTCACAAAATCTGGCGCCGGCCCGGTTCGCCTGGCCGCATGCAACACAGTCCATCAACATCCCCCCGATGTGCGGCCCCGGGCACGAGCCTCAGCGGGGGAGTATACCGTACCGCCCAGCGGGCCAGCATCGACCGCGGCATACCGGCCCGTTACGCGCGGCTCGCGGTGTCGGGCTGCGTGACCCCGGCCTTGGGCTTGGGCAGATACGGCATGACCTTCTCGGCGAACAGCTCCAGGGTCCGCATCACCTTGTCGTGAGGCATGTCGCCAATCTGAAACGTGCCCATAAAGATGCCGGCCCCCGCCTGCTCCATGTTCCGGACCAGGCGCTCGCCGACCTGCTCGGGGGTGCCGATCAGCGCCTCGCCGCGCTCGATCGCGCCATCGAAGTCAAAGTCGAAGCCGCCGGTCCCCCGGGCCTCGATCATGCCCCGCAAGGAACGCGACGTGGTATACCCCGGGGGCATGAGCATCTGGCGCGGTATGGCGAAACAGCGCTCGGCGAAATACTCCATATGGGGGCGGATGCTTTCGACGGCGGTCTTCTCGTCGTCCGCCAAGTGGACCACGGACGTCCACCCGAACTGTTCCGGCCCGGCCGTATATCCGTGTTCGGTCTCCGCCAGCTCGCGGTACATGTCGTAGTACCGCTGGAGCAGGTCCATGGGCGTGAAGGTGCAGATGTACGGATACTTCCGCGCGGCGGCCCACTTGATGGTCTCGCTCGACCCTTGCGAAGGACAGAAGATCGGCGGGTGGGGCTGCTGCAAGGGGCGGGGCCACACGTTGACGTAGCGGAAGTGATAATGCTCGCCGTCCCAGACGAAGGGCCCCGGCTCCGTCCACGCCTTGATGATGAGGTCGTGCGCTTCGTAGAACCGGTCGCGGGATTGGGAGGGATCGAAATTGAGCGAGAAGTACTCGCACCCGATCCCCCGCACAAAGCCCGAGATGATGCGTCCGCCGCTGACCACGTCCAGCATGGCGACTTCTTCGGCGATCCGCAGCGGATTGTCGCGGATGCAGATACCGTTGCCCAACAGGGCGATCTTCGCGCGTTTGGTGCGCCGCGCCAGCATGGCCGCCACGATGTTCGGCGAGGGCATGGTGCCGTACGCGTTCTGGTGGTGCTCGTTCACGCAGATCGCGTCGAAGCCGAGCTGGTCCGCATACTCGAGCTGGTCCAGATACTCGTTGTAGATGCGTTCCCCCGCTACCGGATCGTAGTGCGAATTGGAGAACACGACCCACGAACTGCGATTCGTGTTTTTGAAGTCGGCCGGAATGTGCGGCCACGGCATCAAGTGAAAGAAAAACAGCTCCATGCGCCCCCCTAAGTTCCGTTCCGCGCGAACGCGATGATGGCCTCGGCCGTCTCCGCCGGAGCATCGATCTGTACCGCATGCCCCGCGCCGGCGATCTGCTGGAAGCGCGCACCCGCAATCTCGGCGGCCAAGCGCTCGCCATGGCTGGGGGGCAGCAGTTGGTCCCCGTCGCCCCACAGCACCAGCGTGGGACTGGCGATGTGGTGCAGTCGGCGGCGCAGCTTCTGGCTATACGGCCGCTTCCACATGAGGCGTGCGACCGCGCCCTGTTCCTCATACATCCGCACGATCGCATCGATCCCGAATTCACCGGGCATTAGCGCCATCGCCTTGGACGGATCGGCGAAGAGCAGACTCATGGCTTCGGCGGGCTCCATGATGAACAGGTCCGGCATGGGCTGTTCCGGCCGCACCCCAAGCGCACTGAGGAGCACCAGCGGGCCGAGCAGGTCCGGCCGGGTCACCGCCAATTCCGTGGCGATCCACCCGCCCAGGGAATGGCCGACGACGGCCGGTTGGGCCAGACCGAGCGCGCGAATGAGGTCAACGTAATGGAACGCCAGGTCGTCGACCCCCCGCACCCAACCGGGCAGCGGAGTCCCGGCGAAGCCCGGATGCGCCGGAGCGTAGACCGTGAAGGCGGTGGCGAGGCGCTCGTGGAACTCCAGCCACGCGCCCGCGCCGCCGGCGCCATGCAACAGGAGGAGCGGCGGCCCGTCCCCGCCAATCTGCACGGGCACCTGGTAGTCGAAAACCTCGACGGTTTCGCTCCGGCAAACGGCGGCAGTCACGCTTCATCCCTCCCGCGCGGGCCCGAGGCGCGATGGGCGGTTCACGGAGCCGGCAGCCGGCGTCCGCTGCGCGAGGCAGCCCGCAGCGGCAGCACTATACACGCCCGTCCTGAAGCGCCAGCGCTAGGTACTCCAGGCGGTCTTGTCCCCAGAAGCGCTCGCCGCTGGGCAGCACGAAGGTGGGCACGCCGAACAGTCCGCATTGCACGCCTTCCATCGCCTTGCTCCGGTAGGCCTGTTGCACCTCTTCACTCCCGAGCGCGTCCAAGAACGCGGCGGCATCCACTCCGGCTGTTGCGGCGAGCGCGCGCAGGGTGTCGTCCGCGGCCGGGTCCACGGGGTCCACGAAGCGCGCGGCGAACGCGGCCGTGTGGTAGGCCATCCAGTTGCCGCCCAGGTGCCGCACCGCGTGCAGGCCGACGCTCATCTTCTCGCAGTCGGGATAGCCGTCGTAGCGCGCGAGCGGAATGCCGAACCGCTTCGCCACGCGCGCCGCATCCTCCACGATATAGCTCGTCTCGGCCTCCGGCCGCGGCTTGATCCGCTTGCCATCTTCCCGGGCCGGCGGCACGACCGGAATGTAATCCAGCTCCACGTCGAACGGCGCGAGCACTTCCGCCAATCGGCAGTCGGCGAGATAGCTATACGGGCTGAGATACGAGTAGATATACCGAATGGTCGTCGTCATCGCGCAGCCCCTCAGTCGTTCACCACCCCGATGAGTTCCTTGGCGATGATGCGGCGTTGGATCATGCCCGTGCCTTCGAAGATGTTGAAGATGCGCGCGTCCCGGTGCCACTTTTCGACGGGGTATTCCTTCGAGTACCCGTAGCCGCCCATGAGTTGCAGGCAGAGTTCCGTCGTCTCCATGGCGACTTCGGCCGCATACCACTTGGCCATGGAGCCTTCTTTGCCCGAGGGCTCGCCGCGGTCCGCGAGCGCGGCGGCCCGGTGGCAGAGCAGCCGCGCCGCATCGATCTTCGTCGCCATCTCGGCGAATTGAAACGCCACCGCCTGCTTGCTGGCCACCGGCCCGCCAAAAGCTACCCGCTCCTTCGTCCACTCCAGCGCGTACTCGAACGCCGCGCGGGCGATACCGAGCGCCATGGCGCCGACGAGGGGCCGCGACCCCGCGAGCGCCCGCTTGGCGCCGCCGATGCCTTCCTGCTCGGCCTTCTGCAACAGCCAGTCGGCAGGCACGCGACAGTCCTCGAAGATGACCGCCGCGGTTTCGCTCGCGCGCAGGCCCAGCTTCGATTCCTTCTTACCCGGCCGGAAGCCGGGATGCCCCTTGGGCACCATGAAGCAGCGGAACCCGGCGCGCCCGAGGCTCTTGTCGATCGTCGTCCAGACGGTGACCGCGCTAGCGCTGATGCCGTTGCTGATCCACTGCTTCGTGCCGTTGATCACGTAGTGGTCCCCATCTCTGGTCGCGGACGTGCTGAGCCCGGCGATGTCGGAGCCGGCCCCCGGCTCGGTCAGGCAGTAGGCGCCGACCTTCGGTCGACCATCTGCATCGTCACCCTTCAGCCAGTCGTACCAGAGTTGGCGTTGCTCCGGGTTGCCCAACGCGCCCACCGTCGAACTCGCCACACCGGTCACCATCATGGCCACGGCCATGCCGGCGCATCCCCAGCACAGCTCCTCCACGACTGCGGCGGCCGTGATGCCGCTCTGAATGCTGCCCGGGTCGGCGGGCGCGCGCGGTGCGTCCGGATCCCGGGACTTTCGGTCGCGGGGGTTGCCGCCGATGATCATGTCCTTGTAGCCCAGGTCGAAGAATTTCTTCATCACCTCCCAGGCCATGGTCTCGGTCTCGTCGTGGTGCGGCGCGGCCGGGCGCATCTCCCGCTCCGCGAACTGGTGAACCATGTTCACCACCATCCGCTGCTCGTCGCTGAGGGCATAGGCAGGGCTCATGTGGCACTCCTCCGGTGACGCGCCACTTGGGCGGGAAGAAAATCCTGAGTTGCGCGTCTATAAAACGGAGTCATTGTAGGACATGAGTCCGACCATCCTGCGGGAGGAGCGTATGCAGGCCGTGGAGACGCGATATCCATTGGCCCGGGAGACGATCGAGGACCTGCGGCGGCGCGCTCCGGCCGCAGGACGGACGGTGTATATCCTGGAGGCGCAGCGGGGCTCGGAGTACGGCCCGGCCAGGGTCGAGCTGGCGCGGCAGCCGCTGGCGACGGAACTGGCGGCGTACGACCCCCGGCAGTACCCCACGTTCCGGTACCAGGAGTACGCCACCGCCGAGGAGGCCTTCGCGGCCGCCTGTCACACGTATCACGCCCTGGGCGGCGAGTATGGCTATTTGGAGACCTCAGCCCACCCGGTCCCGCCGCCGGAGGTGGAGGTGGGCTGCCCGGTCGAGGGATGCAGGTGGGGCGGCGGCCCGGCGGGGCCCCACGCCCGCTAGCCGGGAGAGTCACCGACGAGCGTCACCAACACCTGGCGGGCGCGCGGCCCATCGAATTCGCAGAAGAACACCCCCTGCCAGCGGCCCAGTTGCAGCCGCCCGTCCCGCACGGGGATCGTCTCCGACGCCCCGACCAGGGCGGCCTTGATGTGCGCCGCGGCATTGCCGGAGGCGTGGCGGTAGCCATCCTCGAAGGGGATGACCTTGTTGATCGCCATGAGCATGTCCCGCGCCACGTCCGGGTCGGCGTGCTCTTGAATGGCGATCGCGCCGGTGGTGTGGGGGGAATAGACGGTGCACAGCCCCTGCGGGGGGCTCCCGTCGGCGAGCACCCGCTCCACCTGCGCGGTAATGTCGAGCAGTTCCGTCCGGGTGGTCGTCCGGAAGGTCAGGCACTCCTGCCGCCACATGGTGCGGGGATTCTACCAAGGTCTATCCAGCCCCGAAACAGCAACGCGCCGGCAGGTCCCTCACCCACCGGCGCGTCACAGCGCGCGTTGCGTGGTTCCCCCACTAAGCCGGAGCGGTTTCCTCCCAATACGGACTGAGGGCTTCGGCCCGGCGGCCCTGCTTGAGCTTGGTCACGGCGCGCTTGAGCAACTGGCGCGCGTACTCGCGACTGCACCCCACCATGCGGCCGATGTCGTCCAGCGACCGCTCGATCCCATCGTCCAGGCCGAACCGCAACCGGACCACGGCCTCTTCCTTCGGGGCCAAGCTGTCCAGCACTTCGGCCACAATGCCCTTCAACTGCCCGTGCTCGGCCGCCTGGCGAATCTCCGCCGCATCGCTCGCGACCACCATGTCTGCAATCTTGAACCCGCTGCCGTCGGACCACTGCGGGGTCTCCAGGCTCAAGGGTTGCTCGAACGCGGCCAGTTTGCGCAACCGGCGGAAGTAGCGCTGCTTATCCTTGCGCTTGAAGTCGAGGGCCGCCAACTCCATAGAGGTGGGGTCCGCGCGATCCTCCCGCTTCATCTTCTCCAGAAGGGCGCGCGTCTTCACCAGATCGGCGGAGATGTATTCCGGCAAGCGCACGTACTTGCTGAACGTCTTGATGCTGCGCGATATTTCCTTGCGGATCCAGTACGTGGCGTACGTACTGAAGCGCAGGCCCCGGGTCCAGTCGAACCGCTTGACCGCTTCGAGCAGCCCCATATTGCCCGCCTGAATGAGGTCGAGCGCAGACAGGATTCCGTAGTAGCCGTTATACTGCTCCGACACGATATTGAGGACGAGACGCAGGTTTGAGGTGACGGCTTGGTCCGTCAGCTCCGCCAGCTGCAGAGTCGCGGTGCTGCGCAGCTTGGGGGTCGCAGCCTGCTCACTTGCGTGGCGCGCCTCGGCCACATCGCGGAAGAGGTCCGATTCCGTCTGCTTGTTCAGCAGCGGATACGGCGCGATCTGCCGGAGATAAACTTCGAGGGATGGTATCGAGGAGAGGTCGAGGTAGTGCACCCGAATCATAAATGATCCTCAGCCGGCCCAGGCCCCATGCATCGGGGCCGCGGACTGACGTAGCGGCACAGGGCCGCGGATTTTCTACCTCAAGAGATGATTCGTTCAGACGGACAGACGAATCGCGGGTCGGGAATAGGAGCGTACCAGGCCCCTCTCGCCATGTCAAGTTTTGCAACATCCCATTTGGTCCAGCGATGAGAATATGCATCAGAAGTAGCGTGACTACAACACTATATGTATATTCCGTTCTCGTAATCATGTATTAAACACCATGAGATCACTATGAAAAAACTACTCATATTGATGCTCATTATTGGTGTTTTTGGCATCGGTTACGTCTTCGGGACAGGAAATACTACTAATATCCCCTCCGAACGCAGCCTGGCGGAGTTTGGATTGGCCACCGGCGTCCGCACCGCCCTCGCGCTGAATAAACATCTGGACGGATCCGAAATCGAGGTGAGCGTCACGGACGGCCGGGTGGAGTTGCGCGGCCGGGTCCCCTCCGTCGGCCACAGCCGGCTTGCCCAGGATATCGCCGCCAGGATTGATGGCACCACGGCGGTGACCAACCATCTCCGGATCGCCCAAGGGCTCGGCGGCCCCACCACGCCGGGAGCGGACCGCTCGCTCGGGCAGCGGCTGGATGATCTGACCGCCACGGCGCGCATCAAGACCGCCCTGGCCCTGCACCGCGACATCAAGCGGGGGGAGGTCTCGGTCTCGGTGGTCGCAGGCGTCGCCACCCTGACGGGTACGGTCCCCAGTTGGGCGGCCCGGGAACTGGCGGCAAAAGTTACTGAGGACGTGGAAGGCGTCCGCGCGGTGGTCAACCGCTTGAACGTGCTGCCGGGAGGCGAACGCGTGCAACCGGCCGAGCCCGTGCAGGCGCCGCCGCCGGCCCAGCGGCGGGTGGCCGATGAGAGCATTCGCCTCCAGTTGGAAGCCGCCCTGACCGGGCATCCGTACATCGAGGCGCGCCGGGTGCATGTGGAAGTGCGGGACGGGGTGGTGACTCTGTCCGGATCCGTGCGGTCCGATGCCGACCGCGACCTGATTCAGAAGGTGGCCGAGGACGGCTGGGGGGTGCACGGCGTCGTGAATGCGCTCGGCCTGGAGCCCACTCCCCCGCCCCCGGTGCAGTACGCCCCGTCGGCGGACGCGGCCCGGCGCCCGCCCTTCGGCAATGAGTGAGTGCACCCGCGTCCACGTGCGCGTCGCGGGCCGGGTGCAGGGGGTCGGCTTCCGGTACTCCGCCTACCACGAAGCGCGCCGGCTGGGGGTGTGCGGCTGGGTGCAAAACCAACCGAACGGCGATGTGGAAGGGGAAGCGGAAGGACCGGCGGCCGCGGTAGAGCGCTTTCTGACCTGGTGGCGACAGGGCCCGCCCCTCGCACAGGTGACGACGGTGCACGTACAGGAATTCCCCGCAAGCGCGGGATACAAAAATTTTGAAATTCGGTTCTGACCATGGCGGCGACCGACCCCGCGGCCCGCGCGGCCAAGCTCCGCGAACGCATCGCCTTCCACAACGAGCGCTATCACGACCTGGCCGTGCCGGAACTCTCCGATGCGGCGTTCGACGCGCTCGTCCGCGAGCTGGAGCAACTGGAGGCCGATAACCCGGAGCTGATCGCGGCGGACTCCCCGACCCAACAAGTCGGCGCCCCCGCTTCGGCCGCGTTCGCCCCGGTGGAACATCCGACGCCCATGCTCAGCCTCGGCAACGCCACCACGGACGACGATCTGCGCGAGTTTGACGGGCGCATCCGGCGCGCGCTGGGACGCCCACCCGCCGGCTACGTGGTCGAACCGAAGTATGACGGATCGGCCGTCGAACTCGTGTACGGCGGCGGCCGGTTGCAGGTGGGCGCGACTCGGGGCGACGGCCGCGTGGGGGAGAACATCACCGCGAACCTCAACACCATGACGGGCGCGGTGCCACAGCAGCTTCGCCAGGGCACGCGCGGCCCCGCTCCCCCACCCCGGCTGGTCGTTCGCGGTGAGGTGTACATCGAAAAGGCGGATTTCGACCAGCTCAACACGGACCGCGCGGCGGCAGGGGAAGCGCTCTACGCGAACCCGCGCAACACCGCGGCCGGTGCCTTGCGCCAGATCGATCCGGCCGTTACCGCCCAACGGCCGTTGACCATGTTCGCTTACGCCGTCGGTGAGTCGTTCGACGGGATGCCCACATCCCAGAAGGGGGTGCTGGAGCAACTTCACGCGTGGGGGCTCCGCTCGAACCTGGACATGCTCCGGGAGGCGGCGGATATCGAGCAGGTTATCGCCATCTGCCACGAGTTCCAGGAGCAACGCAACGCCCTGCCCTACGAAATTGACGGGGCCGTGGTGAAGGTCGACGACCTGAAGACGCAGGACCTGCTGGGCGCCACATCGAAGTCGCCGCGTTGGGCCATCGCCTTCAAGTTTCCGCCCCAAGAGGAGCACACGCGCGTGGAATCCATCGGCATCCAAGTCGGCCGCACCGGCAAGCTGACTCCCGTCGCGCACCTGGCGCCGGTGCGGGTCGGCGGCGTCACCGTACAGCGCGCCACCCTCCATAATGAAGATGAGCTGCGGCGGAAAGACGTGCGCAAAGGGGACACGGTGGTGGTCCGCCGGGCAGGCGACGTGATTCCGGAAGTCGTGGCCATCGTGCCGTCCCTGCGGCCCAAGGGGGCCCGCGCCTGGCGCATGCCGAAGCGCTGTCCCGAATGCAAGAGCACCGTCACGCGGGATGCGGATGAGGCAGCACACTACTGCACCAATTTCACGTGCCCGGCCCAACTGAAGGGCCGCCTGCTCCACTTCGTGTCGAAGGGGGCGATGGATATCGACGGCCTGGGAGGCAAGCTCGTCGACACGCTCGTGTCCCAGGAATTGGTCCGGACCGCGGGAGACTTCTACCGCCTGAAGCACGACACCCTGGTGGAACTCGACCGCATGGCCGAACAGTCGGCGACCAACCTGCGCACCGCCTTGGACCGCAGCAAACAGCCGGCCCTGCGCCGCTTCATCGCGGCCCTGGGGATTCGGCATGTGGGCGCCCAGACGGCGACCGTCCTGGCGCAACGGTTCCGGGATGTCCGCGCGCTCATGGACGCTTCCGAGGCCGAGCTGGTCGAGGTGCCGGACGTGGGGCCCATCGTCGCGGCCAGCATCGCGACGTTCTTTCAGGAGGCGCAGAATCGCACGCTCGTGGAGGATCTCCTCGCGCTGGACATCGCCCCGGTCGCGCCTGAGGCGGTCGACGTCGCACAGCAACCGCTGGTGGGCAAGACCATCGTGATCACCGGCGCGCTGGAGGCCATGACCCGCGAAGAAGCCAAGACCCGCCTGCAACACCTCGGCGCGAAGGTGGCCGGCAGCGTCAGCAAGAAGACCGACTACCTCATCGCCGGCGCGGAGCCCGGCTCAAAGCTCGCCAAAGCGCAGAAGCTGGGTGTCGTGGTGATCGACCAGGCGGATCTCGACGCCTTCCTCGCGGGAACCTGGACCCCGAACTGATGATCCACCGGCGGGCACCGTGCGCGCGCTCGTAACCGGCGCCACCGGGTTCATCGGCGGCCACCTGGTGCGCCGGCTCCTGGCGCGCGGCGACCACGTACGCATTCTGGTGCGGCGCGCCAGCGCGGCGAAGGCCCGCTCGCTAGTGGAGGGCGGGGCCATCCTGACCGAGGGCGATATTCTGGACGCGGCGTCGATCGCCGCGGCGGCCCAAGGCTGCGAGGTGATTTTTCACCTGGCCGCCGTCGTGGGCGCCGGTCTCCCGCTGGAACAGTTCTACGCCGGGAACACGGAAGGCACCGCCAACGTCATCGCCGCGTGCGAACGCGCGAATGTGCACAAGCTCGTGCACACCAGCACGGAGAGCGTGCTGGTGGACTTCGCCGACCATACCGGTGACGAAGAGACCCCGTACCCGGCACGGTACAAGGACGGCTACTCGGAGACGAAGGCCGCGGCCGAACGCGCCGTGTTGGCCGCTCATCGCGAGGGGCGCATCGTAGCCACGATCATTCGCCCGAGCTGGGTGTGGGGACCGGGCGATACCTCGATCCTCCCCGCGTTCGTGCGCGTCGCTCACCGGGGCATGTTCAGTTGGGTCGGCGGAAGCCGCAAGCGGACCACTACCTCGTACGTACACAACGTGGTGGATGGCCTGCTGCTGGCGGCCGAACGGCCCGAGGCGGTGGGGGAAGTGTTCTTCATCAACGACGACGAGGAGATCACGGCGCGGGAATTTGTCACCCGGCAGCTTGCTGTCTGCGGCATCGAACGGGAGTGGCCGTCCATCCCCCTCGGCGTGGCGCTGTGGAGCGCGACGTGCTTCGAGCACGCGCACCGCTGGCTCGGCTTCACGGGCCAGCCGGCGCTCAACCGCTATGGCATCCAGATGCTCGGCTGCGAACGGTACTTCCCGCCGGCTAAGGCGAAGCGCGTGCTCGGATACTCGCCGGCCACGTCCATCGCCGCGGGCATCGACGCCCTCGGCGCGTGGGTCGCGGAGATCGGCGGCGCGGAAGGGCTGCTGCGGGCCGCGGCAGGCTAGGCGCTGATCTTCCGCACGAACGCGGCGACTGCTTGACCGATGTCGTCCGCGGAATCTTCCTGCACGAAGTGGTTCCCCTTGACGGTCAGCTCGTCCTGATTCGGCCACGTGCGACAGAACTCGCGCTGGGCCCCGGTCAGAATCGCGCCGGGATCCGCGTTGATGAACAGCTTGGGCAAGTCGCTCGCACTCAGCCACGCGGCATAGTTGCTCACGATCTCACACACGTCCGCCGGCTCCCCCGCCAGCGGAATCTCCCGCGGCCACGTCAACGTCGGCCGGCGCGACTCGCCGGGTTCCGCGTACGGCGCGCGGTAGACGGCCATCTCCTCGTCGGTCAACGTGCGCAGAATGCTGCCCGGCAGGATCGCCTCCACGAACAGGTTGCGCTCCAGGATCATCTCTTCACCGGCCGGCGACCGCAGGCCTTTGAAGATCTCACGCGCGGCCTCCGGCCATTCGTCCCACGCCACCTGCTGCACGATGGCCTCCATGTAGGCGATCCCCTTCACGCGATCCTGATGCCGGTGCGCCCAGTGGAATCCCAGGCCCGAGCCCCAATCGTGCACCACCAGGGTGACGTTTGCCGTGGCGCCCACCGCGTCGAACCACGCATCAAGATACCGCGCGTGATCCACAAACCGGTAGGAGCCGCTTCCCGACTTGCCGGACTGGCCCATACCGATCAAGTCCGGCGCGAGACACCGGCCCAGGTCCGCGCAGTGGGGAATAACGTTCCGCCAGAGATAGGACGAGGTCGGGTTCCCGTGCAGAAACACGATGGGATCCCCCGTCCCGGTCTCGACGTAGGCCATCTCGGAATCCAGGACGGGAATGCTTTTCTTTACACTCGGGTCGGCGGTGGATATGGCAGCCATGGCGCGCTCCTTCACACGAGCGCTGCGGGCGACAGCGCGGGCTCCATGCTATCCGAATCGGCGCCGCCGCGTCCGCCCCCGGCGGGGGGATTACTCCCCCGACAACTGCGCCAGCCAGCTCGTGCAGTCTTGGGGCCAAAGGTGGACGGCGTTGCGCGGCGGTGGCTGGAAGTCCGGCTGCGTCATTTCAACAACGTAGTGCACGTCGAACGTCTTGACCTGCCGGTCCGGCGGGTGCCGGCGGTTCCAGGTGCGGCAGAGGTAGTTGCTGTAATAAAGGTAGTGCTGCCGGCTATCCACTTCCCGCGCATCCCATAAGTTCCGCATGTACTTCCGCCAGCGGTAATTGGGATACGCGCGGTGCGGTGGGGTGGGCCGCTCCCACGTGGGCGGCCCCGCGTCGCGCAGCAGGTCCACGGTGCTGCCGTCTTCCAGCACCCCCGGCACCACCCACCAGCCGTCGTCCCGATACGGCCACATGAACATGCTCCACGATTGATCCAGACGCAGCACGTGCCCGAGGCGCTGGATCGTGGGCGTGAACACTTGGCCGAAGCGCGGCTTGTCGGTCGAATACACATTCCACACAACCACATAGGCGAACAGGCTCGCAGCCACGGCGTTGACGATCGGCGACACGCGCGCTGTTCCTTCGCCCGGCCGCAGGGCCCGCGCCCACCCAGGCCGGCGGCGTTCCGCGAGGCGCGCCAGCCAATCCCACACTTCGGCGGGCACGAACGGCAGCCACGCCAGGATCATGATGTATGAGAAAAGCCCGATCGCGAAGCAGACCGCGAACACCGCGTGCATTCCGACGAAGAGGACGAGGGCCAGGCACCGCAAGCGGACGGGCCACACCGGCGACCAGGCCAGAAACGGGCCGAGCATTTCGAACCACCACACGACCACGGTCAGCGGGCCGAGCAGGCCGGGAAACCGCAGGAACAAGCGCGCCACGTCGGTGGCGGCCTCGTCGATCTGCAGCGCGTAGTACAGAGCGGTGTGGTCCTCCAGCCAGAGCGAATTCGCCTTCAGCACCACGGTGAACCAGTAGACGAAGCAGAGCTGCAGCAGCAGCGCAGCCGTGGGGATTCCCAGCACCCGCTGCGGCGGCGGCGTCTTCGCCCGGGCGCGGTCGACAGACCACCGGGCGCCGAGCGGGAGGAACATCCCCCAGAACAACAGCATCCGCAGCATCACATCCCCGCCCTGCAGCACGTACGGATTCCGGCCGTGCAGGGAGATGAGCAGAAACCACGACACGATGGTGGCCAGGCGCGTGCGATAACCCACGAGCAACGCGCCTGCCGCGATGGCCGCCAGCCCGAACAGCACCGCCTGGAACGCGAGCGTATCGCTCAGGAAGTGGACGGACAGGTGCGGGGCCATCGCCCAGCGCTCCCGGTACACCGCCGCCGGCAGGACTCCGAGGCGCGTGTAGTGAGCCTCAAGGTCCTGCACCCGCACGAGCAGGTCGGCCAGCAACAACACTCCGAGACCGATGCGGAACGCGGCGAGCGAACGCACGTCGATGCCGAACAGGACCGCCGCCGTGCTGCGGGCGGGAGGCGCGGCAGGCTTGGTAGCGGAGGCGGTGACCACGTGACGATCCAGGCGAAGGTGCGTGTCCCCGGTCGGCGTCTGGCCGGGGAGATTAGGGTATTCTACGCGCCCAGCCCTTCGCCGCAACCGCCGAGGGCGTGAGGAGGGTGCCCCCATGTCCGACGGCTCCGCGAACGACGGCTTCTCAGCCGACACCGCTCGCACCGATGTCCTGATCGTCGGCGCGGGTGTCGCCGGCCTGACCGCGGCCCGCCTCCTCACCAAAGCGGACGTGTCCTGTCTGGTTCTCGAAGCGCGCGACCGCGTTGGCGGGCGGACTTGCAGCCAGCGGCTCGGCGGTGACTGGATCGATCTGGGGGGCCAGTGGATCGGACCCACGCAAGACCGCATCGCCGCCCTGGCGGGGGAACTGGGCGTCGAGACCTTTCCGCAATTCTGCACGGGCACGAAGGTGGTGGATCGCCGCGGCGAGGTGCATCGGGTGCCGGCGTTCCAGGCCGCGTTCAACCTGCCGGCGCAGCTTGAGGTGAGCCGCGTGCTCAAGCATCTCGACCGCCTCCGCCGCGAAGTGCCGCCGGAGCGACCTCACCAAGCGCCCGGCGCCCTGAAATGGGACAGCATGACGGCGCACTCCTGGTTCCACCAGAACCTCTGGACCGACGGGGCGCGCGACTTCCTGGAGGTCGTCTTCCGGGCAATTTTCGCGTGCGAGCCCAGCGACGCATCGTTCCTGTTCTTTCTGACGTACTTGAACTCCGGGAACGGCCTGTACCGGCTCATGGACGTGGCCAACGGCGCGCAACGGGACCGCTTCATCGGCGGCGCGCAGGAAGTGTCCAATCGCATGGCCGCCGCGCTCGGCGACCACGTGCGACTGAACGCCCCGGTGCGCGCCATCGTGCAAGAGACCGACGGCGCGACCGTGCTCTGCGATAAGCGCCGGTTTCGCGCGCAGCGGGTCATTGTCGCCATTCCCCCGACGCTGGCGGGGCGGATCGATTACCAACCCCACCTGCCGGCCAAACGCGACCAGCTCATGCAGAACATGCCCATGGGCAGCATCATCAAGTACGTCGCCGCATATGCCGAACCCTTCTGGCGCCAGCAAGGCTATTCGGGCGAGGCGGTGAGCGACCGGGGGTGCGTCGGCCTCGTGTTGGACGACAGTTCCCACGACGGCGCCCAAGCGGCACTGGTCGCGTTCAGCGACGGGCGGCAGGCGCAAATCTGGAGCGAGTGCACCCCCGAAGAGCGGCGGCAGGCCGTGCTCAGCGACCTCAGCCGGTTCTTCGGGCCGGAGGCGGCCAGCCCGACAGCTTTCGTGGAGAAAAACTGGCTCGAAGAAGAGTGGAGCCGCGGCTGTTACGTCGCGCACATGGGTCCGGGTGTCATGACGTCGGTCGGCGACGTCATCCGCGAACCCTGCGGCCGTATCCACTGGGCCGGCACGGAGACGGCCACGCAGTGGATGGGCTACATCGACGGCGCCGTGGAGTCCGGCCAGCGGGTGGCGGCGGAGGTCCAGGCGCGTCTGGCGTCCGCAGTACCGGCCGACGCCCCCGCGGTCACGTAGGCCGCACCACCGCGCGAGCCGGCGCGCCCTCGGCCCCCGCGATGCGCAGCGGCAGGCAGATCAGGTCATACGATCCGGGCGAGACCGCGCTCAGGTTCAGGCCTTCGATGATCCACACCCCCGCCTGCAACAACGCTTCGTGCGTCTCCACCGTGTCCCGCTGGTAGCCGGCCACGGAGAGGTAATCCACTCCCACGGTCCGCACACGGCACTCGACCAGATACGCCGCTGTCTCGCGCGGGATGTACACGAAATCTTCCACGAACGCATCCATCTCCCAGCACCGCGGCGAATTCCGCGTTTTGAACAACACCCGTTCGCCGGGCCGCAGCGCGCACGGGCGCAACTCATCCACCGACACCACGTGCGGATCGTGGATTTCAAGAACGCGCGCGGGGCCGATCACCGCGTCCCAGGGGAGGGCGTCCATGCTGGCGGCACCGGCCACGAAGTGACTCGGCGCGTCCATGTGCGTGCCCGTATGCACGCCCAGCGCGATCTCCGAGACGGTACACACGTCCCCGCGCGCCAAGTCCTGTGTCCGCGTCACCTGAAAGGGCGGATTGTCCGGCCAATGCACCATCCCGTTCCGGAGCGGTACCGACACGTCGATCCAGTCGCCTGCCATATGCGTCCTTCCCCGCGTCCGGCCACCCCGGTGCCCCGGTGGCGCCGGCCGCCGCGCCTTCGTACAATAGCGCCCTCGCGGGTCGCCGTGCCGCTGGAGCGGCGGGCAATCCCCGTCAAAGCGAGGAGTGGGGGAGGTACCGTATGCGCGTGGTGGTCGATTTCGAGCAGTGTAAGAGTAATGCCTTGTGCATGGACGCAGCACCCGAGTTGTTCGAGGTACGGGACGACGGGTATCTGTACATTCTGAACGAGACGCCTGGAGAAGACCTGCGCGCCAAGCTGGAAGCCGCCGTCCGGGCATGCCCCACCCAGGCTATCTCCATTGCTGAAGGCTGATCCGGTGCCGCCGTGCCCCGCGCCGGTCCGCCCCCACCCGAACGGTTCGCTGTGGCCTCCCTGAACACGATCGCCGTCGTGGGGGCTTCCCTCGCGGGCCTGCGGGCCGTGGAGGCGCTCCGCCGCCAGGGGTACGAGGGCCGGCTCGTGCTCGTGGGCGCGGAAAACCGTCTGCCTTACGACCGGCCGCCCCTGTCCAAGGAAGTTCTTCGCGGTGACTGGGAGCCGGAGCGCATCGTGTTGCGCAAACCGGACAGCTACGACGCGCTCGACCTGGACCTGCGGTTGGGGCGCCGCGCCGTGGCCTTGTCTCCCGCGGACCGCACCGTCGAACTGGACGACGGCGAGCGCCTGGCCTACGACGGGCTGGTCATCGCCACGGGAGCGACCCCGCGCACGCTCCCCAATCAGCCCGCGCTCCACGGGCTCTTCACCCTGCGCACCCTGGACGATTCCCTCGCCATTCGGCGCGAACTGGAACGCGGACCGCGGGTGGCGGTCATCGGCGCCGGATTCATCGGCGCCGAGGTCGCCGCCGTCTGCCGCCAACGCGGGTTGGACGTGAGCATGGTAGAAGCGCTGGATGTCCCCATGAGTCGCGTGCTGGGCCCCGAGATGGGTGATGCGTGTGCCGCCCTCCACCGCGATCATGGGGTTGCGCTGCACTGTGGCGTTGCGGTTGACGCGATCGAAGGCAACGCGCGCGTGGAGCGGCTCCGCCTCAGCGACGGCACCACTGTCGACGCGGACGTAGTCGTGATTGGCATCGGGGTGTATCCCGAGACGCGGTGGCTCGAATCGTCGGGCCTGACCCTGGACGATGGTGTCGTGTGCGACGCTACGTGTGCGACGGGCGCGCCGGGCGTCGTGGCCGCGGGGGACGTGGCGCGCTTTCCCAACCAGCTCTTCGGCGAAACCATGCGGGTCGAACACTGGACCAACGCGTCGGACCAGGGGATGGCGGCGGCGCAGCGGTTGCTCGACGGCGACGGCAACGCCCAACCGTACGCGCCGGTGCCGTTCGTCTGGTCGGACCAGTACGACGTGAACATCCAGTACATCGGCCATGCGCGCGCGGAGGACGAGGTCCGCGTGGTGCGAGGCACCGTCGCCGAGCGGAAGTTCATCGCGCTCTATGGGCGGAACGGACGATTCCGGGCCGCGCTCGGGTTCAACATGCCGCGCGACTTGGTGGCGTACCGGCGCCTATTGAAGCAGCAAGCCTCGTGGGCGGACGCCCTCGCGCATGCAGCCGAGAGCGCGCAGAAGACGTAAACGCAGCTGCTTGACACGCTTCGGGAAACCGATAGACTGGGAAGCGGATAGGCGAGAGCGTGATGATTACCGAACGCGAGATTCGATGTGGCCGAGCCGTAGCGGGCGTACGCACCCGCAGCGGGGAGGTCGGATAGCGCGCGTCGCCTGACGCACCGGCGCCTGATTCGGCCCCATTCCCCGCCGGGAGTGGGGCGTTTTGGTTTTTGAGCCGGTGCGCGGCGGTACCGGCGGGTACAATACGAGTTGGTGGAGGACGACCATGGGTGATACCACGACAGAGCACAAGATGAACCGCCACAGTTGGATCGTGACGGAGGGCGAGCACCGCGCCCCGAACCGGTCGATGATGCGGGCCGTGGGGTTTCGCGACGAAGACTTCGGGAAGCCGATCGTCGGCGTGGCGAACGGGCAGAGCACGATTACCCCGTGCAACGCCGGCCTTGGTGAGCTGTCGGACCTGGCGGCCGCGGCCATTCGCGACGCGGGCGGCATGCCGGAGATGTTCGGGACGATCACCGTCAGCGACGGCATCTCCATGGGCACGGAGGGGATGAAGTGTTCGCTCGTGAGCCGTGAGGTGATCGCCGATTCGATCGAAACGGTGTGCCGCGGCCAGAGTTTGGACGGTGTCATCACGGTCGGCGGCTGCGACAAAAACATGCCCGGCGCACTCATGGCCCTGGGGCGGCTGAACATCCCGGGCATCTTCGTGTACGGCGGCACCATCAAGCCGGGCCACTACCAGGGGTGCGACCTCACTATCGTGAGCGTGTTCGAGGCCGTGGGCGAACGCAACGCCGGCCGGCTCTCGGGCGAAGACCTGATGGAAATCGAACGGCGTGCGATTCCAGGCAAGGGATCCTGCGGCGGCATGTTCACGGCCAACACCATGAGCAGCGCCATCGAGGCCATGGGCCTGAGCCTCCCGTACTCGTCCACCATGGCCGCCGAAGATCAGGAAAAGGCCGAGAGTGCCGCCGAAAGCGGCCGCGCGCTCATGCGCCTGATCGAAACCGATCTCAAACCCCGCGACATCTTGACCAAGCAGTCGATCGAGAATGCCATCGCCGTCGTGATGGCGGTGGGCGGATCGACTAACGCGGTGCTGCACCTGCTCGCGACCGCGCACGCGGCGGAGGTGGACCTCACGTTGGACGACTTCGAGCGCATCCGGAAACGGGTCCCCCACTTGGCGGACATGAAACCCTCGGGACAGTACGTCGCCACTGATTTGCACCGCGTGGGCGGCATCCCGCTCATCATGAAGATGCTGCTCAAGGCGGGCCTGCTGCACGGGGACTGCCTGACCGTGACCGGCAAAACGGTCGCGGAAAACCTGGCCGACGTGCCGGATGCGCCGCCGGCCGGGCAGGACGTGGTGCTCCCATTCGACGCGCCCAAGTATCCGCAGGGGCACCTGACCATTCTCCGAGGCAATCTCGCCCCCGAGGGTAGCGTCGCCAAGATCAGCGGGCTGAAGACGGTCACCATGACCGGTTCCGCCCGCGTGTTCGATTCGGAAGAGGCGTGCATGGAAGCCATTCTGGACGATCGGATTCATCCCGGCGACGTGATCGTGCTGCGCTACGAAGGGCCGAAGGGTGGTCCCGGCATGCGGGAGATGCTCGGCCCCACGAGCGCGATCATCGGCAAGGGGCTCGGCGATTCCGTGAGCCTCATCACCGACGGCCGCTTCTCCGGCGGCACGTACGGCTTGGTGGTGGGTCACGTGTCGCCCGAAGCCCAGGTGGGCGGACCGCTTGCCTTGGTCCACGAGGGCGATAGCATCACGGTCGATGCTGAACAGCGGGTGTTGCAGCTCAACGTCGACGAGGCGGAACTGGAGCGACGCCGTGCGGCCTGGACCGCGCCGCCACCGCGGTACACGTCCGGCGTGCTGGCCAAGTACGCCAAACTGGTGTCCAGCGCCTCCACCGGCGCCGTCACGGACTAAGCGACTCGACCAGCGACCGCGCTTGCCGAAAGACGGGGCGGGCGGTCTGGTCCAGAGAGGGAGACGGAGCAATGCCTCCACTGAGACTGGCGGGATTTCAGGCCTGGTGGGATCAGAACTGGAAGTGGGCCGTGCCCGTCGGCTGTTTCGGGCTGCTGATCGTCACGGTCGTTGGGGGCCTCGCGATGGTCGCGCTCATCTTCGCCATCATGAGATCGACCGATCCCTATCAGCATGCACTGCAGCGCGTGCAGCACGATCCCGAGATTGTCGCGGTCTTGGGCGAGCCGATTACGCCCGGCTGGTACGTCCTGGGCAACATAGAATCCAGCGGCGCGTCCGGCACTGCCGCGCTCGTCATTCCCGTGTCGGGGCCGCGCGGTCGAGCGAGCGTGCTTCTGGAATCCAGAAAGGTCCGCGGGCAGTGGCAATTCGACTACCTGGCCGTAAACGTGGAAGGCCGCGCCGATTCAATCGTGCTGGTGGGTCCTGAAGCGCAGAGTCGCCACCCTCAAGTGGGCCCCATTCCGCATATGGCTAAGCTCCTCCGGGACTAGCACGCCCGCTGCGGCGGGGGGCGCGTCCACCAGCGCCGTCACCGACTAGGCCGCTTACCCGTCGCGAGGACGCACCCGCGTCCTGTCCTCGATCGTATCGTCCGGGTGTGGAATGACCACCTGCCCCTCCAGCAGCCCGGACACCACCTCCGCCATAATCCCGCTACGATGCCCGACCTCCACCGGCCGGCGCACGGCCCGCTCGCCCTCCACCGTAAACACCGCCCAACCGTCCCCCTGCCGGAACAGCGCGCTCGACGGGATCTGCAGCACGTCGTCGCTCTCCCACAACACGAAGCTCGCCTCTACCCGGTATCCGTCGCCCAATCGCTCCCACTGATCCGGCGGCGACACGATGTCCGCAATCACCAACACCCGCTGCTCCTCCACTCCCAGCGCCGAAATCTTCGTGAACCCCACCGGCTCCACCAGCTGCACCCGCCCCTCCAGCGGCGGACCCCCGCCCCAGCGCTCATACAACACCCGCGTCCCCGGGCGAATCCGCACGGCATCCGCGGAGAGCACGTCCACCTCCACCTCGAGCGCACGCGGATCGCCGATTTCGATGAGCGGGGCGCCCGCCGTCACGACGCGCTCACTCTCGTCGTGCACGTGCAGCACGCAGCCCGCCACCGGCGCGCGGATCTCGACGGTCTCCCTGGGATTCGCGGTGTTCTCAGCCGCCGAATACCGCAGCGACGTCTCCGCCGCCTCCACTTCATACCGCGCCACCTCCACGCTGAACTCTGCCGACCGCCGCGCCGCCTGCGTTTGCCGCGCCTGCGCCTCCGCCTGATCCAGCGCCTCCTGCGAAACATCCCCCAGCTCCCGCAGCCGCGCCACTCGCTTCAGCTCCGTCTCCGCGATATCCGCATCCGCCGCCGCCGCAAGCGCCGTCTCCTGTGTCACCTGCAGTGCCGCCCCCGCCGCCGCAAGCTGCGCCTCCGCCACCGCGCGGCTCCGCGGATCCAGCACCGTCGAACGCAGCGGCTCCAGTTGCGCCACCACCTGCCCCGCCGTCACGGCGTCCCCCACGTCCAGCTCCACCCGCCGCGCAAACCCCGGCACCGGCGCCGACAGCACGAACCGGTCGATCACCCGCGTCTTCCCCTCCTCCTCCACCGTCACCTGTAGCCCGCCCCGCCGCACGTGCGCCACGTCCACCGGCACGGGCTTCGGCATGTAGCCGTACGTGAGCCCCGCAGCTATCATCAGCGCCAATACGAGAAAACCGAACTGTCTACGCCACCGCATCGTTGATTACTCCCGCGTCTTCAGGACCGCCACCAAGTCCAGCGTGTCCAACCGCCGCCGCACCACCAGTCCCGAAATTACTGCCGAGACCAACACCACCGTCGCCGCGAATGCATACGTCCGCGGCGCCGCGACCAACGGAATCCGGAACAGGTCCGTCTCCATCGCGGAAATCATGTACGCGCACAGGCCCCGACCCATCAGAAACCCGAGAGGAATGGCCGCCAGCGTCAGCGCCGTCAGCTCGCCCAACAGAATGTACGAAATCTCGCCCCGCGTAAGGCCCAGCACCCGCAGGCTCGCCAGCTCACGCCCGCGCTCGGACAGGCTGAGCCGCGCGCTGTTGTACACGACCCCGAACGCAATCGTCCCCGCGAACAGGGTCGTGAAAAACGCAAACGTCAGCACCTGCTTCGCCATCGTCTCGTTGAAATTGTCGATCACCTTCCGCCGGATCGCCGTCCCCGCCACCCGCGGCATCCCCATCAGCGCACTATAGATGCGCTCCTCATGCATCGAATCCGTCGACAGGTACGCCCCGGAGATCGCGCGATCCTCCCGCATCATCCGGTTCAGCGCCTCCCGGCTCATGTATGCCGACACGCCCAGATACTGCTTCACCAGCGCCACCACCGGCACCCGCCGCACCGGGCGGCTCCCCTCCAACACCTCCACCGTCAGGTAATCACCCGGCTTTATCCGAAGCATCCGCGCCAGGTACGCCGACAACATCACCCCATCCGGTGGCAGCGACACCGGCTGGAGATCAGTATCCAGCACGTTAAACAGATCTCCCTCCGGGTCCACCCCCTGAATCGGCGTCCGGAACGTCCGATGCTCGAACCGCAATCGCGCCGGCACGTACCGCACCGCCTCCGCGTGCGTCACCCCCGGCAGACTCTGCAGCTCGTGCAGCGCCCCATACGACGTCGGCTCGATAAACGTCACAGACAGATCCTCCCGCTGGATCCACGAAAACTGCACCCGAATCATCTCTTCCACTGAATCGTTAAAGAAGAACGCCACAACCAGGATGCTGCACGACAGCGCGATGCCCGTCATCGACAACACCGCCTTGATCGGGCGCCGCTCCAGATTGCGCAAGATCATGCGCGTCGGTTGCGAGAACCACCGCTTCAGCCCCAGATGTTCCACCACCGTTACCCGATAGCTCGCCGGCCGCTCCGGCCTCATCGCCTCCGCCGGCGGCAGCAGCGCTGCCCGCCGGACCGCCACCGCCGTCCCCAGCAACGCCGACGTGCAACTGATCAATGCCGCCGACACCGTCACCGCCGACCGCAGTTCGTACTCAAGGAACGGAAACCTGTAGAACTCCATGTACATATTGCTCATCGCGACGCCGAACCGCGCCCCGATCGCCACCCCGATCGCCACCCCGATCGCCACCACCGCTAGAATCAAACTCGCATAATGCCCGCCCACCGCCGCGTTGCTGTACCCGAACGCCTTCAGCACCGCCACCTGCTCACGCTGCGTCGTCACCAGCCGCGTCACCACCACGTTCAACAGGAAAGCCGCCACCCCGAGAAAGATCACGGGAAAGATGGTCGCCATCTGTGTCAACTGGCGAAACTCCTCGCTCAGGTACCGGTGCGATACCTGATCGTCCCGCCCGTAGGCGCCCAGCCCCCCGTACGGCGCCAGCACGTCATCCAGATAGGCCAGCACGTCTTGCTCGTTCGCCCCCCGCGTCAAACCCAGCGCCACATCGTTGAATGCTCCCTCCATGTCATACGCCGCCGCCAGCGGCGTCCGCGCCATCCAGAGAATCCCGTAACTCTGGAAATCCGGAATCAGCTCCCCCGGCCGAAACTGAAAGATGTACTCCGGCGACAGCACGATCCCCACGATCGTCAGTTCCTTCTGCCGACCGTTCACGATCGCCCGCAGCCGGTCCCCCGGTTCGAACGCATGCGCATTCGCGAACACCTCATTCAGCAACACCTCATCATCCCGCTGCGAATCCACCATCCGCCCCCGCCGCAGATACAGCGTATTCACCGCCGGCTCCCCCTCATCCGGCACCGACACCAGCTTTCCCGACGCCGGCTCCGGATAATCCTCGATCAGCAGGTTCACCGCCGCCACCACCCGCGTCTCCACCGCCTGCACCCCTGGAATGTCCGCGATCCGGCTCCGCAGCCGTTCAGGCGCGCGCTTCAGCGACGCGAAAACATCCGCGAAGCGATGCTCGCGATAGTACGAACTCCGCGTGAGCTGCAGCGAATCCAGGGTGCTCGCCGACATCACGTACGTCGCCACCCCGGCGCCGATCACGAACGCGATCGCCATCGCCTGCCCGCGCAAGTGCCACAGGTCTCGCCACATCTTTCGGTTAATCGCCCGCATCGCCTACCAGCTCAAGTCCCGCGCCGCCTTCTGCGTCTCGTTCGTCCGCACCCGCGAAATCCGCCCGTCCATCAGATGCACCACCCGATTCGCCATCTCCGCGATATCCGCGTTGTGCGTAATCACCGCCGTCGTCGTCCCCAGCTCGCGGTTGATCCGCTCAATCGCCTCCAGCACCACGATCCCCGTCGCCGAATCCAGCGCCCCGGTCGGCTCATCGCACAACAGCACCGACGGATTCTTCGCGATCGCCCGCGCGATCGCCACCCGCTGCTGCTCGCCCCCCGAAAGTTGCGCCGGAAAATGGTCTCGCCGCTCCGCCAGCCCCACCAGCGCCAGCGCGTCCCCCGCCGGCATCGGATCCTCCGCAATCTCCGTCACCACCGCCACGTTTTCCTGCGCCGTCAGGCTCGGAATCAGGTTGTAAAACTGGAACACGAACCCCACGTGGAACCGCCGATACTCCGTGAGCTCCCGCTCCTTCGCCGCCGTCAGATCCATCCCCCGATAGAACACCTGCCCCGCCGTCGCCGTATCCAAGCCCCCCAGAATGTTCAGCAGTGTCGACTTCCCGCTCCCCGAGGGTCCCAGCAACACCACAAGTTCCCCGGCGTACAGTTCCAGGTCGACGCCCCGCAGCGCGTGTACCTGCACTTCGCCCATGTCATAAATCTTGGTCACCCCCGAGGCCGCAAAGACAATCTCCGGCGGCGCGGTATCCGGCCCGCTCACGGTATCTTCCTCCTCACCCGTCCTTACACACGAGAGCGACCGCGACCTCAAAAACGCGCTTCACCGCCGAAGGGGGACCGACATGTGTATGTCGTATGGTACTCCCTGTTCCTCCGCCGCTGCACGGTCGGCGGCTGGCGGCGTCGGCCGCAGGCGCCGGCGCGTTCCGCTTGACGCGGTCGGGGGGCGGGCTTAGGATGAGGGCGACCTGGGGGAACGCGGGCCATTTGCTGCTGTCCGCCCGTCCCGCCCGCCCACACCGCACTCGCGAAGGAGAACGCTATGGCTGCCACGGTGGACCTGCCCGTCACTTTGACTCCGGGCAAAATGCTCATCAATGGCGAATGGGTTGCTTCCGCATCTGGGAAGATGTTCGAAACGATCAATCCGGCGACCGAGGAAGTCCTGACCTCCGTCGCGGAAGGCGATAAAGAAGACATCGACCGGGCGGTGGCCGCCGCGCGCAAGGCGTTCACCAGCGGGCCGTGGCCGAAGATGACCGCCCGCGACCGCGGCCGGCTGCTGCGCAAGATCGCCGACCTCATCATGGCGAACCGGGAAGAACTGGCCACGCTCGAAACCCTGGACAACGGGAAGCCCATTCGCGAAACCCTGAACGTCGACATCCCCCTGGCCGCGGAGACGTTCGAGTACTACGGCGGGTGGGCCGACAAGGTACACGGCGACACGATTCCGGTCAGCGGCGACTACTTCAACTACACGCTGCGGGAACCGGTGGGCGTCTGCGGGCAGATCATTCCGTGGAATTTCCCGCTGCTTATGGCGGCGTGGAAGCTCGCACCGGGCCTGGCTTGCGGCAACACGCTGGTGCTCAAGCCCGCGGAACAGACCCCGCTCACGGCGCTCCGCCTCGGTGAACTCATGCTGGAAGCCGGCGTGCCCGAAGGCGTGGTCAATATCGTGCCAGGCTACGGCCCCACCGCAGGGCAGTCGCTCGTGCAGCATCCCGACGTGGACAAGATCGCCTTCACCGGCTCCACGGAGATCGGCCGCCTGATCCAGCGCGAGGCCGCGGGGACCTTGAAGCGCATCTCGCTCGAATTGGGCGGCAAGGCGCCGAACATCGTCTTCGCCGATGCCGACATGCAGGCGGCCGTGAAGGGGGCTATCGCCGGCATCTACTTCAACCAGGGCGAGGTGTGCTGCGCCGGATCGCGGCTGTTTCTCCAGGAAGAGATCCACGACGAGTTCATCAATACGCTCAGCGACTTCGTCCAAGCGATCAAGGTGGGCGATCCCCTCGACCAAGCCACGGAGATGGGTGCGCAGGTGAGTGAGGAACAGTTCACGAAAATCCTGGGGTATATCGACAAGGGCAAGGCGGCCGGCGCGACGGTCGTGACCGGCGGCGAGCGCGCCACCGAAAAGGGCTACTTCATCAAGCCGACGATCTTCGACAACGTGACGAATGACATGGTGATCGCCCAGGAAGAAATCTTCGGCCCGGTCGTCTCGGCCATCACGTTCAAGGACGTCGACGACGTGATTGCGCAAGGCAACGATACCGCGTACGGATTGTCCGCGGGCATCTGGACCAACGACATCCGAAAGGCGCATCGGGCGGCGCGCGCCTTACGGGCGGGGACCGTGTGGGTGAACACGTTCAATGTGTTCGACGTCGCCTCGCCGTTCGGCGGCTACAAGGAAAGCGGCTTCGGGCGAGAACTGGGCAAATGGGCGCTCGACTTGTACACGCAGACCAAGAGCGTCTGGATCGCGCTGTAACCCCGCGGCAGATTCGCGTACGGCCCCGCGCCCTTCCGGCCCGGGGCCGTGCTCTTTCTGGGGCAACACGTCGGCCTGTGGTATGGTACTGGCATGCCCAACCACCTGAGTTGTCTGCTTGCATTCGCGCTCCTCTTCGGTCTGGTGGGCGCGGCCGGTCCGGCCCTGGCCGATGTCGAAGTCACCCGCGCCACCACGTGCATGGGCGTTGCCGACCGCGAACCGGTGGAGCCGACGGACGAGTTTTCCGTCGACGCGGGCCGCGCGTATACCTGGTGCGAGGTGTTGAATGCCGAAGGCACCACGCTGCAACATGTGTACTACTTCGAGGGCACGCGCACGGACGTGGTGAACCTCACGGTCCGCTCCGACCGGTTCCGGACGTGGAGCTACAAGACGCTGCGGCCGGGCCGCGTTGGTGACTGGCGTGTCGAGATAGTCATCGACGACGCGGTGTTGCACTCGCTAGAATTCTTCGTCGTCCCCGGCACGAATGACGGCGAATAGACGCCCCGGAACCCGGCGCCGGGAACGCCGCCCGTCTTCGGCGCAGCCGCCGACGATTGCCTGGGTGCTACAAGGCGGCGGGGCCCGCGGCGCGTTTCAGGTGGGGGCAATCAAAGCGCTCGTGGAGTATGGCCGGCAGCCCGATTTGATCGTGGGGAGTGGCGTCGGCGTCCGAAACGCCTGCCTCTATGCCAGCGCGGGGCCCGCTCGCCTGGAAGCCTGCTGGCTGGGATTGAGCCGCCGCCGGGCCCGCTCCCTCGTTTCGCTCCGCCACAATGCCCTCCTGGGCCGATCGCTCTTCTCCCCGAGCCCCCTGCTCGCGGCGGTTGAACGGGAGGTGGATTTCGAGGCGCTCTATGCCAACCAGATGGAGATCGCGTTCACGGTCATCAATCTGTCCGAAGGGCGGCTCGAGGTGCACGGCAATCGCACTGCCGCGTCGCCGTGGGAACTCCGCCAGTTCAGCCGCGCCGCCGCTGCCGTGCCCCTGCTCCATCCGCCCGTCAAGATTCGCAATGAATGGTACGTAGCCGGCACCGTCGCCTGGAGTGCCCCCGTGGAATACGCCATCCGCCGCGGCGCGACCGAAATCTACTGCGTGCAGGGCTTCAGTGGCACCCCCCGGCCCACGGAGTCGTTGCGGTTCTTTGGCCCCGTGGCCGCGCGCTGTCTCGAGGTGGCATGGAATCTGGTCACGAAGCCGCCGCCCGCGTATCGCGACCCCACCACCCCCCGGGCACCGCGCCCGACCGTGACGGTTCTCGAGCCGAGCGAGGCGTTCGACCGGACGGGCGTCTGGCAATCGTTCCGGCTCCATCCGCGGCAAACCCGGCGCCTGATCGAGCAGGGCTATGACGACGCAGCCGCCCACCTGCTGCGTTCGCTCCGCCACGCCGGGCAGGCGCGCAAGATCGTGCGGCTGCACGCGCGCGCCGACTGACCCGGTCCGGCCCGCGGTCACTCGGCCGCGGGGGGTTGGACGGCCTTGAGGAGTTCGCCCAGGATCGCGTCCGGCTCCACTCCATCGGCCTCCCCCTCAAAGTTCAACACGATGCGGTGGCGCAACGCGGACGTGGCTACCGCCTGCACGTCTTTGAAACTGACGTTGTAGCGCTCGTTCGTCAGCGCCCGCACTTTCGCGGCCAGCACGATACTCTGGAGACCGCGCGGGCTTGCACCGTACCGCAGGTACTTTTTCGTGATCTTCGGCACGCCGTTGCGGTCCGGATGCGTTGCCATGACCAGGTGCGCCGCGTACTGCACCACGTGGTCCGCCATCGGGACCTGCCGCACCAACCGCTGCATGGCCAGCACGTCCTCCCGAGAGCACACCTGCGGCGGCGTGGGGTTCGCCGTGCCCGTGGTCCGCTGCGCGATCTGCACCAGGTCCGCCTCGCCCGGAAAAGGCACCCGCGCCTTCAAGAGGAAGCGGTCGAGCTGCGCTTCGGGTAACGCATAGGTGCCTGCCATTTCGATGGGGTTTTGCGTCGCCATCACCAGGAACGGATCGGGCAGCGGGTATCCCACACCCGCCACCGTCACCTGGCGTTCCTGCATCGCCTCGAGCATCGCCGACTGTGTTTTCGGCGTGGCGCGGTTGATCTCGTCCGCGAGTACGAGACTGCCGAAGACGGGGCCGGGTTGAAACTCAAACCCCTTCTTTCCCGACTCGTCCTCCACGATAATATTCGTCCCAATCACGTCCGCGGGCATGAGATCGGGCGTGAACTGGATACGCGAGAACGGCAGGTCGAGCACGGTCCCCAGCGTGCGCACCAGCAAGGTTTTGCCCAAGCCGGGCACGCCCTCGATCAGCACATGCCCATTCGCGCACAGGGCGGTCAAGATGGTGTAGACGAGGTTCTGCTGGCCCACCACGACTTGGCCGACCGCGTCATGAATCGCGCTGAATCGTTCTTGAAAGTGCGCGACCTCGGCTTGTGGATCCATACCGCCGTCCTCTCCTTCTACGGCGCCGGTTCGCCGTCCCGGCCCGCGGCCACGTCTTCGAGCACAGAAAAGTAGTCGCGCACCAGCGCGCGATACCCCGGCGGGATGGACTGCTGGGCAATCTCGGCTTCCCCAAGCGTCCGGAACGCCTCCACGGTACGCTGCATGTCCGCTACTGTATCCTCCTGCACGCGGGGCCCCCCACCCCGGCGGCTGCCCTCGGTGCGCTCCCGCTCCAACAGTTGCCCCGCCACGGTCACCCGGTTGCCCGGATCCGCCGTCAGCGATTCCACTTCGTCGCGCGCCAAGTCCGGGCGATCCAAGCCCGCGCCGGCCCGGTCGGACTGCTCCCCCGATTCCGCGTCAGGCGCGCCGGAATCGCCCAGGGGCGCAGGCCCGTTTTCTCCCGGACCCGGTTCTGCACCAGCGGGAATATCGGCTGGGCCGGCGGCGGGATCTTGCGCGTCGCCAACCGCGTTGCGCGCCTCGCGAAGCGCGTCTGCGGCGTCTTCCACCACTTCACGATCCTCGCCCAGCGCCGTCATGTCCTCCACCTGGTCGGCCAAGTCCCGCAGCCCGTCTTGGGCCACATCCTGCCGCCCAGCCTCCGCGCCGGCTGCGGCCCGGTTCGCCGCCGCCTGGGCCTCACCCGGAGGCAGGGCTTGGGCCGCGCGGCGCAGGTCCTCCGCGAGCTGCTGACCTCGGGCACCGCTGACGTCCTGCTCCCGCAGCGTGGCCGCCGTGCGGCGGAGTGCGTCAGCCGCGGCCTGGGTGTCCCCGCGCGCCAGCGCTTCCCCGGCCTGACGAGTGGCGGCGTTCGCACGAAGCCGCTCACCCAGGAGTTCGCGCGCCGCATCCTCACGCAGGGCATCGTCCACCTGCTGCCGCGCGGTCTGCAACCGCTCCAGCGCCTGTTCTTGCGTACCCGCCGCACCCTCTTCGAGCGCAGCGCCGGCCTCCCGCGTCGCGGCCACCGCGGCTTGTGCATCCGGACCGGCATGCGCGCTGAGGTCCTCTTCCAACTCTTCGGCCGTGGCCACGAGCTGGCCGCCGGTCGCCTGAATGGCGTGGCGCGTCTGCGCGGAGGCCAGTTCCATGGCCGTCAGCCGGGGCGGCAGCATGGCCAGCAGGGGCAGAGGCAGCAACAAGACCGGCAACAACACCCAGCGGCGCGAGGCGGGACGGGCCACCCGCTCGTGCGGCACGCCGAGGAGTTTCTGCTCCGCATCCACGACCGTCTCCTGCATCATCGGTGTCGGCGTCTTCAGTTCCAGAAAGGCCAGCGCGCTCGAGACCCGCTCGTCCAGCCCCGCGCGTTGGTCCACCCAGACCGCGACATCGAACAGTGGCCGGGTCCGGCCCCAGGCGCGGACCACTACGATTCCACTACAGACCGTCACCGTCGTCACCACGAGCCATGGATGGTGCAGGACGCGCGCGTAGTGGCCGGCGAGCAAGAGCACCAACGCAAACGCCACCCCCCAAAGCACCGGACCGCCGACCACCCGCAGGAGCCGCTGCCGCCGGCGCGCAGACTCCAACGCGTCCAGGTGCGCCTCCATGCGCACCACGCTGCGGCGCAGGGCTTTCGCCCCGGCGCTAGAGGAAGATGCCGCGCTCATGAGCCACGTTCGTGTTGAAGTAGGCCTGAAGCCGCCCGGCCAGGGCCGGGAACGCCGCGCCGGGCACCAGGAGGTACAGCACGAGACTGACGCCGAAATTGGCCGGGGCGGGTTCGAATCCCAGGGGCAGGCCGGCCAAGGCCGCCGCGGCGAGCAGCGGATTGAAATAGCGCAACGTGGGCCCCCCATTACCGATGTCCCATGTCAGTCCAATCGCGAGGAACGTCACGAAGACCAGAAAGATGAGCGCCTGGTGCATCTCGGCGGAGAAATCGTCAACTTCGCGGCGTCGTGTTGTGATGTTCCGCGTCGTATCGACGACGAGCCACAACAAGACAGCGAGCACGACCGGGAGCTTAAGCCACCACAAGAGACCGCGGGCGAGGTACACGTCCGCCGCCACCGTACCCACCAACAGAAACACGACCGCCCCAATTAGGCCAGCCTGCCCCAGCCGGCGGCGATCGCCACTGAACAGGGCAGCACCCAAGCCGAGCAAGCCGAACACCAGCGCCTCCTGAAAAAGGAACAGGTACGCGAGCAGCACCTGCAGGGCGGTGAAGCCGCCGTACAACCGCAGGACCATGGCCAACGGCAGCGTGGCGCCCAGGATCACGAACAGCGGCATTAACGCACCGAGCAACTTCCCCCGCAGCACCAGCCGCGCCGTGAGCGGGGTAATGATCAACACGTCGAAGGTCTGGCGGCGGCGCTCCACCATCAGCGCGCGGGCCGCCACAAACGGGGCGATCAGGGCGATCAGCGCAGCGAGGGTCATCACGAGCACCCCCACCAGCACCCGGCCGACTCGCGCGGCGCTCCCCGCACCGCTGCCCATGCCGCTGATTTCTCCCGACACCCCCCACACCACCAGGAGGCAGAACCACAGACCGCCCGTCACGATCCATCCCGTCCGCGGCCGGCGCGCCATGACGCGCAACTCCCGCCAGAGCACCGCATTCATCGCCCAGGCCTCCGCAGGAAGGCGGCAGCCTGCCGATCCACCTGCGCCCGCCGGGCGAAGCACGTGGCGACCACGTCAGTGAACCCCGGTTCGACGCGACGGCGCTTCAGTGGAATTCCCGCCTCGGCCAAACGCGCCTCCAGCGCCGCCAGTTGCTCTTCCGTGTCAAGCGCCACGCGAAACCGATCCCGCTGCCGCAGCAACACGAGCGCGCCGACCCCCTCAACGATTCCCTGCGCACGCTGCGGGTCGCCACCCACGCGCAGTTCGCAGGTCAACTGCGGCGTGTGCAACCGCCGGATCTCCTCCGCCGATCCGATTTCGCACGCGATGCCGTGATCCAGCATGCAGAATTCCTGCGCGAACTCGGCAACGGCCTCGACCGAGCGGGTACAGAGCACCAGCGTCTTCCCCATCCCCTTCAGCGCATCGAGCACGGCCCCGACCTCCGCGCGCCCGCCCGCGCTGAGTTCCGCGAACGGCTCGTCCAGAATAAGCACCCGCGGATCGTGCAGCAGACACCGCGCCAGGCCCAGCCTCCGCCCCTCCGCCGGGCCGAGCGCGCCCACCAGATCGCGCCGGCGCGCCGTCAGGTCCCCCAGTTCGAGGACATCCGCCATAGCCGCGGCGCCGTGCTCGTCATCCCGGTCGTACGCGCGCAGGAAAAACTCCAAGTACTCTTCTACGGTGAGTTCTGGGTCGAGTCCGGCCGTGGCCGGCAAGTACCCGATCTGGGCGCGCGCCTCCAGCGGCCGGCGGCCGGTATGGAGCCCGGTGATGCGCACTGCTCCACGCGTGGGCGCCACGGCGGTGGCCAGGAGGCGCGCCAGGGTGGTCTTGCCGGAGCCCGGCGGCCCAACCACCGCGAATGCCTCGCCGGCCGCCACGCTGAAACTCAAATCGTTGAGCACGACGGTCTCTCCATAGACCTTGGTGAGATGCCTCACTTCCACGCTCTGCAACGGGTCGGGCATCAGGCGTCCTCCGGCGCGATCGCGAGGAGGGTGTGGCCACGGAAGAGCGGGGCGGTATGGGCGTCACCGGCCGCGATGCTCGCCATGGGCCACCAGGCCAGGAGCGTCGCCCCGAACGGATCAGCCCCAAGCCAGCGCGCCCCGGTCTGCTGGACCAAGGTCGTTTGCAGGGCGCCGGGCACATCCCTCGCCGGCGGCACGATATTGATCACGCCGGGTAGCAGACCGGCGAACCGCCGCATGGAAAGGTACTCCATCCAGGTATGGAAGCTGGGGTCGGTGCGGGGCGCCAGCGAGAGGGTGCTACCAATCGACAGCGGCTCGAGGAGAAGCACCCCCTCCGGAAGCACCACCATCGCCGAGGCCAACACCAAACCGGTCCCGTTTTCGATCGAGTACCGCCCCTCCCCTTCATGCACGAACCGCAGCGACGGCACCGCCGTCCGCACGCCGGCACCCAAGACCAGCCCCGCCTCCGACGGGCCGACGGGAATGGCGTGGGCCACGGGGAGCGGATCGTAGCCGACCTCCTGCACCCGTTCAGTGACCCCCAGCGCCTCGGGCGAGCGGGAGAAGGCGCGAATGCCACCGTCCTCCACTGCTAACGCCAAGTCCACCTCACTCGCGATGGTCGCCGAACCGCCGGCATAGGTTTCCATGCGCCCCACCCGCGCCCCGCTGCGCGCCTGCACGATCGAAACCGTCTGCACGGACGCCGTGTCGATGCTCAGAATGGTGGGGTTGGACAGGGTCGCGAGCATCACGCTGAAGACCACGACGCCCGTGGTCGGCCAGTACAGTTCGGGGCGCTGGAACTGCCGGAGGCCCCACGCCAGGCCCCCACCCAACAGCGCGGCGTAGATGGCGAACGCGCCCAACACGCCGGACAACCCGGCGGCGGACAGTTCTCGAAAACCCAACAGCGCGGCCAGCAGTGCCGACCGCAATCCCGGCCCCGCCGAGGGGCGCTGCGGACGGGCGGGCAGCAACTTGGCCCACAAGACGGGGGCGCCGCCCCAATTGAGAAACGGGGGCGCCGCCAAGTTGGCGCCCACGAGCGTCAGGCTCCCGCTGCCCAACCACCGGCGGGTAATCAGAGGCTGCGCTCCGAGAGCCAGCACCACCTCACCTCGCGGCTCAAGCTGCTGCACCGCGATGAACGTGCGCTGGCCGGCAGGCAGCGGCGCGCCTCCGCCAAACGCCTCGAGCGCAGCATCGCCTATCACCTGCCGGCCCAGGCTCAGGCGGGCGGGCAAGACGCTCGCGACCTCCGCAGACAACCGCGGTTGGGCGCGGTCCGCGGTGAGAATCAGACGGCCCCCAGACCGGACCCAGAGCAGGAGACCATCCTGAACCGCCGGCGGCAGTTGGCCCAGCTCGGTCAGGGTCAACACCACCGCGTCCGCGCCGAACCAGTGCGCGCCCTCGGCCGGCATCCCTTCGGTGCGGAGCGTAGCCACCTCGAACGGCGGCCCGCGCACACCCTGGCTCGCCTTGCGTAGCGCGCGCTCGTTCCTCGGCAGGGTCGCTACGAGGACGGCGTCCGAGGCAGCCTGCCGCATCCGCACCACGCCGACCACCCGATCGATGCCCGTGCCCAACAGGGCGTTCAACGTGCGCCCCCTCAAGTCGGGAGCGAAGTCAACACGAACGTGGTGCCCTTCGGGGAGCAAGAGGAGCGGGAAACGGCGCTCGCCCTGCAGGGGAATCTCGACGGCCATTGTGTGAGCCTCGCGTTCACGCACGCCCGTCTGGATCGTCACGACCAACGTGCCCTGGAGGGTACCGCCCGCCATCTCCACCAGATCGTGCGGCATCTTTGCGCGCACGATCACGTCCACCGGTGTCCAGTGGCCCGGACGATACACGCCGCCATAGCCGGCGAAGACGGTCAGGGACATATAGTCCCGCGCCATCAGTGTGTTTGCGGCACCTGCGACGGTGAAGGTCACGCCGTCCGGCCTGGCCTGGACCGCATCTTGGGCTGCGGCAGGGCCGGCGCCAGCCATCAGCGCGAGCGACGCGAGCCACGCGATCCTACGGCGCATCATCGGCTCCCCTCTCGCGCGCGCGACGCTTCGCTTCCAAGAGCCGCGAGGTGGTGCTGTGTCGCGCAGGTGCCACGGCCGGGGACGACTCGGGTGCAGCGGGAGGGGTCTCCCGACGCGCCGCGGGCACCGATTCCCGCTGCGTCGGCCCCAGGCGTGAAACCGGCCGGCTCGGGGTCACGCCGTTCTCTCCCCGGACCGCCGGTCGTGGCACGTCCGGGCGGCGGCGCGCACCCGCGAATCGGCGGAGGCCGATATCAATCGGAAACAGGCAGAGTGCGCCCGCAGCAAGCCAGGGCCACAGGTCGGTGCGCACGGTCTGTGGGGTTGGGGGCCGCCGGAAGGCGCGCGTGGGTTCGGTCAACACTTGGCCCCCCGTCGCGTCGGCCAACCTGGGCAACACGTCGCGGCCCCCGTCGTCCGGCGCGAACTCCCTCGGGTATGGCAGCGCCGCACTCACCCACTGCCGACCCGCGTTCTGCGAGGCCGTGTCCCGCACCTGCGCCGTGAAGAGGCCGACGCCGGCCAGGGGCGTCCGCGCCTCGTACTGTCCGGGCCCGACCTGCCGCAGGGGCACCACGCGCGCGCGCCCCGTTGGCTCCAATACCGTCGCCTCCAACTGCAGCCCATTCACGAACGCGCCCGTCGGACTGACGGCGTCCGCGGTAACGACGGCCTCGCTCCCTTCCAAGCGCAGGTCTGCGCTGAAGGTCGCGGTGTTCGGCGGCGGCAGCGTCGCGCGCACGAGCGACTCCAGCAGGGTGGTACGGTCGGGCCAGTCCCGCCATGCGGGGGTGAAACGCCCGCCCAGGTCCGTGCAGAGCACCCCCGTGGTCGCCAGCCCGGCCCGCCAGGAGGCCACCAGTGGATCTTGATCGGGGCTGCTCACGAACATTTGCGCAGAGTCGCGCAGCGTGGTGGAGATCATGCCGTCCATGAGCGGGGCGTTGGACCAGTTGACGCCGCGAATCGCCGCCCCCGCCGTGCGCGGCACGGGGACGATCGGGCCGGGGACCACGGGATTGCGGATCACCTGCATCGTGTCCTCGGCGAAGATCGCGGGCAGAGCGGCGGCGCGCGTGTACGGATAGAAGATGCCCCCCGTTGCGTCAGCCATCTCCCGAAGCTGCTCCGCGTTCACTTCGGCGCCCGCCCCGATGGTGGACAGGGTGATGCGCGCACTCTTGAGGGCCGGATACAACGCTGCGACCCCCTCTTGGTCGTGGAAGATCCCGTCCGTCATGAAAATGATGTGGCGAGTGGTCGCCTCACTGTTCGTGAGATGTTCGATGGCCATGCGGAGCGCGGGAGCCGCGGCCGTCCCCCCTTGGGGCCGGAGGCGCGCGAGGGTCGGGATGATGCTGCTCGGGTCTCGGGGCCGTTGTTCGAGGGGCAGGACCGTGGCTGCCCTGCTGGAAAATGCGACGACGCCGACCAGCGTCTCTTTGTCTGCGATGGCGTAGGCGCTCAACGCCGCATCCCGAGCGAAGTGAAGCCGCGTCTGTCCTTCGACCTGTTGGGCCATGCTGCCGCTGACGTCGATGACCAGCACGATGCCCACGATCCCCTCCCGCGGACGCGTGCTTTCCATCGTGACCGGAAGCACCTCTTCGACGAGGGTGCCGCGCCACCCACCGGGCCCAAAACTCCGCGTACCGCCGAGCATGACCAGGCCGACGCCGAATTCACGCACCGCGGCCGCCAACACCCCGTGCTGGGAGTGGGTCAACGCCGCGGCGGGGACATCGGCGAGTACCACGCAGCGGACGTCCGCGTACCCGGCAACGGCATCGGGAAGCGCGGACGGGGCCACGAGAACGGTGCGTAGCCCCCGCGCCACGAGGGCGTCACGCGCTTCTGCGCCGGACTCGTCCTCCGACACCACCCACACTTGCGGGGGCGTCGCGATACGCGCGAGCCCCAACCCGCGGCCGTTCTCGGGCACCGCGTCATTGGCCGCCTCCAATTCGACCCGATACACCACCGCGCCCTCGCGACCCGCCACGTCCTCGTAGACCCGCGTGGTGCTCCCCTTGATGAGGGTGAGGGGCTCCTCCCGCCAGAACACGTCATTGCGAAACAGGCGCAGGGTCGCTTGCACGACGGCATTCGAGCGCAGCTCGACCCGAACGGGCACCGGCGCACCGGGCTCCACGATCCCGGGCACGTCCACCGCCGCCACCGCCGCGTCCACCCCCCCTGCAGCAGTCAACGGCACTACATCCACGCTCGCCCCGCGCCACCGCACGAGTCCGGCCATCCCCGCCGCATCGCCACGCGTTTCGCGCCCGTCGCTGAGAATAATGATGCGGCCCGCACGATCGTCGGGCAACATGGCGAGGCCCACGTCCACCGCTTCCGCAATGTTGGTGGCGGTACGATCCGTGGTCACGCGCAGGGCGGACACATCCGCATCCGCGCTCCATCCCGCCGCGACGATGGGTGCGCGGCCGAATGCCGCGACCGCATACCGATCCCCCGGCTGTGCCGCTCGGACGGCTTGCGCGAGAAACGCCGCGGCCTGCCGCCGGGCGTCGGGGGACACGCTCGCCGATTCGTCGAGGAGAAACACCGTGGCCAAATGGTCGGTGGGACGTTGCAGGCGAAACCCGGCCAGGGCCAGGGCGAGCAAGATCAGCCCAACCACGCGCACGGCGGTGGTGCTCGCGCGCCGGGCGCTCGATAACCTGCGATAACTATGAAACGCGATCCATACGGTCGGCACGCACAGCAGGAGCGCCAGGGTCGCGCTGGGAGAGCCGAAGGCCAGTGGCACGCGCATCCCTACGTGGTCCGGCGATGGAACACGGCCCATTCCACCGTACTCACCAGCAGCGCGAGGCCCAGCAACCAGGGCCAGTATTCGCGCGTCACCCCGATGCCCGCCCGCCGCGCCTGCTCCGTGGAGACTTCGGGCAGCGGCTGGGGTTGAATGTGCGATTCATCCGCATCGAGCAGATTCACCGCCCGAATCTCGGCCCAGCCGTTGCCCCGAAAGTGATACAGGCCCGCCTGCCACGTATCGTCCACCGTCGCCACGCGGGCGCGCAACTCCACCGGTGCATTCCGGCCGTCGGGATACTGCACCGTCGCCGTTGCGACACCTGGCGGAACACGCGCGTGCAAGCTGTCCCCCACGTGCGCCGCCACCCCGGCTCCCCCCCCTTCATCGCGCACGCTCTCGATCACGTTGGCCAAAAATAGTGGGAAACTGGGCCGCAGGATCCAGTCACTCGCCGTCAAGGGAAACCCAATCACCATCTGCTGCGTTCCCCCTGCCCGCTGCGTCCAGATCAACCCGCCCTCCGCCGCCGAGACCAGCGAGGTGATACCGGTGCCTGGTGCCTGCACCAGACCCTCGGCGACGTGGACGTCGGCGAACGTCAGGTGCCGGAGCAAGGGGTGATCGCGCCGCCACGCCACGACCGCCGGAGCCCGTACCAGGTGCGCCCGCGCGAATGCCGGCCCGGAGGGTGGACTGACCACCAACGCGGGCACGGGCGGCCACTGCGGCGGCACCCACCGATCGAAGACGATCAGGTCGGCGCTGGTCTGCGCTACGCGAACGGCGCCGGGAGCCGCGACCGTGAGTTCGACGCCCGGCAAGAGGCGCAGCACGCGTTCGAGCAGAGTGCTGCCCCGTGTTACGAGCAGCACCTGCGCCGCATGCCGGGGGGACAGGACCAGCGTCGCGCGATCGTCAACCGGCAACGCATCCGCAGGCTCGACCCGCAGTTGGATCACACCGGCACGGCCCGCCAACAGGGGTTCGGTCAGCAGCGCCGTTTCACCAGCGCCCAACCGCCGGCGCCCGTAGGACAAGAGCGCGCCGTCCAGCGTGAGGCTCACGGCCACCTCGCGTACCTGCGTGCCCAGGTTGGTGATGGACGCGAACACCTCCAGGTCCATGGGGCTGTCCGGTCGGCGGCGCACCGCCAGCGCGGTGGCGGCCACGTTCTCCTCCGCGCTCCCGACGCCGTGCCACTGCACGGGCACCCGCAAGTCCTCCACTCCTTCCAGCGCGCGGCCGGCCCCATCGGTCCACACGTGCACGGCCGGGGGCGTGCCGGGCCCCGCCGCCTGTGCGGCGACGCGCAGCGCCGTGGCCAAATCGCCGGCCCCATCGGTACAGCGCAGGCCGCGGAGCGCACGCGCGAAAGCGGAGGCGTCGTCGGTAAGCCCTTGCACCACCCAGGGGCGCGGGCCCGCCGCAACGAGCATCATGCGGTCCCCGCCCCCGAGCGCCCCCGCGGCGTCCGCAATCTCCGCCTTCGCCCGGTCGAAACGCGTGTCGCCGTTTTCCCGCGTCTGCATGCTGGCGCTGGCATCCAACACCATGACCGTGATTTGGCCCGGCGCGTGTCCACCACGGCGGAACGGGCGGGCCAGCGAGAGGATGAGCGCCGCCATCAGCACCAGTTGCAACCAGAACAACAGACTGCTGCGGAGGCGGGTGAAACGTGCGGCGTGCGATTGTTCCTGCACGTACCGAACCCACAAGGCGATGGTCGGCAACACCACGGTCTCGCGCCGCTGGCGAAAGAAGTACATCACGATGACCGGCACGAACAGCCCCGCGAACAGGAGCGCGGCTGGAGCGAGCAGTCCCATTACCCTGGCCCCAACAGCCCGCTGCGGAGCAACACGTCGCGGACCACCTCTTCGACCGGCGTCGCGGTGGTGACCTGGAAGAAGCGGCCGCCCTGCCGGGTCACGAACCGGCGCAGGGTGCGGGTCATGCGCCGGACCGCCGCCTCGTAGCGGGCGAGCGCGCCGGGCGTCGCCGTCAGTTCCACCTGCTCGCCCGATTCGCTGTCGATCAGCTCCACGTCGCCGTACAGCTCCGGCGCAAGCTCCTCAGGGGAAACAATCTGGAGCACCACGACGTCGTGCTTATGGAATCGGAGGAGCCGCACGGCATCCTGAAACCGCCGCAAATCCCAACAGTCGCTGTGCAGGATCACCATGCCGGGCAGCGGGTCACCAGCCGCGAACGCGCGGACCGCTCCGAACAAGTCTGTTCCGCCACCCACCGGGAGGTGTTCGAGGAAGGTGGTGAGCGTCGCCACTTGGTTGCGGCCCCGGAGGCCCCGCACCGCGTCCACCACGCCCTCCGCCAGCCCGTACACATGCACGCGATCCAGCCCGGAGAGGGCCACGTAGCCAATGGCAGCGGCAATCTGGCGCGCGCGGTGCGCCTTGGTGGGTGTGCCGAAGTCCATCGAGGCGCTCTGGTCCACCAGTAGATAGAGCTGGAGGTCGACCTCCGCCTCGAACTGCTTGAGCACGTAGCGCTCCTGCCGCGCGTACACGTTCCAGTCGATCAGCCGCAGGTCGTCACCGGGGAGGTACTCCCGGTGCTGGGCGAAATCCAGGCTGCGCCCGAGCGCGCTGCTCAGGCGGTCACCCGCCAGCGCGCCGCGGTCCACGCGTCGCGTGAGAACCTCCAGGCGGGCGAGGTGGCGGAGGAGTGCAGGATCCAGAAGGGCCATACGGCGCGACGCGCCGCGAGTATATCATGGCGTCCCCGAACGTTCGGCGGCAAGTCACTTTACAGCAATGGGTTATGACGGGCAGTTGAAGTGTGCCCGGACCGCGGCCACCGCCGACGCGCCGTCGGGCAAGAGGGCCACGTGAGCAAAATCCTGCTCGCGAATAACCAGGTCCCGCCGGCAGAGGTCGTGGAACGTCGCCCACGCCGATCCCACCAGCCACACCGGGGGGCCGTCGTGCGCGTTCAGCACTTTCAGGTTCCAGAGCAGCGCGATCTCCAAGAGCGTGCCCACTCCGCCTGGGAGCGCGATGAACCCGTCCGCGTGGTCGACGAAGTTCCGCAACCGGTCGAACAGGTCGGCCGCGTGAATCTCCTCGACCACAGCGGCATTGGCTTGCCGGCTACCAAGCAGCCCCAGGGTCAGGCCGATGGTGTGGCCGCCGGCTTCGCGCGAACCCAGGCTGGCGGCCTCCATGACGCCGCCATAACCACCGGTCACCAGGACACAGTCGGCCTCCGCAAGGCCGCGACCGACGGCGACCGCTTCTTGCCACGCGGGGTCACCCGGCGCAACCTGGGAGCTGCCGAACACGGCGATTCGGGGAGAGGGCATGCTGCGGGGATTCTAGGAGCACGCCGGCGACGGTGCAACGCACGACGGTTTGACCGGCCCCGGGGCGTCTGCTACCATCCGCTGCCCGTCCCCCCACGCGCTGCACGCCGCCCTCCCGTCGGTGACTCACGAATATCTCAGCCCCCCCTCCACGTTTGCCGGCCTGGAGCCGGACCTAAGCGCGCTGGAGCGCAGCCGCTTCGTGGTGTTGCCCGCCCCGTACGATCGGACCCTGTCCTATGGGGTGGGCGCGCGGTTCGGTCCCGCGGCCATCCTTGAGGCGTCGCAGTACGTGGAGTTGTACGACGATGTGCTCGGTCGCACCCCCGCGGAGGCGGGCATCTACACCTCGCCATCGGTAGAAGTCGTCAATGACGCCGCCACGATGGTCGACCGCGTCCGCGCGGTGGTGGCCGCGTACCTCGCACAGGACAAGTGGGTGCTCATGCTGGGAGGGGAACACTCCCTGTCACCCGGAGCGGTAGCGGCCCATGCGGCGCAGTACGCCGACCTCTCGGTGCTGCAAATTGACGCGCACGCCGATTTCCGGGACGAGTACGAGGGCGAGCGGCACAGTCACGCGTGCGCCGGTCGGCGCTGCGCGGAACTCGCACGCCTCGTCCAGGTGGGCATCCGCAGCGCCACCGAGGCCGATCCGGCGGCGCTGGCTGCGCAAGGCGTAACCACGATCTGGGCGCGCGAGATCGCCCGCGGGACCGATGACTGGATGCACCGGGTGGCTGACGCCCTCACGGATCACGTATACGTCACCATCGATCTGGACGGCCTGGACCCGAGCATCATGCCGGCGGTGGGCACGCCGGAGCCCGGTGGCCTGGACTGGTGGACCACGCTCCGCCTGCTACACTGCGTGGCCCGGCGCCGGCGCATTGTGGGCGGAGACGTCATGGAACTGGCCCCGGTGCCGGGGTTGACGGCGCCCAATTTCCTGGCCGCCAAACTCAGCTATCACCTCATGGGGCTCGCCACCGGGCCCCCGCCAGAGAACAGTGCGCCATGCCCATGAAATCACTCGTGCCCACGCGCTGCTTCTTCACCAAGGGCGTGGGGCGCCACAAGGAAGAACTGCGCTCGTTCGAGTTCGCCCTGCGGGATGCGGATATCGAAGTGTGCAATCTGGTGCCGGTGTCCAGCATCCTGCCGCCCCGGTGCAAGATCATCAGCCGGAAGGAAGGGGTCAAACAGCTCGAGGACGGGGGGATCACGTTCTGCGTCATGGCCCGCTGCGCGAGCGACGAACCGCGCCGGCTGATCGCGGCGTCCATCGGCTGTGCCATACCCCAGGACCGGCGCATGTACGGCTACCTGAGTGAGTGGCATGGCTACGGCCGCAGTGATGAAGAAGCCGGCGAGTACGTGGAGGACATGGCCGCGGCCATGCTCGCCACTACGCTTGGGGTGGAATTCGACGACGAACAGGCCTGGGACGAAAAGCGCGAGGTGTTCCGCATTAGCGGCAAGATCGTGCGCACGCGCGAGATCACCCAGTCCGCAGTCGTCCGGGGCACGGACTGGCATACGGTCGTCGCTGCCTGCGTGTTCCTGTTCTAGTGGCGCCCGCGCGGAGAGGCGCGACGGGCTGGGACCTGGGCCTGCTCGACCGCCCCACCGCCAAGCGGCGCATCGCGGCGGTCCTGAAAGCCCTGCGGGCGCACGTGGGGCCGTCCCCGCGCAGGCGGTTGCGCGATCCGCTGGACGAACTCATTCTCACGATCCTGTCCCAGAACACGAACGACCGGCTGCGCGACCAGGCGTTCGCGACGCTGAAGCAACGCTTCCCCACCTGGGACGACGTCATCGCAGCGCGCAAATCCGCGGTGGCCGCGGCGATCAAGATCGGGGGATTGAACAACATCAAGAGTGGTCGGATTCAGAACGTGCTGCGGGCGTTCAAGGCGCAGCCGGCCGGGTTTGACCTGCGCTACCTGCGGGACCTCTCCCCGGCGGAAGCGGCTGCCGAGCTGTCATGCTTCCCGGGGGTTGGCCCGAAGACCGTCGCCTGCGTCCTGGTCTTCGGCTGCGGGCACGACGTGTTTCCGGTCGACACGCACATCCTGCGCATCAGCAAGCGGCTCGGCCTGATCCCCGACCGCCTGTCCCTGGCCCGCGCACACGAGTTTTGGGCCGCCGGCTGTCCGCCCGGCACGGCGCACGATCTGCACCTGCTGCTCATCCAGCATGGCCGCACCATCTGCCATGCCCGCAAGCCGGCCTGCGCGGAGTGCCCCCTCCGGCGCCACTGCGCGTATTACAAGGTGCAGCGGAACTAACGGCGCCGCGACATCATGGCGGCGAGGAACAGCCCCACCACAAACCCGCCGATGTGCGCCCACCACGCCACGCCGCCCGCTTCGTTGGCGCTGGCCAGCACCCCGTTCAGAATCTGGAGGACGAAGTAGAAGCCGAGGAAGAAGAAGGCGGGCACCTCGAAGCGCGGCATGAAGAACGGCGGCAGGAGGGGGACGATGCCGATCACCCGCGCGCGCGGATAGTAGAGGATGTACGCGCCCAGCACGCCGGAGATGGCCCCGCTCGCGCCAATAACCGGCAGCATGGAGCTGGGGTTGAAGACCACGTGCGTAACGCTCGCGCAGATGCCGGTGAGCAGGTAGAACCCCAAATACTTCACGTGCCCCAGCGCATCTTCCACGTTGTTGCCAAAAATCCAGAGAAACAGCATGTTTCCCAGAAGATGCAACAGGCTCCCATGCAGGAACATGCAGGTCACGAAGGAGAGGATCCCCGGTTCCGCAGCGACCTCGCCGGTCCAAAAGGCGGGGACGACCCCCATGGCAAACACCATCCGTTCCGCCACGGCCGGCGGCAAGCTCACCTGGTACACGAACGCGAGCACGTTGGCCGCGATCAACAGGACGGTGAAGAACGGCGTGGTACGGGTGGGATTGAGATCGTACAGCGGAATCATGTGGAGGCGCGGGGGCGCCGCACCCGCCAGGAACGGAGCTGCGAGGGCGTCATCCGCACCTGAAGTGACGGCCCCTTCACGGTCTCACCCGCCCGGGTTTCCGCCCGCTCGCGGAGATCCACCGCGACCACCTCGGCCACGCCATCCTCCAGCGCGATCGCGGTGTCGACCGCCCCCTCGCCTTCGTTGTAGACGCGCAGCAGCAGGTCCTGGCGATCCCGCGTCAGGCCCAGCGCACTCACGACCACCTGCGGATCGGAGGCGCGCACGCAACACGTTCCCGGCGGAATGGTCCCAGTATGCCGGCTGCTGCGGGTGCCGATGGGCGGGTAGGCATACGCGTGCGCCGCCGCGGGGATGCCGGTCCCGGCGTAGTCCCCCGCGTAGGGCAGCAGCGCGAATTCGAAGGTGTGCACACCGGGCGACTGCGCCCCCGGCGTTTCCAGCTTGGGTCCGGCGGAATTATGGTTGCGCATCTCCAGGTCGTCGCGGGAAAGCCAACCCACACAGCGGAGCAGCGTCAGCGCCAGGGTCCCGGTATCGGCATCGGCGGTTACCTCGTACTCCTGAATGCCGCGCGTCACCAGCCCCATGCCGCCGGCCGCATCCTCCACGCAGACGAACCCCTTGGTAGGCGCCGTCCCGTAGAACCGTTCTACCGTGTCCGGCGTGTCCGGCAACGCGGCGGGACGGCGCACCACGCCAAACGGACCCTCCGCGATGCTCTCGACCGGCGCGAAGGGCAAAGTGATCTCCGCACGCACGCGGTGATCCCGCGCGCGATTGTCTATCGTGACCCGGAAATCGACGCGCGGCAGGTCGCGGTAACACGTCACCTCAACGCGTACGGGCAGGTCCACGCAGTCGGGCACACGGGCCGCCCGGTCGGTGCCGAGCTCCGCCGGTACGCGGTATTGCATTTCGACGGCCAGCGTGCCGGCCACAGGTCCGCCGGCCACGATGGTGACCCGAGGTGGCTCGACCGGCGCCCGGACGACGGCGCCGCCGGCAACGGGATCGAAATTGTAGGTATCCCCCCGGTCTCCGTCGTCCACCAGGGTCAGCGCCCGGTCCCACGTACGGCCTGTCCGTTTGTCGTGGAGGCGTACACTCCCGTCCTCAAGTACGTCAACGAGGAAGTCCGCCGTCTCCAACTGGTTTCCGTCCACGCGCAGGACGCGCGGGCTTGCCTCTGCGGGCTCGGCGGAAAACGCGAACGCATCCACGCCGGTCTGCCCGGCGACGGGCAACACCGCCTGGAGTCGTGTCCGGGTGGCTGAAATTCCAAGCACGTGCACCTGACCGATGCTGTCGTCCGCCAGCGCGCGGAGGACTTCTTGCCGCGTGGCGTCGAGATCGAGATCGCCGTAGGGCTGGTGGCCGCAAATGACCGTCACCGTTACCTGCCCATCCGCGCGCGTCACGAACAGATTGTTCATGTAATAGCCGAGCACGTCTCGGCCCGCCATCCCGGCCACCATAATGCGCAGTGCTTCGACGGGCATCTGCGTTTCGAAAAATAACTCCGGCTCGTACGGCGTCAACTGCACCGCATGCCGCACGCCCCCGGCGTCGCGCAGGCTCCGCAGGGTGTTCGGATCGTCGAGGTACAGCTCCACATCGATCGCTTGCCGCCGCGGCCGTGCCGCCGTATACGTCACCAGGGCTTGGTCGGTGTTCTCACCCAACGCGGCCGTGTCGCACTGACCGGAGAGGAAGCGGAGGGCCTCGCGCTGCAGCGTCGTGCCCACCTGTTCGACTTTCATCCAGCGCGTGTCCATCTCGTCGTGCACGGCATCCACGCTACAGCCGCAGATGCTGTCGTGCGGGTGATTCTCGATGATGAGGCGCCAGGCGTAGTCGATGAAGTCCTGCGCCCCGCGGCCATCGCCGAGCCGATCGGCCCACGCGCTCATGGGTTCCACGTACTTCTCGAAGAGACGGCACACGCGAAAGTCGGTCTGTTTCTGATAGGTCCGCACGCTGGTCACGCCGGGGAGCAGGTTCGCGCGCCACGGATGGCGGAATTCACCCCGGTGGACCGTGAGCGACTCCGCCGCGGCCCGCGCCTGCTCCACAAACGTGGCGAGATCGCCCATCTCGAAGGTCCACTCGGGGCGCCGCTTCGCAACTTCCGCGAACAGCGCCGGCAAGTTGCCCTGCGGTTCCACGTGATCGGACCCGTTCATGACCAGCAAGGATGGAATGGTGCAGAACGCCGCCTGCTCCCGCCGGATTTCCTCCAGCCGGTCGATGAGGGGTTCCACCCGGGCGGGCAGGATCGTGCCGTTGCCGTACCCCCCAGGCAGGTAGATGGTGAAGAGGCGCGTGCCGTCCGGCGATTCCCAGAGAAATTGGGTGGCTTGTACGTCCGGCCCAACCCCGCGCCACACCACGCCTGCGGGCAGACCGAACCCGGCCAGAATTTGCGGCAGCACGCCGACGTGGCCGAACTGGTCCGGCGTGTAGCCCACGGGAATGGGGTCCACGCCCCAGCGGGCGCAATCCTCATGCCCCTGCTGCAGATTGCGGATCAACGCCTCCCCGGTCACCAAAAACTCGTCCGGCAGCACCCGCCATGGGCCGATGTGAATGCGGCCCGCCCGCAGGTGAACCCGCAGGCGTTCCGCCTCGTGCGGGCGAATCGCTACGTAGTCATCAAGCGTGATCGTTTGCCCGTCGAAGTGGAAACACCGGAACTCCGCGTTGGTATCCAGCAGGGTGAGCAGACGGTCGACCAACCTCACGAGCCGGCGGCGGAAATCTTCGAAGGGGCGATACCACTCGCGGTCCCAGTGGGTGTGGGGCACCACGACGAAGTGGGTGCCGGCATCGCGGGTGGCCGAGGGGAAGGCCATCGCGCGGCCCGCGCTACCTACGGAGCGGGCGACAACTCCCGCCGGACGGTAGCCACGACCTCGTCAATGTTGAATGGCTTACTGAGAAAGGGCCGGCCGCTCTCGTCCAGGAACCGGCGGGTATCGGGATCATAGGTATCGCCCGTCATAAAAATAACATGGTCGGCCAGCTGGGGGTGCTCCAGGCGCAACTTCGAATAGAACCCCATCCCGTCCAGCGCCGGCATGCGCACGTCCACCAAGAGCAAGTCGAAGTGGCCGCGGGCGAGCGCGTCGAGGGCTGCCCGCCCATTTTCCGCCGTGGTGGTCCCGCAGATGTCCGCGAACACATCCTCCAGCAGGTCCCGCATCGGGGCCTCATCGTCGACGATCAGCAGGCTCGGCTTGCCCGGCCAGGGCTGCGCCTCGGCCGATGACATCTCCATGGTCTGGCTCGGGGTGTCCGGCGACCCCACCGGAAGCTGAATCCGGAAGGTGGTGCCCCTCCCCGGCTTGCTCTCGACATAGATGTCGCCGCCGTGGGCCCGGACGAGGCCGTAGGACAGACTGAGCCCAAGCCCAGTGCCCTCATTCACGGGTTTCGTGGTGAAGAACGGATCGAAAATCCGGGTCAGATGGTCGGGCGAGATGCCGCAGCCCGTATCGCGGAACCCGACGACGATACCGTCCTTGTCCTTCGCCGTCCACACTTCCAGGGTGCGGGTCGCGCTGTCCCGCATGGCGTGCATGCCGTTGTTGATCATGTTCAGCATCACTTGCTCGATCTGCTGCCGCGCCACAAAAATCACCGGCGCATCCAGATCGTCGTGCCGGACCACCTCGATCCCGGCGCGCCGCAGCGCCGCTTCCGAAATGCCCAGCACCGCGCCCACCGATTCGGCAATCCGCACCGGCTCCGGTTTCACCTCAGAGTCCCGGCTGAACCCCAACAGCGCGTCGATGATCTTCTTCGCCCCTTCCGCCGACTCCTGGATGACGGCGATGCGGGACAGAAGGTCCGCTGGGGCTTCCATCTGCTGAATCAGTTGCGCATACCCCAGGATGGGCGCGAGCTTGTTATTCAGCTCATGGGTGGTGCCGGCGATGAGCGTGCCCATCGACGCCAGTTTCTCGGTCTGCATGAGCTGGCGCTGCAGGGCTTTCTGGTTCGTCATGTCGCGCAGGGTGCCGATCCACACCAGGTCCCCTTGGTGCAGGACGGTGCGGCAGTGCAGATGCACCGGCACCTCCCGTTCGTCCGGCCGCAGCACGGAAAACTCCAAGGATTTTTCGATGCCCTGATTGCCCGTGCGAATGTCCGCCAGCGCCGCACGCACGCGATCGCGGGTGTCGGCCGACAGGTAGCTGGCCCAGTCGGTAGCGGCCAGCATCTCTTCCCGCGACCGCCCGAACATCGTCGCGAACCGACTGTTGACGAGGAGGGGGCGGCCCGACGCATCCGCGACGAAGAACCCGTCGCTGACCTCCTCGACCAGGTCCCGGTAGCGGCGCTCGGATTCCTCGATCTGCGCCACGTAGGCCTTCCGCTGCGCGAGCAGGCGCGCGTTCTCGATCAGCTTGGCCACCTGGCTTGCCAGGATGTGCAGGACGCGCATGGTCTCTTCGCCAAACATCCCCGGCGTATCCGCGCTGAGGTTCAGCACACCCATCGTCCGGTCTTCGATGAGCAGGGGAAAACTGACCAAGGACCGAATGGGCACCACGGTATCGGTTCGGTGCTGAAACTCCGGGTGCGTGTCCGTATCGTCGATCAGAATCGGCTTGCCGGTCTGCGCCACGCGTCCGGCGATCCCCTCCCCCAGCGCGAACGAAGGCCGGTTCGTCTCCCGCATGGGCACCCGGCCGGCAGCGGAAGCGAACACTAGCCGTTCGCTGACTTCCTCCAGCAGGAAGATCGACGCGCTGGCCGCGTGGGACAACAACAGGAGCTGTTCGAGAATCGCTCGAAACGGATCTTTCGACAGCAGGAGTGAGCCGCCCAGATCGCCGATCGTGCGGAAGAGGCTGATTTCTTCGAGCTTCTGCTCCAGGTCCGCCTGGGTGGCGTTGGCCGTGTCGCGCATCAGTGCGATCTGCCGCTCCGCCGCCTCGCCTGCGGAGGTCACGTCTTCCGCGAGCCGGGTGAGTGCGTCCCCCGCGTCCTGGACCGACACTTCGCCACGGGCCAGCGAGCGGGCCAGGTCGCTCACCTGCTGTGGAACATTTCCGAGGGGGCCGCTCATGGAGACATCGGGGTAGGTTCAGCGTCGTCCGCCGCATGGGCGGCGGAGTGTTACAGCGATCACAGTCACCAAACCGTACCCCAAGTGTACCATCGTTTTAGGGATTCCGGTGATGGGCTCCGCGGGGCGTACGAACCGGCCTGACACCCTTGACAGGCCCCCGGCGCGGGGATAGCATGCCGTGCATCATCCCGGGCCGGGCACCTCTCGTCATCGCGACGGGGACTCTCTATGGTGCCTTGGCCCTTTTGTTTTGTGGCGTCGGCCCGCGGGTGCCAAGTACACGCCACACGCCACACCCCTCGCACGTGGGGCGCGCCACGCACCATTCCTGCAACAGGTGCAACAGGCCTTGGCCATGCAGGGCCGTGCGATAGGCCGGCGGCCAGGAACCGTCCACACCGGTCATCCGGTAGAGGGCCAGACGCAACTTCGCGTTGGGTCCTTGCGCGGGCGCGGCCGACACCAACGCATGGAGGCGCCCCTCAAGCTCGGTATCGTGCGTGGCCCGTGCCCACGCGAGCAGGGCCGGCACCACCGCGTCAATAGCCAGCACTCGCGCCCGCCCTGGCCCAACGAGCCGCTGGGCGCGGGTCCAGGCCTTACCCGCCACGCTGGCGCGATGCGCCCAGAATGGGTCCGACTCCACAGTCAGCAATCGCTCCAAACCCCGCCAGGCGACCCGCGGCGCCCCCTCCCCGCCCGCGGACTCCCGCAGCGCGTGCGCCAGGCCGGTCTCCACCGTCGTCGCAATGAGGTGTGCAGCAGCGACTAAGCGTCGTGCGGGCCGGTTGGTGGGGCGCACATGCGGGGCCTGCCACGCGGCCGGCATCATCGGCGCGGCTGAAAACCTCGACCGAAGCGTCGCCCAGTGGTGCACGAGACCGTCCGCGTACGTCCGCGCGGCTGGCGCGACGTGCGCCGTATCATCCGGGAGGAGTCCCGCCATGCCCAACAGCGCAGCCTGAACCGCGTGGAGCGCTTCCACCCCCGCGTCGCGGGCGATGCACCGGAGTTGCGCGTAGGGCGCCCGGCGCGCCAGCTCGCGGCACGACCCGGCAAAGGCTTTGTACCCGAGCGCCTGCAGCAGCATCGCGTAACATACGTGGTCCCAGTCCTCACCCAGCGCCGCCGCGCGCCGCGCCTTGAGCAACAGGCGCGCTTCCCCCGCGAGCGCCACCAGTTCCCAGAACGGCGGGGACGTCCCCGTCAGCCCGTGGTGACAGCACTGGCCCACGTTGACCGGGCTCGCGTATGGGTAGTCGTCCGTCTCGAGCCGCGCCCGGAGCGCATCCAACTGGTCCACCAATACGTCCGCCAGCGCCAGCTCCGGAATGGCGACGCCCGCGGCGGTCCGCACCGCTTCGACGTGACGGGGATTGTGGAACACCACGTGGAGAATGGTGGAGTTGTACCGCGCATCTCGACCGTGCCCATGCGCGTGCCACCCTTCCGGCCGCAGGTGCACCTCCACATCCCCTTGCACCGGCGGAGCCTCTCCAAACTGCAGTTCGGCGCGGTGGAAATCGGGCCCGGCTTCGAAGTTCCAGAACCCGGGCGCCAGCACGCGCACGGATGTCCCCCCCGCGGTCCGGAGCGCGCCGGGACGGACCAACTGATCGAACCAGATGCACTGGAGCAGCCGCTCCGTAAGCGTCGTCCCCGCCGGGCTGATCTCGTAGGCCGGCTCGGCGCCCGGGTCGCGCGTGGCTCCGGCCGCAGCGAGGAGCTGCGCGTAGCGGTCGGAAAACAGCCGCGACGGAGCGGCGAGCGCCGTCGAGTGGAGGCTAGTCGAGTACAAAGATAATCTGCATCTGCACGCGGTACTCGGCGATCCGCCCCTCCTCCACCTTGGCCTTCATGCTCAGCACTTCCAGCCCGGTGATATTCCGCAACGTTTGCTGCGCGCGGTCGAGGCCCTGCTCCACGGCGTCTTGCCAACTGCTCGGCGAGGACGCCACCACTTCCGTGACTCGTGCAACCGCCATAGCTTGCTCCTTGCCCCTATTCGTGAAGCGGGAGTTCCGAGGCCAAGAGGAACTTCAACCCGAACGTGATCCGCCACTCGGCGATCCGGCCGTTTTCCACCTTCGCTTGCAGCCGCTCGACTTTGAGACCGCGCAACCCGACCAGCGTCTCGTCGGCCCGGCCCACTCCCTGCCGCAATGCATCTTCCCAACTGTCGGGGCTCGACGCCTTGATATATGAAACTGATGCAGTCGACATGCTACCTCCCCCGCCGCGGGTCGGACCGCGGCAGCATAGCGGGCGCACTCCTCGCGCCGTTGCACGCACGCGCGCCCCTCATCCTCCAACGGCACCGGCTGGCGTGCCGCACGGGGGCAGCGGAGGATAGCACGCGGTCGAACGGGTCGCAACCCACTGCGCGACAATGGCTTGACCACTCTGTAGCGTCATGCTAGGCTCGGCCCGTTCCGCGCCCGGTGTACCGCAATGACATGACGGACAGCCCCATTCTCGTTGACGTGCGCGATCACGTGGCCACGGTTACGATCAATCGCGCAGAAAAAAGTAACGCCCTGACTCGCCAAATGTGGCAGCAGTTGGGGCAGCGCATGACTGAACTGGCGGAGCCGGCCGCGGGCGTCCGCGCGGTGATCCTGACGGGCGCCGGCGAAAAGGTGTTCTGCGCGGGCGCGGACATGCGCGAGTTTCTGGAGGATGGCTCCGCGGCCGCCACGGGCTACGGGACTGATTTCGTCGAATCACTCGACCGCATTACCAACCACCCGGCGCCTGTCATCGGTATGGTGCAGGGCCTGGCGCTCGGCGGGGGGTGCCAGTTGGCCCTGTCGTGCGACTTCCGCATCGCGTCGGACCGCGCCCAACTGGGCATCCCTGCTGCGCTGCTGGGCTTGGCGCTGCCGGCGGAAGCGCAGGCGCGCCTCATCGGCGTGGTCGGGCTCCAGCGGGCGCGCGAAGTCATGTACCTGGGGCGCCGCTACCCAGCGGACGAAGCACTCCGCGCCGGGTTGGTGGACTGGGTGGTGCCCCACGACCGGCTCCTCGCAGAGACACGGGCCGTGGCGAACGAGATCGCCCGCAACGCGCCCCTGGCCGTGCAGGCTGCCAAGGCAGCGATCAATGCCACCATCCGCCACGGCACTTGGAACCGGGAACGGGACGCGGAGCAGTTGGCGCCGCTGGATCGCCAGGCGCTGGCCTGCTTCCGCAGCGAGGACATGCGGGAGGGGCTCGCCGCTTTCTTCGGCAAACGCACGCCGGAGTTCAAGGGACGATGAGCCCGCCGCGCGCCGCACACGGCCGGGGGGAGCGCACGGGGGCACGCCGGACCCCGGCGTAGGCTGACCTCATGGGGCTGCTCGACGGTATCCGCGTCCTCGACCTGACCCGATTCCTGGCCGGGCCGTACGGGTCCATGATGCTGGCCGATCAAGGGGCCGAAGTTATCAAGGTGGAAACCCCCGGCGTCGGGGACATGACGCGGGCGCCGACGCCGAACGCGCTGGACGGGGTCAACCCGTTCTTTCTCAGCGTCAACCGCAATAAACGCAGCGTTACCCTGGACCTGCGCTCGGACGCGGGACGCGATGTGTTCCTGCGGCTGGCGGAGCACGCGGACGTGGTCTACGACAATTTCCGGCCGGCGGTCATGGCGCGGTTCGGCCTAGACGCGGACACGCTGCGCGCGCGCAATCCTCGCCTCATCGTCTGTTCCGTCAGCGGGTTTGGGCACACGGGCCCCGCCTCCCAAGAGCCGGCCTTCGATCTCATCATCCAGGCGCGCGGGGGCACCATGAGTCTGACGGGTCCCCTGGATGGTGAGCCGCTGCCCGTGGGCGTGTCCCTGGGCGACATGGCCGGCGGCATGTACGCGGCATTCGCCATCGCCGCGGCGCTCCACCGGCGCGAGGCCACAGGCGTGGGCGACACCATCGACATCGGCCTGCTGGACTGCCAGGCCGCCATGCTCTCGTACCACTTCCAGAACTACATCGCCTCGGGCACGTTGCCGGGCCTGCGGGGCACGCGCCATCATTTGGTCGCCCCCTTCCAGGTGTTTCGCACCAGTGACGCCTACGTGGCGGTCGTGGCGTTTCAGGACCGGGACTGGGCCGCGCTGTGTACGGTCCTCGACGCGCCCGACATGGAAACAGACGAGCGCTTCGACTCGCTCATGGGCCGGGCGGCGAACAAGGATGCGCTGGGCGACCTGCTCACGCCCCGGTTTCGGGAACACCCGACGGCGTACTGGCTGGAGAAATTGCGGGCGGCGACCATTCCGTGCGGCCCCCTCCACGACATGGAGCAGGTGCGCGACGATCCGCAATTGCGCGCGCGGGCAATGGTGCGCGAGTTGCCCCATCCGAGTGGGGGCACGTACCTGGGTCTGGGCAATCCGGTCAAAAGTGCGGCCGAGGGCGAATCGGATTTCCGTGCCGCGCCGCCGCTCGGCGCCGATACGGACGCCGTGTTAACCGAATGGCTCGGACTCGAAGCCGCGGACCTGGACGGCATCCGCCGGTCCGGCGCCTGCGGGTAAGCGGAAAGGGATCCTCATGGAATTCGGTGTGGCCTTCCCCACTCGCGTGACGGATCACGCCCTGGTGGCGCTCGCCGAGGAACTGGGGTTCCATCAGGCGTGGTTCTACGATTCGCAGATGATTTACTCGGACGTGTACGCCACCATGGCTCTCGCGGCGGACCGCACGTCGCGCATCCGCCTCGGGACCGGCGTCGCGGTGGTGACCACGCGCATGGCGCCGACCATCGCGCACAGCATCGCCACCATCAACCAGCTCGCACCCGGGCGCGTGGAACTGGGAATCGGCGCGGGCAACACGGCGCGGCTCACCATGGGGCTGGGGCCGGCGAAGTTCTCACGGATGCGGGACGACATCCGCCTCATCCGGATCCTGCTGGACGGGGGCACGGGCACGCTGAGCGAGGAGGGCGAGGAACATTCGGTCGCGTTTCTGCATCAGGAGCAGGGGTTCGTCAACGTCACGGATCGCGTGCCCATCACCCTGTCGGCCTTCGGTCCGAAAGGCGTCGCGTTCTGTGGCGCGGAACTGGACGGGCATATGGTGTGGGGCCTGGAGCCGCACGTAGTGGAAATGTTCCGGGGCGCGATCGCGCAGGCAGCGGAAGGGGCCGGCCGCCCGCCGGACGCGGTGCCCACGAAGGGGATCTATCCGACCGAGATTCTCCGCGACGGCGAAACGAGCGCGAGCCCGCGCGTGATGCACTCCGTGGCCCCGTTCATCACGAACGCGCTGCACTTTCTGGTGGAGTGGGGGCGCGGGGTCGTGCCCACCCCACCCGGGGCGGAGGACGCGGTGGACCAGTACCAGGCGTATGTGGACACGCTCCCCGCCGAGACGCGGCACTTGAGGCTGCACGAGGGCCACCTGATCTACGCCCGGGAGGACGAGCAACGGTTCTTGACGCCGGAGATGGCGGAGGCGGTGGCGGTCATCGGCGAGCCGGATGCCCTCATCGAACGCATCCGCAGCCTCGAAGCTGCGGGGCTCGCGCACTACGCGTTTCAGGTGACGGACGAGCCGGAGCGGCAGTTGCGGGACTTCGCCGCGCTGGTCATGGCCCGCTACTAGCCACCGCGGGCGGGCGCGGTCGGCTATGATGATGGCTGGTGGAGGAGTGCTATGCCGGATGCGCCCATCCGTGTGCTAGTTGCAAAGCCCGGCCTGGACGGCCACGACCGGGGGGCCAAGGTCATCGCCCGGGCCCTGCGGGACGCCGGGTATGAGGTGATCTACACGGGCCTGCGCCAGACGCCCGAGCAGATCGTGTCGGCAGCGATCCAGGAGGACGTGGAGGTCATCGGCCTCAGCGTGCTCAGCGGGGCGCATATCCCCCTGACGGAGAAGATCATGGCGCAACTCGAAGCGCAGGGTGCGCGCGACAAGGTGGTCATCGTCGGCGGCACAATCCTGTCCAAGGACGTGGAGCGGTTGAAGGCGATGGGCGTCGAGGCCGTGTTCCCCACCGGCTCGTCCCTCAGCGCGCCCGTCGACTTTCTGCGCGAACGGTTCGCTCCCGCGGGCTGACGCTTGATCTCCCGCTTCCTGGACGAGGGCGACACCTTCGCCTTCGCCTGCCAGATGACGGGTGATTGTTGCCGGCACTACACGATCCTGTGCACGCCGTACGACATCGTGCGGCTGCGGCGCGCCACCGGCGCGAGCACGACGGCGATGATCGCCGACGGAGTCTATGAGGTGGTGGAGGAATCCTTCGGGGCGGTGTTTGGCGGTGATACGGTCAACGCCGTGCTCGGCATGTTCGGCGTGCCGATCCGGGATCGCTTCCCGGTGGCCCGCCTCCGCACGGTCCGCGATGGGCGGGGGCCGAAGTGTACGTTCCTGCAGCCGGACGGGGCCTGCGGCGTGTACCCGGACCGGCCGGGGGTCTGCCGCAGCTATCCCTTGGGGCGCCTGCGCACGCCGGACGGGCCGCGGTGGTTTGAGCGAGAGTACGGCTGTCCGGGCAAGGGCCAGGGCACGCAGGAGCTGGGGCCGTGGATCGCGCAGTCGGGGCTGGCCGCCTACGCGGCCGGCAACGATCGGTTCGCCGACTTCGTCGCTGACGTTCGGGCAGCCGGTATCGACGTCGCCACCCTCCCCCCCCCCGCACTAGAGCACCTTCGCACCGTGCTGTACGACTTCGACCGTATCCTGGACGTGGCCCCGTGCGATGATGCGGAGACCTTGACGCGCATCGATACGGCCGCGCGGGCGTGGCTTGCCGGAGTGTCCCCCACGTCATGACCGAACACCAGGCCGACCATTACCGCGAGTGGGTCGCGGACTCGTTCGATCTGATAGTGAACGGCGCGCGGAAGCCTGCGTCCTAGCGGGTCGCCTCACGCCTCCAACAGCAGGGTGACGGGCCCGTCGTTGACCAGGTCGACAGCCATGTGCGCCTGGAACTGGCCGGTATCGACGGGGAGACCCTCGGTCCGCAGCGCTGCGACGAACACCTGATACAGCGCCTCAGCCTGGTCGGGCGGGGCGGCATCGAGAAAGGCCGGCCGGCGCCCCTTGCGGGTGTCCGCGTAAAGCGTGAACTGGGAGACGACGAGTACGGCGCCGTCCACGTCGCCGACGGCGAGATTCATCTTGCCGGCCGCGTCGTCAAACACGCGTAGATACGCGACCTTCTTTGCAAGGGCCTGGGCGGTATCGGGCGTGTCGGTATGCGTCACGCCGAGGAGGACGAGCAACCCCCGGCCGATTTCCCCCACCGTCGCGTCGTCGACCCGGACGGCCGCCCGGCTGCACCGCTGCAGGATGACCCGCACGGCTATTTGGTCAGCATGGTAAACGCGCCGTCCCAGTCGGCCGGTGGGGGCGCGTCGGCATAGATCCGGCAGCGTTCGAGATACGTCTTCGAAGGCCCGTCATCCGGCTGTAGCTTCAGCGCGGCCGTGAATTCCCCCATCGCCTCCTGGAACTGCCGTTCGTGGTACCGGGTGAGACCGCGGGTATAGTGTTCGATCGCTTCGGCAAACTGCGGGTCCACGGTGTCGTTCGCCTTGGCGTAGACCTCGTACACGCGCACCGGCAGGTTCTTGCCCTTCACCCGGAGCAGGTCCAATTCGCGGGCCTGCACACTCCCGTTGCAGCGCTCCAACGTGAACTCGCTGCACATGAGATGCGTCTGGTATTCCTTGTTGGCCCCTTCGAGGCGCGAGGCCAGATTGACCGTGTCGCCCATCATGGTGTAATCGAACCGCATGGTGGAACCCATGTTGCCCACGGTCATATTCCCCGAATTCACGCCGATCCGCGCGGTCATTTCGGGCCGCCCTTCCCGGTGCCATTGCTGCCGCATCTCCACCAGTTTGCGTTGCATATCGATGGACGCGTGGCAGGCCTTCGTGGCGTGATCCTCGATTTGCACCGGTGCGCCAAAAATTGCAATGATCGCGTCCCCTTCGTACTTGTCGAGCAAGCCGTCGTACTGAAACACGATTTCCGTCATGGCCGTCAGGTACTCGTTCAACAGCGCGACCAATTCCTGAGAACTCAGCGATTCGGAGATCGACGTGAACCCGGCGACGTCGCTGAAGAAGGCGGTCGCGTCCAAATCCTGCCCGCCGAGCTGGAGCGAGTCGGGATTCTCCGCGATTTGCTGCACGATGTTGACGTTCATGTACTGCTCGAATGCGCCCCGGATGAACTGCCGCTGTTCCTCTTCGCGGCGGTAGCTCTGGTAGGCCACACTCCCGGCCGTCCCGGCGACGACGAGCACCGGCCCCACCAGGTCGATCATCCATCCGGCGCGCTCGAACAGGAGGTACGCCCCGCCCACGTACGTGCCGAGCACGAGCAGGGTCATGAACGCGACGCGGCCCGCGTTGCCGCCCACGGCGTAGAGCGCCACAAACAGCCCGAGCACCAGATACAACGGCGGCCGCCACGCGCGCGGCATCTCCCGCAACAGCTGATTGGTCATGATGCTGCTGTAGAGGTTGGGATGCACCCCCAGCATGGGGTAAGAGGAACTCACCGGCGTGGGGGCGATATCGTGGGTGCCCGCGGCCGTCAGGCCGTAGAAGCAGATCGCGTCGCGCAAGGCCGGGGAGGACCGGCCCGCGTACGTGACCTCGTCGTACGTCCGGACCGGTGGGTCGAAGTAGTACGGTTCATCTTCAGGCGTCGGCCCGCCGATCGCCGTGAATGCGTCGGCGACCGCCACCGCATCCTCCCACTGCACATCCGACACCCCCGGGGGTCTGGCAGCGCCCGTCAGGGCCGCGCGGTGGGCGGCCACATTGAGAAACACCCCGCGCTGCTGGGCGAACGCGTCGGGATTAGCCGCCTGCGCGCCGAGCACCAGCGGCACCGCATCGTCCGCGGTGATGCCGGGATCCTCCGCCAACAGATCGTGGTAGGTCCGCGCGCCCACGAACATCTGGACCAGCGCGAGGAGTCCACGGTCAGACGCGAAGGGGGTCAAGACGTCGGCCAACCCCTGGATGCCCCCCTCCCAGACCGCCGTTCCCTCTGCCGCGATCGCCCGCTTCATCTCGACCAGCTGCATCTGTTTGTCCACGTCCTCGAACTGCGCGAACGAGACATGGCCGAACGTGTCCTTCCAGTCCCCCGCCCAGTTCACCAGCACCATACCGTCCTCATTCAGGGGAATGACGATGTTGGCCGCGTCCGGCGAGGCGCCGACGGGGAAGCGAATGGTCCGGTCACGCCCGAACGAAAGCTGGTGGAGCGCGATCTCCAGAGTGTCGCACGCGACGATGAGCGGCAGACTCGGAAACAAACACGGCACCGGCCCGGCGCCCGCCTCCATCTCCAGGTCGTACCGCACCATCACGGGAAAGTGGCGCACGACGCCGTCCGCGTCTTCCAACACCTGCACGGTGCCCACCCCGCGCGCAGCACCCGCGAACTGGGCCATGGGAATCGCATCCGGCGCGGCCGCACGGGGGAACATGGCCGCCGTCGCCTCGCTCACCTGCACCGCCTTCCCCGCGCGCACGAACTCGCGCAACCGCCCTTCGGCGACGGCCAACTTCTGCGGATTGTTGGCGGTGACGCTGTCGGCCTGGAACGCGAACACTTGCGCCAGGTACGCGTGCTCCGAGCGGGCCAAGCCACGCGCAAACGCCGCGTCGTAGTTCGGGAAATCGCCGGACGTAATCACGCCCCCCTTGTCGAAGAACTCATCCCGCGTAATGCTCGCGGGGGGGGAGGGCTCGACGAAAAAAATGTCAAAGGCCAGGGCGCGGACCCCGAGGGCGCTGGTGTACTTGAGCAGGCGGGTATGCCGGTCCCGCGGCCACGGCCAGGCTTTCTCGCGATCGAGCGCGGCCGTATCGATATCAATGGTGAGCACGCGGGGGGCGGTGCGAATGGGCGGCCGGAGCCGGAACCGCGCATCCACCGTCGGCCCCTCCAGGCGGCTGTACCAGGGGGTGAGGGTCATGCCCCAAACCGCCAGGGCGACGACTAGGCCGGCGGCGGCCGCCCCCAGCGCCGCGGACGAGGTCTGGTGATGCGTGCGGCCGGCGCCCATAAGCAAGAACGCCCCCACCCTATCGGGCAGGGGCGCGGTGCGTCCAGCGGGGCGTTAGCGCTTACCGGTACCGTTCCAGGAGGCGCTGTTCCACTTCGGCGTCGTCCATGCGGCTGATCGGCCGATCGTCGTCCCCGGCCCGGTCGTATGGCCAGGTCCCCGTGCGGCGGCGATTATCCCGATCCCGCATCCGATTGCGCTCCTGCGCCTCCAGGGCCAGCATCTTCACCCGCAGTTGCGGATCGTCGATATTCGCCCAGTAGTCGTCCGCGCTGCTATGGAACAGTGAGCTGTACTTGGCGCCCCGGTCACGCGCGGTCTTCGAGCCATGCCGGGAGCCATAGCGATGATCGTGCCGACTGTACTTCGGTAGCTGATGGAACGCGAAGCCGATCGCGGCGATATCGTCGGGAAAATTCCGGGTCCACCACAGGGCCGTGCGCGCGTCCGCATCCGACCATTGATGCGCATAGGGATCGCCCAGTTGGTCGGCGCTGACCTCCGGCCCCCGCTTGGGGAGCATCCCGCAGCCGCCCATGGCGAGGCACGGCAGCAGTACGGCAGCCACCAAGATACGTCGCATATCCCCGCTCCTCCCCGGCTCGCCCCCGGCCAGCCGGTCCCGGTCAGTATACGCGGCCCGTCGCCCCCGCGGTCAACCGGTCGCTTCCACGTCTGCCGGCGCGTCCGCCTCCGCGCGCTCCACCTCGTCGGGTGCGCTGGAGGTTCCCACCTCGCGTCGCAGCTCCTCCACACGAATCCGCAAGACTTCCGCTTGTTCGGAAAACTGCTGAATCTCCAAATACCGCTCGAAATGGAACAGCGCGTTCCGACTCTCCCCGTCCGTGTCGTACAGCATGCCTAAGTTGTGATGCGGCTCGGCGAAGTCGGCGCGCAGTTCGAGGGCCCGATTGAAGCTGGCACCGGCCAGCTCGTTCTGCTGCAACTCCATGTGCGCCATGCCGACATAGTTGTGCAGGTCTGCATCATCCGGTTCCAACGCGGCCGCCCGTTGCCAGTACGGGATGGCCTCGTCCTGCCGCTGCCACCGGTAGAGATACGTAGCGTATTCCTTGAGTTCGGACGCATCCGCCGCTTCCGCATCGGCCCGCTGCTGCAACTGGACGATTTCCAGCTCCCGTTGCTTGAGTTGCTCCAGAAGGTCCCGGGCCGCGATCCGGTCCCCTTCGCTGAACGCGTGATCCCGGAAGGCCCGGAGCTGTTCACGCGCTTCCTCGAACCGGCCGAGATTGCGGTAATAGCCCCCCAAATCCCGGTAGACCTGCAACGCTCCCAAGGAACTGGCGTTCATCCCGGATTCCCGCTGCCAGGCATCGAGGCCCTTCGCCTCGTCATAGAACGGCGTCAGGGGGTTGAAATGGATCCAGCCGATTACGTAGTTGGCGTACTCGAGTTCCGGATCCATCTCGAGCGCCAGCTCCAGCTCCACCAGCGCCCGTTCCCACTCCTTCAACTGGACGAGGCCGTACCCCTGGGCAAAGTGCCGGACGGCTTCGGGCGAGGCCTCGCCAGCATCGGGGGGGGAGGCCTGCAGGAGGCTTTCCAAGGTTCCCAGTTGCTTGGAAGCCCTGATGAGGAATCGGTAGGCCTGCACATCGCCGGGATTCTCGGCAAGGAGCGCGTTGCACTCCTCGACGACCTTGGGATAGTTCCGCTGTTCAAAATTGCGCAGGACGGAGTAAATCGACGGCTTGTCCGCGCCGCATCCCGCACTGAAGACGAGTCCCACGACCAGGCTGAGAATGGCCCCGGCATGAGAATTCCGCAGGTTTCGTACACTCATGATGCTTCCACCTCACTCGCGTCGGCGGCGGTGCTGCCCGTCGGGGCTGCCGCCGCGTTCTCTCCTTCGCCGCTGGCGGCCGGCTCCGGCAGGGGCAGCCCTGCCACTTCACGCCAGCGCCGATCCCACTCCGTTGCGCCCTCACGGTCGCCTTTGCGTTCGAGCGCATTGCGCATTCCGCGGTACGGGAGCGAGTACGTGGGGTCCTGCTCGATCACCTTCTGGTACTCGACAATCGCCGCATCCACTTCCCCCGTACGCTGCAGGGCCACGCCCAGGTTGAACCGCGTGCCGCTGTCGAGCGGCTCGATCTCGAGCGCCCGCTGATAGGCCGTGACGGCATCCGCATCCTTCAGGAGCTGGATGTACGAATTTCCCAGCCCTTTATAGGCATCCACGAGGAATTCATCCATCGCGATCGCCTGCTGGAAGGCTTCCACCGCCCCCTCCCAATCGCCCAACAGCGTGCTGGCATGCCCGATGTTGTACTGCGCTTCGGCGCCCGGTTGGAGACTGGCAATGGTGCGCCACTCGTTGCGGGCCTGCTCCGGCATGGCCGCGTCGTCATAGTTGCGCGCGAGGGAGAAGTGCAGCTGCACCAGCGCCGCCCGTAAATCGGGCTCCGACTCTTGGACCGGAGCGATGATCTCGTGGACCTCTTTCACGGCCGCCTCCAATTCCGGCAGCGGCAGCGGCCCCAGGCTCCGGCTCACGTTGATGCGCTTGACGTGCGCATCCACCAGCCGGTACCGCACCGCCACGTTCTCGGGCTCGCTGGCCAGCACGGTGCGATACGCGGAAATGGCCCCCTCGAAATCTTGCCGGTTCAGCGCCTCATCCCCACGCTGCAGCGCGGGATTGCCGCACCCCATTAGCAGGCAGACCGCTATCAAGACGGCGCCGAACGCCCCCACACGTTCCCTCATATGCTCTACTCCTCGGACGCTAGACTCGTCGTTGCGCGCCGCGCGCGCCCCTCAGCTCCACACCTCAGTGAACATCCGCACCAAGTGGTGCACGTACCGACTGCCCCCCAGCAGATGAAAGAAAAAGACTTGCACCGTCCCCGTCACGAGCAGCCCGAGGAAAAACACGATCACGCTGCCCCGGGACACCCACGTGGCATGATACGTTCCGAGCACCAGGGTCGTCGTCAGCAGCCCCCCACAGAAGATGCCGATCAGGAAGACCTGGTAGGTCGAAGTCATGACGTGCCAGCGAATATCCCCCAGCGTACACACCCCGATGACCGCAGCGCATACCAGCGCGAAGCCACCCGTCAAGGAAAGCAACAACCGCACGGTCTCGTCGCGCGGCGGGGGTCGGTTTGACACAAGAATCCCGTGTGAGAACGAAGGAGTTACTATAGAGGAGCGGCCGCATGAATGCTAGCGTGCGCCTACCGCGCCGTCAATTGCCGAATCCGACCGCGCGCCCGCTGTACATAGGACCGCTCCGCCGGATCGTCCGCGGCGGCAGCCACGTACTGATGCCACAGGCCCAGGGCCCGGCGCGGGTCCGTTGCGTCCACCACGGTGGCCAGGTTGTAGAGGGTCCACGTATCGCGGGGGCTGACCTCCAGCGCGATTCGGTACCGCGCCGCCGCGTCCTGCAGCCGCCCCTGTTCCGCCAGCACGAACGCCAACCCGGTCTGGCCCTCTGCCGATCCGGGATTCTGCGCCACCACCTGCGTATAGAGGGCTTCCGCCTTGACCCAGGCTCCCCGCAGATTGGCCGCCTCCGCTGCTGCCAACAACTGCGTTTCCGCCTTCGATTCCCCCCCCACGGCAGCGGGGATGCCCACGAGGCAGGTCAGTGTCAAGATGCAAACGCTTCCCAGGCGCGTCGATGCCATAGAAGGACTCTACCACCGTCCGCAGCCACCACATGCAGCGTTTCTGGTGCTTCTAGCCCGTGGATGGCCGCGTCCAACCCCGGTTCCCAGGGCACCGCCAGCTCAAGGTCGGTCTCGGCCTGCGGCAGGCGCCACCACACGCCCGCGGGGGGCATGGGCGGCACCGGACGATCCCCAGGGGCCGGCAACACGGCGCTTCCCGCGTACCGCCCCACCGGGTCCGCCCACCAGCCCACAGGCGCGCCCGCGAATCGGTCCAGGATCGCAGTCAATTCCTCCAGGGACCCGGCCCATTCGGGCCCCCGCTGCTCGGCGAGAGCTAACGCGAGGCCCCGTTCCTCCACTGCGGGTAGCAATGCCTCCACCGCGAAGCAGAACCCGTCTACCGCTGCCAGACCCGTCTGCGTGCGCTGCTTCCGGAGTTCCGTCAGCGCGGCGCGCCCCGGCTCACTGGACCAGGCCGCTTCGGTGGTCAACGCCTGCAGCGGCGCCAGTGCGCTGGCCATGGGCAGCGGCCCCCCCTCGATCACGATAGCGGGTGCCCCAGTGAGGCTCGCCGTGTCCAACGCCGGCCGAATCATCGCCAGCGCCTCGGCACGCTCCACGCGGTCGGGCGCCGCCACCCGCAGGTCCCGCGGGTCGTACTGCGCCAGACTTCGCGTCGGCATCGGCCCGGGACAGGGCGCGTGGACGGCCATCGGAGTGGGGCAGGCGTCGCGGAGGCTGGGCGCCCATCCCGCCAGCAAGCCGGAGGTAAGGGCCGCGTCAAGCACCACGTGCCCACAGGCCCATTCGTCCAGCGTCCGGGACACCTCTCCCAGCACGCGCCCCTCCTGCCCAGCCGGGCTAGCAAACGGCACGAGCCCGCAGGTCGCCAGGGCGCGCATTAGTCGGGACGGGGCGTGGCCTGGGGCGGACTGACCGTGATCTCCGTGGGCGCCGGAGGCGGCGGGCGGGAGGCGAGGATCGGCTTGTACTGCACGCGGTCCAACTCCCAGGTGCGGTTGAAGACGTATTCGTCTGCCAATTCGGAAAATTCCCACCGCTCGTGGAGGCGGAACGTCATCCGGAGCTTCCGCCGTTCTTCCCGATACGTCGCGTCGATCCGGGCCTCGTCTTCCGTCGTATGCGCCCGAGTGACCATATGGGTCGCATCGAGGAACACGTACCCGGTCAAGGTGGCGGCCTCCTTCTCATCGGCCCGTTCGATTTCCAGCGTGTACTTATCGCTGAAGCTGTTGTACTCGCGCACGTAGTCACCGGCCTTAGTGCGATGCACGCGCGGCCCGCGCTCGCGCGCGGCCAGCACCCAATCCTGCGCCACGAGTTTCAACGCGTTCACCGTATCGGTGGGAACCGTCAGCGCCTTTTTGCGCGAGCGCTGATAGGTTTCCAGCGGTGTCGGCTCCGGCGGGGCCATCGGCTCGTCGCGGCCGAACACGCGTCCGAGAAAAGTCGGCCGCGTGGTTTCGTTCTCGAAAATGGTCCCCGCTCTCGGGTCGGGCACGGCCGGTTTCGGCGCGGCACTGCACCCCGCCCCACTCGCGGCGCAGATGAGGCCAACGGCGACCCCCCCCGCGGCATGGTGGAAGGCCTCGTTCACGCGCCGGCAGAGCGCCGGCCCAGTTGAAGTGCGCATGGACTCATTATACGGGCGGGCCGCCCGCCGACGCAGGAGCCGGCGTCCCCCGTTCCGCCCGCGTTGACACGCCTCGAAAACCGCTCTTAGACTACCCTTCCGTGCCTGATGCCGCCGCCAATACCCCCCAGTTGCGCCGCATTCCGGCCGTCAGCGCGGTGAAGGCCCTCCCGCAAATTCAGGCGCTGGCTGCCGAGGCGGGGGACGGATTCGTCACGGACCTGGTGCGGGGCGAGATCGACCACTCCCGGGCCGCGCTGCAAAGCGGCTCAGCCACCGAGGCCCCGTCGGCGGAGGAGATCGCGGTCGCGGTCGTGGAGCAAGCCGAACGGGAGCAAGCCGCTCCCATCACCCCGGTCATCAATGCGACGGGCGTGATCGTTCACACGAACCTGGGCCGCGCGCCCCTGGCCCCGGACGCCTTGCACGCCATGCGCATTGCCGGCGCAGGTGCCGCCGCCCTGGAGTTCGACCTCGAGACCGGGAAGCGCGGGCACCGCGACCGCGTAGTGGAAAACCTCTTGTGCGAGCTGACCGGGGCGGAGGCGGCGACGGTGGTCAACAACAACGCTGCAGCCGTGCTCTTGGTCCTGGATACCCTGGCCCGGGGGCGCGAGGTCATTCTCAGCCGAGGCGAGCTGGTGGAAATCGGCGGCAGCTTCCGCATCCCCGACGTACTCGCCCGGAGCGGCGCACTCCTCGTGGAGGTCGGGACCACGAACAAGACGCGCATCGGCGACTACGCCGAGGCGGTGACGCCCGACACGGCCGTCCTCATGAAAGTACACAGCAGCAATTTCCGCACGGTCGGATTCACCGAAGCGGCCACCCGGGCAGAACTCGCCCACCTGGGGCGGCGGCATCGCCTCCGCGTGGTGGAAGACCTGGGCAGCGGGGCCCTGATGGATTTGCGCCCCGCGGGTATCACGGACGAGCCGGTGGTGCGCGACAGTGTGGCCGCCGGCCTTGACGCGGTGACCTTCAGCGGCGACAAGCTCCTGGGCGGACCGCAGGCGGGCCTGGTGGTCGGCACCCGCGAGGTGGTGGGCGCCATGCGCAAGAATCCCCTCATGCGGGCGCTGCGGCCGGACAAACTGACGCTCGCGGGCCTGGCGGCCACCCTGCGCCTCTATCGCGACCCGGACCGCGCAAAGCGAAGTATTCCCGTGCTCGCCGCCATCCATCGCCCGCTCGAGGAGGTCGCCGCTCAGGCCGAGCGGGTTGCCGCGTCCTTGAAGGACGTGTCCACGTTGCACGTGCGGGCGGCCGCCGCGGAGGCCACCGTCGGCGGCGGCGCGGCCCCGGGGCTGACGCTGCCGAGCGCCGCGGTGGTGCTGCGCCATGCGACCCGCTCGCCGGAGGCGCTGGCCGGCGCGCTCCGGGCACAACGGCCGGCCATCGTAGGGCACATTACGGACGACGCGGTCTGGCTGGATCAGCGGACCGTGACGGTGGCCGAGGTGGAGGCGTTGGTTACGGGGGTGCGCGCAGCCGCAGCCCCATGACCCGCCACGTCATCCTCGGGACCGCCGGGCACATCGACCACGGCAAGACGACGCTCGTCCGCGCGCTGACGGGCATCGACCCAACGCGCTTCCCAGAAGAGCGCGACCGGGGCATGACCATCGACATCGGGTTCGCGTACCTGGACCTGCCGGATGGCGCGCGGCTCGGCATCGTGGACGTGCCCGGGCACGAGCGGTTCGTGCGCAACATGCTGGCCGGCGCGGCAGGCATCGACCTGGTGCTCCTTGTGGTGGACGTGAACGAAGGGGTCATGCCACAAACGCGCGAGCACCTGGACATCATCACGCTGCTCGGGGTGAATACCGGGTGCGTCGCGCTCACAAAGATCGATACCGCGGACCAAGAGTTCGTGGCGCTCGTCCGCAGCGAGGTGGAAGACCTGCTGGCGGCCACCCCGCTGAAGGGTGCGCCCATGGTGCCCGTGTCGGGCACCACCGGCGAGGGGCTCGACGCGCTGCGCGAGACGCTGGCCACGCTGGCCACGGAGGCGCGCGCGAAATCCAGCGCCGGGCTGTGCCGCCTGCCCGTGGACCGGGTGTTCACCATGAAGGGGCACGGCACGGTGGTGACGGGGACGCTGACCGGCGGGACCCTGCGCGTCAACGACGAAGTCGTCGCACACCCGGCCGGCGTGAAGACCCGGGTGCGCCAATTACAGTCGCACGGGCAGTCGGTCGAGGCGGCGCAGGCCGGCACACGCGTGGCGGTCAACTGCAGTGGTCTTGCGACGGGGGACCTGGGGCGCGGTGACACGCTGGTACACGTGGGAGCGGCGGAACCGACCGGTTACTTCAACGCGCGCGTTCAGGTACTCCCCGGCGCCGCGCACTCGGTCCGTCATCGCACAAAGTTGAAGTGTTACATGGGTACGGCATCCGCAGTGGCGACGCCGATCCTGCTGGACGGGGATGAGTACGGGCCGGGGGCGACGGGATTCGCACAACTGCGGCTCGACCGCCCGCTGCTGGCGCTGCGCGGGGATCGGTACATCCTGCGGACCGGCTCGCCGGAAATTACCGTCGGCGGTGGCGAGGTGTTGGACCCCGCCCCGGCCAAGATCCGCCGGCGCACCCACGTGCCTCGGGCGGGTTGGGAAGCCGTCGCCAGCGGAAATGATGCCAGTGCAGCGCTGCAATGGTTGGCCGAGGCCAATGCGGGCATGACCACTCCCGCCCTGGCCCGGCGGCTCGGGGTGCCGGCGGCGACCGTCGAACCGCTGTTGGCGGACCACACCGCCCGCGGCGCGTGCAGCCGGATTGACGCGCACCCGGAAGCGCTGTGGGTGCATGGGGACGTGCTCGCCGCGGCCACGGAGCGGATGCGAGGAACCATCCGCGGCTACTTCACCGCCCACCCCACGCGCATGAACATGCCCCGGGAAGAAGCGCGGAACGCGGTTGCTGCGCGCTATGGACTTGGCGTCGCCGGCGCCGGACTCGCGCACCTGGTCGCGGCCGGTGAGATCGCCGAAGCGGAGGGCGCCGTGCGGCTGGCCGGTCGGGAGGTGGAGCTCCCTCCACGGCTTGCGAATCTGAAAGCGCAACTGCTCAGCCTCTTTGACGCCGCCGGGGCCACGCCCCCGCTGATTCGCCACCTGGCGGGCGAGCTGGACGCGGACGGGGCCGACGTGGACGCGGTCCTGGCCGCGCTGCAGGAGGAAGGCACGATCCTCCGCGCGGCCAGTACGCTGGCCTACACGCGTGACCAGTGGGACCGGATCGCGGCGACCATTCGGACGCACTTCGAGACGCACGACACGCTCGGCGTCGCCGACCTGAAAACACTATTGGGCGTGACGCGCAAGTACGCCATGCCCATTCTCGAATACGCCGACGCCACCGGCCTCACGATCCGCAAGGGCGACGTCCGCATCCGCCGGGCGTAGAGGCGAGACGAGCGTGCTCACCTCCGGCGATCGGCTGCTCGTGGTCATCGCCACGGTCCTGGTCCCCGTCGCGATCGCGCTCATGCGCGTGCACACGATGTTCACTCTCCTGACGGTTCCTTTCTGCTTCGGCGCCCCGCTCGGCGCCGCGGTCCTGGTCAGCCCGTGGGCCTGCGGCAAACCGTTCGTCCCGATTTCCCGGTCTGATACCGATGCGGACCGGCGGGAACAGGCCTGGACCGATCACGTGCTGACGTGGGGCGCCATCCTGAGCGGCATCGTGTTGCTGTTCGTCTTCGGAGAGATCGCCGATTGCCTCCGACACGAAAACGTCTGGAAAGCCGACCTGCTGCCCGTCACCATCGACGTCTGTGAACTGCTCCACCCATCCGGCTCCGGCTGACTGGTGGGCCAGGGTCAGCCGAGCTTGCTGCTGACGTAGTCCGAGTACGCGCTCGAGCTCCCACTGAGGATCGCGTCCACCGCCGCTTCATCGGCCGCAATGCTGTCGCCCACCAACCGCCGGTTGATAGCCTGCTTGGTCCCGGCCACGGCCGCCAGGGGTTTGGCCGCCAGCTTCTCCGCGAGTGCGGTGGCCGCCGCTTCCGTTTCGCCCGGCTCCACAATCTGGTACACGATGCCGTCCGCCTTCGCGGTCTCCACGTCCAGCTGCTCGCCGAGCATGCTCAGCTCTTTGAGGCGCGCGGGCGTAACGAACCGCGCCAAGGGCAGCACGGCGACCGGCGCGAAGTCGATCTCCGGATGCCCGAACCGGGCGCGGGTGGACGCCACGACGAAGTCCGCAATCAAGGCAAGGTCGAAGCCCCCAGCGAGCGCGGGACCGTCCACCGCGGCGACGACGGGCTTGGGAAACAGGTAACAGGCCTCGAAGAATTCACGGAACCGGTGGCGAAAGGCGCTGCCGCCGCTTTCCATGCCTTCCTTCAGGTCGAAGCCGGCGCAGAAGATGCCGTCGCCGCCGGCCAACACCACCGCGTTGACGTCCTGGTTCGCCGCCAGCTCCGCGAGCGCGTGCTCCAGCTCGTCGCGCATGGCCATGCACAACGCGTTCTTCTTGGCTTCCCGTCGCAGCGTCAACCGCGCCACGTTGTTCACCGGGTCGGTTAGTTCCAGATACTCGTATGACATGAGTATTTCCCCGCAGACTGGGCAAGGGTTGCGCGCATATTGTATGCCCGGCGCCCGGCCAGCATGCCTCGCTTCGCCCTCGCCCCAGGGCCCCATTCTGCCGATTCTGGCCTCTGCACATGTCAGGCCGTTAATCTTATGTTTGGGGGCGGATGCGGAAGCACGCGGCGCGGCAGCACTTGCGGTGCGAAAAACCCCCCATGGGTTCGTTTCGTAATTTGGTCTGCGGCATGGGTCCGGTCGTTTCCGTCAGTTGGTCAATCCACTGGTATGTCGCGTTCGATGGCATTGCGCACACGGCCTCGGCGACTAGTAAACCATCCCGCGCGCGTCGGGGCCACGACGAAATCGCTAATGGATCCGTCCGGTTGCGCCGCTGCGTCATGTAAGAATCTGAAACCACGGAAGAACACGGACACACACGGATGACGTCAAAGGCAGGCACGCCGCGTGTCTACGGGCGACGCATGCGTCGCCCCTCCAACCCAGCCCCGTTTCCTCAGGAGGCGTAGGGGCGCAATGTATTGCGCCCACTCATCTGCGTCATCGGCGAAATCCGCGGATACGCGCGTGTCCCCCCCCCGCGCCGGCGGTCAGCACGCGCCCCGTCTGCCCGGTCTGCGCCGGCCAGGGCTGCCGCTCCCTCCTGGGCCTCAGGTCATCTGGAGGAACTGCTGGATCAGGGGGACGCAGATGTGCGGCGCGTCTTCCTGGATGAAGTGGCTCGCGTTGTCCACTTGCACGATGGGCCCGTCGGGGAAGAGCCCGCGGAAGTCCGCGAGGGCGACCTCGGCCGGGATGGCCCGATCCTTCATGCCCTCGATGAGCATGGCCGGCTTCTGCTTGAGCGCTTCGACACCGCCGAACCCCTCTTGCACGTAAGGCATGAAGCGTCCCTCCACCACGTCCAGGGGAAACTCGATGGCCCCCTTGCACTCCTCCTTCGACTCAAACGGAGCGCTGTACGCGCGCAGCCATGTGGCGTCGACCGCCGCGGAATTCTCGAAGCCGATGATCTTCATGACGCTGAGCACGGTGCTGCCCAAATTGCCGAGCACCGCTTCATATGAACCGTCCGCCAGCCGCTGCCCGATCCACTGGAACCACGGGGATGCGCTGACGTCGCCCCCGCCGCCGTACCCGAGGATCGTGTTCATCAGGCAGAGGCGCTTCACCCGGTCGGGATGGCGCACGGTGTACGCGCCGGCGATGGGCCCGCCCCAGTCCTGTGCCACCAGGGTGAGGTCGCTGAGGTCCAGGGCGTCGATGAGCGCCGCGAGATTTTCCACGTGCGTCTGCAGCGTGTACTCCCGATCCTGCGGCGTCTCGCTCTTGCCGAAGCCCATGTGGTCGGGCACGAGCACCCGATGGGTCTTCGCGAGGGGCGGGATGAAGTTGCGGTAGAGGTACCCCCACGTGGGCTCGCCGTGGAGGCAGATGATGACTTCACCCGCCCCCTCGTCCACGTAGTGCATGCGGAACCCGGGCGCGTCGCAGAAGTGCGGGGCGAAGGGAAACGTGCCGTCGAAGGTTTCGTCCGCGGGAATCATGCGTGCTGCGCTCCTTCGGGTTGGGCAGACGCCCATCATACGCGGCACCGGTCCGCGGAGACCGCGCCCAGGCGGCGGGAGCATGGTACGCTTCTGCTCGCCGTGTCTCCCCTGCGGGCTTGGTTATACCCTGCATGAGCCACGGTTCGCGCGCCAGCACCGGAGTTGGTGCGCCGCCCTGGGAAGGGATGGGGTCTGGTGGCCCCACCGGTCTTCAAAACCGGCGCGGGGCGGTGAGAGTCGTCCTGGGTAGGTTCGATTCCTGCCCCTTCCCGCCCGTGCGCCGCAGCCGCGGCTGCGCGCCGTCAGCAGTATCAGCGGTGTTGCCCTCTGTACCGAGCAGCCCGTGTCCCCGCCATGGGCGGCCCGGCGCTTCCATGCTCGCTTGCCGGACGGGCAGTGGCGTAATAGGATGGGGCCGCTCTTCGGAGCTTGCAGTTCGCGCGCCGGGGGTACGCCCGCCGATTGCCTGGTACGGCACCTGTCGCGCACGGGGGGGACGCACAGATGTTCGCGACCGAGCTGTCGCAGCCGTACGCCAGATTCCGCACCGATTCGCCAGCCGCCGCGCCCGCAGCGACCATCCACACTTGTGCTGAGCCGCGCTCCATGTGGACGCGAGCCGGCGCCGCCCTAGTCCAGCTGGGGCTGGTGTCCCTCCTCGGGAGCCTGCTGTTCGGCCCCCCGGCCTCGGCCCAAGACCGGGACAACAAGGGCCAAGAGTTCATGCTGGGGTTCATGCAGAACTTCCCGGATCCGACTCTCGCCGAGGCCATTGTGCTCTTCATTACCGGCGATGTGGCAACGACGGGGCAGGTGGAGATTCCCGGTCTCTCGTTCTCGCAAGCGTTTTCCGTGACGCCTGGAACAATTACGCAGGTGACGCTTCCCGCCGCGGTCCGGATGACCGGCAGCGACGTGACCGCCATGCTCGGCGTTCTGGTCACGGCCGCGGACGAAGTCGTGGTTTATGGGCTGAATCAGAAAAGGGCCACCACCGACGCTTTCCTCGGGCTGCCGACGGATATTCTCGGCACGCAGTACATCATCCTGAGCTGGCCGACCTCCTTTTCCGGCGGGAATGAATCGGAATTCGTGATTGCGGCGGTCGACGATGGCACCCTGGTCACCATTACGCCGTCGGTGGATACGGGCACGCGGATGGCCGGGATGCCCTACACGATCGCGCTCGACCGGTTTGACACGTATCAGCTCAAAGTCTCTACCGTCGGCGGTGACCTGACCGGGACTACCATCTCCGCCACCAATCCCATTGCGGTGTTCGCCGGGGTGCAGTGCGCCAACATCCCGAACTCGGGGACCGGATTTTGCGATCACATCGTGGAACAGCTCCCGTCCACGAGCACGTGGGGCACCAGCTTCGTCACGGTGCCCCTGGCCACGCGTCAGGCGGGGGACGTCTTCCGCATTCTCGCGAGCGACAACGCGACCGAGGTACGCATAGACGGTCTTGTCGAAGCCTTACTGGGCGCGGGAGAATTCTTTCAGACGGATATCCCGTCAGATACGTTCAGCACCGTCGAGACCAGCGGCCCCGCCTTGGTCATGCAGTATTCCAAGGGCACCACGGCCGATGGGGTTACGTCGGACCCGTTCATGTTGATGATCCCACCGACGGAACAGTTTCTCCCCAGCTACACGCTCAGCACGCCGGCGGCCACCCCCGTGGCCTTTACGAATTTCATCAACCTCGCCGTCCCCACCGCCGACGTGTTGGCGTGCACGCTCGATGGCAGCCCCATCACGGCCACGTTCACCCCGATCGGGACCAGTATTTTCTCCGGGGCGCAAATCCCGGTGGAGATCGGATCCCATACGCTCGCCTGCCCCACCGCCTTTGGCGCGTACGCGTACGGCTTCGCGGAAGCAGATTCCTACGGGTATCCGGGCGGCCTGGCACTCGAGGTCATCGCGGTCGATTGCGCGACGCCCGTGTTCGATCCCCCGACGCCGATCGAGGACATCCCGCTGCAAGTGGTGGACAACACTCCCATCACGTTCACCATCGCCGCTTCGGATCCGGATGTGGACCAGATCGTGACGCTGACCGTCGAGGGTCTGCCGGCGGGAGCCATCATGACCCCGGCACTGCCGCTGGCCGGCAACCCAGTCAGCAGCACCTTCTCCTGGACCCCGACCACCGAGGATCTCGGGCTGCACGAGGTCATCTTTACGGCGACGGATGATTGTTCGGCGGACATTCAGTTGGAAGCGACACGGCCGGTCATCGTGGCGGTGGTCGAAGAGCTGGTGCCGAAGATTAATTGGATCACGTCCCCGCCGCCGGAAGCGACGGGCGGCGCACTGTTTACCGTCGAGTGGCTGGTGGCGAACTTCACCGGCACGATCACCCAGAACCAGGCGCACTTCGGCATCACGAGCGTGCTGGGCAGCTCGGACGTGAAGCCCGGCACGTTGGGCGCCCACACCCATACCTTCACGGCCCCCAACATCGGCGTGTTCGACTCCCCCACCACGTTCAAGTACATCGTGCGCGCGTTCGACGACGACCTGCAGATCCTGTCGCCTCTGCGCGAAACGGAGGTGACCGCCGGCCCCACCGCACCCCAGGTGACGTGGATCACCCCGCCGCCCCTGGCGGTGCAGAGCGGCGGCGCGTTCACCGTCGAATGGCAGGTGGCGAACTATCAGGCGCCGGTCAGCACCAACGCGGTCGTCTGGGGCATCACCCGGGTGCTTGACCAGACGCCCAACCAGCCGGGGAGCAACGGCGTGTTTACCGCCACCGTGCCCGTACCGGTGGTCGCCGGCGAGGGCACGCTCTTCTACACCGCCGTGGCGGCCAATCCCATCGAGTTCGCGTTCGCCCCCATCACCCCCGTGAGGATCAGCCTCACGCCGCCCGTGCCCGCGGCCTCGCTCTTCCCCACCCTCGCCGGCAGCAGTTGGCTGTACGGGACTGCGCAGGATACCGAGGTGACCGTCACCGTCGCGGCCGGCCAGGTGGACATCGGCGGGGTGTCGACCGTGGTCCTCGAGGGCACTGACGGGTCGGGGCTGTTCGTGACCAATGACGCCGCCGGCCTGGCCGTCCACCGGGAAGGGTGGGCAGTGCCCGAGACGCAGATTACCTACAACCCGCCGTACGCGATCCTGCCCGCCCAGGCGTTCCTGGGGCTCTCGGTGCCCTCCAGCGGCCTGGCGGAGGTGGTGCAGCCCGGCCAGCCCGTGGAGGTCCGCGCCTACGAGGCGAGCTTCACGTTCGAAGGCATCGAGACGCTCACGGTCAAGGCCGGCACGTTCGAGACCGCGCGCGTGCGCGGGACCATCAACTTCGGCGGGGCCGGCTCCCGCTCCCTCACCCTGTGGCTCGCCCCCGGCGTGGGCCGCGTCCAGATCGCCGACACCGTCGGCGGCGCCCGCGAACTCATCGACACCAACTTGCCGTAAGCGGACAGGAAATCTTCAGGACAAGGAACACTCGCACATGAAGGGGAGTATGCGAAAGAATCGGAATGGCCTCCACGCAAAACTCGCGGCCTTCTTTGGGCTCGCCATAGCGGTCCTCTTCGCTCCCAGCAGCGGCGTCGCACAGGGCGCCGCCGTGCGCCCCGGTTTTGATACGAATTTTCTAGCGCCGAACGACGATCTATCCACCGCCTTGGTCCCCATCGGGTTCACGGTGAACTTTTTCGGCATGTCCTATGCGGACCTGTTCGTAAACAACAATGGGAATGTCACGTTTGACGCCTCGCTATTCACTTTCACCCCCTTCGACCTGACGAGCACGCAACGCGTAATCATCGCGCCCTTCTTCGCGGACGTGGATACGCGCGCCGGGAACGTGCTGACGTATGGCATCAGTTCCGTCGATGGCCGAACCGCCTTCGGCGTGACCTGGCCGGAGGTGGGCTGCTTTAGCTTCATCACGCACGTGCGAAATACCTTTCAGGTCCTACTCATCGATCGATCCGATATCAGTCCCGGGGATTTTGATATCGAACTTAACCACGACTCGATTGAATGGGAGACGGGGCAAGCCAGCGGAGGCGACGGCAACTGCTTAGGCGGCTCTGCTGCCCGCGTCGGTTTCGCCAATGGCACCGGGCTGCCTGGGACGTTTTTCGAGCTCATTGGCTCTGGGATACCCGGTGCCCTTCTCGATACGAATCTGATCACGGGACTAATTCATAACAGCCTGAACAGCAGCGTGTTGGGGCGATACATCATTCCGGTGCGGAACGGCGAACCGGAGGTGTTTCCGCCGCCGAGCTTCGAACCACCAACCCCGGATGAAGGGGCCATGCTCCTAGGGGTGGTGGGAGAGGAGCTGACGTTTGAAGTGGTCGCGTCATTCGAAGAGGCCGCGGTGGACGTGACGCTCGATGCGGTAGCGTTGCCCGCCGGGGCGACAGCCGTGCCCGAGCTCCCCGTCACGGGCAACCCGGTGGGCACCGTCGTGAGCTGGGTGCCGGTGTCAGAGGACGTGGGCGAGACCATGGTCACGTTCACGGCCACTGCGGAACCCACGAGTGGGCAGGTGCAATCCAGCCGGTCTTTCATCATTGAGGTGGTCGAATCCGGTCCGCGACTCACCTGGACCATGCCCCCGCCGCCGGAGGCGACGGGCGGTGCGCCGTTCACCGTGGAGTGGTTGGTGGCGGGCTTCACCGGCACGATCACGCAGAACCAGGCGCACTTCGGCATCACGAGCGTGCTGGGTAGTTCGAACGTGAAGCCCGGCGCCCTGGGGCCCCACACCCATACCTTCACGGCGCCCAACATCGGCGAGTTCGACTCCCCCACCACGTTCAAGTACATCGTGCGCGCGTTCGACGACGACCTG